>NZ_MUNP01000037.1 GCF_002001105.1 Rhodanobacter sp. C06 | reverse complement strand
CTGTTTGCGCTGGTCAACCTATGGATGGCGCGCGGGATACTGCTGCAACCGAGATAGGGTTGCTGCGTCCGCCGTGGCCTGAAAAGGCTGGCGGCGGCACGAAGAACATGGAATGGGGCTCGCGGGCGGGAGCATCTTGCCTGCCGCTGGCTCAAATACGCGCCGAGAGCATGAGGCGGTGATTGATCAGACCATCCTTAGTAGACCCCTGATCGGGGCATATGCAAACCATGCTCCATCGCCGAAGCTCCAGCGTCAAGTGCAGAAATTCTTTGCGCAGAGAATGGTTTGGGTCTGATCTTCGGATCGGTAATCGAGGACATGCTGGTGTGCATATCATGCAAAACGGGGGCATAAGTCTTATCACTCCAAAAACGCCGATATGCACGATGGACGGGGCCTCGGGATGGCAGCGACACATGGCGGCGCACTGGCTTCTGGTGCGCAGGACGCGCGCCTGCTTTTCCGGGGCCCCTGGGCGGCGGTGAGGCGGGGACGATCAGGCCGCGCAGCGGGCATCGGCAGGGATGCCGATGCCTTTTCGCGCGGGCAGGCGACGGCATGGATGCCGGAGTTGAGGCAACGCAGGAGCGGTTGCCCGAGCCCGCTCGAAAAGCCCGGCACAGCTTCACGGACGTTCCGTCCATGGATGGACGGAACGCGCCAACCGGGGTGGCCTTCTCTTTGGGTTGCTTTTCTCTTGGCCTCGCAAGAGAAAAGTGACTCGGGCGCCGGCAGGCGCACGAAACGGCTTTGAAACTGGCGAATACGGGGCAAAGAACCCCTCTCCACAACCCCTCTTCCTCGCTCCTCCACGCGGAGAGAGCACAGGGATGTGCTCGGCTCTGGGGCGCGAGGAAAGCAGGGCCATCCATGGCCCTTCTCCGCGTCCGCAAGCGGGCGAGGAGAGGCTCGGACGTGGTGACGGTGTGGCGAGGGCGGCCCCTCACTCAACCCTCTCCCCGGCGGGGAGAGGGCTGCAAGCGGCATCAGTCGATGCCGAGCTTCTTGAGCTTGTAGCGCAGCGCCCGGAACGTGATGCCGAGTTTCTTCGCGGCGGCGGTCTTGTTGTAGCGCGACTCCTCCAGCGCCTTCACGATGGCGCCGCGCTCGAGGTTGCTGATGTAGTCATCGAGGCCGCCGTCGCCGGTGGCGCTGGCCGGCGAGGGCGCCGCGACGGGTGCCGGCTGGCCGGGGGCGGCGGGCAAGATGTCCGCGCGCGGCAGGCGCTGCGGCAGCATCAGGTCGCTGGCGTCGACGTGTTCGCCATCGCACATCGCGGTGGCGCGTTCGAGGATGTTCTCCAGTTCGCGCACGTTGCCGGGGAACTCGTAGCTTTCCAGTGCCTGCCGCGCCTCGGGCAGCAGGCGGCTGGGCTGGCCGCCACTCTTGCGGGCGAGGCCTTGCAGGATGAAGTCGGCCAGCAGCGGCACGTCGCCGCGGCGTTCGCGCAGCGGCGGCACGCGCAGTTCGATCACGTTGATGCGGTAGAACAGGTCCTGGCGGAACTGGCCTTGCTCGACCAGGGCGGCGAGGTTCTTGTGCGTGGCGGAGAGGATGCGCACGTCCACCGGCACTTCCTCGCGCGCACCGATCGGGCGCACGGCCTTTTCCTGGATCGCGCGCAGCAGCTTCACCTGCATGTGCAGGGGCAGCTCGGCCACCTCGTCGAGAAACAGCGTGCCGCCGTGCGCGGCCTGGAACAGGCCTTCCTTGTCGGCGCCGGCGCCGGTGAAGCTGCCCTTGCGGTGGCCGAAGAACTCGCTCTCCATCAACTCGGAGGGGATCGCGCCGCAGTTCACCGGCACGAACGGGCCGGTCGCGCGCGGGCCCTGTTCGTGGATCAGTCGCGCCACCAGTTCCTTGCCCACGCCGGATTCGCCGGCGATGTACACCGGCGCCTGGTTGCGCGCGAGCTTGGCGATGGTGGAGCGCACCTGCTGCATCGCCGACGAGTCGCCGATCAGCCGGTCGCCGGCGCCGCCGGCCTTGGCCGCGGCCTTGCCGCTGCGCTTTTCCTCGGCCAGGCGCAGTGCGGTGCGCACCAGCTGGCGCAGCATCTGGATGTCCACAGGCTTGGAGACGAAGTCGAACGCGCCGGCCTTCAGCGCGTTCACCGCGGCGTCCACGTTGCCGTAGGCGGTGATCATCGCCACCGGCATGTCCGGGTGGTTGGCGGCGATGTGCTCGACGATCTCGTGGCCGTTGCCGTCGGGCAGGCGCATGTCGGTGAAGCACAGGTCGTAGGTCTTGCCGGCCAACGCGTAGCGCGCCTCGGCGACGGTGCCCACGGCGTCGACCTGCAAGTCCATCCGCCCCAGCGTGATGGTGAGCAGTTCGCGGATGTCGCGCTCGTCGTCGATGACAAGGACGGTCTGCTGGCTCATGGGTCGTGGCGGTGGCGGCGGGATTGCGGTGAGGATACCCGCCGCGCCCACGGGGGGCAAAGCTCCGTGCCTGCGGATGCGGACCGGGTCAACGGGCCAGCCGGCGTTCGAAGAAGGCGACGATGGCGGCATAGGCTTGCCGCGACTCCGGCAACTCCGGGTCGGAGAAGAAGGAGTGCCACATGCCCTCCCACACGCGCAGCTCGGTGGGCACGCCGGCCTGGCGCAGCAGTTCGTTGCTGTGGACGATGGAGCTCAGCGCCATGTCGCGCGTGCCGCTGATCAGCAGGGTCGGCGGGAACTTCGCCAGCAGGGCAGGCGACAGCCCCGGCTGCAGCAGCGGGTCGCGCGGGTCGGCACCGCGGAAGTAGGGAATCGCGGCCAGGCCCAGCGGCTGCGCCGGCACGTCCTGGCCGTTGAGCAGTGGCGCGACATACGCCGAATCGCCACCGAGGTCGGTCAGCGCGCCGCAGAACATGCCGATCGCGCCGGGCACCGGCAGCCGGTCGGTGATGAAGCGCGCCACCGCTTCGCCGGTGAGGATGCCGCCGGCCGAGCAGCCGTAGATGCCGATCTGCTCCGGCTTGTGCGTCTTCAGCAGCTCGCGGTAGACGTTCTCCACATCGACGCTGGCGGCGGGAAAGACGTGCTCGGGGCCCAGCCGGTAGTCCACGGCGATCACCTCGATGCGGCCGAGGCTGGCGATCGGGATCGATTCCACCAGCGCGCCGCTGTGCGCGCCCCACAGGAAGGCGCCGCCGTGCAGGTTGAGCAACACGCGGTGGCGGTTTTCCGGCGCCACGCCCTGCGCCGGCAACACCACGTCGACGCCGACGCCGGCGATCGTGTCGCGGTGCGTTTTTACCGGGTAGAGCTTCTCCATGCGCGCGGCGCGGTCGCTGTTCATGCGGTCGTAGAACGCGCGACTTTCGGCGATCGGTGCGGTGAGCGGCGGTGCCTTGGCACCTGCGGCGAGCATCTTCGGGAAGAACGCGCGTGCCTGCGCCGAGGCGAACGCGGAATACGGGATGCTGGCGGCGGCCGCGGTGACGCTGCCGTCGGGTTGCACACCCGGCTGGCCGTCCTGCGCGGCGGCATAGGTGGCGGCCAGGCCCCTACAGAGCAGCAGCGTCGAGGCGAGACGCGAAAAGCGCGGGCGGTTCATGGCGGTTCCTCGCTCGATGCGGACAGGGTCCGTGCCTTCAGTGCACCACGGTCGCTGCGGCGGCAGGCTTTCCCGTCGCGGGGCCTTCCAGCAACTCGTGCAGCTTCAGGTACACGCCGTTGGTCCAGCCGAAGCCGATGACGTTGGTGGTGTAGCCGGCGCTCACTTTCACATCGGCATTGCCGAGCGCCATGTTGTATTTCTCGCGGATGGTGCCATCCGCGGCGAGGCTGCGATCCACGGTGGCCATGAACTTGCCGGCGAGGCGGTGCGCGTCGTCATGGAAGCCGTAGGCGTCCAGTCCCTTGATCGCGAGCCAGTTCGTGGGCGCCCAGCCGTAAGGCGCGTCCCACTGTGCGCCGGTGGTGCGCGTGCTCATGCGCAGGCCGCCGCGCTGCTCGAACAGCGCGAGCTTGCCGCGCAGCGCCTGCGCTTGCGCGGCGGAGGCGGCGCCGGCCCACAGCGGGTAGAACGTGCTGAGGTAGGGATCGGTCGAGGGCTTGCCCGCCACGAAGTCGTAGTCCATGTACATGCCCTTGGCGGGCTGCCAAAGGTACTGGTCCATCGCCGCCTTGCGTGCGGTGGCTGCCTGCGCCCAGTGCGTTGCATCGGCAGTCTTGCCCAGCGTCACGGCGAAGTCGTGCAGGTCGCGCTCGTAGCGGTAGAGCAGGCTGTTCAAGCCCACCGGCGCGTAGTGGTGGGTGAGGCCGGCGTAGGGGCCGAAATGGAAGTTCACGTCGAAGCCCGATTCGCGCATCGCGCGGTCGCCGAGGTAGTAGTCGGCGGTGAGGCGGTAGCCATCCACCCAGGCGTCGGCACAGACCTCGGAGGTCGTGATATCGCAGCTCGCGGTTTTCAGCCGCGCCGCCTCGGCGGCGTCGGGGTGCTGCGAGGCCTTGACCAGATAGCCGGGATCCTCCGCGCGATGCGCCAGCAACCAGCGGATCACGCCCTGGTAGTAGCTGGCGTCGTGTGCCTCCAGCACCGGGCCGTGGCCGTAGTCGAAGTAGCGCGCCAGGCCGGTATCGCCGGCGCGGTGCTCGGTGCGCAACCAGAGATCGTGGTTGCGCACCGCCAGCGGATAGGCCCGCGCGAGCCACGCGCGCTTGTCGGCGTCGTCGCGGAAGCTGGTGGGATCGGCCAGCAGCGCGGCCATCATCGCGCCGAGGAACGGCGGCTGCGAACGGCTGAGGTAGTAGCTGCGGTTGGCGTTGAGCACGCCGCCGTAGTGCCGCACCTCGAACAGCGCGTTGTCCACCATGTCGCGCGCCAGCGCTTCGTGGTGGTCGGTCAGCAGGCCCAGCTCGATGAAGTAGCTGTCCCAGCCGTACATCTCGTTGAAGAAGCCGCCCGGCACCACGTAGGGATGCGGCAGGTAGAGCAGGCCTTGCGCGGGCAGCTTTGCCGCATCCACGTCGCCGATCTCGCGGATCGTCTGCGGCAACCGGCGCAGCTCGACGTGGCAGCGCGCGGCGATCGCGGGTAGGCCGGACGGCATCGGCAGCGCATGCGGCAGGTAGAGCGCGAGCTGCGTGTCGCCCGGCCCCTTGCCGAAGGCGGAACAGTCGGCCATCTGCCGGGTCAGCGTGGTCCAGGCGTGATGGATGTAGTCCAGCGTCTTCGCGGCGTCGGGCGTGGCGGCGGAAGCCACGGGCGCGGACAGCAGCGCAAGCAGCAGGGCAGCGAGGCGGGTGCGGAGTTTCATGGGCTGGGATTCCCGGTGGATGGCGTGGCGGTCATCGACAGCACGGGTTTGCCGTCGGCGCCGCGTCGGATGCTGATGTCATAGAGCCGGCCACGGAAGGTAAGGTTGCGCAGCGTCAGTGCCGTCCAGCGCGCGGGCAGCATCGGCGGATACGTCGGCACCAGTCCCTTTGGCTCTATGCGCAGGCCGGTGAAGCCGTAGAGGATGTTCTGCAGCATGCCGCCGCTGGCGGTGAGGAAATAGCCGGTGTTGTTGTGCGCGGTCTCGGTGCGCACGGCGAACGGTGGCTGCACCACCCGCGCATGCAGGTTGCGCTCGAACCAGTCGTCGGCATCGGCGGTTTCGCCGGCGGTGGCGGCGGCGATCGACAGCGGGGCGAGGCCCATGCTGTTGGGGTCCCGGGTGGAACGGCGCACGGGGGCGACCGCGTAGGCGTAATCGGCGCGGCGCAGCGCGGGGCTCATCGCCACGTCCAGCGACGGCAGCGCCAGCATCGGCAGCGAGCTGCCGCCCCAGGTGTCGCGGTCGTGCGGCACGCTGGGGTCGAAGTCCAGGTGATGGCTGCCGTCGGCGGCCATCGGCACGTAGATGCCGTCGGCGACCCTGGCCCATCGCGGATCGGCGGCCGCGCCCACCTGCTTCGCCGCCGCGGTCGCGATGCGCAACGCCTTGATCGCGGCGAGGTTGGTGTAGGTGTCGTTGGGCACGTCGTTGTAATCCTCGTCCACCGAGGTGACGTGCAGGATCTCGTAGCGGTGCCGCGCGGGGACCCAGGTGGCGCGGCTGGCCCAGAACTCGGCCACGGCGCGGATCACCGGCCAGCCATGCCGTTTCAGCCAGTCCTCGTCGCCGCTGGCGAGCCAGTACTGCCACTGGGCGATGGCGACGTCGGCGGTGACATGGATCTCGCGCTCGCCCAGCACATGGGCGGCGTGCGGCGTCTGCTCGGTGCCGGTCTCCGGGTCGGCCTCCCACGGGTACATGGCGCCTTGCAGGCCGCGTGCCTGCGCGCGCGCCCGCGCCGCCGGCAGCGCGCGCGCGCGGAACATCACCAACGATTTCGCGCGCGCCGGATGCAACAGCAGCAGGGCCGGCATCAGCCAGGTGTCGCTGTCCCAGAACACATGGCCGGCGTAGCCGGTGGAGAGGCCGCAGGCGCCGGCGGCCCAGGCGGTATCGGGGGCGACGTTGGAAAGCAGGTAGTAGAGGTCGGCATGCACCATGCGCTGGGCGTCGGGGGCGCCGTCGATCTCGATGTCGCTGCGCCACAGCTTTGCCCAGGCGGCGGCCTGATCGGCCAGCAGCGCGTCGAAGCCGCGCGTGCGTGCGGCGCGCGCCAGCGCGAGATCGGCGGCCGCGTCGCCGCCCCAGCCGTCGCGCGACAACGCGACGTATTTGGTGAACACGTAGGTCTGGCCCTTGCGCACCGGCACGCGCAGGTCCAGCGCCATCCGGTACGGGTCGCGGCGGTAATTCGCCTCGCTGGGCACGACGTTGTCGGACCGGCCGACGGCCACCGCCATCGCCATGCGCGGCCCGTGCGCCGCGCGGCCATCCAGCGCCATGGTGTAGGCGCGGGCGTCGCCGCTGGCGTCCAGCACCTGCACGTCGCCGTGGTACCACAGTGGCGCGCGGTCGGCGGTGGCCGGCGGGAGCGGCCGGATCTGCAGGTTGTTCGCCGCCAGCGCCTCCTGCGTCATTTGGCCGTCCAGTTGCGCCAGCGGCAGGCGCGGCTGGTGCGGCGCCCAGGTGTCCAGCGTGAGCGACAGCTCCGCCGTGCCGTCGTATTCCGGCGTGATCGCCAGTTGCGTGACGGCGAGATGCGGATCGGCCTGGCTCACGAAGCTGGTCACCGCGATGCGCGTGTTGCGGCCGTGGTCGAGATAGCGGTAGCGCGTGGTCAGCACGCCGCGGCGCAGGTCCAGCGTCTGGCGATAATCGCGGAACGTGGCGGGGTCGGGTTCGACCTGGTTGAGCCAGTAGTGGCCGGCTTGCGAGTCGCCGGTGGAATAGTCGATGCCCAGCCAGCCGGGGATCGCTGCGGGTCGCGCGATGTCGCCCGGCGTCTCGTCCATCAGGCCGACCATGTACGCAAGCGTGCCCTGGGTGCCGCGCGGGTCGCTGAAGGTGGCGACGTAGCCGTTGCCGAGCTGGCCCGGAAAGTAGTGGGCGAAATCCGCCGAGCTGGCATCGAGCTGCCAGCCCGCGTCGTCGGTGGCGCACACGATCGGCGCAACCAGCGCCAGCCAGGCGCCTGCAAGCAGGGCGCATTTCATGGCCGCTCTCCCGGCACCGCGTCGAAGGCCACCGTGAGCCTCGCCTGCTCGCTGCGGAACGGCACCGTGCCGTGCCAGGCGTAAGAAGGGAACAACACCAGCAGGCCGGGCTCGGGGCGCACCACGTGCTGCGCGTGCAGCGGCGGCGCGGTGAGGATGCCGGGTTCGCCGAAGGCGAGGCAGCCGTCGGTGGTGCCGCTGCCGGCCATGCTGTCGGGCAGGTCGATGTAGCAGGCCGAGGAGATCCAGCCGCGCGGATGCACGTGGTTGGCGTGGAAGCCCGCGCTGCGCAGGCGCACCGACCAGCTGCCGTTGAAACGGTAGTGGCCGTGGTTGCGCCGGCGCAGCGCGTCGTCGCCGTGGCCGACGAAAGCCATGTAATCGCGGATCGGCGCGTCGAAGGCCTGGAACAGTGCCTGGATCACCGGATCGGCGAGGCGGGCCAGGTCCGCTGTGGTCTCGGTGCCGTGGCGCAGCGACTGGAACAGCAGCGGATGGCCGTTCGGATCGTGCAGGCGTTCAAGGCTGCGCTTCAGGTCGGCGAGGAAGCCGGCGAGGCTGCTCCAGCCGGCCGGCGCCTGCAGACGGTACGGCTGCACCAGCTGCGCGTAGTCGCAGTACGCGTCGTGGCGCGGGTCGCCGAGCAGGCGCCACGCGGTGGTCTGCAGCGCGACCAGGTACTGGTCGTCCGGCGCGTCGGCGAGCAGGAGTTCGCAATGCGCTAGCGCGCGCTGCGCATCGCCGATGCCGAGCAGGGCGGCGGCCAGCAGGCTGCGCGCGGGCGTGCTGGCAGGCGAACGCCGCAGCGCGCGTTCGGCCAGCGCGAGCGCGGTGGCGGGTTCGAACTCCAGCGCGGAAAGGCCCGCGCGCACCAGCAGGGACGGCGTGGCCTGCGCGCGGGCGGCGGACTCGGCGAGGCAGGCCCAGGCGCCGCGCGCATCGCCCGCGCCCTGCAGGATCGCGGCCTTGGCGGCGAGCAGGGTTTCGTCGCCGGGAAACCGGTGCAGCGCGGCATCGAGCGCGGCGGTGGTTTCGGCGAGATCGCCGCTGCGCATCCACACCAGCCGCGCGAGATGGTCGTGCGCCTCGGCGTGGCGCGGCTCCAGCCGCAGGCCCTCGCGCAGGTCCGTCTCCGCACGCGCGAACTCGCCCAGCGCGAGCAGGCTGCGCGCGCGGGTGAAGTGGGCGGCGGCGCTCACGCGGCCGGGCGCCAGCGCGCGCGTGGCGGCGCGTTCGGCCTCGGCGTGGCGGCCGCAGGCGGCGAGCGCGATCGCCAGCGCCTGCGCGGCAACCGGGTTGTCGGGCGCGGCTTCCGCCGCGCGGCGATGGAAATCCGCGGCTTCATCGGCACGCCCCAGCGCCGCCAGCGCCGCCACGTGCTGCGCGGCCAGTTCGGCCTCGACTGCGCCGGCGGCACACAGCGGTGCGAGCAAGGCCAGCGCCTCGGCCGGGCGTTGGCGCTCGTTGCAATGGCGAGCCAGCCGCAAGGCGGCTTGCGGCAGCTTCGTGGCCGCGCGGCGCAGCAACGCTTCGGCCTCGTCGTCGCGGCCGGCGGCCAGCAGCAGCTCGCCCAGCGTGGCGAGCGTGGGTGCCCAGCCCGGGTCCAGCCCCAGCGCCCGGCGCAGCAACGCCTCGGCGCCTTCGGCATCGCCGAAGCCCAGGCGCAGGCCGCCGAGCAGGCGCAGCGCCTCCACGCAGTCCGGATGCGCCGCGACGATGGCTTGCAGGCGTTCGTGCGCGCCGCGCAGCTCGCCGGCCTGCAGCAGCGCACCGACCTGGCGCAGGGCATCGAGCGACATGGGTGCGGGCGTGGACACGAGTGCGTCGCCGGCGCTATTTCGCCGCGAGGCGGATGGCTGGCGTCGCCACGGCCATGCCGTGGCGGTCGGTTTCGCGCTTGAAGAAAAACAGCGCAATGAGGATCAGGCTCATCGGCAGCAGCGAGAAATAAAACGCATCGATGCCGTTGGAGCGGGCGAACACGATCGCGGTGATGCGCGAACCCAGGGTGCCGCCCAGTGCGGAAAAGATCACGATCAGCCCGGTCATCGCCGCGTGCGCGGGCTTGGGCAGCGAGCTCAGCACCACCGAGTTGATCACCGGGTAGATCGGCGCCATCAGCAGGCCCACCAGCGGGAACAGCCAGGCGGCGACGGGCGCGTTGCCCCAGCTGACGTGGGCGTTCGGCACGATGTTGCGCGCCAGCGGCAGGCTCACGATCACGATCGCGGCCATGCCGACCACGCAGATGTTGAGCAAGGTGTACCAGTGCATCCGCCGCAGCGCCTGGCCGGCGGCCAGCCGCCCCAGCGCGATCGCGCCGGGCAGGATGCTGGCGAGCTGGATGCTCATCGCGTTCGGCAGCTTGAGGATCTCGTTGTTGAAGGTCGGCAGCCAGGTGGAGAAGCTCTGCTCGATCAGCACGTAGAGGAAGGCCGAGATCAGGAACACGTAGACCAGCGGCCGCACGAACAGCTGCAACATCTCGACCAGCGAACCCTTCATGGTCGAGGTGTGCACGTTGTGCGCCGCCGACTCGTCCATGCGCGAAGTGGCGAGCAGGGCGATCACCAGTACGCACAGCACGGCCAGCACCCAGTACACGTTGAGCCACGCCAGGTCGGCGGGATCGGCGTGGTTGATGAACGCGCTGAACAGCCAGTTGCCGGCCAGCACGCCGAGCATGAAGGTGCCCTCGATCGTCGAGGTGAGGCGGCCGTGCGCCGCGCGGTCGGCGGTGAGCAGGCCGATCGAGGAATACACGCCGACCTTGGCCAGCGCGAACGAGATGCCGACGCAGGTGAACAGCACCTCGGTGGTGCGGAAGCCGGGGAACAGCGGCATCAGCACGCAGGCGACGCCGAGCAGGGCCAGCGCCAGGATCATCGCGCGCCGGTAGCCGATCAGCGGCAGGAAGGAGGCCACGCCGAAGGAGACCACGGCGATGGTGAGGTCCTTGAACAGTTCAAGCAGGCTGGCCTCGGTCTTGCCGACGCCGAAGCTGGCGATCGATTGCAGGATCACCGTGCCCACGCTGTTGAGCAGGATCGCGAAGACCACGTAGGTCAGCGCGAGCGCGGCGATCATGCGGAAACGATTCATGCGCACCTCGTGCAGGTGGCCGCGACGAAAAAGGCGGCCCGGACCGCCATCGCGCAGTCCGGGCCGCTACGCGGGGTAAACGTTAGCTCAGGAAGCGTCTGAACAGTGGGCTTCCCGCTCGTCATACCGGCCTGCGCCGGGATGACGAGCGAGAGCACAGCCTCCTCAGAACTGGTACTTCACCTGCAGGTTGTACTCGTGGCCCTCCAGCGGGCGGGCGAGGATCACGCCCGACGCGCCGGCCGCCGAACCCGCGATGCGGGAGTTCGACTCGGTGAGGCCCAGCGCGTCGGTGACGTTGGAGCCGACCAGGGTGAACAGCCAGTGCGGCCCGTAGTTGTACTGCGCGCCCACGCTGAAGTCGGTGTAGGTGCCCAGTTGCTGCAGGGCCAGCTGGTCCTGGGTGTGGTTGCCCACGTACTCCATCGTCACCCACAGCCGCAGGTCGCCGTAGGCGGTGGGGAAGCGCAGGGCCGGGGTCAGGCGCATCTGGAACTTGGGCTGGCGCTGCAGCTGCTTGCCCTGGTAAGTGCCGTAGAAGATGCCGTTGAGGCCGGAGAACACCGCGTCGCCCTCGAAGTGCGTGTAGTGGCCTTCCATCCAGTTGCCGACCGCGGTCACCGAGAACATCTGGTCCGGCGTGTTCGCGTGCAGGTTGAAGTTGATGCCCTTGGTGTCCGAACCATAGGTGGACTTGCTGCCGAACGGCACGCCAAGCGTCGAGGGCTGGTAGCTCAGTCCGTCGAACTGGCGGTGGTAGAACGAGATGTCGGCGCTGAACAGCGGGATCTGGTACTTCCAGCCCACCTCGAAGTTCTGGATCTTCAGCACCGGCGGCGTGTCGCCGGTGACGCTGCCGCGCATGTCGTCGAAACTGTTGAAGTGCACGCCCTTGTTGGCGCGGGCGTAGAGCGCCATGTCGTCCTGGATCTTGTAGGTGGCGCCGGCCGTCCACGAGGTGTGGGTCTTGTTGTAGTCGGTGCGGGAGTAGGTGCCGTTGCACATCGACACACTGTTGTCGTACAGCGTGTTCGGGTTGCCGTCGATGTTGACGTTCGAGAGGTTGCACACGGTGTTGTGCGCGTCCTCGTTCTCCAGCCGCGCCGAGGCGTCGAGGATCCACCGGTCGAGCTTCCAGGTGTCGGACAGGTAGAACGCCTTGTTGGTGGCCACGCCGTTCTCGGTGATGTTGAAGCCGCCGTTGTAGATCAGGCCCTGCGCGTTGGTGACCTGGTAGGTCTGGCCGCCCTGCACGTAGCTCACCGCAATCGGCGTGGCGTTCGGCGTGTTGCTCATCAGCATCGGGTTGCCGAGCGACCAGCGGTCGTTGTCGGTGTAGTGCGCCAGGTACAGGCCGGCGGTCAGCGTGTTGCCCTCGAACAACTCCTTGCTGATGCGGAAGTCGTTGACCGCGCTCTTGATGTTCTTGTGGATGTGCCACCAGCCCTGGCTGATCACGTCCGCGTTCGGGTCGGTGACGATGCCCGAACCGTTGGTGTAGCTGGCGGTGGCGACTGCACCGGCGGGCACGCCGTTGCCGCTTTCCCACGAACTCAGCGTCTGCGGATTGGAGCCGGAGAACAGCGCATTGGTGTCCATGTTGCCGCCGTCGACCAGGAACTTGTCGCTGACCGTCCAGCCGTTGCCGAAGTCCCAGTCGAAGTTCGCGCCGAAGAAGCCGAGCTGGGCGCCGCGGCCGTCGGCGAGGTTCGCGCTGGTGCCGCCGCCCGGATAGCTCTCCAGGTACACGTGCTGCATCGCCTTGCTGTAGTAGGTGTCGGTCTGCGGGTCGAAGCCCGGGTAGGCGGTGAACTGGCCGGAGCCGGTCTGGATCAGCGGGATCGGGGTGATGAACTGGTTCTTGTCGTCGAGGCCGCGCGCCCAGAACACCAGCGAACCGTTGTCCCAATCCTTGGTCAGTGTGGCGGTGAGCTGGCCGCCCTTGTCGGCGGGGAACTGCGGATCGCGCACGCCGTTGGACTCGCGGTAGAAGCCGCCCACGCTGCCGTACCAGCCACCCTTGCCGATCGGGAAGCCGTAGAAGCCGTCGACCCGCTTGAGGTTCTCGGTGCCGTAGGTGACGCCGATGCTGCCGGACGGCGTGTCGGTGCCCTGCTTGAGGATGTAGTTGGAGGTGAGGCCGATCTGGCCGTCGCCGAACACCACCGACGGGCCGCCCAGCAGGAGCTCCACGTGGTCGACGGTGTCGTCGAGGCGGAACATCGAGCTCTGCTCGAAGAACGACAGCGAGGGCATGCCGTACAGCGGCGTGCCCATGATCTGGTTGGTGTAGAACGGCGCGTCGCCGCCGCCCGGGAAGCCGGCGATCTCGATGTTGGCGCCGGTCTGGCCGCCGGTGGACTCGGGCCATACGCCGGGCGCGATCTTCAGCAGGTCGGCGGCGCTGCGCGGGTTGTCCTGCTGGATCTGCGCGGCCGTGGCGGTGGTGATCGAATAGCTGGCGTCGATCTTGCGCACGCCTGCGGTGTTCGCCGAACCGGTGACGACGACCTGTTCCAGCGCCTGCACGGACTTGCCGTTCTTCGTGTTCTTGCCGGCGTTCTGCGTGGCGTTCGCCGTGGCTGGCGTGCCGCTGGCGGTCTGGCCGTTGTCCTGCGCCAGCGCAGTGCCGGAGGCGAGGGCGGCCGCGATCGCCGCGGACAGGGTCAAGCTTGTGAATATCCGAGTGCTCATGTTCTGACTCCCCATCAGTTCTGGTTGCATGGTGATGCGGCAGCGGCGGGAAGCCGAGCCGATGGGCCGCTTGTCGTTGTTATTCGGCCGATGTCGAACGCGGCGATGTTCGACAACAGCACGTCTGCCTCGGCCAGGGCCTCCGCCTGGCCGATTCCCACCGCCGCCATCCCCGCGGCGTGAATGCTGGCAATGCCTGCCGCGGCGTCTTCCACGCCGAGGCAGTCCGTCGGCGCCAGGCCGAGCCCGGCGGCGGCGGCGAGGAAGATCTCCGGATCTGGCTTGGAGCGCGCGATGCGGTTCGCGTCGACGATGCAGTCGAACAGCCCGGCGATGCCCAGCCGGTCCAGCAGCTGCGGCGCATTGCGGCTGGCCGAGGCCAGCGCGGTCTTCAGCCCCGCGTGGCGCACCGATTCCACCGCGACGCGGGCGCCGGGCAGCAGGTTGTCCGGGGTCAGCGTGCCGATCAGTTCCACGTATCGGGCGTTCTTGCGCGCGGCCAGCTCGGCCTTCTCCGCGTCGCTGTAGCGGCGCGGTGCGCGCTCCAGCAGGATCTCCAGCGAGCCCATGCGGTCCACGCCCTTCATGCGCTCGGCGATCGCCTCGTCGAACGGCGCGTCGATCTCGGCGGCCAGCTGCTGCCACGCCGCGCGATGCAGCACCGCGGTGTCGGCGAGCACGCCGTCGAGGTCGAAGATCACCGCCTTCAACGGGTGCGCGGACGGGTGCGGCAGCTGCAGCGATTCGCCCTTGCGCAGGCGCTGCGGCTGGCCTCGATGCAGGAAGTCCAGCGCCGAGCCTTCGACCAGGGTGTAGCGCACGCCGGTGGCATCCGCCTCGATGCGCAGCTGCGCATCGCGCCAGCGCAGGCCGAAGCGGTAGCTCTTCCAAGCGGCGGGCAGCTGCGGCGCCAGCGCAGGCTGGCCACCGTGCACGCGCAGGCCGCCGAAACCCCAGCCCAGCGCCAGCCAGCTGCCGGCCATCGCCGCCATGTGCAGGCCGTGCCCGGCGTTGCCGTGCGAGTCGTCCAGGTCCACCCGCAAGGTATCGAGGAAGTACCGGTACGCCTCCGCGTCGCGCCCCACCTCGGCGGCGAGCACCGCGAAGCTGGAGGCGGACAGCGTGGAGTCGTGCACGGTGACGCCTTCGTAGTAGTCGAGGTTGCGTCGCTTGGCGGCGGTGTCCACGTCCTCACCGGCCATCACCAGCGCCAGCACGGTGTCGGCCTGCTTGCACACCTGATGGCGGTAGATGGTCAGCGGATGCCAGTGCAGCAGCAGCGGACGCAGCGCGGGATCGCGCATCTGAGCGGGCGTCAGCCGCGGCTTGTCGAGGAAGCCGTCGTCCTGCGGGAAGATGCCCAGCTCCGCGTCCACCGGCAGGTACATGGCGTCGGCGGCACGTTGCCACTCGGCGGCTTCGTCCGCGGCCAGATCGATGCGTGCGGCCAGCGCCGCGTGCTCGGCGGGATGTTCCGCGGCCAGCCACGCGACGGTGGCGGCGGCGTCGCGCAGATGCCGTTGCGCCATGCGGTTGGTGTAGTGGTTGTTGTCGACCAGGGCGGAATATTCGTCCGGTCCGGTCACTTCGGGTATGCAGAACGCACCGCCACGGCGCGGGTTGAAGTGGCCGACCTGCAGCCAGATGCGCGCGGTCTCGCACAGCATCTCCGTGCCCATGTCGCGCAGGAAAACCTCGTCGCCGCTGGCGTCCACGTACAGCCGGATCGCCCAGGCGATGTCGGCATTGATGTGGTACTGCGCCGAGCCGCCGGGGAAGTAGGCCGAGCATTCGTCGCCGGCGATGGTGCGCCACGGGTACAGCGCGCCGCGAGCGTGGTTCAGCTCGCGGGCGTGGGCGCGGGCGCGGTCCAGCGTGGCGTGGCGCCAGGCCAGCATGTGTCGCGCCAATTGCGGCGCGGCGGTGGCCAGCACCGGCAGCATGAAGACCTCGGCGTCCCAGAAGCAGTGACCCTCGTAGCCCTCGCCGGTGAGGCCCTTGGCCGCCACGCTGCCGTGGTCGTCGCGGCTGCCGGACTGGAACAACTGGAACAGGTTGAAGCGCAGCGCCTGTTCCACCTCCGGCGCGCCGTCGATGGCGAGGTCGGTGGCGCGCCACAGCGCATCGAGTTGTCCCGCCTGGCCGGCCAGCAGGGAGGGGAAACCTGCGTGGCCGGCCGAAGCCAGTGTTTCCGTGACACTGGACAGCAGGACGGGATCGACGGCTGCCGCGGCTTCGGGCTGCGACCAGGCCCAGGCGGCGAATTTCTCCAGCACCACCTCGCTGCCGGGGGCGAGCTGGCCGACGAAGTTCTGCACCACGCCGTGCGGGGTGCGCGCCGCATTGCGGAAGCTCAGCGCGGGGTCGGTCAGGCGATGCGTCTGCGCGCAGACCAGCCGGATGTCGCTGTGCGTGGTGTGCTGGGCCACCCAGGCGAGGTCGGCGCCGGCCTGCGCGTCGTGCAGCTGCAGGCCGCCGTGGAGATGCGCACCGATGCGCGGGTCGTCGCCTTGGCCGACCGCCGCGCGGGCGGTGTCGATGGCCGATTCCAGCGCGATCGGGCCGCGGTAATCGAGCGAGCGCACGCGGTAGCGGATCGCCAGCAGGCCGGGGCGGTCCAGCACCACCAGCCGCTCCGCGGTGATTTCCAGCGTGCCGCCGCCCCGTGCGCGCCAACGCAGGGTCCGGCGGTAGCAGCCTGCGCGCAGGTCCAGCCGGCGCTCCAGCGCCAGCCACTCGCCCTCGTCCAGCCGTATCGATGCATCGCCCAGCCGCAGCCGGATGCGGCTCGCGTCAGCGACCGGCACGCGGGTATCGGTGGCGCGGGCGTAGCCGGTGAAGCGTTCGTGGTAGGCGATAGTCGAGCGTTCCCACACCCCGGCGAGGAAGCAGCCCTGGCTGGGGCTGTCGTCCTCTTCCAGTCCGCCGCGCACGCCCAGCGAGCCGTTGGCCAGCGCGAACAGGCTTTCGTCCTGGGCAAAACCGGCGCGGTCGTGGCCGCGGTGCACGAGTTGCCAGGGATCGACGACGGGGGCGGCATGCGGCGCCGTGCCCGCATCGGCGGACAGGACAGGCGGAGCCGCATCATGAGTCTGCACGTGATGTTCCCCTCGCGTGGCTGCAGCGGGCGCGGCAAAGGCACCGGCGCGGTTTCGGGCGCAGCATACGAGCGAATGATATCGATATCAAGATATCGATAACATTTCATTGTGGAGCCGCTGTGGCGCGGCTTGCCGGTGCTCCGCCGGAGCATTGGACGGGGCCGCCGTCGCGGGTGACACTAGCGCGCCAGGGCAGGCTCCGCGCCGCCCGCATCACGCCCGGAGGGCCGCCCGTGAGTTCCGCCAAGAAGAAATCGCCCGCCGCGGCGCAGTCCGGCCTGACCATGGCGGACCTGGCGAAGCTGGCCGGGGTGTCCAAGATCACCGTGTCGCGGGCGCTGGCCGAGAGCCCGCTGGTGACCCCGGAAACCCGCGAGCGCATCCAGGCGCTGGCGCGCAAGCACGGCTACAAGCTCAACGTCAGCGCGCGCAACCTGCGCCTGCGGCGCAGCCACACGGTGGCGGTGATCGTGGAGATGAAACCCTCGGCCGGCCGCACGATGTGGGACCCGTACCCGCTGTCCCTGCTGGGCGGCATCTCGCAGGAGTTGACCTCGGCCGGCTACAGCGTGCTGCTGACCACCCGCCACGACGCGGCGAACGCCGCGGTGCAGGCCGCCGACGGCCTGATCCTGCTGGGCCAGGGCGTGCACCAGGACGCGGTGAAGCTGTACGACCGCCTGGGCCTGCCGATGGTGGTGTGGGGCGCCGAGTCGGCGCAGGACAACCACATCGTGGTCGGCAGCGACAACCGCCACAGCGGGATCAGCGTGGCCGAGCGCTTCCTCTCGATCGGGCGGCGCCACCCGGTGTTCATCGGCAACTCCGACCATCCGGAAATGGCCCAGCGCCTGCACGGCTTCGTCGACGAACTGGCCGGCCACGGCATCAAGCCGCTGCTGCTGCAGCGGGTGGACTGGACGCTGGAATCGGGCGTCGACGCGGTGCGCTCGCTGGCTGCCCGCAAGGTGCATTTCGATTCGATCTTCGCCTGCAGCGACCTGCTGGCGATGGGCGCGATCCGCGCGCTGGTGGAGCAGGGGCTGTCGGTGCCGAACGACGTCTCGGTAGTGGGCTACGACGACACCCCGCACGGTGCCAGCTTCCTGCCACCGCTGTCGACCGTGCGGCAGAACTGGCAGGAAGGCGGCGTACTGCTGGCGCGCAAGGTGCTGGCGCTGATCGACGGCCAGCCGGTGGCCTCGCAGATGTTGCCGACCAGCCTGGTCGTGCGCGCGACCTGAGGCTGCTCAGCCCGTGGCTTCAGCGGCCGCGCGATTCATCTGCGGTGGCGTCAGCAGCAGGCGGAAGCAGCTGCCGCCGCCCGCCACGCGCACGTATTCCAGCGAGGCCTGGTTGGCCTCGGCCATCTGCCGTGCCAGGTACAGGCCGAGGCCGGTGCCGTATTCGTGGGTGGTGTAGAACGGCTCGAAGATCTGCGCGGCCACCTTGGGCGCGATGCCGGGGCCGCGGTCGGTCACTTCCAGGATCGGCTCGCCGTGCTCGCCGTTGCGCACGATCACCATCACCCGCGCCGGCTCGCCGGGCAGGCGGCCGTAGCGCAACGCGTTCTGCACCAGGTTCCACATCACCTGCTGCAGCTGCTGCGGGTCGGCCATCGCGGCCACCGCGACGGCGCCGCCCACGACCACCCGCAAGGTGTCGTTGCCGATGTCGTTGCCCTGTTTGTATTCGTCCACGAAGCCCTGCGCCCAGCGGCCCAGGTCCAGGGTTTCCGGCCGCGAGCGTTCGCGCCGCGACAGCTGCAGGATGTTCTCGATGATCTCGTTGAGCCGCACGCAGTGGTTGTTGATGATCTCCACCATGCGCTGGTCGGAGCTGTCCATCTTTTCCGACTCGGCCAGCAACTGCGCCGAATAGCGGATCGCCGCCAGCGGGTTCCTGATCTCGTGCGCGATCGAGGCGGACAGACGGCCCAGCGAGCTGAGCGTGAGCTCCTCGGCGCGGCGCGAGACCAGCGAGGTGTCGTCGAGGAAGATCAGAACCAGCGAGTCGTCGTTCGGCGCGAGGCGGGAGAAGCGCGGCACCACCTCGGGCACGCCGTCGGCGAGCTGGGTGGCGGTCTCGTCCAGCTTGCCGGAGGTCATCCAGTGGTACAGCCGGCGCGACAGCTCGGGCGCCAGCCGGCCCAGGTCGCGCTGGTCCGCGCTGGGGTTGCCCAGCAGCATCCACGCCGACTCGTTGATCTGGTGGATGCGGTTGGCGTCGTCCACCAGCAGCACGCCGGTCTTCATGCGGCGGATGATCAGCTCGTTGACCTGCGACAGGTTGGCCAGGTCGGTGCTGCGCTGCTCGGCCAGCGCCTCGCTGGCGCGCAACTGTCGCCCCAGCACGTGGCACAACGTGGTGATCGCGAAATAGGCCAGGCCGAACAGCGCCGACTCCAGCAGGTTGCGGTCGCCGGTATTGCTGCCGGGCTGGGCCAGCAACGCGTGGGCGAGCAGGCCCAGCGTGGCCAGTGCGGCAAAGAAGCTGGAAAGCCGCAGCGACAGGATCAGCGCGCCCACGCCCAGGTTCACCGCCAGCATCATCGCGATGCCGATACGCGCGTAGTCGATCGCGCTGAGCGCCAGCACCGCGGCGGTGATGTCCACCACCAGCCAGATCGACACGACCACCTTGGCGTAGGGCACGCAGCGCCCGGTCAGCGCCAGCGCCGGGATGGCAAACAGCAGGTAGGGCAGGGTGACCAGCAGGGCGAGTTGCGGCGAGTTCACCGGCACGCCGCCGATCTGCATCGGCGCGAAGGCCAGGCCGATGTAGACCAGCGCCTGGATCACCCGGAAGGCGTTCAGGAACAGCATCTCGTGGCGGATCGCCGCCGGAACGGGGCGCTGGGCGTTGAGCTGCGGCAGGACGTTGCTGGACACGGTGTACGACGCTCCCGGGCGGTCTGGCGGAGTATAGGGGCTCCCCCCGTGGAAACTTCGAGCCATCCGGACGGTTTCGGCGACCGGACAGTCCCGCCCGGTGGCGCCGCCAGGGCAGCCGATGGCCGGGCCGACACGGCCGTCCGCGCTCCGGCGGCAGGCCTCGCCCGGGGCCGATTCCGGGACCGCCCCTTTCCATCGGGGGCCGCTTCCGCGAAAATGGGCGGCCGTTTCGCGCGGTTCCCGCCTCGTCGGGATATCGCCGCGCGCATCGCCCGCCGGCAGGCCACAACGCCGTCCGACCCCCGCAAGCCCGCGCCGCGTCCCTTCCGCGCGAGGCCGTTTTCCCCGTTCGCTCGAGGCTATCGAATGAATTTCCACGAATACCAGGCCAAAGAACTGTTCGCGCAGTACGGCATCACCGTACCGCCGGGCAAGGTCGCCAACTCCCCCGATGCCGCCGTCGACGCCGCCAAGGCGCTGGGCGGTTCCCAATGGATGGTCAAGGCGCAGATCCACGCCGGCGGCCGCGGCAAGGCCGGTGGCGTCAAGTTCTGCCGCAGCCTGGACGACGTGCGCGCCGCCGCCAAGGGCATGCTGGGCACCAGGATGGAGACCTACCAGTCCGCCGGCCGCGCGCTGCCGGTGAACCTGGTGCTGGTCACCGACGCCACCGACATCGCCAAGGAGCTGTACCTGTCGATCCTGGTCGACCGCGACTCCAAGTCCGTCTCCTTCATCGCCTCCAAGCACGGCGGCGTGGACATCGAGCAGGTGGCCAAGGACACCCCCGAGGACATCCACACCATCGTGGTGGACTTCGTGGAAGGCCTGCAGCCGTACCAGTGCCGCAACCTCGGCTTCGCGATGGACCTGGACCCGAAGCAGGTCAACCAGCTCACCAAGATCATGCTGGGCCTGTACAAGCTGTTCAACGAGAAGGACCTCTCGCTGGTCGAGCTGAACCCGCTCGCCATCCTCGCCGACGGCAACCTCGCCGCGCTAGACGGCAAGGTGAACTCCGACGACAACGCCGAGTTCCGCCACGCCGACCTCGCCGCCATGCGCGACCTCACCCAGGAAGACGCCGCCGAGGCTGCCGCGCAGCAGAGCAACCTCAACTACGTGACCATGGACGGCAACATCGGCTGCATGGTCAATGGCGCGGGCCTGGCCATGGCCACCATGGACGTGATCAAGCTGGCGGGCGGCGAGCCGGCCAACTTCCTCGACGTGGGCGGCGGCGCCACCAAGGAGCGCGTTACCGAGGCGTTCAAGCTGATCACCTCGTCGGACAAGGTGCGCTGCATCCTGGTCAACATCTTCGGCGGCATCGTCCGCTGCGACATGATTGCCGAGGGCATCATCGCCGCGGTGAAGGAAGTGGGCCTGAAGATTCCGGTGGTGGTGCGCCTGCAGGGCACCAACGTGGAGCAGGGCCGTGCGCTGCTGGCCAACTCCGGCCTGGCGATCACGCCGGCCGACGATCTCAACGACGCGGCCCAGAAGGCCGTGGCCGCCGCCAAATAATTTTCCCGTAGGAGCGCACCCTGTGCGCGATCGCGACTCCGATCGCGCACAGGGTGCGCTCCTACAGGGATACGAACACAGGACATTCCAATGAGCGTTCTCGTCAACAAGAACACCAAGGTGCTGGTGCAGGGTTTCACCGGTCAGCAGGGCACCTTCCATGCACAGCAGTGCCTCGACTACGGCACCAAGGTCGTGGGCGGCGTCACCCCCGGCAAGGGCGGCAGCGAGCACATCGGCCTGCCGGTGTTCAACTCGATGGACGAAGCCGTCGCCGAAACCGGTGCCGACGCGTCGGTGATCTTCGTGCCGCCGCCGTTCGCGGCCGACTCGATCCTTGAGGCGGTCGACGCCGGCATCAAGACCATCGTGGCGATCACCGAGGGCATCCCGGTGCTGGACATGCTGCGCGTGAAGAACGTGCTGGCGCAGCATCCGGAAATCGTGCTGATCGGGCCGAACTGCCCCGGCATCATCACCCCCGGCGAATGCAAGATCGGCATCATGCCCGGCCACATCCACAGCAAGGGCAAGGTTGGCGTGGTTTCGCGTTCCGGCACGCTGACTTATGAAGCGGTGTTCCAGACCACCAACGAAGGCCTCGGCCAGAGCACGGTGATCGGCATCGGCGGCGACCCGATCAACGGTCTCAACTTCATCGACTGCCTGAAGCTGTTCCAGGACGACCCGCAGACCGAGGGCATCATCATGGTCGGCGAGATCGGCGGCAGCGCCGAGGAAGACGCCGCCGAGTTCATCGGCGAGTACGTCAAGAAGCCGGTGGTGTCGTTCATCGCCGGTGCCTCGGCCCCGGCCGGCAAGCGCATGGGCCACGCCGGCGCGATCATCTCCGGCGGCAAGGGCACGGCCGCGGCGAAGTTCGCCGCGCTGGAGAAGGCAGGCGTCACCACGGTGAAGTCGCCGGCCGACCTCGGCAAGACGCTCGCGAAGCTGATGAAGAAGTAATCGGGTCGACACGACCGACGTGGAAAGGGCCGCAGCGATGCGGCCCTTTCCGTTTGCGGGTTTCCGACCAAAGGTTGCCCACGGCTGGGCTCAAGGACGTGCGTCGCGCAGGCCCTGCCGCGCGGCCTGCAGCAGAGCATCGGTGAGCTTGGCCAGGATGGTCGAGCGGATAGCCCAGTGCTGCCAGTACAACGGCACGTCCAGCCAGCGACCGGGCGCGATCGGCTGCAGCTCGCCGCGGGCGAAGGGCTGTTCCAGCATGGACTCCGGCGCCATGGCCCAGCCCAGGCCCTGTGCCGCGCCTTCCACGAAAGCGGTGGAGGAGGGCAGGTAGTGCATGGGCGGAGCTAGCTTGGCGCGGGTCATGCTGCGCATGAAGCGCCACTGCAGCGCGTCCTTGCGGTTGAACACCAGCAGCGGCGCCGTGCCGAGCGCCGCCGCGTTCACGCCGTCGGCGAAGTGGCGGGCGACGAAGGCCGGCGCGGCGATCGGCAGGTAGCGCATCACGCCGAGTTTCTTCACGCTGCAGCCCTGCACGGGGCGGGCGTCGGCAGTGACCGCGCCGAGCACCGAACCGTCGCGCAGCAGGCCGGCGGAATGATCCTGGTCCTCCACCCGCACGTCGAACAGCAGCCCGTCGCGCTGGTGCAGTCCGGCCAGTGCGGCCAGGAACCAGGTGGCGAGCGAATCCGCATTCACCGCGATGGCCACCGTGGCCGGCGCGGCGTGTGCGGGGTCGACCGCGAAGTCGTCCAGGGTCTCGGCTTCCAGCAGGCGCATCTGCTGCACGCTGCGCAGCAACCGCTCGCCGGCGGGCGTGGCCCGGCTGGGCGACTGGCGCAGCACCAGCACCTGGCCCAGGCGATCCTCCAGCGCCTTGATGCGCTGCGAGATCGCCGAAGGCGTCAGCGAAAGCCGCCGCGCGGCGCCGTCGAAGCTGCCTTCGTCGAGCACGGCGGCGAAGGCAGCCAGTTGGGGATTGAGCAGGCTCACGGGCGCTCCCGGCAATGCAGAAGAACTGAACCAAGTTAAGCAGATTTAGTTTTACTGATGCAGACGGCCATTCGAAAGTGGGCTTCCTTCTGCGAGGCTTCCCCATGCAACTGCCTGCCTACCTGGCCGGACTCGGTACCGGCGCCGGCCTGATCGTCGCCATCGGCGCGCAGAACGCCTTCGTGCTGCGGCAAGGGCTGCAGCGCCGGCATGTCGGCGCGGTGGTGCTGGTCTGCGTGCTGGCCGACGTCCTGCTGATCACGCTGGGCGTGGCCGGCATGGGGCTGGCGGTGCAGCGGCAGCCCGGGCTGCTGCAGCTGCTGCGTTTCGTCGGGGCAGCCTTTCTCGCCGCGTATGGTCTGCTGGCGGCGCGACGCGCCTGGAGCGGCGAAAGCGGCCTGCACCCGGCCGACGCGGCGACAGACGGGCTGGGACGCACGGTGCTGGCCTGCCTCGGCTTCACCCTGCTCAACCCGCACGTGTACCTGGATACCGTGGTGCTGCTCGGCAGCCTGTCCACGCATTACGACGGCACCGGCCGCTGGTCGTTCGCCGCGGGCGCCGGCTGCGCCAGCGTGCTGTGGTTCACGGCGCTCGGCTATGGCGCGCGGCTGCTGCTGCCGGTATTCCGCAGCCTGGCCGCCTGGCGCGTGTTCGACGTGCTGGTGGCAGTGCTGATGTGGGTGCTGGCCGCCCTGCTGCTGTGGCAGCCGATGGCCTGAGGTCGGCGGGTGACGGGCGTCGGAAGTATCGGGACCGCTTGTTCGGATGGCGATGCACTACCATTTCGTCCCCGATTCCATCCCCCGAAGAGCTCGATCCATGGCTGTCCTGAGACTGGCGCTGGCCCAGCACGATTTCCCGGTCGGCGCGGTCGCGGCGAATGCCGCGAAGGTGGGCGACCTGATGGCGCAGGCCCGCAGCGGCGGCGCCGAGCTGGTGGTGTTCCCCGAGCTGACCCTTTCCGGCTACCCGCCGGAAGACCTGCTGCTGCGCCCCAGCTTCCTCGCCGCTTGCCAGCAGGAACTGGAAGCGCTGGCGGCCGGGACGAACGGCCTGGCCGCACTGGTGGGTTTCCCGCACAGCGAGGGCGAGGTGTACAACGCCGCCGCGCTGCTGCGCGAGGGCCGCGTCGCGCAGATCGCGCACAAGCAGGCGCTGCCGAACTACGGCGTGTTCGACGACAAGCGCTATTTCCGTCCTGGCCATGCCAGTGCGCTCACCACGCTGGCCGGCGTGCGCATCGGCCTCTTGATCTGCGAGGACGTGTGGCGCCCCGAGCCGGCCGCGGCCGCGGCGCGCGCCGGCGCCGAGCTGATCGTGGTGATCAATGCCTCGCCCTGGGACGACGCCAAGCCGGCCGAGCGCGAGGCGGTGCTGGTCGCGCGCGCGCAGGAGACCGGTTGCGCCTTCGCCTACCTCAACCTGGTCGGCGGCCAGGACGAGGTGGTCTACGACGGCGGTTCGCTGCTGGTGAACGGCGACGGCTCAGTCGCGGCGCGTGCGCCGGCCTTCGTCGACGCTTTGCTGTGGGCCGAGTTCGACCCGGCCACGCGCACGCTGCAGGCCGAAGGCTGGCCGGAGCCGGACGATGCGTGCAGCGAGGCCGTGCTGTACGCCGCGCTGGTGCGCGGCATCCGCGACTACATCGACAAGAACGGTTTCCCGGGCGTGCTGCTGGGACTGTCCGGCGGGATCGACTCCGCGCTGACCCTGGCGCTGGCGGTGGATGCGCTGGGTGCCGACCGCGTCACCGCGGTGATGATGCCTACCCGCTACACCTCGCAGCTGTCGCTGGACGGCGCGCGCATGCAGGCCGAGCGACTGGGTGTGGACTACCACGTGATCGACGTGGAGCCGACGGTGGACTCCTTCATCCACGCGCTGACGCCCGCTTTCGCCGGCAAGGGCGCCGACACCACCGAGGAAAACCTGCAGTCGCGCACTCGCGGCGTGATGCTGATGGCGCTGTCGAACAAGCACGGCAAGCTGTTGCTCGCCACCGGCAACAAGAGCGAGATGGCGGTGGGCTACTGCACGCTGTACGGCGACATGTGCGGCGCCTATGCACCGCTCAAGGACGTCTACAAGACCGTGGTGTACCGCCTCGCACGATGGCGCAACGCGCAGGCCGGCGGCGAGGAGGCGATCCCGGTAGCGGTCATCGACCGCCCACCCTCGGCCGAGTTGCGCGACAACCAGACCGACCAGGATTCGCTGCCGCCCTACGAGATGCTGGACGCGATCCTCGCGCGCTTCATCGAGGGCGAGCAGTCGCAGGCCGAGATCGCCGCGGCCGGCTTCGCCGCCGACGTGGTGCACCGCGTGGTGCGGCTGGTGCTGGCCAACGAGTTCAAGCGCCGCCAGTCGGCGCCGGGGCCGCGTGTCACCAGCCGCGCCTTCGGCCGCGAGCGGCGCTATCCCATAACCTCCGGTTGGCGTTGACCGTCGACGCGAACGTTCGCCACAAGGTGTGCAACGGCGGACCCGCACGGCACGATTGCCCCCTCTCCCGCTTGCGGGAGAGGGTTGGGGAGAGGGCGCAAGACTCGCGCAACCGGCCACAAAAAAACCGGCGATCGCTCGCCGGTTTTTCGTTGCGCTCGACCCTTCGGCTCAATGATGCCGCGCGAACGGCACCATCTTGCGCCAGATGGACACTTCGTGCGGCCACTTCGCATCCTTCAGGTAAGGATGCTCCGGGTAGTTGAGCGCAAGCACCTTGCGCACCTGATCTGCCTGCTTGTCCTGGCCGAGCGCGAGGTAGCTGCGGGTGAGGATGGCCAGCGCGTCGCCGGTCTGCGGTGCCTGCTGGTAGTGCTCGATCACGTACTGCGCGCGGTCGGCGGCGCCGATGTAGATGCGGTTGAACAGGTAGAACTCGGCCACGTTGATCTCGTACTGCGCCAGCACGTTGCGCAGGTAGATCATGCGCTGGCGTGCGTCGGCAGCGTAGGCGCTGTTCGGGAAGCGGCGCGACAGCTCGGCGAAATCGTCGAAGGCCTGCAGATTGTAGGCCTGGTCGCGGCGCGACTGCGCCTTCTTGTCGCGGGAGACCCGGTCCATGAAACCGGTGGTGCGATCGAAGTTGATCAGGCCGCGCAGGTAATAGGCATAATCCACATGCCGGTTGGCCGGATAGGTCTTGATGAAGCGGTTGACCGTCGAATAGGCGTCGTCCGACTGGCTGTCCTTGTACTGCGCGTAGGCCAGCTCGAGCTGGGCCTGCTCGTTGTAGTCGCCGGACGGGAAGCGGGCGATCAGGCGCTGGTAGGCCTTGATGGCCGCCGAATAGTCGGCATTCTCCAGCGAGGTGTGCGCGTTGTTGTACAGCGCGTCCACCGGCATGGTGTCGATGTTGTCGCGCTTGTGGCCGAACAGCGAGCAGGCGCTCATCGTCAGCGCCAGAGCGAGCACGGCGAGCGTCCTGAGGCAGAACCGGGTGGTCATCGGCAGCTTGAGCGAGTCGATAGTTGGACGCATGTAAGGGATTCAGATGTTTGAGCGAAAAAGCATGATAGCCGAAACCGGCGCCACTCAGCGGCCCGACGCCGCCCGCTACGCGGGAGACGGCGCATGACCGCGATACGCCACGAAGCCCGGGTACCGCTGACGGCGGCCGGACGCAGGTTCGACCAGACGCTGGCCGAGTTGTTCCCCGACTACTCGCGCTCGCGCCTCGCCGCCTGGATCAAGTCCGGCGCGGCCACCCTGGACGGCGCCACGGCGCCGCCGCGCCAGCTGCTGCGCGGAGGCGAACAGGTGCGGCTGGAGGCCGAACTGGAGGCCGAGGTGGCCAGCGCGCCGGAAGACATCGCGCTCGCCATCGTGCACGAGGACGCGCACCTACTGGTGCTGGACAAGCCGGCCGGCCTGGTGGTGCACCCCGGTGCGGGCAACCCCTCCGGCACCTTGCTCAATGCACTGCTGCATCACGACGCCAAGCTGGCCGAGCTGCCGCGTGCCGGCATCGTGCACCGGCTGGACAAGGACACCTCCGGCCTGATGGTGGTGGCCAGGACCCTGCCCGCGATGACCGCGCTGGTGGAGATGCTGTCGCGCCACGACGTGGAGCGCCAGTACGAAGCCGTGGTGCTGGGCAGCCTGGTCTCGGGCGGCACGGTGGATGAGCCGATCGGTCGCAGCATGGGCGATCGCCTGCGCCAGGCCGTGCGCGACGAGGAGAGCGGCAAGCATGCCGTCACCCATTACCGCCTGCGCGAGCGCTTCCGTGCGCACAGCCTGCTCCAGTGCAACCTGGAAACCGGCCGTACCCACCAGATCCGCGTGCACCTCACCCATATCGGCCACCCGCTGGTGGGCGATCCGCTGTACGGCGGCGGCCTCAAGTTGCCCAAGCGTGCCGCCCCGGAACTGGTCGCCGCGCTGCGCGGCTTCCGCCGCCAGGCGCTGCACGCCGAGCGGTTGGCGTTCGAACACCCGGTCACCGGCGAGGCCTTGGCGTTCACCGCCGAACGTCCGGCCGACATGACCGCGTTGATCGCCGCCTTGCGCGACGACCTCGCCGCCCACGGCCACGACGACGACTGATCCATGCGGCCCCCTCCCCTGCGTGCAGGGGAGGGACGGAACTGGGTGATCCTGTCGCGCCCGCTTGTCAGAGCGTCAGCGGCGCGCCTATGCGATGCTTGTCGTTCCCCAGCCCAACCCGCGTCGAAGGATATGACCGACACCTGGATCTTCCCCGACTGGCCCGCGCCCGCGCGCGTGCATGCGGCGGTGAGCACGCGCGAAGGCCCCGGCGTCTCCGCGCCACCGTTCGGCCGCTTCAACCTCGGTCTGCGCAGCGGCGAATCCGCCGAGGTGGTGGACAGCAACCGCAGCGTGTTGCAGCAGGCCATGAACCTGCCCAGCGCGCCGCGCTGGCTGCACCAGGTGCACGGCAGCACCGTGGCCGAGCTGGGTCCGCTGCCAAGCGAGCACGAGCCGCAGGCCGACGCCGCGGTCTCGCGCATCCCCGGCACCGTGCTCGCGATCCTCACCGCCGACTGCCTGCCGGTGCTGTTCTGCGCCGACGACGGCAGCGCCATAGCCGCCGCCCACGCCGGCTGGCGTGGCCTCGCCGCCGGCGTGCTCGAAGCCACCATCGAACAGATGCAGGTGGCGCCAGCGCGCCTGCTGGCATGGCTGGGACCGTGCATAGCCGGGCCTTCCTACGAAGTCGGCGAGGAAGTGCGCGCCGCCTTCGTAGGCCATGCGGCCGGCGCCGCCGCCTGCTTCACGCCGACGCGGCCGGGGCATTGGCACTGCGACCTCGCCGCGCTGGCGCGGCAGCGGTTGGCCGCGGCGGGTATCGCGCGGGTGCATGGTGGCGGCTTCGACACGTTCGCCGATGCGCGGTTCTATTCGTACCGGCGCGAGGGCGCGCGCAGCGGGCGCTTTGCCAGCCTGATCTGGCTGGCTTCTTGATGCCCTTTCCTCCAAGGCGAACCCCGCCCGCCACCTGAAGTCTTGACGCATCCTCGTCGGCGTGTCTGCTTGAATCGGCAGTCGCCACCCGCATCTCAGCGGGCAGTGGCGGCCGGTCCGCCAAAACCTTCGTGGGGATAGCCCGATGCGGATGGACAAACTCACCTCGCGTTTCCAGCAGGCGCTGGCCGACGCGCAGTCGCTGGCCGTGGGCCGCGACCACAACATGCTGGAACCCGTGCACGTGATGGCGGCCTTGCTGGCCCAGCAGGGCGGTTCGACCGCGCCGCTGCTCACGCAGGCGGGCGTGAACGTGCCGGCGCTGCGCCAGCGCGTGAACGAACTGCTGGAGCGCCTGCCCAAGGTCAGCGGGCAGGAGGGCAACCTCAACGTGGGCAACGACCTCAATCGCCTGCTCAACCTCACCGACAAGCTGGCGCAGCAGCGCGGCGACCAATTCATCGCCAGCGAGCTGTTCGTGCTGGCGGCGCTGGAGGACAAGGGCGAGCTGGGCTCGGCATTGAAAGCTGCGGGCGCGAGCAAGGCGAAGCTCGAAGCGGCGATCGAACAAGTGCGCGGCGGCGAGAAGGTGCAGAGCGAGAATGCCGAGGAGCAGCGCCAGGCACTGCAAAAGTACTGCATCGACCTCACCGAGCGCGCCGAGTCGGGCAAGCTCGATCCGGTGATCGGTCGCGACGAGGAGATCCGCCGCACGATCCAGGTGCTGCAGCGGCGCACCAAGAACAACCCCGTGCTGATCGGCGAGCCCGGCGTGGGCAAGACCGCCATCGTCGAAGGCCTGGCCCAGCGCATCGTCAAGGGCGAGGTGCCGGAAGGCTTGCGCGACCGCCGCGTGCTGGCGCTGGACATGGGCGCGTTGATCGCCGGCGCGAAGTTCCGCGGCGAGTTCGAGGAACGCCTGAAGGCCGTGCTCAACGACCTCGCCAAGAACGAGGGCCAGATCATCCTGTTCATCGACGAGCTGCACACCATGGTCGGCGCCGGCAAGGGCGAGGGCGCGATGGACGCGGGCAACATGCTGAAGCCCGCGCTGGCCCGCGGCGAGCTGCACTGCATCGGCGCCACCACACTGGACGAGTACCGCCAGTACATCGAGAAGGACGCAGCGCTGGAACGCCGCTTCCAGAAGGTGTTCGTGGGCGAACCGTCGGTGGAGGACACCATCGCGATCCTGCGCGGCTTGAAGGAACGCTACGCGGTGCATCACGGCGTGGAGATCACCGACCCGGCCATCGTCGCCGCGGCCACGCTGTCGAACCGCTACATCCCCGACCGCCAGCTGCCGGACAAGGCCATCGACCTGATGGACGAGGCGGCCTCGCGCATCCGCATGGAGATCGACTCCAAGCCGGAGGAACTCGACCGCCTGGAACGCCGGCTGATCCAGCTGAAGATCCAGCGCGAGATGCTGAAGAAGGAAAAGGACAGCGAGTCGAAGCAGCGCCTCGCCGACCTGGAGGCCGACATCGTCAAGCTCGAGCGCGAGTTCTCCGACTTGAACGAGGTGTGGAAATCGGAGAAGGCGGCGTTGCAGGGCGCGACCAGGATCAAGGAGCAGATCGAGGCCGCGCGCCTGGAGCTGGAAGCGGCCCAGCGCCGGCAGGACTACGCGAAGATGAGCGAGATCCAGTACGGCAAGCTGCCCGAACTGGAGAAGCAGCTCGCCGCCGCGCAGGCGGCCGAGAAGCAGGAGTTCACCCTGGTGCAGGACAAGGTCACCGCCGAGGAGATCGCCGAGGTGGTGGCCCGCTGGACCGGCATCCCGGTGGCGAAGATGCTGGAAGGCGAGCGCGAGAAGCTGCTGCACATGGAGGACGATCTGCACAAGCGCGTGGTGGGCCAGGACGAGGCCGTGCGCGCGGTGTCCGACGCGGTGCGGCGCGCACGCGCGGGGTTGTCCGACCCGAACCGGCCCAGCGGCTCCTTCCTGTTCCTCGGCCCCACCGGCGTGGGCAAGACCGAGCTGTGCAAGGCGCTGGCCGAGTTCCTGTTCGACACGCAGGACGCGATGGTGCGCATCGACATGAGCGAGTTCATGGAGAAGCATTCGGTGAGCCGGCTGATCGGCGCGCCGCCCGGCTACGTGGGCTACGAGGAAGGCGGCTACCTCACCGAGGCGGTGCGTCGCCGGCCATACAGCGTGATCCTGCTCGACGAGGTGGAGAAGGCGCACCCGGACGTGTTCAACATCCTCTTGCAGGTGCTGGATGACGGCCGCCTCACCGATGGCCAGGGCCGCACCGTGGACTTCCGCAACACGGTGATCGTGATGACCTCGAACCTCGGCTCCCAGCTGATCCAGGAGCAAGCGGGAGACAGCGAAGCAGACTACATGCAGATGAAGGCCGCGGTGCTGGGCGTGGTGCAGGCGCACTTCCGTCCCGAGTTCATCAACCGCCTCGACGAGCTGGTGGTGTTCCGCCCGCTGCAGAAGTCGCAGATCCGCCGCATCGCGCTGATCCAGCTCACCGCGCTGGAGAAGCGCCTCGCCGAGCGCCAGCTGAAACTGGAGATCAGCGAGAAGGCGCTGGACCTGCTCGGCAACGTGGGCTTCGACCCGGTTTACGGCGCGCGGCCGCTGAAGCGCGCGATCCAGCAGCAGCTGGAAAATCCGCTGGCGAGGGAGATCCTGGAAGGCCGTTACGCGCCGGGCAGCACCATCGCGGTGGATGCCGCCGGTGGCCACCTGTCGTTCCAGTCGGGCTGACCGGATGGAAACGAAGAACCCCGGCATGGCCGGGGCTCTTCGTTGCGTTTCTTGCGTGCCGCGACGTCACCAGCTGTAGCGCACCTTGCCGTAGGCGTAGGCACCGTTGTAGCCGAACGGCGAGAACGTGGAGTAGGGCAGGGTGCCGTTGTTGGTGTTGTTGGCGATGTTCTTGTCGGGGTGGACGTTCAGCGCGTTGTCCACGCCCAGGGTGAAGGTCCAGTCCTGCCATCGGTAGCTGCCTGACAGGTCGAAGATCCACTTGGGGCTGAAGGTCTGGTCCACCACGCCCTTCGCGGGGTTGTAGCTGGCCACGCTGCTCACGTAGCTGGTGTAGCGGCCATAACGGGTCAGCGTGCCGTTGACGCTCCAGTTGCCCATCGTGTACAGCTCGTTCCAGATCAGCTTGCTGCGCGGCGAGGAGTTCGCCAGGTAGCCCTCGATGTCCTGGCGGTTGAGGCGCACGAAGTTGACGCCCAGGTTGCTCAGCACCGCCGGGTTCGGCTTGACGCTGGTGACCTTGTTCTGGTTGTAGTTGGCGGTGAGCGTGCTGGTCAGCGTGCCGGCGTTGCCGAAGTCGGACACGTAGCTGCCCACGAAGTCCACGCCGCGCGTGCGCGTGTCACCGGCATTGGTGAAGTAGTTGACGCTGCTGTAGTTGAGGTTGGAGATGCCGTTGGCGGCAAGGTAGCTGACCACCTTGGGCGAGGTGGTGGAGATCGCGCCGGACAATGCGATGCGGTTGTCGATGTAGATCTGGTAGACGTCCAGGCTGAGGTTCAGCGTGCCGGTGGGGTTCCACACCGCGCCGAGCGTGTAGTTGCGCGACTTCTCCGGCTTCAGTGCCTCGGAGCCGAGCAGGGTGGCGATCTGGCTGCCCACCGGCACCAGGCCGCTGTTGTAGATGCCGGCCGGCAAGCCGGCAGAGTTGCCGTTGGCGAAGTACAGCGACGAGACCTGCGAGAAGTACTCCTGGCCCAGCGCCGGTGCACGGAAGCCGGTGGATGCACTGCCGCGCAGGGCGAAGCTGTCGGTGAAGTCGTAGCGCGCCGACAGCGAGCCCGAGGTGGTGTTGCCGAAGTCGGAGTAGTCCTCGTGGCGTACCGCCAGCGAGGCGCCGAGCTTGTCGGTGAGGTTGGTCTCGAAGTCGAGGTACTCGGCCACGTCGTGGCGCGCGGCGTTCACGGCGTTGACCGGCTGCCAGCCGGCGAAACCCTGCGCGCCGCCGGGCGTGCCCGAGGTGCCCACGTACCAGGACGGGAGGTCGCCCGGGCTGATCTGGTAACTCTGGCGAAGGTACTCGGTACCGAAGGCCACGGTGACCGCATTCGGCAGCCAGCCGACCTGGAGGTCCTTGGCGATGTCGATGTCGAACGACTGCTGGTTGGCCTTGAGGATGCCGTCGTCGAATACCGCGGGCGAGCTGCCGAAATCGTGGAAGTAGGCGAAGTTCATGCTGTTTTGCGTCTCGTAGGAGACGCGGTTGCCGCCGGCGTTGGCCGAGACGTCCCAGCGCCAGCCGTCCAGCGTGCCGCGCAGGCCGGCGACCAGCGACTGGTCGAAGGAGTCGGCGTTCTCCAGCGGCAGGAAGCCGTCGGGATACATCGAGGCCATCAGCGGGCTGCGCGGCGAGGGGCTGTTCAGTCCGTAGCGGAAGAACGCCGGCGAGATGCTGTTGCGGCGGCCGTAGTGGCCGAAGGTGTAGAACTGCACGTTCGGGGTGATGTCGTACTGCGCGTTGAGCAGCACGTTGTTGCTGTGCACCCAGGGATCGCCCTGGCGGAAGTTCACGCCCAGCGCCCGCCAGGCCGGCGAGCGGTTGTCCGGGCCGGCACGGTTGGTGTTGTCCTCGTTGCCGCTCTCCAGCGCGAGGCGCAGCCAGCCTTGGTCGTTGCCGAGCGGGATGCCGAAGTTCGCCGAACCCAGCCATTGCCGGCCGTCGCCGGCGGAGTATTGGCCGCCGCTGACTTCCACGTCGCCGCCCTTGGGGCCTTTCTTCAGGATGACGTTGATCACGCCGGCGATGGCGTCGGAGCCGTACTGCGCCGAGGCGCCGTCGCGCAGCACCTCGATGTGGTCGATCGCCGAGAGCGGGATGGTGTTGAGGTCGACCGGCTGGGAGCCGCGGCCGATCACGCCGTTGTTGAGCAGGATCGCGCCGGGATGCCAGCGCTTGCCATTCACCAGCACCAGCACCTGGTCGGGCGACAGGCCGCGCAGCTGCGCGGGGCGTTGCGTGTCGGCGGTGTCGGCTGCGGCCGGACGCGGGAAGTTCAGCGACGGAATGATGCGCGCCAGCGCGGTGGGCAGATCGGTGGTGCCGGTCTGCTGCAGCACCTGGGCGGAGACCACGTCGATCGGCGTCAGCGAGCTGCTGACGGTGCGGTCGCTGGAACGGGTGCCGGTGACGATCACCGTCTGCAACTGCTTGGCCTTGGCAGCTGCGGCTGCGTCCGTTGTGGTCGTGTTGCTGCCGGTGTTGTCCTGGGCGGCGGCGGGCGTGCTGGCGAGAGCCAGCAGCACGGCGGCGGCCAGCGCGGTGGGAAGCAGGGTGCGGTGCGGCTTGTTCATGGTGTCTCCCCGGGGAAGTGGTTGGTGCGGCGCAACAATCGCAGGCTAATGCCGCGGTCGTTGTTCGTCAACAGCCGTATAGACGTCCAAATGAGGCAGCTTGCGCATGTCAGGGTGCGCCGCATCGGCGGTGCGGACTTCCCCTGATGTCCAGCCTGCCGCGTCCGTCCGCGCCTGTCCATGCCCCACATGGCGCATTGAAAAGCGCTGGCGCGGCCCGAATAATGGGATGCTGTCGCGTCGCCTGCCCGGTCCGGGCGCGGCGATCCGGCGGTTCCGGAGTGCCCATGCCCATCTATGAATTCGAATGCAGCCAGTGCGGTCACCGCTACGATCGCCTGCAGAAACTGTCCGATGCCGACCCCGTCGATTGCCCCGAGTGCGGCGCGCCCAAGGTGCGCCGACGCGTGAGCGCGCCCTCGTTCCGGCTGGCCGGCGGCGGCTGGTACGAGACCGATTTCAAGAAGGACGGCGACAAGAAGCGCAACCTGGCCGGCGACACCGCCGCCGCCCCGGCCGCCGCGCCTGCGGCTTCTCCTGCACCTGTACCCGCCGCGGCACCGGCTGCCAGTACCTCGTCGAGCGACTGAGCGCGCAAGCTGAATCGCCGCATGCCGCGGTAGCTGCCGTGCAGTACCCGCCTGCCGGTGGCTCGGTTACCTTGGCGGCACCACCACTGTCATGGAAGGGCCGTCATGCACATTGTGCTCAAGGTCGTGCTGGCTGCCGGCACGCTGCTGGCAGCCACGGGCTTCGCCGCGCGCGACGCGCGGGCGCAGGGTTACGGCGATCGCGGCCAGAGCCAGGAACTCTATTGCGCCAGCAACGACACCCGCGGTTCGCGCTGCCAGATGCCATGGCGTGATTCGGTGCTCGCCCAGCAGATGTCCAAGGCGGCCTGCATCGAGGGCCAGACCTGGGGCAGTGACCCCTACAGCGTCTGGATCAAGGGCGGCTGCCGCGGCAACTTCAGCAACGCACGTGGCTACGGCCGCCCCGGCTATGGTGGCGATCGCGGCGGCCAGGAAGTCTATTGCGCCAGCAATGACAGTCGCGGCACCCGTTGCCAGATGCCGTGGCGCTACTCCGAGCTGTCGCGGCAGATGTCCGACGCAGCCTGCGTCGAGGGCCGTACCTGGGGCAGCGATCCCTACAGCGTGTGGGTGAAGGGCGGATGCCGCGGCCAGTTCCGCGACGCCCGCGGCGGCCGGCCACGCTGGTAGTCCCGCCGTCGACCTCCGGCGCGGCGAGCCGGGAACGTGCGGGAAGGCAGTTTCCCGGCAGCCTGCTAAAATCCCCGGTCTTTCCTCCCGTTTCCCAGGGGCTGCGGCCCGGAGTTCCAAGCGCATGCGCACGCATTACTGCGGCCTCATCGACGAGTCGCTGGTCGGCCAGACCGTCACCTTGTGCGGTTGGGTCAACAAGATCCGCCTGCAGGCCCATGTGGCCTTCGTCGACCTGCGCGACCACGAGGGCTTGGCGCAGGTGGTGGTGGAGCGCGAGAACGCCGCCGCATTCGTGGTGGCCGGCGAGATCGGCAACGAGTACTGCGTGCGCGTCACCGGTACGCTGCGCAAGCGCCTGTCGGTGAACGACAAGCTGCGCACCGGCACGGTGGAAGTGCTGGCGGACAAGGTGGAGATCCTCAACGCCGCGAAGGACCTGCCGTTCGCGCTGCACGAGAACCCGAACGAGGACATGCGGATGACTTACCGCTACCTCGACCTGCGCCGCCCCGAGATGCAGGCAATGATGCGCAAGCGCATCAAGCTGGTGCAGGCGCTGCGCCGTTATCTCGATGCACGCGGCTTCCAGGACATCGAGACGCCGATCCTGACCAAGGCCACGCCCGAGGGCGCGCGCGACTACCTGGTGCCCAGCCGCGTGCATCCGGGCCAGTTCTACGCGCTGCCGCAGTCGCCGCAGCTGTTCAAGCAGATCCTGATGATGGCCGGCTTCGACCGCTACTACCAGATCGCGCGCTGCTTCCGCGACGAGGACCTGCGCGCCGATCGCCAGCCCGAATTCACCCAGCTCGACCTCGAGTTCGCCTTCGTCGAGGAACGGGACGTGCAGGACTTCGTGGAGGAGCTGATCCGCCACGTGTTCAAGGAAGTGCAGGGCGTCGAGCTGGACGCGACGTTCCCGCGCATGACCTGGGCCGAGGCGATGCGTCGCTACGGTTCGGACAAGCCCGACCTGCGCATCGCGCTGGAGCTGGTGGACGTGGCCGACGCGCTGAAGCACGTCGAGTTCAAGGTGTTCGCCGAGCCGGCGAACGACCCGGCTGGCCGGGTGGCCGCGCTGTGCGTGCCGGGAGGCAGCACGCTGTCGCGCAAGGAAATCGACGGCCTCACCGAATACGTGGCGCGCTACGGCGCCAAGGGCTTGGCCTGGCTCAAGGTCGAGGATCTCGCCAGGGGCCGCGAAGGCATCAACTCGCCGGTGGCGAAGTTCCTCGACGACGCGGCGCTGGATACCGTGCTCAAGGCGACCGGCGCCGCTTCGGGCGACATCGTGTTCGTGGGCGCAGGCAAGTGGAAGACGGTCACCGACTTCATGGGCGCGCTGCGCCTGAAGGTCGTCAAGGACCGCGGTCTGGTCGCCGAAGGCTGGAAGCCGCTCTGGGTCACCGACTTCCCGATGTTCGAGTACGACGAGGAGGCGCAGCGCCACGTGGCACTGCATCACCCGTTCACCGCACCGAAGATCGACGACATCGCGGATCTCAAGAGCCACGCCGCCACCGCGGTGAGCCGCGGTTACGACATGGTGCTCAACGGCAACGAGATCGGCGGCGGCTCGATCCGCATCCATCGCCCCGAGATGCAGAGCGCGGTGTTCGAGCTGCTCGGCATCGGCGCGGACGAGGCCGAGGCGAAGTTCGGCTTCCTGCTCAAGGCGCTGAAATTCGGCGCGCCACCGCACGGCGGCCTGGCCTTCGGCATCGATCGCATCGCCGCCCTGATGGCCGGTACCGAGTCGATCCGCGACGTGATCGCCTTCCCCAAGACCACCAGCGCGCAGGACTTGATGACCGACGCGCCGTCGATGGTCTCGGAGCCGCAGCTCAAGGAGCTGCACGTGCGCGTCGCCGCGGCGGACAAACTGCACGGCTGAGCCGCCGCGGGCCAGGGACCGGCCGGTTTCGTGACTCACGGGTTTTGCCCCATCGGGGGCGGGCTCGCTCGTCGTCTCCGTCGGTGTATCCAGGCACTTTCGCGCATGACCGAACACATCATCCTGCTGCACGGCCTGTGGATGCGCGGCTTCGCGCTGGGCATGCTGCACCGTCGGTTGATCGCCGACGGCTACCGCGTGCACCGCTTCGACTACCTCAGCGTGGCCTCGTCGCAGCAGCGCATCCTCGCGCGGCTGCAGGCGCGGATGGGCGATTGCGCACCCGACGCGGTGCACCTGGTGGGGCACAGCCTGGGTGGCCTCTTGGCGCTGCGCGCCTGCCTCGACGCGGAGACGCTGCCGCCGGGGCGCGTGGTCTGCCTTGGCTCGCCGCTCAAGGGCAGTGCGGCGGCGCGCGCCTTCGCCACGTGGGGGCGTGGCGGCGAAGTGCTGCTGGGGCACAACCGCAGCCTGCTGGAGCAGGGTCTCGAGCGCTGGGACGGCCCGCGCGAGGTCGGCGTGATCGCCGGCCGCCTGCCGCTGGGGCTGGGGGCGATGCTGGGCCAGCTGGCCGGCGAGCACGACGGCACCGTGGCGGTGGAGGAAACCCGGCTGCCCGGCGTGGCCGACCACTGCGTGGTCGAGGCCAACCACACCGGCCTGCTGTTCTCGCAGGAAGTGGCGCGTCTGGTGACCGCGTTCCTGCGGCATGGCCATTTCGACACCACGGCGGCTTGAGCGCGGTGCACTGGCGGCGATCCGCCCGTCTTGCGGTAAAATCGTCCGCTTGTCCTTTTTGAACCGAGTCCGGGTGTCCCCATGGGTAGAGGTCCGTCCATCGAAGGCCGCAAGAACGCCGAGGACGCCAAGCGCGCCAAGGTGTTCACCAAGCTGATCCGCGAGATCACCGTCGCCACGCGCGCCGGCGTGGCCGACCCGGCGAGCAATCCGCGCCTGCGCGCCGCAGTGGACAAGGCGCTCGCGGCGAACATGACCAAGGACACCATCGAGCGCGCGATCAAGCGCGGCTCGGGTGCCGATGGCGCCGGCGAGGAGATGCGCTACGAAGGCTACGGTCCCGGCGGCATCGCGCTGATCATCGACTGCTTCACCGACAACCCCGTGCGCACCGTGGCCGACGTGCGCCACGCGCTGACCAGGCACGGCGGCAACCTCGGCACCTCGGGCTCGGTGGCGTTCCAGTTCACCCGCTGCGGCGAGCTGGCCTTCGCCACCGGTGGCGACGCGGCGAAGGAAGAAAAGGTGCTGGAAGCGGCGCTGGAAGCCGGCGCTGACGACGTGGTCAACGAAGGCGGCGAGAGCACGGTGCTGTGCGCGCCGGAGAGTTTCGAGGCGGTGCAGCAGGCGCTGATCGCGGCCGGCCTTGGCGCCGAACACGCCGGCGTGGGCATGCGCCCGAACAACCGCGTGGCGGTGACCGGCGAGGCGCTGGAAGCGCTCACCGCGATGCTCGACAAGCTCGATGGCCTCGACGACGTGAGCGAGGTCTATCACAACGCCTTGCTGCCGGCCGAGAGCGGCGGCTGAGCCGCCGTCGCGGCGCCAGAGCGAACCGATTCCGCGATGACGCGCATCCTCGGCATCGACCCCGGCAGTCAGCGCACCGGCGTGGGCATCATCGACGTCGATGCCGCCGGCAAGCTCACGCACGTGTTCCATGGCGCGCTGGCAGTCGCTGGCGAAGCCAGCTTCCCGCTGCGCCTGAAACGCATTTTTGACGAACTGAATGACATCATCGCCGCCCATCGACCGGACGAGTGCGGCATCGAGCGCGTGTTCATGGCGCGCAACGCCGATTCGGCCTTGAAGCTGGGACAGGCGAGGGGTGCCGCGATCTGCGCGGTGGTGAGCCGGGGAATCGCGGTGCACGAGTACGCAGCGACGGAAGTGAAGCAGGCCGTGGTCGGCACGGGCCGCGGCGACAAGGCGCAGGTGCAGCACATGGTCGGCATCCTGCTGGGCCTGAAGGGGCCGCTGCAGGCCGATGCCGCCGATGCACTGGCGATCGCGGTGGCGCATGCGCACACGCGTGCCAGCTTGCAGCGCGTGGGCATTCCGCGCACGGCATGGAGGCGGCGATGATCGGTCGCCTGCGCGGGACGCTCGTGTCGAAGCAGCCGCCCTGGCTGCTGGTGGAAGTGGGCGGCATCGGCTACGAGCTGGAGGCGCCGATGTCCACCATCTACGATCTGCCGGGACTGGGCAAGGAAGTGGTGCTGCTCACCCATTACGCGCAGAAGGAAGACAGCGTGGCGCTGTACGGCTTCCTGCAGGAGGCCGAGCGCACGCTGTTCCGCAACCTGCAGAAGGTTTCGGGGATCGGCGCGAAGATCGCGCTGGCAGTGCTGTCCGGCGTCTCCACCAGCGATTTCGCGCGCCTGGTGCATGCCGGCGACGTGGTGGCACTGACCAAGATCCCCGGCATCGGCAAGAAGACCGCCGAACGCATCGTGGTGGAACTGCGCGACCGCGTGGACGGCATGGCCGCGAGCCTGCCGGGCGCCGCGGCGACCGGTGCACCGCTGGATGCGGCCGGCGAGGCCACCGTGGCGCTGCAGCAGCTGGGCTACAAGCCCGCCGAAGTCACCCGCCTGGTGCAGAAGGTCGCCGTTGACGGCGACAGCGCCGAAGCCATCATCCGCAAGGCGCTGCGCGCCGCGCTGGGGAGTTGAACCAAGTGAACCCTACCGTTGCCGGCGGCGATGCCGCCGCCGAAACCAAGCGGCGCCTTGCCGCCTTGGCCGTGGGTGCCATCGGCGTGGTCTACGGCGACATCGGCACCAGCCCGCTGTACACCTTGCAGACGACGTTGAGCCACGACGGCATGCACCCCACGCCGGCCAGCGTCTACGGCGTGCTGTCGCTGATCTTCTGGGCGCAGATCCTGGTGGTGTCGCTGAAGTACGTGGTGTTCATCATGCGTGCCGACAACAAGGGCGAGGGCGGCATCATGGCGCTGATGGCGCTGGCCCAGCGCTGCGTGCGCGAGCAACCCAGGCTGCGCTGGGTGCTGGTGATCCTCGGCATCTTCGGCGCGTCGCTGTTCTACGGCGACGGCGTGATCACGCCGGCGATCTCGGTGTTGGGCGCGGTGGAGGGCGTGAAGGTCGTCTCGCCCGGCCTGAGCGAGTGGGTCGTGCCGCTCACCGTGGTGGTGCTGATCCTGCTGTTCCTGTTGCAGCGGCACGGCACCGAGCGCGTGGGAAAGCTGTTCGGGCCGGTGATGATGGTCTGGTTCGTGGTGATCGCGCTGCTTGGCGCGAACATGATTGCGCGCCATCCACAGGTGCTGTACGCGGTGTACCCGGGTTATGCGGTGAAGTTCTTCTTCAGCCACGGCATTCAGGCTTTCATCGCGCTGGGCGGCGTGGTGCTGGCGCTGACTGGCGCCGAAGCGCTGTACGCCGACATGGGGCATTTCGGCAAGAAGCCGATCCGTGCGGCGTGGTTTGGCTTCGTGCTTCCGGCGTTGCTGCTGAATTATTTTGGGCAGGGCGCGCTGCTGTTGATGCACCCGGAGGCGATCGACAGCCCGTTCTTCAAGCTGGTGCCTTCGATCCTGCTGTACCCGATGATCGCGCTGGCCACCGCTGCGGCAGTGATCGCCTCGCAGGCGGTGATCTCAGGCGCGTTCTCGATGACCCGCGAGGCGATGTCGCTGGGCTATTCGATGCGCATGCCGATCGTGCATACCTCGCGCGAGATGTCCGGGCAGATCTTCGTGCCCTGGGTCAACAACTTCCTGCTGCTGATGGTGCTGTTCGCGGTGCTGCATTTCGGCAGCTCCGAAAAGCTGAGCGCGGCCTATGGCATCGCCGTGACCGGTACCATGAGCATCACCACGGTGCTGGCGCTGGTCGTGGCGCGCCGGCAGTGGCACTGGAAACTGCCGGCGGTGATCGCGGCGGGCGTGCTGTTCCTGGTGATCGACCTGTCGTTCTTCGGCGCGAACCTGATCAAGGTCGAGTACGGCGGCTGGTTCCCGCTGGTACTGGGGCTGGCGGTGTTCACCTGGATGACCACCTGGCGCCGTGGCCGCGAGCTGGTGGTGCGCGAGATCAAGCAGGGCGGCCTGGCGCTGGCGCCGTTCATCGCGGCGATGCGCGAGCACCCGCCGCTGCGCGTGCCGGGCACGGCGGTGTTCCTCACCGCGAACCAGAATGCGGTGCCGCATGCGCTGCTGCACAACCTCAAGCACAACAAGGTGCTGCATGAGCGCAACGTGCTGCTGACGGTGGAGATGCTGGAGACGCCGGTGGCCGACGCCGAGGAACGCATCCATATCGACGCGCTGGGCGACGAGTTCCACGGCATCGCGCTGCGCTTCGGCTTCGCCGAGGACCCGAACGTGCCGCTGGCATTGTCGCAATGCGCACGCGCCGGCCTCGGCTTCGACATGATGGACACCACGTTCTTCCTGTCGCGCGAGAACATCGTGGCCGACAAGCGTCGTCCCGGCATGGCGTTGTGGCGCGACAAGCTGTTCGTCTTCATGGCGCGGAACGCGCTGCCGGCGACCGCGTATTTCCAGATCCCGGGCAACCGCCTCATCGAACTCGGCGCGCAGGTCGAGATTTGATCCTGCGAGCGGCACTGCCGCTCGCGGGGCAAGGCCTTGCGGCATAATGCGCGCATGACCGACCCCCGCCTCATCACCCCCGTCTCCCAGCTCGACGACGAGGCGCTGGAGGCAACGATCCGTCCGCGCCGCTTCGCCGAGTACCTCGGCCAGCAGGCGGTGCGCGAGCAGCTGGAGATCTACATCGAGGCGGCCCGCAAAAGGGGCGGCGCACTGGACCATGTGCTGATCTTCGGTCCGCCTGGCCTCGGCAAGACCACGCTCAGCCACGTGATAGCGAACGAGCTGGGCGTGAGCCTGCGCTCCACCTCCGGCCCGGTGCTGGAACGCGCCGGCGACCTCGCCGCGCTGCTCACCAACCTGCAGCCGAACGACGTGCTGTTCGTGGACGAGATCCACCGGCTGTCGCCCACGGTGGAGGAGGTGTTGTACCCGGCGATGGAGGATTTCCAGATCGACATCATGATCGGCGAGGGCCCGGCCGCGCGCTCGATCAAGTTGGACCTGCCGCCGTTCACGCTGATCGGCGCCACCACGCGCGCCGGGATGCTCACGGCCCCGTTGCGCGACCGCTTCGGCATCGTGCAGCGGCTGGAGTTCTACACGGTGGACGAGCTCACCGCGATCGTGCGCCGCGCCGCGAAGATCCTCGGCATCGTCTGCGCGCTGGACGGCGCCCAGGAGATCGCCCGCCGTTCGCGCGGCACGCCGCGCATCGCCAACCGCCTGCTGCGCCGGGTGCGCGACTATGCCGAGGTGCGTGCCGGCGGCGAGATCACCCTGGCCGCGGCGCAGGCCGCGCTGGACATGCTGAAGATCGACCCGGACGGCCTCGACGAGCTGGACCGCCGCCTGCTCGGCACCATCATCGAGAGCTTCGACGGCGGTCCGGTGGGTGTGGAGTCGCTGGCCGCCGCGCTCAGCGAGGACCGCGGCACGCTGGAAGACGTGGTCGAGCCCTACCTGATCCAGCAGGGTTTCCTGGTGCGCACCGCGCGCGGCCGCATGGCCAGCGCGCGGGCCTGGCGCCACCTGGGCCTGAATCCGCCGCCGCGCCAGGCGCAGGCGGCCGACCTGTTCGCGGGAGGCGGCGCCGATGGCTGAGCGCGAACCCTTCCGCTGGCCGGTGCGGGTGTACTGGGAGGACACCGACGCCGGCGGCGTGGTCTACCACGCCAGCTACCTGCGTTTCCTGGAGCGGGCCCGCAGCGAGTGGCTGCGCGCGCTGGGCATCGGCCAGATGGCGTTCAAGGAAAGCACCGGACTGGCCTTCCTGGTGCGCGAGATGCAGCTGGATTTCCTGCGCGCCGCCCTGCTAGACGATGAACTGTCGGTGACGGTGGCTGTCAAGGAACGGCGCGCAGCCAGTATCCTGTTCGGCCAGACGATCGAGCGTGCCGACGGTGCCTGCCTGGTCCGCGCCAGCGTGCGCGTGGCCTGTGTGGACACCCGGCGCATGCGCGCCGTGGCGATCCCTGCGGACCTGATCCTGGAACCTGCCCCCTGACCACCCAGCCGAAGCGGAGTACCCCAAGGCAATGAACGGCGGATTGAACATTTTCGAGCTGATCGCGGGCTCCAGCCTGCCCGTGAAGGGCGTGCTGCTGATCCTGCTGGTGTTCTCCTTCATGTCCTGGGTCATCATCATCCGCAAGTACGGCCAGACCAAGGCGGCGCTGGAGAACGCGGAGACCTTCGAGGAGCGTTTCTGGTCCGGCGGCGACCTGGCCCAGCTGTTCCGCGAAGTGAGCCACCGCGGCGCCAGCGACGGCATGGAGAACATCTTCGAGTCGGGCTTCCGCGAATTCGCCCGCCAGCGCCAGCGCAAGACCAACGACCAGCGCAGCGTGATCGAGGGTTCCGAGCGCGCGATGCAGGTGGCCGGTACCCGCGAGATCGGCGCGCTGGAGCGCAACCTGGAGTTCCTCGCCAACGTCGGCTCGATCAGCCCCTATGTGGGCCTGTTCGGCACGGTGTGGGGCATCATGGGCGCGTTCCAGGGCCTGGGCGACATGAAGGACGTCACCATCGCGGTGGTCGCGCCGCACATCTCCGAGGCGCTGATCGCCACCGCGATGGGCCTGTTCGCGGCGATCCCCGCGCAGTGGGCCTACAACCGCTACGCCACCAAGGTGGAGCGCATCGCCTCGCGCTACGACGTGTTCCAGGAGGAGTTCTCCTCCGTGCTGCAGCGGCAGATCCAGTCCGACGACGCGGCCTGAGCGGAGCGTCCGACATGCAGAACTCACGGCGCCACAAGCGCTACAAGCTGAAATCCGAGATCAACGTCGTCCCCTACATCGACGTGATGCTGGTGCTGCTGATCATCTTCATGGTCACCACGCCGATGCTGAACTCCAACGTCGACGTGAACCTGCCGCAGGCCGACGCCAAGGCGCTGCAAGCCAAGAAGGACAACCTGATCGTGCAGGTGGCGAAGGACGGCACGCTCGCCCTCGTGGTGGGCAGCGGCAAGCCCGAGCCGGTGGACGAGGCGGGGCTCCAGGCCAAGGTCAAGGCCTTCAGGGATGCCAATCCGCAGCTCAGCGTGCTGGTGGCCGGCGATACCGCTGGCAACTACGGCGGCGTCTACAAGGTGCTGGCAACCCTGCAGCAGGCGGGCGTCGACAAGGTCGGCTTGATGAGCACGCCAGGCGAAGGCCCGGGCCAGGGTCAGGGGTCCCATGGACGACCGTAAGGCGACCCCGCGGGCAGTGGTGTTGTCCGCCCTGCTGCACCTCGGCATCGTGGCGTTCCTGTTCCTCGCGGTGCTGCCGTGCGCCAGCTACGAGGCGTTCTTCAACGCCTTGCACCTGCCGGCGTGGATGAACCCGATCACCTGCTCGCGCCCGCTGGAGCTGAAGGGGCCGGTGATCGAGGCCACCCTGATCGGCCCCACCGGCAGCCCGCCGCCGAAGGCGGTGAAGACCAAGCCGATTCCGGATACCGTGCCGCCCCCGCCGGCCGTGCCGCCGCCGGTGCCACCACCGGTGGTGCAGCCCAAGGTCGCGCCGCTGCCGCCACCACCCGAGCATCCCGACCTCAAGGACCAGGAGCGCGTGGTCGAGCAGGGCTTGCAGCAGGCCGAGGAGAAGAAGCTGCAGGAAGAGAAACAGCGCCAGCGCCAGGCCGAGCTGGACGCGCAGGCAGCGCAGAAGAAAAAGGAAGAACTGAAGAAGATCGACGAGCTGTTCGCGAAGATGGACGCCGCCTCGGCGCAGACCAAGAAGGCGGACAGCAAGGCCAGGCAGGCCAAGCAGCAACTTGCGGATCTCAAGAACGCCCAGGAGAACGGTCAGGCCGACCTGCCCAACGCCGCGCAGCGGCAGACCGGCAACAACGCCCAGAACAGCAATCTCTCCGACGAATATGCCGCGGCCATTCAGAATGCGGTCACGCCGAATTGGTTAAGGCCGGATAACATGCCGAATGTTCCGTGCAAGGTACACGTTGTGCAGTTGCCGGGCGGCGACGTGCTGAGTGCCACGGTCGATTCCAGTTGCCCGTACGACGAGGCGGGGCGGCGTTCGGTGGAAAACGCCATCCTGCGCACCAAGACCCTGCCGTACAAGGGTTTCGAGAGCGTGTTCCAACGCGATCTGACCTTCACCTTCTCGCCGCAATGATGAGCCTCATGCGCAAACCGAATCCGCTGTACGCCCTCGTCCTGCTGCTCGTCACGGCGCTGTTTGCCGGGCAGGCGGCCGCGCAGACCGGCGGCCTCGACATCCAGATCGCCAACGGTGTGAAGACCGCCACCCCGATCGCGGTGGTGCCGTTCGCCCAGCCCGGCGTGGCGCCGCTGCCGACCGACGTGGCCGACGTGATCCGCAACGATCTCAACCGCAGCGGCAAGTTCCGCTCGCTGGCCAAGAGCGACATCGTGGAGTTTCCTGCCAAGGGCGCGGACATCAAGTTCGCCACCTGGCGCCTGCTCAAGCAGGACTTCATCACGGTGGGCAGCGTCAGCGACGCCGGCGGCGGCATGCTCAAGATCAACTACGAGCTGTGGGACGTGAACAAGCAGCAGAACCTGCTGGCGGCGTCCTACACCGCACCGGCGGGCGACCTGCGTGGCGTGGCGCACCAGATTGCCGACGCGATCTACCAGAAGATCACCGGCGTGCGCGGGGCGTTCTGGACCCGCATCGCCTACATCACCCAGGTCGGCCTGGGCAACAACACCATGTATTCGCTGGTGGTGGCCGATTCGGATGGCTACAACCCGCAGGTGGTGGCGCGCTCGCACGAGTCGCTGATGTCGCCGGCGTGGTCGCCGGACGGCAAGAAGATCGCCTACGTCTCCTTCGAGAGCGGCAATTCGCAGATCTACGTGCAAGACCTCACCACCGGCGCCCGCCAGCTGGTGGAATCGCATGCCAAGGGCATCAACGGTGCGCCGGCGTGGTCCCCCGACGGCCGGAAGCTGGCGGTGGCGTTGTCCTACGTGGGTAACCTCGAACTGTTCGTGCTCGACGTGGCCTCCCGCCAGGAAACCCGGCTGACCCACAACCTCGCGATCGACACCGAGCCGGTATGGGCACCGGACGGCCAGTCCATCTATTTCACCTCCGACCGTTCCGGCCGGCCGCAGATCTACCAGATCCCGGCCAGCGGCGGCACCGCCCAGCGGATCAGCTTCCAGGGCACCTACAACTCCAATTGCAGCATCAGCTACGACGGCAAGGAACTTGCCATGGTGCAGGGCAACGGGAACGTGTATCGTATCGCAGTGATGGATCTCGGCTTGGGTGGGCAGGTGCATTTCCTCTCGCCGGGACCGCTGGATTTCGGTCCCAGCTGGGCGCCGAACGCCAGCATGCTGCTGTACGGTGCCACTGAAGGTCCGCGCGGCGTGCTGTATGCCACTTCGGCTGACGGCATGGTGCGCCAGCGTCTTGCGCTCGCCAATGGCAGCGTGAGCGATCCTGCTTGGGGTCCGTATCGACAGCAATGAATTTTGACCGCCGCATTCGCGTGCGGCGGTCGATGCCGGGGACGGTCCGCGAGGGTCGCGCCCGGCGTGTTTTGCCGGCCGCAACGCCTTCGCGCGCCAGGGTCAGCCATTGAAGGCGCGCATCACACGCCGTTGATCTTGCAAGACCAAAATAAACAACAGCCGGTCCACCGGCGATTTCGTCCCGTAACCAGTCCGTCACTGTATGCCGGAACTCAACACGTTTGAAGGAACGTCACCATGAATAAGACCGTTCGCGTCGCCCTGGTCGCCCTGCTTTGCGTTGGCGCGGCCGCCTGTTCCAAGAAGCAGGAAGTCAAGCCGCAGGCTCCGGCCAGCGAGCCCGTCGCCCAGACCCAGCCGGCCGAGACCAGCGGCAAGTACACGCCGGCCGACCTCAACACCGATGCCTGCCTGCGCCAGCGCGTCGTGTACTTCGACTTCGACAAGTCCGAGATCAAGCCGGAGTTCCAGCAGATCATGGCTTGCCACGCCAAGTACCTGCAGGACCGCCCGATGGCGCAGATGCGTCTGGAAGGCAACACCGACGAGCGCGGCTCCAAGGAATACAACCTGGGCCTGGGCGAGCGTCGTGCGAACGCCGTGTCCAGCGCGCTGCAGGCCAACGGCGGTTCCGCCAGCCAGATCAGCGTGATCAGCTACGGCAAGGAGAAGCCGGTGTGCCGCGAGCACAACGAGGATTGCTGGAGCAAGAACCGTCGCGTCGAGATCGTCTACACGGCCGAGTAAGCGATGAAGCCTCTGGCCAGCAAACTTGCAGCCAGGATCGGCATGGCGGGCGCATTAGCGTCCGCCATGCTTTTCGTGCTGCCGGTATTCGCGCAGGACTCGCGCCTGAGCCTTGCCGACCGCGTCTCCCTGCTGGAGCAGCGGGCGCAGAACAAGGACCAGAGCAGCGCCACGCTGGTCAACCAGCTGCAGCAGGTGCAGTCGCAGCTGCGTGACATGCAGGGCCAGATCGAGGAACTGCAGCACCAGCTGCAGCAGCTCCAGGACAAGAGCAAAGACCAATACATCGACCTCGACTCCCGTCTGGGACGTCTCGAGGCCGCCAGCAAGACGGGCGCGGCGCCGGCTTCCGGCAGCAGCGCACCGGCCGCCGCGGGAGCCGCCGCCACGGGCACGGCCGCCGCTGCGGGCAATCCGGCGGCCAACGCCACGTCAACTCCGACCACCCAGGCACCGCCTGCCAAGGGCGGCAACAAGCCGCTTTCGGCAGCGGACAACGCCGCGGCGCAGGCCGCCTACGACGCCGCCTTCAAAACGCTTCGCGGTGGCGACTACGTCGGCGCCTCGCGCGAGTTCCGCAAGTTCATCGAGCAGTACCCGGATCATTCGCTCACCCCGAATGCGTTCTACTGGCTGGGTGAGTCGTACTACGTCACTACCAACTACAAGGTGGCGCTGGAGGCGTTCCAGCATCTGCTGAACCAGTTCCCGCAGAGCGAGAAGGCGCCCGACGCCCTGCTCAAGGTTGGCTACTGCCAGCTCGAACTGAAGCAGGCGCCGGCCGCGAAGGCCACGCTCGAGTCCGTGGTCAGCAAATACCCCAGCTCCAAGGCCGCCAGCCTCGCGAAGGAGCGGCTGCGCCGCATCCAGGCCGGTTGAGGGCATGGCCGTGAGTGATGCCAGCACCAGCGCGGCCACGGCCGCGCCCGCGGTCGCCGCCGAGCGGCTGCGCATCACCGAGATCTTCCATTCGATCCAGGGCGAGGCCGATGCGATCGGCTGGCCCACCGTGTTCGTGCGCCTCACCGGCTGCCCGCTGCGCTGCGTGTGGTGTGACACCACGTACTCGTTCCATGGCGGCGAGTGGCGCACGATCGACGACATCCTCGCCGAGGTCGCGCGCCATGGTGCGCGGCATGTCTGCGTCACCGGTGGCGAACCGCTGGCGCAGAAGCGTTGCCTGACCCTGCTGCAGCGCCTGTGCGACGCCGGCCACGAAGTCTCGCTGGAGACCTCCGGCGCGCTGGACGTGGCCGCAGTCGACCCGCGCGTGCGCAAGGTGATGGACCTGAAGGCGCCGGACTCCGGCGAAAGCGCGCGCAACCTGTGGTCCAACCTCGACCACCTGCTGCCGCACGACCAGGTGAAGGTCGTGATCGCCAGCCGCGCCGACTACGAGTGGGCGCGCGGCGTGGTGGCCGAACACGCGATCGACCGGCGCTGCATGGTGCTGTTCTCGCCGGTCTGGGGCCAGGTCGCGCCGCGCGAACTGGCCGAATGGATCATCGCCGACAAGCTGCCCGTGCGCTTCCAGCTGCAGCTGCACAAGCTGCTGTGGAATGACGCACCGGGAAGGTAATGAGTGCGTTCGTCCTTGGGCGCGAGAGTCAAAAGGCGGCCATCGATGGCCGCACTTCCCAGGAAAATTCGCGCTGGCCGTGCCGCCACGGACGACAAGCGAATCCCGCGCTGCGGCCTGTGTCGCCGTAAGCGTTTTCCGACCGGTGACCGGTCGTAGCCCAGTGGATGAATCCCATGTCTGAAACACTTCCCCGCAAGGCCGTCGTGCTCGTTTCCGGTGGCATGGACTCGGCCGTCACCATTGCCATCGTGCGCGAACGGGGCTACCAGGTGCATGCGCTCAGCGTGGCCTATGGCCAGCGCCACAGTTCGGAGCTGGAAGCTTCGGGGCGGGTGTCGAAAATGCTCGGCGCGGTCGAGCACAAGACCGTGCACGTCGATCTGCGCAGCATCGGTGGTTCGGCGCTCACCGCCGACATCGCTGTGCCGCTGGATGACGACGCCCACGACGGCGACGGCCACATCCCGGTGACCTACGTGCCGGCGCGCAACACCATCATGCTGTCGATCGCACTGGGCTGGGCCGAGGTGCTGGGCTCTTGCGACATCTGGTGCGGCGTCAACGCGGTGGACTACTCGGGCTATCCCGACTGCCGCCCCGCCTTCGTCGAGGCCTTCGAGCGACTGGCCAACGTCGCCACCAAGGCCGGCGTGGAGGGCGCGGGCATCCGCATCCACGCGCCGCTGATGGCGATGAGCAAGGCCGACATCGCGCGCGAGGGCGCGCGGCTGGGCGTGGATTTTTCCGCCACGGTGAGCTGTTACCAGGCCGACGCCGAGGGTCGCGCCTGCGGCCACTGCGACGCCTGCCGCCTGCGTGCGCAAGGTTTCCGCGAGGCAGGCCTGTCCGATCCCACGCGTTATGTCTGAGCCATCTTTGCTTGTGTGCTTGCGGCGCAATCCCTAAAATCGCCAGTCCGCTTGATGACGGGTCGTTAGCTCAGCTGGTAGAGCACTGGACTTTTAATCCATTGGTCCCGGGTTCGAGTCCCGGACGACCCACCAAGATTTCCGGAGCGCTCGCAAGGGCGCTCCTTTTTTTTGGAATGGCGGCTTGGATGGCCGCTTGCCCGGCTCGTGCGTTGCAGCGCCTCACCGCGTACCCACTACCAGCGCGGTGAAGTCCTTCACCGGCGCGCCACGCGGCGCGGGGGCGGCGGCGACCAGCCAGACGCGATGGGTGGCCTTGTCCAGCGCCATGGTGCGCGCGCCGACCTGGGTGGGCACGTTCGCCAGCACGCGGTAATGGTCGGCATCGTCCTCGTGCACGACGGTCAGCGTGCCGTCGTGGTTGGAGCTGTAGACCAGCCGGGTGGCGGGATCGAAGCGGGCGGCGTCCGGACCCTTGCCGATCGCCACGGTGGTGACCTGGTGGCCGTCATTGGCATCGGTAACCACCATCAACTGGTTGTCGCAGACCGAGAACAGGCGGTGCGACTGCGTGTCGATGGCCAGCCCGCTGGGCGAGTCGCAGGGCGCGAGCTTCCACACGGCGTCGACCTTGTCCGTCTTCGTGTCGATGCGCGCCAGCTCGTTCTTGTCCTCGAGGTTCGCGAACACGTGGCCTTGGCCATCGCTGACCGCGAACTCCGGGCGGCCGGGCAGGGCGATCTCGGCGATGGCCTTGTCGCTGGCCGGATCGATCACGCTGGCGTCGCCGCTGTGGCCGTTCATGGTCAGCACGTGGCCGCTGGCCGGATCGAACACGATGGCGTCGGGGCCCTTGCCCGCGATCGGGATGTCGCGCAGGTCTTTCAGCGTATCCAGGTCGATCACGTGGACGCTGTTGGCGGCGCCGTCGCTGACGTAGCCGTGGCGCAGCTTCGGCACCAGCGCGATGCCGTGGATGTGCTGCATGCCGGGGATCTCGCCGGTGAGCTTGCCATTCTCCGTGTCCACCACCATCACGCGGTCGTTGCGGGCGATCAGCAGGTGGTGCGTGGCCGCGTCGATGGTGAGGTAGTCCCAACCGCCGCTGCCGCCCAGCGGGTGGCGCTGCAGTACGGCGTAATCCGGCGTGGCGGCGAAGGCCGATGCGGCGGCGGCACTGCCGACGGCGAGGAACAGCAGCGAGGCGATGGACTTCATGACGGGCTCCGGCGGGATGGACGACACAGTTCCGCCAAGCATGCGCGCCGGATGATTAGCAAACGCTGTGGGCGCTCAGTCTCGCGGGTCCGGCGGCTGGGCCTGCCGCCAGCGCCGGGTAAGGCGCTCGACTGCCAGCGGCAACAGCGCCAGCAGGGCCAGTGCGCCCATCGGCAACAGCACCGAGGGATGCAGGAAGAGTCCGACGTCGAGCGCGCCGTCGCGGCCCAGCGCCTCGCCCAGCCCTGCGCCGATCGAGCATTCGAACACCAGCGACACCGTGCCGCCCAGCCAGCTGGCGCCCAGGAACAGCCACAGCGGGCAGCGCAGCCAGGCCAACCCCACGGTGACCGCGCCGAACGGCATCACCGGCACGAAGCGCAGAAACAGGGTGTAGCTCACCGGATGGCGTTCGAAGCCGTGGTGCAGCCGGGCGGCGAACGGCGGCGGCGGGCGCGTGCCCGCGCCGAAGGCGTAGCGGCTGGCAAGGTACAGGATCAGCGAACCGAGGGTCAGGCCCGCCGAGGAACACAGCGTGCCGTCGACGACACCGAACGCGAAGCCGCCGGCAAGGATGATCACGATGGTGCCGGGGATGCCGGTGGACATCGCCAGCGCGAGCAGGCCGACGTAGGCCAGCCGGCTCAGCCACGGATGTGCGGCGATGTGCGCGTGCAGCTCGTGCTGATGGGCGACCAGGTGCTGCGGGCTCAGCCGGTCCAGCGCGCCCGAGGCGTACAGCACGATCCCGGCGACCAGCAGCAGGACCAGCGGCAAGGCGGCGCGCAGGCGTTTCAATACGCTGCGCCGCGGGCGCCGTAGCTGGCGAGCACGTCGCGCGCCTCGTTGCGCAGGATGTCGCGGCGCACCGCGATGCCGCGGCGCGCGAGCTCGCCGATCCAGTCGGCGGGCAGCGGGCCTTCGTCGAACTCGGTGAGTTCCTCGACATCCTCGGCGCGCGCGCCGATCAGCAGCTCGTCGACGCCGGCCCACACCGTGGCGCCGTAGCACTGGCAGCAGGGCTGGGCACTGGTGGCCAGCGTGTAGCGGCCGCCGTCGGCGTTGAGGCGAAAGCTGGCGAGGCGTTGCTGCGCGCTCATGTAGGCCAGCATTTCCGCGTGCGCCACCGAGCAGGTCTGCGGCACCACGCGGTTCACGCCCACCGACACCACGCGACCCTCGGCATTGAACACCGCGGCGCCGAACGGGCCGCCGGGACCGTGCTCGATGTTGCGGCGGGAGAGCGCGATGGCCAGGCCCACGCGCTCCTCGTCGGTGACGTAGTGGCGCGTGTCGTCGACGAACTCGTCGACCCACGGCGGCAGGGTGAGGTGGATCTGGCGCGGCAGGAACATCGCGCTCAGGCCTTCGCCGCCCAGGTGTCGCGCAGGCTCACCACGCGGTTGAACACCGGCGCGTCGACGCGATGGTCGACGCGGTCGGCCACGAAATAGCCCAGCCGCTCGAACTGGTAGTGCTGCTCCGGCACGGCCTGCGCCGCGGCGGGCTCGACCCAGCCCTGCACCACGCGCTTGGCCTCGGGATTGATGTGTGCGGTCCATGGCCGGCCGTCGTCCTCGGCATCCGGCGCGGCCACGTTGAACAGGCGATCGTAGACGCGCACCTCGGCGGCCACCGCATGCGCGGCGCTGACCCAATGGATGGTGCCTTTCACCTTGCGGTCGGCGCCGGGCAGGCCCGCGCGCGATTCGGGATCGAGCGTGCAGCGCAGCTCGGTGACGTTGCCGGTGCCGTCCTTCAGCACCTCCTCGCACTTCACGATGCCCACGCCGCGCAGGCGCACTTCGCCGCCGGGTACCAGGCGCTTCCAGCCCTTGGGCGGCACTTCGGCGAAGTCTTCGCGCTCGATCCACAGCGCGCGCGCGAACGGAATCTCGCGCATGCCGAAGCTGTCGTCCTTGGGGTGGTTCGCGAATGTGAGCGTTTCCGCGTGGCCTTCCGGCAGATTGGTGATGACCAGCTTCAGCGGGTCGAGCACGGCCATGCGGCGCGGCGCGGCGGCGTCCAGATCCTCGCGCACGCAGTTCTCGAAGATCGCATAGTCGATCACGCTGTTCTGCTTGGACACGCCCACGCGCTCGATCAGCAGGCGGATGCCGGCGGCGGTGAAGCCGCGCCGGCGCAGGCCGCGCAGCGTGTTCATGCGGGGATCGTCCCAGCCGTCCACGAAGCCTTCGTTCACCAGTTGCGCGAGCTTGCGCTTGCTGGTGATGCAGTAGCTGAGGTTGAGGCGCGAGAACTCGATCTGGCGCGGCTTGGCGGGCTTCGCCTCCAGCCCGGCGGCGACCACCGACTGCCACAGCTCGGGGTGGTTCGGCAGGTCGACCTTGTCCACGCACCAGTCGTACAGCGGGCGGTGGTCCTCGAATTCCAGCGTGCACAGCGAATGGGTGATGCCTTCCATCGCGTCCGACAGTGCGTGGGCGAAGTCGTACATCGGGTAGATCGGCCAGGCGTCGCCGGTGTTCTGGTGGGTGACCTTGCGGATGCGGTACAGCGCGGGGTCGCGCAGGTTGATGTTGCCCGCGGCCATATCGATCTTCGCGCGCAGGGTGTGGCTGCCATCGGCGAACTCGCCGGCGCGCATGCGGCGGAACAGGTCGAGGTTCTCCGCGATGGAACGCTCGCGGTGCGGCGAGTTGCGTCCCGGCTCGGTGAGCGTGCCGCGGTATTCGCGCATCTCCTCGGCGCTGAGGTCGTCGACGTAGGCCAGGCCGTCTTCGACGAGCTTCAGCGCGGCGCGGTACAACACGTCGAAATAGTCCGAGGCGTGGCGCAGGCTGTGCCAGTCGTAGCCCAGCCAGCGCACGTCGTCCTTGATGCCCTGCACGAACTCGGGGTCTTCCTTGCCGGGGTTGGTGTCGTCCAGGCGCAGGTTGCACCAGCCGTTGAACTCGCGGGCGATGCCGAAGCTCAGGCAGATCGCCTTGGCGTGGCCGATGTGCAGGTAGCCGTTCGGCTCGGGCGGGAAGCGGGTGTGGATTGCCACGTGCCTGCCCGCGGCCAAGTCCTCGCGGACGATCTGGCGGATGAAGTCGCGCGGGCCGTCGGCCGGCGCGGCGGCGGTGGCGGACTCGGCGGGGCTGGACGGGATCGACATGAAGCGACTCGCGGGCTGGCGAAAGAATCCGCGAAGTTTACCTTGTCCCCGCTGGCGACCGAAGTTACGGGGGCTGGACGACTCAGTGCGCCGCGACTTCGGCCGGGTTCGCGCAGACCTGGTTGCGGCCCTGCGCCTTGGCCAGGTACAGCGTGACATCAGCCTGCTTGATCCAGGCTTCCACGTTGGCGTGCCGCGGCCCGACCTCCGCCACGCCCAGGCTGAGCGTGCACGGGTGCACGGACGAGCCGTCGCCACGACCGATCCGCTCGACCCGCTGGCGGATCCGCTCGGCCACCTCGCGGGCGCGTTCGAGGCTGGTCTCCGGCAGCACCACGCCGAATTCGTCGCCGCCGAGGCGGCCGGGCGTATCCACGCTGCGCAGGCTCTCGCGCAGCACTGCGGCGATCTCCTGCAGCAGGGCATCGCCGGTGGCGTGGCCGTGGCGGTCGTTGACCTGCTTGAAACCGTCGATGTCGAGCAGGATCAGCGTGGCCGGCCGCTGGTTGCGCAGGTAGCGGTGCATCTCGTGCGCGGCCGTTTCCAGCCAGTGCGCGCGGTTGGCGAGGCCGGTGAGCGTGTCGGTACGGTTGAGCTGTTCCAGCAGGCGGTTCTGCTGGCGGATGCGGCGGCCGAACTTGAAGTTCACCGTACTCAGCCAGACCGGATAGATCGCCATCATCGGGATGCAGGCGACGATGTCGAACATGTCGCTGGTCGGCTGCCAGGCGAAGCCGCCCAGCCACGCGACCAGCGCGCAGGCCGCGACCTGCAGCAGCAGCGCGCGCAGCAGCACCCGCCCGCCGCCGGCGCTGATGCGATCCATTGCCATCATCGAGGCCAGCATCACGCAGGGCAGCAGGTTGAACCGCATCACCGCGATCCACGTCCCCAGCATGGCCGAGTCGGCCATCAGGTTGAACTGTTCGTGCTGCACCGGCCGCGTGGCGCGCACGGCGTGCAGCCACGCCAGGTGCGGCCACAGCAAGCCGTTGGCGAGCAGCAGCGACCACAGCCAAGCCGGCGCCTGCTGCTGGTACAGCACGGCCGCCACCGGCAGCATGCCCAGCCCCAGCCCCAACGTGCGCAGACGATGCGCCAGGCTCACGAACCTCAAGCCTTCGTCGCGCTTGCCCATAGGCTGGCCATCCCCCGTGTCGCCTTGCGTCGCTACCGGCGCCGCTGGCGCGACGATAGAGCAGATGGCCGCCGCGCCGCTACTGGGGCGCCGCGGGGCTTGCCGTCGGCGTGCGGCGGGGCTAGCGTGCGGCTCATGCATACCGTCTACCGCGCCGAAAACCTGTTCGATGCGCACCTGGTGAAGGATGCGCTGGAGCATGCGCAGATTCCCGCTTTCATCGCCGGCGAGTACCTCACCGGCGGAGTGGGTCAGCTGCCGGCGCTGGACTATCTCGCGGTGATGGTGCCCGATTCCAGCCTGGGTGTCGCCGAGGGTATCGTGCGCGAGGTCGAGGCGCAGCTGGCCGAGGCGCGCGAGGCCATGCGCGAGCTGGGCGACGATCCCGGCGATCCGCTGGCCGTGCCCTGCTGAGCCGCGCGGTGTCCGCTTCGGCGTCGAATGCCCGTGCCGGCACGCCGCACCCGATCACCATGGAGAACCCGATGCCTGCTTTTGCCGGATTGATACGCGCCGTGCCGGACTTCCCCAAGCCAGGCGTGCTGTTCCGCGACATCACCCCGCTGCTGGCCGATGTGCACGGTTTTGCGGAATGCATCGCCGCGTTGGCTGCACCATGGCGGGATGCCGGAGTGCAGACAGTGTGCGGCATCGAGGCGCGCGGCTTCATCTTCGGGGCTGCGTTGGCGCAGGTGCTGCACGCGGGCTTCGTGCCACTGCGCAAGCCGGGCAAGCTGCCACCACCGGTGCTGGCGGTGGACTACCAGTTGGAATACGGCAGCGACCGGCTGGAGGCACGCAGCGATGCGCTGCAACGCGGTGAACGCGTGCTGCTGGTGGACGACGTGCTGGCCACTGGAGGCACCCTGGCCGCGGCGCAGACGCTGGTCGAGCGCTTCGGCGCCGAGCTTGCGGGCGCGTCGGTGGTCATCGAACTGGAGGCGCTGCATGGGCGGGGGCGCTGGAACGGCGGCCAGCCGCTGCACGCGCTGTTGCGCTACTGATCGCCATGCCGCCGGCGAGCATGCCGGCGACGGGCCGTCCAGGCATCCGGGCGGCTATTGCACCCCGGACGATACCTGCCCGGCGGGTACATCGACCGACGTCACGTAGAACAACTCGCAGGCGCCGTCGCCGGTATCGTCGCGGGTCAGCGAGGTGCGCCAGTGCCAGCCGCCGGCGCGGTCGGCGTCCACCAGGTAGCCGTCCAGCGCCACCAACTGGCCCACGCGCACGCGCCCCAGTGCACGGCGCACGCCCGCATCGGCGGGGATCAGGTGCATGTTCGCGCTGTGCGTTTCGATCTCGCGGCGCGGGATCGGGAACTGTCGCACGCTCCAGTAGTAGAAGCGCGCCGACTGCGTGATGTCGATCTGCTGCAGCACGGCGCTGTCGGACATGCGCCCCCAGCCCAGCGCGAAATCCTCGGGCACCAGCGCGGCACCGGCGTCGAAACGGTAGCGCTCGGTGGACAGCACGCGTGCGGTGAGATCGAACTGCGCGCGCGGGGTGAGCGTGAAGTCCCCCATGCGGATAGTCGCCATCGGAGCGGCCAGCGGTGTCTGCACGGGATCGTCCGGCGCCAGCACGCCCGGTGGCGGATGCAGCGGCCGCATGTGCCACCATGACCAGCCGCCCCACAGCGCCAGCAGGGCGGCCGCGACCAGCCAGGGGCGGCGCATTCAGTCGAAATCCGCGGCCAGCGTGTCGCGCTGCTCGGGCGTCAGTACCGCCTCGACCGGCATCGCCGGCAGCGTGCAGGCCAGCGTCACCGGCGCGCCCGCCCTCCATGCGGCGATGCGCGCCGCGTCCAGCGGGAAGCACAGGAAGTGCACCGCGGCGGTCTTTTCCTCGTTGCTGCGCTCCATGTCCTCGTCGGCCACCGCGATGGCCGGTGCGTGGCCCTGCACGGTCAGCGTGATCACGTGCTCGATACCGCGCAGGCGCACCAGCTCGCGCTTGCGCTGCTCCACGTCGTCATACTCGATCAGCAAGGTGGCTTTGAGGTTGTCGCCGTCGGGGATCAGCGGGTTGTAGGCATCCAGCTCGTCCTGGATACCGGCGGGCTCGAAGATGCGCTCGATGCGCAGCATCTCCTGCACCTGGTACTGGATGCTCAGGCGATCCTCGAAGATCAGCGTGAGATGCCCGCCCAGGTGCACGGTGCGCTGCTTCTTGTGCGCCATCACGCGGGCGCGGAACTCCGCGCGTTCCAGCGCGTAGTTCTCCAGGCTGAGCAGGTCGCCGCGTTCGAGGATGTCCATGATCTTTGATCGGAAGTGAGGGAAGAGAAGTGCGGTGGTGAGAGAGGGCAAAAGCAGGAGCGGCCCGGCGAGTTGCGAGGCTTTCTCTCGCTCCTTGCTCTTCTCAACGCACTCCTCAAATGCCGTAAGCCTTGCGCAGCAGGCTGAGCGGATGTTCGGCCGACGGTTTGTCATCGAGCCCGTGTGCGATATGCCCGCCGGCCATCGGGCAGTCGCTGGTGAAGTGGGTGGGCTCGGCCTGCGCCACGCGATTCTCCACCGGTTTGGCCAGCTTGCGCGACAGCGCGTAGGTCTTGTGCTTCACGCCGTAGGTGCCGTCGTGGCCGGAGCAGCGCTCGATGGTGATGACTTCGGTGCCCGGCACCAGTTGCAGGATCTCGCGCGTCTTCGGGCCGATCTTCTGCACGCGCTGGTGGCAGGGCACCTGCCAGGCGACTTTTCCAAGCGAGGTCTTGAAGTCGGTTTGCAGCAGGCCGGCCTTGTGGCGCTCGGCGAGGTATTCGAATGGGTCGAAGAAGCGCTCGCGCACCAGCGCCACGTCGGCGTCGTCGGGGAACATCAGCGGCAGCTCCTGCTTGAACATCAGCACGCAGGAGGGAATCGCTGCGGTGAAATCCCAGCCTTCGCGCGCCATCCGAGCCAGCACGGGGATATTGCGCTCCTTGTACTTGCGCACGGTGTCGAGGTCGCCCAGCTCCAGCTTGGGCATGCCGCAGCAGCTTTCCTGCTCGACCAGCTTGCTGGGGATGGCGTTGTGCGCCAGCACCGCGGCGAGCGCTTCCACCACGCCGGGCTCGGAATGGTCGCAGTAGCAAGTGGCGAAGATCGCCAGCTTGCCGCGCGTGCGTCCGGCGGGGACCGCATCGCCGTGACCGTCGAGTGGCTTCAGTCGCTTGCGCGCGGTAGGTGTGTGGTACGCGGGCACGCGGGCCTGCGCATCCACGCCCAGCGTCTTCTCCAGCAGCTTGCGCGCACCCTTGTTGCGGTTCGCGGCGTTGACCACCTCGACCACCACCGGGATCGAGGCGAGCTTGCCCACCGCGCGGGTGTTGGAAAGGATCTTCGCCGACAGCGGCACGCCGTGCTCGCGGAACTCGACCGCCTTGGCGCGCAGCATCAGGTGCGGGAAATCCACGTTCCAGGGATGCGGCGGCGTGTACGGGCACTTGGTCTGGTAGCAGAGGTCGCAGAGATAACACTGCTCGACCACCTTCGGGTAGTCCGCCTTGGCCACGCCGTCGATCTCCATCGTCTTCGACTCGTCGATCAGGTCGAACAAGGTGGGAAAGGCGTGGCACAGGCTCACGCAGCGGCGGCAGCCGTGGCAGATGTTGAACACGCGCTCCAGTTCCGCGGCTAGCGCGGCCTGATCCCAGAACGCGGGGGCGTCCTGGCCCAGCGGATGCCGGGTGGGCGCTTCGAGGTTGCCTTCGCGGCTGCTGTCGACCGGTTCCGACATGGGCGTCTCCGCGGGCGCCGCGGCGCCCATGACCCTGCGATGGCGATGCCGGCAGCCTATGGCTGCCGGCAGGCGGCTCAGCCCATTTCGCCCAGCGCCTTGGTGAAGCGGTTCGCATGCGAGCGCTCGGCCTTGGCCAGGGTCTCGAACCAGTCGGCCACCTCATCGAAACCTTCGTCGCGCGCGGTCTTGGCCATGCCCGGGTACATGTCGGTGTACTCGTGGGTCTCGCCGGCGATCGCGCTCTTGAGGTTGGCGTGGGTCTCGCCGAACGGCAGGCCGGTGGCGGGGTCGCCGCACTGTTCCAGGTATTCGAGGTGGCCATGGGCGTGGCCGGTCTCGCCTTCGGCGGTGGAACGGAACACGGCGGAAACGTCGTTGTAGCCCTCCACGTCCGCCTTGGCGGCGAAGTAGAGGTAACGGCGGTTGGCCATGGATTCGCCGGCAAACGCGTCTTTCAGACTCTGCTCGGTTTTCGAGCCTTTCAGCTTGCTCATGACATCACCTCGTGGCGTCGGGCTGGGAGGGCAATGCGGAGCGGCCCAAGGAGCATGGGCGGCAGAAACACAAGCGGCTGCGGCTGCGCCGTTTTGGGCATCTTCCGCGCCGGCTTTTGGCCCATAGAACCACTATGGGCCTGCAAGCCGTCACGAAATCTGCCTCAAAACGACTTTGCCTCGCCCGCTTGGTTTCTACCGCCCACGCTCCAGAGCGGTCGCTACGTTCCGAGCCTAGCGCTGCGGGAGGATTCGTTGAAATTGATTGTGCTTATCAGGACGATCGTTTCGGACTATCGCGACGCGGCTTCGTGGGCGTGGCCGTCGCGGCCGCCGGCGTGGCTGCGTCGTGCGGATCGAGCAGGCCTTTGGGCAGTTCGCGGAACACGCCGGCAAGCTGCTTGAGGAAGCCGCCCATCGCCGAGCTCTTGCGCCACAGCATCGCGATGCGCCGGCTCGGTGGATGGCTGCCGCGAAACTCGATCAGCTGCACGTTCGGCGCCTGCGCCACCGGCGGCTTCACCGCCAGCGTGGGCAGCAAGGTGATGCCCACGTCGGCGGCCACCATCTGGCGCAGCGTCTCCAGGCTGGTGGCGCGGAAGCCGCTCCTCTCGCCCGCGCCGGCGAGGTGGCAGACCTCCAGCGCCTGGTCGCGCAGGCAGTGGCCGTCCTCCAGCAGCAGCAGGCTCTGGTCGCCAAGGTCGGCCAGCTTCAGCGAGGGACGCCGCGCCAGCGGATGCGATTGCGGCACCGCGAGCACGAACGGCTCCTCGAACAGGAATTCCGCATGCAGGCTGTCCTCGTGCACCGGCAGGGCGAGAATGCCGGCGTCCAGCCGGCCTTCGCGCAGGCGGCGCAGCACTTCCTCGGTCTTCTCCTCCACCAGCAGCAGTTCCAGCCGCGGGAAGCGCTCGCGCACCCGCGGCACCACGTGCGGCAGCAGGTAGGGGCCCAGCGTGGGGAAGATGCCCAGCCGCACCGTGCCGGATTCGGGATCCAGCGTGCGCCGCGCGATGCCCTTGATCTGCTCCACCTCGTTCAGCACGTCGCGCGCGCGCGCCACGATCTCGCGGCCCACGTCGGTGAGCAGCACCTTGCGCGGCGTGCGCTCCACCAGCGCCACGCCCAGTTCCTCCTCCAGCTTCTTGATCTGGGTGGACAGGGTGGGCTGGCTGACGAAGCAGGCCTCCGCCGCGCGGCCGAAATGGCGCTGCTCGGCGAGGGCCACCAGGTAGTGCAGGTCGCGCAGGTTCATGACGAGCCCCATCATAGACGTGAACTATGAAAGCCCATAGTAGTGATTGAGCCGCTTGACGCAAGCGCGCGCGCCGCGCCGGCGTCGACATGCCTTATGGCACTGTGTGGAAAGTCATGTGCCGCCTAGCGTGACGGGTTCCTGTACACACCCGGGGAACCCCTCATGCGTCGTCTTGTCCGTCCTCTCCTGTTCACCGCGCTGGCCACCGGCTGCGGCCTGGCGTTCGCCGCCGGTGCCGACCAGGCACCCACGGGCCGCCTGCCGTCCTGGGCGGTGCCGCAGTCCTACCAGATCGCGTTCAAGGTGGATCCGGCGCAAACCGACTTCTCCGGCACCACCACGATCAAGGTGAAGCTGGCCAAGGCCTCCGACCACGTGTGGCTGGACGGCGCTTCGCTTACGGTGTCGAAGGTGACGGTGACCGACGCCGCGGGCAAGACGCATGACGCGAAGTACGTGGAAGCCGATTCGAAGGCGGGCGTGGTGCGCGTGGATTTCGGCAGCACGCTGCCGGCCGGCGAGATCACGCTGAAGTTCGAGTACACCGCGCCGCTCAACGCGCAGTTGCAGGGCCTGTACAAGGTCACCGCCAAGGGCCAGCCCTACGCGATGACGCAGATGGAACCGATCAGCGCGCGCTACGCCTTCCCGAGCTTCGATGAGCCCGGCTTCAAGACGCCGTTCGACATCTCGATCACCTTGCCGGAAGGCGACACCGCGGTGGCGAACACGCAACTGGTAAGCGAGAAGCCGGCGGGCAAGGGCTGGAAGACGGTGAACTTCGCGCCGACCTTGCCGCTGCCGACCTATCTGGTGGCGTTCGCCGTGGGCCCGTGGGACATCACGCCGACCGCGGAAATCTCGCCCGACGCCTACCGCAGCAAGCCGCTGCCGCTGCGCGGCATCGCCGCCGCCGGCGAGGCGCATCGCATGAGCCACGTGATCTCCGAGACGCCGAGCATCATCCACGCGCTGGAGAACTACTACGGCTTCGGCTATCCGTGGGACAAGCTGGACGTGCTCGCGGCGCCGGACTTCGCCGCCGGCGCGATGGAGAACGCGGGCCTGGTCACGTTCCGCGACTGGCTGCTGCTGCTCGACAAGGATTCGCCGGCGCGCAACGTGCGTGGCTCCTTCAACGTCACCGCGCACGAGCTGGCCCACCAGTGGACCGGCGACACCGTGACGCTGGCCTGGTGGAACGACATCTGGCTCAACGAGGCCTTCGCCACCTGGATGCAGCAGAAAGTCACCGAGGAAGTGCATCCCGAATACCGCGCCGACCTCGACCGCGTGCGCGGCGCGCAGGGCGCGATGGGCAACGACAGCCTGGTCAGCGCGCGCAAGATCCGCCAGCCGATCACCGGCAACGGCGACATCGAGACCGCGTTCGACGGCATCACCTACCAAAAGGGCGCCGCCGTCATCGGCATGTTCGAGAACTACGTGGGCGACAAGACGTTCCAGAAGGGCATGCGCGCCTACATCCAGGCGCACAAGTTCGGCAACGCCACCGCGGATGATCTCGTCAACGCGATCGCCACCGCGGCGGGTAAGGGCGACGCGTTCAAGCACGCGTTCAAGAGCTTCCTCGACCAGTCCGGCGTGCCCTACGTGCAGACGAAGCTGGAGCACAGGAACGGCCAGACCGTGCTGGAACTGAAGCAGAGCCGCTACCTGCCGCTGGGCAGCCATGGCGATGCCTCGCGCATCTGGGGCGTGCCGGTGTGCGTGCGCTATGGCACTGCTGACGGAAGCAAGGTGGCCTGCGACATGCTCGACAAGGCGACCGGCTCCATCGTGCTGGCCGGCGCCAGCAACCCGACCTGGGTGATGCCGAACGCGAACGCCGCCGGCTACTACCGCTTCAGCCTCGACAAGGGCGAGCTGGCCGCGCTGGTGAAAGAGGTCGCCAAGCTCAGCGATGCCGAGCAGCTGGCCTATGCCGACGCGATCGGCGCCAGCTTCCAGCATGGCGATCTCGATGCCGGCCAAGTGCTCGCCGCGCTGAAGCCGCTCACCCAGTCGAAGACGAGCCAGGTGTTCACCGCACCGCTGGGACGCGTGAGCTGGATCTACCATCACGTGGCGAAGACCGATGTCCAGCGCGCCCGCGTCGCGGACTGGGTGAAGGCCGCCTACCTGCCGAAGCTCGAAGCGCTGGGCTACCAGCGCAAGGCTGGCGAGTCGGAGGACGATGCGCTCCTGCGCAGCACGCTCGCCGCCACGCTGGCCTTCGACTACAAACTGCCCGCGGTGCGTGCGGCCCTGCTCCAGCAGGGTGAGGCGGCGCTGAAAAAGAAGGCCGACGGTCGCCTCGACCTCGCGGCCGCGAACCCCGACCTGCTCGGCGACGCGCTGGGCGTGGCGGTGCAGACCCAGGGCAAGAGTGCGGTCGATGCGCTGATCGCCGAACTGCCGCAGACCAGCGATCCGGCACTGCGCAACGGCATTCTCGGCGGCCTGGCCAGCGTCGAGGACCCCGCGCTCGCCGAGCAGGTACGCGACTTCGCGATCAGCAAGCCGGTCAAGGTGGGCGAGATGGCCTCGCTGCTGCGCTCGGGTCGCGACACCGAGGCCCAGCGCGACGCGATGTGGAGCTGGTTCGCCGGCCACTACCCGCAGATCCTCAAGCGCACCGGCAGCTTCGCCGGCGGCTACCTGCCGATGCTGGCCGCGGGCGGCGGCTGCTCCAGCGCCGAGGCGCAGCGCGTGCAGGCGTTCTTCAAGCCGCGCATGAACGATGCCGCCGGCATCTCGCGCGGCCTGGCGCAAACCACCGAGGCTATCGAGCTGTGCGCGGCGCTGCAGGCCAAGCAGGAGCCGGCTTCGATCCTGCGCTGATCGGTTTGAGTCATGGATGCGACAAGCCCCGCTGCGGCGGGGCTTGTCGTTTGTGGTGGCCCGCCGACGCAAGTCGTAGCATGGGCGGAAATTCAACGCACCGACATCGTCTACAGGGGGACGGATGATCGAGCTGGAAATCCAGGCGCTCGCGCTGCAACGCGAGGGCCTGCTCATCGAGGTTGGCCGCCTGGCGGCCGCGAATGGCTTCACCCTGCTGCGGCAGCGCCTGGCGCAAGACCCCCATGGCACGCTGCTGAGCATGGTGGTGCGTGGCTCGTGGTTCAAAAAGCGCGCGTTGCGCCAGGCGCTGGAAGGTTGCGACCGGCTCATCAGCTTCGAACTGGCGCCCGCCGTCGAGGGCGAGGTGCGCACGCATTTCGCCGCCACCAGCAAGGTCACCAGCGGCTACGTGCCGCCGCCGGCGCCGCCACCCGAGCCGCCACCCGTTCCGGCACCCGTTCCGGAGCAGGATGCCGCGCCCGCGCCGGCCGTGAGCGCGGAGGCCGGAGTCGCCATCGCGGCGGCTCCGCAGCCCGCACCGGAAACGGAGACCTTCGAGGAACTGGTGATCCGCCGTCCCGCGCCGCCGCCCGCACCGACCGAGCCGGAGCCCGAACCCTACGTCGAACTGCCGGAGCTGGCGGCCGACGAGGCAGCAGTCGAACAAGCGCTGGCAGCGCTGGAGCAGGAATACCCGCGCATCCTGCCGCGCCTGCTGGCGCTGGATCGTGGCGTGCAGCCGGGGGCGCGCGCCGCCACGCTGCAACTGGCCGGCCAGCGCGTGGGCGCGTGGGTGTTCGCGCGCGAATATTCGCTGGACACCGGACTCGCGCTAGCCGCCGCACTTTCCGCCCTCGCCGTGCCGGCGCTGCATGCCTTCGCCGAGGCGGAGCTGCAGGATGGCCAGCTGCATATCCGGCACAGCGCGTTGTGCGCCGGGGACGGCCATTCCGGTTGCGGCTTCTATGGTGGCTTCCTCGAAGGCCTGCTAGTGCCGGCCCTGGCGCGGCGCAGCCTGTCGGTCCTCCCGGTCTGCTGCCGCAGCTTCGGCGCCGACGAGTGCGTGCTGGCGGTGTCGGACTGAGCCGAGCGACCGGGCCGTTCCGCGGTATGCGGGTGGCATGTTCTACTTGTTGTTGCCGGCCGCGCGGCATCCAGGGAGAAACGCATGCTTGCTCGACAGATAGCACTGCTGGGTCTGTGCCTGCTGCTGGCCGCGCCATTGCCGGCGCAGGACGTACCGCCGCCCTTGCGCGACTGGCAGGGCTGGGTGCTGCACGACGTGCCGCAGCATGCTTGCCCGTTCCTCGCCAACCAGTCGCCGGGCGCGGACAGCTACCAGTGCGCCTGGCCCGGCCGGCTGGCGCTGGATGCCGGCAAGGACGGCGCGACCTTCAGCCTGGACGTACACGTGGACGCGCCCGGCTGGGTGGCGCTGCCGGGCGACGAACACGCCTGGCCGCAGGCGGTGACCTCGAACAACCAGCCTGCCGTGGTGCTGCAGCACGACGACCAGCCGATGCTGTGGCTGGCGCCCGGTGACTACCAGTTGCGCGGCACGCTGCCGTGGTCGGAGCGGCCCGCACGCCTGCGCGTGCCCACGGAAATCGGCCTCGTCGCGCTCAGCCTGGACGGCGCGGCGGTGGCGCGCGTCGAGCGCAACGGCGACGAACTCACCCTGGGCGAAGCCGCCGCCGCGCAGCGCGTCGCCGATGCCTTGTCGCTGCGCGTCTATCGCGAGCTTGGCGACGGCCTGCCTGCGATGCTGCTGACGCAGCTGCAACTCGACGTGGCCGGCAGCGCGCGCGAAGTGGTGCTGGGCCCGGCCTTGCCCGCGGGCTTCGTCGCCGCCGCGCTGTCCGGCGACCTGCCGGCCAAGCTTGAAAGCGACGGCCGCCTGCGCGTGCAGCTGCGGCCGGGACACTGGCTGCTGACGTTGACGGCGCGCGCCATTGCGCCGCTGGAAAAGGTGGCGCTGAAACTGCCCGCCGCGCCTTGGCCGCGGCAGGAAATCTGGAGCTACCGCGACGACCCCGCGCTGCGCGGCAGCCGCGCGGAAGGGCAGGGCATCGACGCCGCGCAGGCCGGCGTGCCCGGCGACTGGAGCGACCTGCCCGCGTTCGCGCTGAACGACGGCTCGGGCCTGACCATCACCGCCGGCGCACGCGGCGACGAAGGCGGCAAGGGCGACCAGATCCATCTGCAACGCGAGATGTGGCTGGACTTCGACGGCGGCGGCTTGCGCACGGCCGATCATCTCAGCGGCGAACTGCGCCACCACCAGCGGCTGGACGTGACCGCGCCGTGGCAACTGCAACGCGCCAGCGAAGGCGGCACGCCGCTGCTGGTCAGCAAGGGCAGCGACGGCCGCAGCGGTGTCGAACTGCGCACGCGCAAACTCGATCTCGACGCTGGCCTGCGCTTGCCCGTACACGGTGGCGCGATCCCCAGTTCCGGCTGGCGACTGCCGCTGGAAGGCATCAGCGCCAGCCTGCACCTGCCGTTCGGCTATCGCCTGATCGCGGCGCCCGGCGCGGATCGCGCGCCGGATACCTGGGTGGCGCAATGGAGCCTGCTCGACCTGTTCGTGCTCGCGCTGGTCGCTTTGCTGGCCGGCCGTCTGCTCGGTTGGCGCTGGGCCTTGCTGGCGGCGCTTTATCTCGCGCTGGGCCGCCATGAAAGCGGCGCGCCACTGTGGACGCTGGCCGTGGTGTTGCTGCTGGCGCTGCTGCTGCGCGCCTTGCCGGATGGGCGCCTGCGTGTCGCGGCGCGCGGCGCTGCCATCGCGGTGTTCGCGCTCGCCGTGCTGTGGAGCCTGCCGTTCGCTGCGCGGCAATTGCAGTACGCCCTGCATCCGCAGTTGGAGGGCGGGGCATCCATATACGTGCAATTTGCGGATGCGATGCATAACCCGGGACTCAAGCAGGAAGTGCGACCACAGGCGGAGTTGGCTTCCAGCAACGCCGTGCCGCCACCACCACCTGCGCCACCCGCGCCGCCTTCGGTGGTGCTGGCTGAGCCTGCGGCTCCGGCGCAGCCGGCGCCACGCGTACGCACCAATGAGCAATATCTTTCTTCCGTTGTCGTGACTGCGACGGCGTTGCAAAGTCCCGGCCTCGACGACTTCGACAGCCGCAGCACGATCCAGGCCGGCGCGGGCACGCCGGGCTGGGATCAAGGCAACGACTACCAACTCGGCTGGTCCGGCCCGGTGACTGCGGAGCAAACCACGCGCTTGCTGATCGCGCCGCGCTGGCTGGTGCGGCTGTTGCGCGTGGCGATGGTCGCCTTGCTGGCGGCGTTGCTGGCGAAACTGCTCGCCAGCCTGCGCCCGTGGCGCCTGCCTTGGACCGCTGCACGCGGCGCCGGTGTGGCCGGTGCGCTGCTGCTCGCCGTCGCGCTGCTGCCTTCGATTTCGCACGCGCAGAGCTTGCCGAATCAACAACTGCTGGATCAGTTGAAGGCCCGCCTCACCGAAGCGCCAAAGTGCGCGCCAGACTGCGCCAGCGTGGCGCAGGCGCAACTGCAGGCCAGCGGCGACACGCTGGACGTGGCGCTGGAGGTGGCCGCGGGTGCCACCGTGGCGTTGCCGCTGCCGCAGCCCGACGCCGCGCTGCAACTGCTCGATGCCAGCGTGGACGGGCATCCCGCCGCGCTGGTCCGCGACGACGATGCGCTGCTGCGCCTCGACCGCGGCGTGCATCGCATCGGCCTGCGCTACCGCATCGGCACGGTGGACAGCGCCAGCCTGCGCTTCGCGTTGCGCCCGCAGCGGGTGGCCTTCAACGGGCAGGGCTGGTCGCTCGATGGCGTGGACGGCGGACGCATGCTGGGCGACAGCCTCGCGCTGCAACGCGTGCGCGTCGCCGACAACGGCGGCCCGGCGGTGGCCGCGCAGGACTTCCCGCCCTACGTGCGGCTTACCCGCCGCCTGCTGCTGGGCGTGGACTGGCGAGTGGAAAACACGGTCGAACGCATCGCCCCCGCGAATGGCGGCTTCAGCCTCAGCCTGCCGCTGCTGCCCGGCGAACATCCGCAGGGCGATGGCGCGCTGGTGAAGAGCGGCCGCATCGACGTCACCTTCAACGCAGGCAGCGACACCGTGCGCTGGACGAGCCGGCTGGATCACGCGGCGAAGCTCGCGCTCAGGGCGCCCGCGCTGGGCGAGCGCGTCGAAGTCTGGGAAATCGTCGCCGCGCCGATGTGGCACGTCGATGCGCAAGGCGTGCCGACCAGCGCCAGCGACGCGGGCCTGCGCTTCCAGCCGCTGCCCGGCGAAACCCTGCAACTCGGTTTCAGCCAGCCGGTCGCGGTCGGCGGCGGCAGCCTCGCCTTCGACAACGTGGTCGTGCAAAGCAAAGTGGGTGAGCGCAGCACCGAAACCACGCTCGCGCTCACGGCGCGCAGCACGCGCGGCGGCGAGCACGCGATCACGCTGCCGGCCGGCGCCGAACTGCTGGAGGCCGGCCGCGACGGCGAGCCGCTGAACCTCGCCGTGCGCAACGGCAAGCTCGGCCTGCCGCTGCTGCCCAGTGAACACGACTACCGCGTGCGCCTGCGCGAGCCGCACGGCATCGCTGCGCGCACGCGCACGCCAGCGTTCGCGCTGGAGGCGCCGGTGGCGAACATCGCCACCGAGCTGGATCTGCCGCAGGACCGCTGGGTGCTGTGGACCTGGGGACCGACCACCGGTCCGGCGGTGCTGTACTGGTCGCAGCTCGTGGTGTTGCTACTGGTCGCCTGGCTGCTGGCGCGTTACGCGCCCACGCCGCTGCGCTACCGCCACTGGCTGCTGCTGGGCCTGGGCTTCTCCGCGTTCGCGTGGGGTGCGTATGCGCTGGTGGCGGCGTGGCTGATCCTGCTCGGCCTGCGCGCGCGCTGGACGCCACCGGAGCGGCTGCGAGCGAAAGGCTTCAACCTCGCGCAGCTCGGGCTGGCACTGCTTACCGTGCTGGCGCTGCTCGTGCTGGTGGCCGCGGTGCCCAAGGGCCTGCTCGGCGTGCCGGACATGCACGTGGCCGGCAACGGCTCCGACGCCTGGCGGCTGCGCTGGTTCGCCGACCAGAGCGGCGGCGCGCTGCCCGTGAGCGGCGTGCTCAGCGTGTCACTGTGGTGGTACAAGCTCGCGATGCTGGCATGGGCGCTGTGGCTGGCGTTCGCGCTGATCGGCTGGCTGCAGTGGGCCTTCGGCGCATGGACGCACGGCGGTTACTGGCATCGAAGCGAGCCGAAATCGGTGACGCCACCGCCACCGCCGCCGCTGCCGCCCTCGCCGGGGGAGGCGCCACGTGGCTGACGTGCGCACCCTGCTGGTCGCCGCCACGGCGCGACTTGGCGAACGCGCCGATGCCGAAGCGCTGCTGCTGCACGTGCTCGGACAGCTGCGCAGCTGGCTGTTCGCGCATGCCGACGATGCGCTGGATACGGACGTCCAGGCGACCTTCGAGGCGCTGGTCGCGCGCCGTGCAGCCGGCGAGCCGGTGGCCTATCTCACCGGGCGGCGCGGCTTCTGGACGCTGGAGCTGGAAGTGACACCGGCCACGCTGATCCCGCGCCCGGAGACCGAACTGCTGGTGGAACTGGCGCTGGAACGTCTGCCACGCGACATGGCTTGTCGCGTGGCAGACCTGGGTACCGGCAGCGGCGCGATCGCGCTGGCGATCGCCAGCGAGCGTCCGCAGGCGCAGGTCGTCGCCACGGATGCGAGCGCGGATGCGCTCGCGGTGGCGCGTCGCAACGCGCAACGGCAGGGCTTCGGCAACGTGCGTTTCGTCCAAGGCGACTGGCTGGCGCCGCTGGCGGGCGAGCGCTTCGCGCTGATCGTGTCCAACCCGCCTTACATCGAGGCGGCCGATCCGCATCTCGCACGGGGCGACTTGCGTTACGAACCGGCCGCGGCGCTGGCCTCCGGTGCCGACGGTCTCGATGACATCCGCCGCATCATCGCCGACGCCCCGGCACACCTCGAAGCCGGCGGCTGGCTGCTGTTCGAGCACGGCTGGAACCAGGGCGATGCCGCTCGCGCGCTGTTGCGCGAGGCAGGTTATGCGCAGGTGTTCACCGCGCAGGACCTGGAAGCGCGCGATCGGGTGAGCGGCGGAAAAACCGGCGAATGATCCCGGACGAGTGCACCTTTGGCCGCGCGGGGTCTGGCCGGGCCGGCGATCGTTGCCCGTGCGACGGCGATGGATCATGCGTCGATGATGCGCTTTCCGTGATCGTGCACGCCTTGGTCTTGCGCCCGGATGCGGCGACCGGGATGGGTAGCGCGCAGGCAGGGTCGTGATGCCGGCGTGGCTACAGTCAAAGCGCGCACTACAGCTGGAATGCCGGCGGATTGCGCCGGCGGATCGCCGCCACCTCCTGGCATTTTCAGCGGAAAGATTGCGGCATGCGAAAGCCGCCGCTCCGGTTGCATGCCGGACACGGCGGCTTTCCGCGATTCGTCGGGGCGGCGAATCGCAAGGACTGAACCGCTCCCGTCAGAGTGGCCGGCGGCGCCCGAAGATCAGCGACACGATGAACAGGATGATGAAGACGACGAACAGGATCTTGGCGATGCTCGCGGCGAGGCCGGCGATGCCGAAAAACCCGAAGAAACCGGCAACCAGTGCGATGATCAGAAAGACAATGGCGTAGTAGAGCATGGGTTTCTCCCATGTTGGGGCGCAAACCGGTATCCAGTTGCGCTCGGTGATGCGGCAGCGGCGAGCCGATGCATCCTTGGGCATGCCTGATGCTGTCGCGGAGGCGGTCCTGCATTTGCACGCTGCCGCCAGGAGCGGGTCCCTCCGCTCCCGGCGGCCAGGATGTACTTACAGGTTGCGGTCGAATTCCTTGATCTGCTTCTGCGCCTCGTCCCTGGCGATGCCGTAGCGTTCCTGCAGTTTGCCGGCGAGATATTCGGTGGTGCCATCGGCGATTTTCAGGTCGTCGTCGGTCAATTTGCCCCAGCGCGCCTTGAGCTTGCCGTGGAGCTGCTTCCACTGTCCCTTGATGCGATCTTCATTCATGTCGGTCTCTCTCGGTGGGGAGGGGGAAACTGGCGGACTGCCAGCAAACGGTGCCGCGGCGTGGTGGGTCACTTCACCTTGAGGCCGGAGTCATCCACGCTCTTGACGCCCTTGATGCTCTGGGCCGCGGCGACTGCCTTCTTCACCGCAACCTTGGTGGGAAGCACGCCGGTCAGGGTCACCACGCCATCGACGGTCTGGACGGAAATGTCGGTGCTCGACACGCCCTTGGTAGTGGCCAGTTCCGTCTTCACCTTGGTGGTGATCCAAGCATCACTGCCGGCTTGCCCCATGCTCGACGAGTGCTCGCTGCTCGAGGCTGTCTGGGCTTGCGCCGGGGAGGCGAGGCTGCCAAGGCCAAGGGCCGCGGCAAGGGCGAGTGTGGTCAGGCTGGTCATGGTTTTCATCAGTGCCTCCGGCAATTGGGAAGGGGGCGGCCCCTCGTTGCGGGCATCGGTTCGATGCCGCGAGTCGATTTCGAGTCGATGACGAGGGCCGGCAGATTGCTGGCGCCTTCGCGTCGATCCGGCATGCGTGCGCGGCGAGCGAAGGCGGATACAGTGATAGGCGGGGACCGGTGAGGTGACCGTGAACGGCCGCGATTTCGGTCAGCTTGGATTAAAGCCGCGGTCCGCCCGCGTTAATCCACGTGAATGCTTCGTGGCCGAATCGGACTCATGAGCGCGGTCGCCCCGCGGACCTGCTGAGGCTGGCTCGCGTCGTGCGGCGTCATCCAGCGGATGAGTCATGCTGTCCCCGGGCTTGCGTCCGTTGTCGTCGAGCTTGGTGCAGGGCGCGCATCGGCATGCGGCGGCGCGTGATATGTGCCGTCGTCATTGTCGTTGCCAGGTCGTGTGTCCGCGGAGGACGCAGCCGCGGGTGCCGTGCCGCTAACCCGCGCTGGCGAGGTTGCTGCCGGCGAGTTGCGGGAAGCGCACGTGGATCGCGTGGCGGATGCCGGGCAGGTCGAGGCCGGCCATGCTGAGGACTTCCTCGCGGCTGCCATGTTCCAGATAAACGTCCGGCAGGCCCAAGTGCAGGATCGGCTTGACGATGCCGTGCGCGGCGAGGCATTCGGCCACCGCGCTGCCGGCGCCGCCGGCGATGGCGTTGTCTTCCAGCGTCACGAAGGCGTCGTGGCTCTTCGCCAGTTCCACGATCAGCGCCTCGTCCAGCGGCTTCACGAAACGCATGTTGACCAGGGTGGCGTCCAACTCGCCGGCGATCACCGCGGCGGGCGCCAGCATCGCGCCGAAACTGAGCAGGGCCAGGCCGTGGCCGCGGCGGCGCAGCTCGGCCTTGCCGATCGGCAAGGTATCGAGTTGCGGGCGGATCGCGATGCCGGGGCCGGTGCCGCGCGGATAGCGGATCGCGGCGGGGCCGGCATGCTGGAAGCCGGTCGAGAGCATCTGCCGGCATTCGTTCTCGTCGGCCGGCGCCATGATCACGAAGTTCGGCAGGCAGCGCAGGAAGCTCAGGTCGAAGCTGCCCGCGTGGGTGGCGCCATCGGGGCCGACCACGCCGGCGCGGTCGATCGCGAAGGTGACGTCGAGATTCTGCAGCGCCACGTCGTGGATCGCCTGGTCGTAGGCGCGCTGCAGGAAGGTGGAGTAGATCGCCACCACCGGCTTGGCACCTTCGCAGGCCATGCCCGCGGCCAGCGTCACCGCGTGCTGCTCGGCGATCGCCACGTCGAAGTAGCGCTCGGGGTATTCCTTCGAGAAGCGCACCAGGCCCGAGCCTTCGCGCATCGCCGGGGTGATGCCGAGCAGGCGCTCGTCGGCGGCGGCCTGGTCGCACAGCCAGTCGCTGAAGATGTCGGTGTAGGTCGGCCTGGCCGGCGCGTTTTTCTTGACCAGGCCGGCCTGCGGATCGAACGGGCCCACCGCGTGGTACTCGATCTGCGCCTCTTCGGCCGGGGCGTAGCCCTTGCCCTTGGTGGTGATCACGTGCAGCAGCTGCGGGCCGGGCAGGTTCTTCACCGTGCGCAGCGCGGCCAGCAGCTGCGGGATGTTGTGGCCGTCGATGGGGCCGGTGTAGTGGAAGCCCAGCTCTTCGAACAGCGTGCTCGGCACGAACATGCCCTTGGCGTGTTCCTCCCAGCGTTTGACGAAACGGCCCACGAAGGACTGCTTCGGGATCGCCCGCTTGGCGCGCTCGCGCACCGCATTGAGCCGGCGGCTGGCCAGCGCACGCGACATCATCTTGGTCATCGCGCCTACGTTCTCGCTGATCGACATGCCGTTGTCGTTGAACACCACCAGCATGTTCGGCTCGACATCGCCGCCGTGGTTCAGTGCCTCGAACGCCATGCCGGCGGTCATCGCGCCGTCGCCGATCACCGCCACGACCTTGCGCGGGTCGCCCTTGCGCTGCGCGGCGATCGCCATGCCCAGCGCGGCGGAGATCGAGGTGGAGGAGTGGCCGACGCCGAACGTGTCGTACTCGCTCTCCTCGCGGCGCGGGAACGGTGCGAGGCCGTCCTTCTTCTTGATCGTGGTGATGCGCTCGCGCCGGCCGGTGAGGATCTTGTGCGGGTAGCACTGGTGGCCCACGTCCCACACCAGGCGGTCGGTGGGCGTATCGAACACGTGGTGCAACGCCACGGTGAGTTCCACCACGCCCAGCCCCGCGCCGAAGTGACCGCCGGAGCTGGCCACGGCCTCGATCAGGTACTGCCGCAGCTCGTCGGCGACAGCGGGCAATTCCTCGTCGGGGACACGGCGCAGGTCGGCCGGCGCCTCGATGGCCGCCAGATGGGGATAACGTGCAGGATCTTTCATCCGCGTATTGTTGAGCCAGCGGCGGGGCGCGGCAAGGGCGGGGGCCGGGCGCAACCCGGGCGCGTGGGCGCCATCGCCCCGTCAAGCGGCTTGCGGACGCCGGTCGCGCGGCAGGTGGCTGACCAGGAATTCCATCTGGTCGGCCAGGATGTTGCGGTTGGACAGGATCAGGTGCTCCACCCAGCTCGGCCGGTAGGGTACGGCCAGCAGCGGCATGTGCGCCTGCTGCGGGGTGCGGCTGCCCTTCCTGAGATTGCAGGCAAGGCAGGCGCTGACCACGTTCTCCCATTCGTCGCGGCCGCCCTTCGATACCGGCTGCACGTGGTCGCGGGTCAGCTCGCCGCGGTTGAAGTGCTCGCCGCAATACAGGCACAGGTGGCGATCGCGGGCAAACAGCGCGGTGTTGGTGAGCGCGGGGGCGGGGTCGATCGCGTGCTCGTGGCAGTGGCCGGTGCTGGCCACGATGGGATGCAGGTCAAGCCGGCTCTGCGCGCCCAGCATGCGGTTGTGGCCACCGTGCACGGTGAGGCAGGGATCGCCCAGCGTCCAGGCCACTGCGCCGCGCACGTAGAGGCACACGGCGTCCTGCCAGCTGATCCAGTCCAGGATGCGGCCGGCGGCGTCCAGCGACAGCACGCGGGTCGAATACAGGTCGGCCCGGTTCGTGACTTCCATCAGCATGCGGTTCGTCCTTCCTCACCAGAAAGAGCGCTGCGGCCATGCAACGGTGCCAGGAGTGTGTGCGGCAGAAACGATCGAGGCGAAAAGCTTGCTGCGCGAGGACAGATTTTCGCCGATTCGCCGGCCCATAGTGGTTCTGTGGGCCAAGAAACGGCGGAAATATGGACCGCCCAGCGAGCTTTGCAGCCCGAGCGGCTTTTGCCGCCCACGCTCCCTTATGCGCTGCAGCATAGAACACATTTGTGGATGGTGCGCAGGCGAAACTCTTTGCGGTCAATCAGATAGATCCCGTGCCGGGGATTCGCGGACGGGCACGGGCGCTGATATAGTGGTTGTTCATCTGTAGACCCGACGCCGGGTTTGGGAGGGGAAGCCGATGGTGGCAACCCCGGCACGGCGGGGCAGAGGTAAATCACGTGGCTGAAGTTCTTTTCTACGAGCGCCCGGTGCCGCTCAACCGCAACGACCACAAGGATCTGCGCCTGAAGCCGATCCCGAACATGAAGTTCGCGCTGGGCGCGCATTCCGTGCCGCTGACCGGCGTGGAGTTCGGCCTGGCCGCGCGCGACCTGCCGATCGTGTTCGCCGGCAACGAGCTCGCCGATGCCGGCCCGGTGGCGCTGCTGGGCCTGCGCCAGAACGAGAACCTGTTCGTCGACGCCGAGGGCCAGTGGGCGCCGAACGTCTACATCCCCGCCTTCGTGCGCCGCTATCCGTTCGTGCTGGCCGAGAAGCCGGCCGGCCAGGAAGGCGACGACTTCGCCGTGTTCCTCGACGAGGGCTACGAAGGCTTCGGCGCCGAGGGCGACCGCCTGTTCAACGAGGACGGCAGCGACACCGAGCTGCTGAGCCGTGCCGTGGGTTTCCTTGGCGAGTTCCAGCAGCACGTGGCGCGCACCCGCTGGTTCATGGACCAGCTGCGCAAGCACAACCTGCTCGAAGCCCGCAACATGAGCCTGCGCAAGGGCGCGCCGGACAGCGCGGACGGCCACGTGATCAACCTCAACGGCCTGTTCGTGGTGAACGAGGAGAAGCTGCGCCAGCTCGACGAGAAGACCGCCCAGGAGTTCCTGCGCGAGGGCGTGCTCGGCTGGATCTACGCGCACCTGCTGTCGCTCAACAACATCGACCGCCTGGGCCAGCGCCTGGGCGAGCGCGAGCAGGCCGAGGCGGGCGCTCCCCGCAACTGAGGCAAGCAGCGTTTCGTGATCGGAAAACGCCGCGACGGGGAACCGTCGCGGCGTTCTCTTTTGAGGCCGCCCGGTGCGTTTCCACGGCATCGAGCTGCCGCGAGCATCACCGGCGCTCGCTTGAGCAACGAAGTCGGGTGACTTGAATTCGCGCAGGCACCTACTGGGGGAGTCTCAGCGCCCCGCTACCGGCAACGCGATGTAGCTGGCTTCGCCGGGTGCGTGGTAGACGCGCTGGGTGGCCTTCACGTAGTCCGCCGGCTTGGCCAGGAAGATGTTCGGCACGAAGGTCTGCGGATTGCGGTCGTACAGCGGGAACCAGCTCGATTGCACCTGCACCATGATGCGGTGGCCGGGCAGGAACACATGGTTGGCAGCGGGCAGGTCGAAGCGGTAGGCCAGCGGCTGGTTGGGCGTCAGCGCCTCGGGCTTGTCCCAGCCGTTGCGGTAGCGGCCGCGGAAGATGTCCATCGCCACCGCGAGCTGGTAGCCACCCATCTCCGGCTGCTCGGCCACCTGGTCGGGATAGACGTCGATCAGTTTCACCACCCAGTCGCTGTCGCTGCCGCTGGTGGAGGCGACCAGGTGCACCACCGGCACGCCGGCGATGGCCAGCGGCGCGGTCAGCGGCGCGGTTTCGTAGCTGAGCACGTCGGTGCGGCCGGAAGCCTCGCGCTGGTCGTCCACCAGCCACTCGGACCAGGTGAGGCCGTGGTCGTAGCCGATCGGCTGGATCGGCCGCGCGCGGAACGGCACCGGATGCGCGGGATCGGAGACGTATTCGTCGTAAGTGTTGCCGCCTGCGGATGCGTCGAAGCCGAGCTGCATGCCGGGCTCCAGGTACAGCGCACGGCTCTTGTCGGGACAGCCGCCATCACATGACAGCGGCCAGCGGTCCAACCGCTGCCAGCGGTCGGTGCCGGTCTGGAACGCGGTGACCGGGGCGAGGCCGGCCTTCGGCGCGCCATCCTTGAGGTACTGCGCCAGGAACGAGCGCAGGATGTGTTCGCGGAAATACTTCGCGGTGTCGCTGCCGAAGCGGATCGCGCCCAGCGAGCTGCCTTCCTCGATCTCCTGGCCGTGGTGCCACGGGCCCATCACCAGCTTCACCATGTCGCCGCTCGTGTCCTTCGGCTTGATCGCGCGATAGACGGCCAGCGCGCCGTAGATGTCCTCCTGGTCCCACAGGCTGTGCACCAGCATCACCGGCACGGTGAGCGGTTGCGCGGCCAGCACCTTGTCCACCGCCTGCTGCTGCCAGAACGCGTCGTAGGCAGGATGGGCGAGGATCTTGTTCCAGAAGCCCAATTGCTGCATGCCGTAGGCGTTGCCCATCGCGCCGGCGGAGCCGTAGTGCATGAATAGGTCGTACTCGTCGTGGTAATTCGTCCACCACTTCGCGGTGTTGTCGCGGGTGGCCTCCTGCTCGTAGATGTAGCTGAGGTTCTGCTCGCGGAAGGCGCCGTGGTGGAACCAGTCGTCGCCCATCCAGCCGTCGACCATCGGGTTCATCGGCACCGCGGCCTTCAGCGCGGGATGCGGATGCACCAGCGACATCAGTGGTTCGAAGCCGTCGTAGGAGATGCCGATGGTGGCGACGCGCCCGTTCGACTCGGGAATGTTCTTCACCAGCCAGTCGATCGTGTCGTACGTGTCGGTGGCGTCGTCCACCGGGGTGGGGTTGAGCGGGCCGTGCACCGGCCGGTTCATCACGTAGTCGCCCTCGGAGCCGTACTTGCCGCGGATGTCCTGGATCACGCGGATGTAGCCGTCCTCGACGATCACGTCGGCCGCGTTGTCGTAGCCCTGCAGCAGCGGTTCGAGGTGGCCGCTCATGAAGTTGTGGGTGAGCTGGTGGGCGTCGTAGGGCGTGCGGGTGAGCACGATGCCGGCGTGCTGCGCGCCCTTCGGGACCAGGATCACGGTGTTGAGCTTCACGCCGTCGCGCATGGTGATCATCACGTCGCGCTCGACGTAGTCGAAGCTGCCGGTGGCCGGCTTGAAGCTGGCCGGCGTCTCGCTGGGGTAGTCGGGGTACTTGGCCTGCGGCGCATCCTGCGCGGGCAGCGCGCCGCTGGCGGCGATCAGCAAGGCGAGCAGCGCAGTCCGCAGCCCCGCAGTGATACGGTGTGATGTCATGGCGATCGACTCCCCTGGAGGACGGCCGGCCCAGCTTACTGCTTACTGCGAGTGGTTCCGCGCGACCACGATAAGAAAGCGCTAAGCGCGCCCCGGCAAGCTGTGTTCATGATCCTCGACGCTCGGCTACCGCCATTCGCTCGCGCCGGGCTGTTGACGACAGCCGTGGCCACGCTGTTGTGCGCCTGCGCCACCTACCATCCGCTGCCGCTGGGCCAGGGCGAAGGCGCCGCCAGCGCCACGCAGCTCAGCGTGCCGGCCAGCGCGATGCCGGTGCCGGCACTGGCCACGCACCGCTTCGATCCTGCCGATGGCCTCGACGTCACCGAGGTGGCGATGCTGGCGGTGGCGAACAGTCCCGACCTGAAGCTGCAGCGCGATGCGCTGGGCATCGCCCGCGCACAGGCCTTCGCCGCGGGCTTGCTGCCCGATCCGCAGCTGAGTTTCGGCGCGGACTTTCCGCACAACTCCGGCGGTGGCCTGACCAAGGCCTACAACCTCGGCCTCAGCGAGGACGTGAGCGCGCTGCTGCTGCGCTCCTCGCGCAAGCACGCGGCGAACGCGCAGGCCGAGCAGGTGAACCTCGACCTGCTGTGGGCGGAATGGCAGACCATCGCGCAGGCGCGCCTGCTGTTCGACCAGGTGCGGAGCCTGCGCGCGCAGCAGGTCGCGCTGGACGCCGAGCAGCACGCCTTGGCGCCGGTGGACCAGGCAGTGCAGGCGGCGCTCGCCGCCGGCAATCTCAACTACGACAGCGCCAGTGCGGGGCTCAACGCGATGGCCGACGCGCGCAAGCGCGCGGGCGACAACGCGGTGGCGCTGCACCAGGCCGAAAGCGACCTGCGCCAGCTGCTGGGCCTCGCGCCAAGCGCTCCGCTGGATCTGGTGGGCGCGCCGTACGAGGTCGATCCCGACACCGCGCAGCTTGCGGCCGCGCTGGCCGACCTGCCGAAACGGCGCCCCGACCTGCTGGCGCTGCAGGCGGGCTATCGCGCGCAGGAGGCGCGGCTGCGCGGCGCCATCCTCGCCCAGTTCCCCGCGATCACCGTGGGCCTCACCCGTGCGCGTGACACCAGCAACATCACCACCAACGGCTTCAGCATTGGCATCACGCTGCCGCTGTTCGACCGCAACCGCGGCAACATCGCGATCGAGACCGCCACCCGCCAGCAGCTGAAGGACGACTACGACGCGCGCCTGCTGGCCACGCGCAGCGACATGCAGCGGCTCGTGGCCGATCTCGCCACGCTGGACCGGCAGCAGACGGCACAGGCCGAGCATGCGCAACACCTCGATGCGGCGCGCGACGCCGCCGAGCAGGCATGGAAGAACGGCCTGCTCGACTGGCCCACCTATCTCGCCATCCGTGGCAACGCGCTGGCCGCCGACACGGACCTGGTCGCGTTGCGGCAGGCCCGCTCCACCGCCGCGATCGCGCTGGAGGCCTTGCTGGGCCGCACGGATTTCGTCATGCAACGGACGTCCAAACGATGAAACAGGTTTTCCTCGCGCGCTGTGCCGCGCTGGCCGTCACGACCTTGCTGCTGGCCGCCTGCGGCAAGGGCGGCGGCGATGACAACGCCGCCGACGATGTCAAGGGCGTGGCGCTGGTCACCACGGCGATGCCGGTGCAGCAGAGCTTCCACGACAGCGTGGCGGCGTGGGGCAGCGCGGTGGCCGATCCGCATGCCGCGCGCTCGGTCAGCCTCGCGCACGGCGGCCAGGTGGTCGCGCTCAAGGTGAGCGCGGGGCAGACGGTGAAGCGCGGCCAGCCGCTGCTGACGGTGGCGCCCGATCCGGCGGCGCGCAGCGCGTACCAGCAGGCGCAGAGCGCGGCGGCGCTGGCGCAGGGCGAGTTGCAGCGCACCGAGCAAATGGCGGCGCAGCATCTGGCCACCGCTTCGCAAGTCGCCACCGCGCGCAAGACGCTGGCCGATGCGCAATCCGCGCTCGCGGCGCAACAGGCGCTGGGCGGCGGCGCGGCGCAGGAAACCGTGGCGGCGCCGGACGACGGCGTGGTCACCACGGTGTCGGTGACGCTGGGCGACCGCTTCGCCGCGAATGCGCCGCTGCTGGTCTTCATGCCCGCGCACGCGCTGATCGCCACACTGGGCGTGCAACCCGATGCGGGCACGGCGCTGCGTGCGGGCATGCCGGTGTCCGTGCAGGGCGTGTATGGCGACGCTAAAGCATTCACCGGCAAGCTCGTCATGGTGGGACGCGCGATCGATCCGCAAACCCATCTGCTGCCGGTGCAGGCCGAGATTCCTGCGGCTGCCGATGCCGCGCTGGTGGCTGGCGCCGCGCTGCAGGCCAGCATCCAGAGCGACAGCTACACCGCCTGGGCGGTGCCGCGCGCCGCCGTGCTGCACGATGAGCAAGGCGACTACCTGTTCCAGCTCGATCACGGCAAGGCGCATCGCGTGGACGTGCAACTGCGCCAGTCGGCCGGCGACAACGTGGGCGTACTCGGCAAGCTGGACGCGAAGCTGCCGGTGATCGTGCAGGGCGCCTACGAGGTGGACGACGGCGCGTCAGTGCGCCAAGGGGACAGCCAGGCCAAGAGCGAGCCCAAGCCGTGACGGCCGTACCGATGACGATCACCCAGTGGATGCATCGCCACCGGCGTTCGCTGCTGTTCCTCGCCTTGATCCTCGCCATTGGCGGCATCGCCGGCGCGTTCAACTTGCCGGTCTCGCTGTTCCCCAACGTGTCGTTCCCGCGCGTGCGCGTGACGCTGGATGCCGGCGACCAGCCCGCCGACCAGATGGTGGTGAGCGTGACCCGGCCGGTGGAGGAGGCGATCCGTCGCGTGCGCGGCGTGCGCGAGGTGCGTTCCACCACCAGCCGCGGCAGCGCCGAGATCAACATCGGCTTCGACTGGGGCGCGGACATGGGCCGCGCCTTGCTCGACGTCGATGCCGCGATCGGCGAGGTGCTGCCGCGCCTGCCGCCCGGCGTGAACGTGGGGGCGATCCGGCTCGATCCCACGGTGTTCCCGATCCTCGCCTACAGCCTGCGCTCCGACACGCTCACGCCCACCCAGCTGCGCGACATCGCCGAGTTCCAGCTGCGCCCGCTGCTGTCCGGCGTCACCGGCGTGGCCCAGGTGGACGTGCAGGGCGGCGACGTGGCCGAGTTCCACGTGGACGTGGATGCGGCGAAGCTGCGCGCGCAAGGCCTCACCCTCGCCGACCTCGACCACGCGGTGGCGAGCGCCGCCACCATCCAGGCGATGGGCCGGCTGCAGGATCACTACAAGCTCTACCTGCTGCTGGCGAACAACCAGCCGGCGACGGCGGCGGCGCTGGGCGACATCGTGCTGCGCGCCGACGCGCACGGCGTGCTGCACCTCAGGGACGTGGCCACGGTGGCCATGAGCCACGAACCGCAATGGGTGCGCACCACCGCGGACGGCCACGACGCGGTGCTGATGCAGGTGTTCCAGCAGCCCAGCGGCAACAGCGTGCAGATCGCCCGCGACGTGAAGCAGCGCCTGGCCGATTACCAGCAACAGGCGCCGAAGGGCCTGCACATCGCCAACTGGTACGACCAGACCCAGCTGGTGCTGGGCGCGGCCGGCAGCGTGCGCGACGCGATCCTGATCGGCATCGTGCTGGCGGGCCTGGTGCTGTTCGTGTTCCTGCGCAACGCACGGGTGATCCTGGTGGCGCTGATCGTGGTACCGGCCACGCTGGCGACCACCGTGCTGTTGCTCGACCTGCTGCACATGAGCTTCAACATGATGACGCTGGGCGGCATGGCGGCCGCGGTGGGCCTGCTGATCGACGACGTGATCGTGATGCTGGAGCACATCATGCGCCGGTTGCGCGACGGCACGGGGCCCGTGCGCGAGCGCATCGCCGGCGCGGCGTGGGAATTCACCCGCCCGCTCACCGGCTCCAGCGCGGCCACCGTCGTGATCTTCCTGCCATTGGCCTTCCTCACCGGCGTCACCGGCGCGTTCTTCCGGGCGTTGTCGCTGACCATGGCCAGCGCGCTGGTGATTTCCTACCTGCTGACCTGGGTGGCGGTGCCGCTGCTGGCCGAGTGGCTGATCGACGAGCGCCACGCCGTGGAGCATCCGCCGGGCCGCTTCTCGCAGCGCATGCTGGCAGGTTACGAACGCACGCTGGGTCGCCTGCTGCAGCGGCCGGTGCTGGTGTTGCTCGGGGTGATCCCGTTGCTGCTGGTCGGCGTGCTGGCCTACCGCCAGGTGGGCAGCGGCTTCATGCCGAAGATGGACGAGGGCGGCTTCGTGCTCGACTACCTCTCGCCGCCCGGCACCTCGCTGGACGAGACCGACCGCCTGCTGCGCCAGGTCGAGGCGATCGTCCATGCGAATCCCTATGTGGACACCTACTCGCGGCGTACCGGCTTGCAGCTCGGTGGCGGCCTCACCGAGGCGAACACCGGCGACTTCTTCGTGCGCCTGAAGAGCGGCTCGCGGCCGTCGACCAGCACGGTGATGGAGCAGGTCCGCGAACAGGTCGCAGCCCAGGTGCCGGGACTGGATGTCGATGTCGCGCAGCTGATGGAAGACCTGATCGGCGACCTCACCGAAGTGCCGCAGCCGATCGAGATCAAGCTCTACGGCGACGACGAGACGCAGCTCGACGCCACCGCGAAGAAGGTGGCCGCGGCGATCGCCAAGGTCAACGGCGTGGCCGAGGTGCGCAACGGCATCAACCCCGCGGGCGACGCGCTGGACGTGCAGGTCGATCCGGTCAAGGCCGGCCTGTACGGGCTCGATCCGGTGGCGGTGGCGCAGCAGGTGTCCGACGCGGTGGCCGGCAACGTGGCCGCGCAGCTGCCGCAGGGGCCGAAGATGATAGGCGTGCGCGTGTGGTTGCCGCCGGACTCGCGCGCGCAGCTGGAGCAGTTGCAGGCGCTGCCGATCCGCGCGCCCGACGGCCACGTGCTGCCGCTGTCCGAGATCGCCACGATCCGCGCGGTGCAGGGCCAGCCGGAAATCAACCGCGACAACTTGAAGCGCATGGTGGCAGTGACCGCGCGCATCGTGGGCCGCGACCTCGGCTCCACCGTGGCCGACGTGAAGCAGGTGCTGGCCAAGCCGGGCCTGCTGCCGCCGGGCATGTACCACGAGCTGGGCGGCCTGTACGCGCAGCAGCAGATCGCGTTCCACGACCTCAGCATCGTGATGCTGGCGGCGATCGCGCTGGTGTTCACGCTGCTCTTGTTCCTCTACGAGAGCTTCCGCGTGGCGCTGGCGATCATGGTGGCGCCGCTGCTGGCGATGGCGGCGGTGTTCGTGGGCCTGTGGGTCACCGGCATCGAGCTCAACATCTCGGCAATGATGGGCATGACGATGATCGTGGGCATCGTCACGGAGCTGGCGATCTTCTACTTCACCGAGGCGGCCGACGCCGAGCAGCGCATGCCGCTGCACGAGGCCCTGCGCTACGCCGGTCACCACCGCATGCGGCCGATCCTGATGTCCACCATCGCCGCCATCCTCACCCTGCTGCCGCTGGCGCTGGCGATCGGCCAGGGCTCGCAGATGCAGCAGCCGCTGGCGGTGGCGATCATCGCCGGCATGCTGGTGCAGGTGCCGCTGGTGCTGCTGGTGATGCCCGTGATTTACGCATTGCTGCGTAAATCACAAAAGAACCCGCCGCACAACGAAGCTGAATCGCTCCGCATAGCCAATCGTTGAAGATCACGAACCCGCTGGCACGATCACTCCCTCTCCCTCTCCCTCTCCCTCTCCCTCTCCCGCTTGCGGACGCGGGGAAGGGTCATGGATGGCCCTGCTTTCCTCGCTCCCCGGAGCCGAGCACATCCCTGTGCTCTCTCCGCGTGGAGGAGCGAGGAAGAGGGTTGGGGAGAGGGCAGCACTTGCACGGCTTCCATCGAGGATGTCGCGCGAAGCGCAACCGCACCGATCGCGTTCTTCAAACACCGCCTCCAGCGACCAATGCCTTCGGATTTGCTTGCTCTCCCCGCAAGCCTCCCCTAAGTACCGCAGCGTAGCGTTGTCGTGTCGCCGGCGCGCCGGCGACACCTCTCAACCCCCAAGGAGCAGCCCATGCGCAAGTCCATCGTCCTCACCCTGCCGTTCGCCCTGTGCGGCCTCGTGTTCGCCGCGCAGGCCGAAACCCCGGCCCAGCTCGCCGCCCAGGCGAAGATCAGCATGACCCAGGCGCGCAAGATCGCCCTGCAGGCGGTGCCCGGCCAAGTGGTCAAGCAGGAACTGGAAAAGGAGGCCGGCGGCAGCGGCCTGCGCTACTCGTTCGACATCAAGTCCGGCAAGGACACCCGCGAAGTGGGCGTGGACGCGAAGACGGGCAAGCTGCTGGAAAACTCGCTGGACAACAACGACGCCGATTGACCGCCCTCCGGTGCCGCGTCGCGCGGCACCGGGTTCGTCTCTGCCGTTCTGGGTGCCTCGAATAACCGCTACTTGTTCGCCGGAATGACGCAAGTTGAGAGGTTTTCGAGGTTCCTTTCAGCGCAGCGGCTTCGCCAGCCGCAACAGGTCCGCGCCGAAACCCGCCGCCTCGTACACCTTGCGTGCGCGCTCGTTGCCGGGGAACACCGCCAGCGTCACCAGCTGGCACTGGTGCTCGCGCGCCCACCGTTCCGCATGCGCCAGCAATGCCTTGCCCACGCCGCGGCCCTCGTGCGCCGGCACCACCGCGAGATCCGAGATGTGGCAGTTGCTGCGTCCGGTGAAGAAGTCCTCGGTGCGCTGCAAGTGCATGAAACCCACTCGCGTGCCGTCGGCGTCCTCGGCCACGAACAGGTGGCTGTTCGCGGGTTGCTCCTCCAGGTGGCGCAGCAGCTCGTCGCGGATGCCCTCGATGCATTCGTGGCGGCGCCGCCAGGACGGCAGCGGGAAATCCACGAAACGCGGCACCAAGGCCAGGATGAAATCGTCGTCGTCTTCGGCCAGACGGATCAGCAGGGACGGTTCGCTCATGGTCGTCGGAGGTACGGGGACTTCCGCCGGTTCTACACCGTCGCGGCGTGCGACGGAAGTGCGCCGCGCCAGCCGGCCACGGCTATAGTGCGGCCTTCGCGCGCCGCCGCGCCCATGCCAGGGACGTCCCATGCCCGCCACCCGCATCCGCCTGCAGACCGGCGCCGACGCCACGCTCGCGCAAGGCATCGCCGCGATCCAGCGCGAAATGAAACTGCCGGGTGCGTTCCCGCCCGAGGTCGAGGCCGCGGCGGCGCAGGCGGCGGCACAGCCCCGGCTGCCGGCGCTGGATCGCACCGACATCCCGCTGGTCACAATCGATCCGCCCGGCTCGATGGACCTGGACCAGGCCATGCACCTGGAGCGCCGCGACGGCGGCTACCGCGTGTACTACGCGATCGCCGACGTGGCTGCGTTCGTGAGTGCGGGCGATGCGGTGGATGCGGAAGCACACCGCCGCGGCGAGACGCTGTACGGCGCCGACTCGCGCATCCTGCTGCATCCGCAGTCGCTCTCCGAAGGCGCCGCCTCGCTGCTGCCGGACCAGCTGCGGCCCGCGCTGCTGTGGATGATCGATCTCGACGCGGGCGGCGAGATCGCCGCGATCGACGTGCGTCGCGCGCGGGTGCAGAGTCGTGCCCGGCTCGACTACGCCGGCGTGCAGCAGCAGCTCGACGCCGGCACCGCCGATCCGCTGTGGTCGCTGCTGCGCGAGGTGGGCGAGTTGCGCCAGCGGCGCGAACAGGCGCGCGGCGGCATCAGTCTCGCGCTGCCGGAGCAGGAGATCAGCGTGGCGGACGGCCAGTGGCAGCTGGAGTACCGCGTCAACCAGCCGATCGAGGACTGGAACGCGCAGATCTCGCTGCTCACCGGCATGGCCGCGGCGCAGCTGATGGTCAAGGGCAAGGTCGGCCTGTTGCGCACGCTGCCGCCGCCCGATCCGGCCGCGATCGCACGGCTCAAGCTCACCGCGCAGGTGCTCGGCATCGCGTGGGCCGCGACGCAGTCTTACCCCGACTTCATTCGCGCGCTCGATCCGTCGAAAGACGCGCATGTGGCGATGCTCACCGCGTGCACCACGGTGTTGCGCGGCGCCGGCTACGTGGCTTTCGACGGCGCGCTGCCCGCGCAACCGCTGCAGTCCGCGCTGGCGGCGGAATACGCGCATGCCACCGCGCCGCTGCGCCGGCTGGTGGACCGCTACGTGGGCGAGGTCTGCGTGGCCTTGTGCGCGAACCAGCCGGTACCGGACTGGGCGCGCGCCGCGCTGCCGGCCCTGCCCGAAACGATGGCCGAGGCCGATCGCCGCGCGCACCAGTACGAACGCCAGGTGATCGATCTGGTCGAGGCGGTGCTGCTGGCGCCGCGCGTGGGCGAGACCTTCCGAGGCGCGATCGTCGAGGCGAACGGCGCGGAGCGTGCTCGCGGCGACGGCAACGGCGCCCTCGCGCACGGCGGCGTGGTGATGCTGCGCGATCCCGCGATCGAGGCCCGCGTCGCTTCCGCGACGCCGCTGCCGCTGGGGCAGGAGGTGACGGTGCGGCTGGCCGCGGCCGATCCGATGCAGCGGCTGGTGCGCTTCGAGCTGGCGGTCTGAGCGCCGCGTGCCGCCCGGCGCCCGCCAGTGCCGGAAGTTGATGGCGCACTACTTGCGTGGTTGCACGTGAGTGCCGATGCTAGCCGTCATCGGGGAGGCTTCGGGCGGTAGTGGCATGCGCATGAGCGGCTGGGGTCTTGCATGCGTGGCATGGCTGTCGTGCAGTCCGGCCGCGCTCGCCACTGCCGCGGCATCCGTTCCCGCCACGCCCACGCAGATCCGCGTGGTCGCGCCCGACGACTATCCACCCTTCCTGTCGCTCGATGCGGACGGCAAGCCGCAGGGCTACGAGGTGGACCGATGGAAGCTGTTCCAGGCGCACACCGGCATCCGCGTGGAGTTGGTGACCATGGACTGGCGGGCCGCCACGCAGGCGCTGCTGTCGGGACAGGCCGACGTGATCGACATGATCTACCACACGTCGGCACGGGATGCGCAATACGACTTCTCCCTGCCTTACGCCACGCTGCCTACCGGCGTCTACGTCGACCGGAGCGTCGAAGGCGTGCACGATCTGCCCTCCTTGCAAGGTTTGCAGGTGGGCGTGGATCGCGGCGATGCCTGCGGGCCGAAGCTGCAGTCGCTGGGCTTTACCGGACTGCGGGAGTTCGGCGATGCGCGCCAGGTCGTCCGCGCGGCGATTCGCGGCAACCCGCGGGTCTTCTGCATGGACGAGAACCGGGCATATCGCTACCTGTCCGAATCTGCCGCACTGGGCCGTTTCGAGCGGGCGTTCGTGCTCGACACCAGCCAGTTCCATTGGGCCGTGCGCAAGGGCAACACGGCGATGCTGCAGACGGTGGAACGCGGCATGGCGGGCATCGCGCCGGCCGAGCTTGCTGTGCTCGACAAGCGCTGGCTGGAGCATCCGCTCATCCCGACGCCCTACGGGCGCGTCGCCGGCGTCGCGCTGGCGGCGGTGCTGGCGCTGATCGCGCTGATGCTGCTGTGGGTGGGGACGCTGCGCCGCACCGTGGCGGCGCGCACGGCCGCGCTGCGGGCGGAAGAGGGCAAGCTGCGCGCGATCTTCGACGCCAGCCCTGACGCGATGTGGGTGAAGGATCTCCAGGGCATCTACCGCGATGGCAACGACCGTGCGGAGGCCTTGTTCCGCTCCGCTTGCGAGTCGCCGGCCGGACGGCGCTGCGACGAGCTGTTCGACGCGGCGTTCGCGGCCGGGATGCGCGAGCTGGATGGCGAGGCGGCACGGCTGGGGCGCAATGCCGGCGCCTTGCTGTCGCTGGCCGCCGGAGACGGCCAGAACCGGCAGTTCGAGGTCATCAGCGCGCCCCTGTTCACGCCGCAGGGCGAGCTGTACAGCGTGGTGAGCGCGGCGCGCGACGTCACCGAGCGACAGCGGACCGAAACGCAACTGCAGCTGTGGGGGCATGCGTTCGAGAACGCCGCGTTCGGCGTGTACATCTGCGATGCGCGCAACAAGACCCTGATCTCCGCCAACCCCACCTTCGCCGGCGCGCACGGCTACACGCCGGAGGAGATGGTGGGCATGCCGGTGGATGCGCTGTATCCGCCAGACCTGGTGGCCGAGCGCGCGGCCTTGCGGGCGACCTCGGATCGGCTTGACCACTACGTGTGGGAAACCGAGCAGGTGGCGAAGGATGGCCGGCGCTTCCCGGTGCGCTTGGACTGCTCGGTGTTCCACGATGCCGACGGGCTTGCGCAGTACGTGCTCATCCATGCGCAGGACATCACCGAGCGCAAGCAGGCGGAGAACGAACTGCGCCTGGCCGCCGTCGCATTCGAGACGCAGGAGGCCTCGATGGTGCTGGATGCCGACCAGGTCATCCAGCGCGTCAACCATGCCTTCACCCGGTTCACCGGATTCCGGGCCGACGAAGCGGTCGGGCAGCCGTCGTCGATGCTGCGCTCGCCGCAGCGCGCGCCGGATGCCTACGACAGCCTCTGGGAAACGACGCGTCGCGTCGGCCATGGGCAGGGCGAGCTGTGGATCCACGTCAAGCGGGGCCAGCCCAGGGTGGCGCGCGTCGCGATTTCAGCCGTGCCTGGCGCCGGTGGCCAGCCGGGTCACTTCGTCTGCTCGATGATCGATCTGACCGGCGAGCGCGAGGCCCATGCGAGCGTCGATCGCATGACCTTCTTCGATCCGTTGACCGAGCTGCCGAACCGGCATTTCCTGCACGGCCGCCTGCAGCACCTGCTGGGCAAGGACGCCACGCGCGGCGTCGCCCTGCTGCTGATCGATCTCGATCACTTCAAGCGGGTCAACGACCTGCGCGGCCACGCCGCCGGCGACCGCCTGCTGGTGCTGATCGCGCAGCGTCTGCGCAAGCTGCTGGACGAGGACTGCGTGCTGAGTCGTTTCAGTGGCGGCACGTTCGCGCTGCTGCTGCGGTGCCGTGCGCCGGAACCGCTGGCGCGCGTCGTCCAGGTGCGCGACTGCGCCGAGCAAGTGCGCGAGGCCTTGCGGATGCCGTTCCAGCTGGACGACGACGTGCCGGTGGGGATGACGGTCAGCATCGGCTGGACCGAGCTGGTGCCGGGACGCGACTCGCCGGAATCGGTGCTCAAGCAGGCGGAGCTGGCGATGTACGCCGCCAAGGCCGGCGGGCGCGACCAGCTGTGCCGCTACGAGCCGGCCATGCAGGACGAACTGGTGCAGCGCGAGGCAATGGTCGGCGACCTGCGCCGCGCGATCGCCGAGGAGACGCTGGAGCTGCACTTGCAGGCGCAGGTCGACCGGCATGGGCGCGTGGTCGGCGCCGAGATGCTGCTGCGCTGGACCCGCCCCGACGGCGAATCGGTGTCGCCGGAGCGGTTCATCCCCGTCGCCGAGGAGAGCGGCCTGATCCTGCCGCTGGGCGACTGGGTATTGCGGCGCGCCTGTGCGCAGTTGGTCGCCTGGTCGGCGCGGCCATCCAGATGCAGACTCGTGCTCGCGATCAACGTGAGCGCGCGGCAGTTCGCCCAGCCGGGCTTCGTGGACGACGTGTGCCGGGTGCTCGCCGCGAGCGGTGCCGACCCTGCGCAGCTGATGCTGGAGATCACCGAGACCGCGATCCTGGGCGATCTCGCCGAGGCCGCCGTCAAGCTGGCGCGCCTGCGTGCGCAAGGCATCCGCATCTCGCTGGACGACTTCGGCACCGGCTATTCCTCGCTCGCCTATCTCTCGCGCCTGCCGCTGGACCAGCTGAAGATCGACCAGGCCTTCGTGGCCCGCCTGCCGGAGGATGCGAACGACGCGATGGTCGCGCAGACCATCATCGGCATGGGCCGCGGGCTGGGCCTGGAGGTGGTGGCCGAAGGCGTGGAGACGGCGGCGCAGCACGACTTCCTGATGCGCGAAGGCTGCCACGGTTTCCAAGGTTACCTGATCTCCCGGCCGATGCCGCCGGCGCAGTTCGAGGCGATGCTGGAGCAGCGTCTCGCCTCGGTGTGAACGCACGACGGCGAGCGCACGCGCCGCCAACGAAAAACGCCCGGGCAGGCCGGGCGTTTTCGTGTTGCGCGGAAACCGGTTTCAGGAAGTTGCCGGCGCCGAGGCCACCGCGCCGGCGCCGGTGGAATCCACCGTCAGCGAGACGCGGCGGTTGTCGGCGCCGTGGTCGCGGCTGGCGCCCTTCACCACCTGGCGGTTCGCATCCTTGCCGTAGCTCACCGCGCGCACCTGGTCGGCGCCGATGCCGTTCTGCACCAGGAAGTCGCGCACCGCGTCGGCGCGCTGCATGCCCAGGCGATGGTTGTAGGCGCGCGAGCCGGCCGGGTCGGCGAAGCCTTCCACCGTGATCAGCACGTTCGGGTGGTACTTGCTGATCGTCTGCGCGAAGTTCTGCAGCGCCGGCTTGTCCTGCTCGTTCAGGGTGGCGCTGTTGAAGGCGAAGTGCGCCACGGTGTCCACGCTGACGCGGCCCTGCATCGCGGTGATCTGCGTGTCGTACTTGGAGAACTGCTCCTGCATCTGTTGCTTGATCGAATCGATCTGCTGCTGCTGGTCCTGCTGCTTCTGCTGCAACTGCTGGATGGCGGCGCTGAAGTCATCCTTCTTCACGTATTGCGAACAGCCGGCCAGGCCAACGGCCAGCATGCTCGCCGCCAGCACGGCGATTCGGGGGGAGGGGAGGTTCATCGCGTGTCTCCTGGGTGCGTGCCTGCGACGTGATTGACAGCGGTCTGCAGGTCGTTCGAGGAAGCGTGGGGGTGCTGCCGTTTCGACCCTACCCCAATGCCGCGCGCACATGCACGTTTCGCGGCATCGCTGCTGCGCCAAGGTTCAGGTTCCTGTGCAGGTAGTGAAGATTTCATTGCGGCATCGCGTGCACGATGCGGCACGCACTTCAGCGTTGCGGCGCGCGGATCGCCGCGGAAAAATCCTCGCCCGGCCGGCTCGCGCGCGCACGCTCGGTGATGCGTGCGCGCGCGTTCCACTGCTGCAGCGTGAGGCGGTGGTCCAGCACGCCGATCTTGTAGAGATAGCCGGGCAGGTAGCCGGTAAGCAGCAGGCGCGGGTCCAGCGGCAGGCCGGGATCGAGCTGGCGCGCCATGCGATACACCATCGAGGCGCAGTTCGAGGTGACGGTGTTGTAGAACACCGGCGTGGTCGCCAGCCGGTTCGCCTTGTCCACGTAGGACAGGAACAGCGCGCGCATCGTCGGTCGTTCGATCGCCAGCGGATAGAGATAGTCGTCCTCGCCGCGCACGTTGGTGCGGACGCGGATCAGGTCGCTTTCCGGCGCGGCGATCAGGATCGCCTCGAAGTCCTTGAAGAAGCCGCCGATCGAGGAGAACTGCTGGCCGCGCCGCTTGCGGATCTCCACCGAGAACACCAGGTGGCGGCCATCGTCGAAGCCGAACGAGATCATCGCGTGGGCGATCGCCTTGCTGCCCCAGTGCGAGAGCACGGCATCGGCGGAAGCCAGATGGTCGAGGTCGTAGCTTTGCGTTTCCCAGCGCGCGTCGTAGTCGCTGTCGCTGCGCCAGTGGAAGTCGCGCACGTTGTGCAGGACGACCACGTTGCCGTGCACCTCGCCGGCGAGCAGGCGCGTCACGTCGTCGGCCCAGGCGTGGTCGTTGCCGGGTGTGATGCCCGACCACCAGACCAGCAGCAGCGCATACAGCAGCGCGTAGCCGCCCAGCGGCCACCATGCGCGGCGCAGGATCGCCAGCGCGAACAGCGCCAGCACCAGTACCGACCACAGCACGGCGCCCAGCGTACGCAGCGCGACGCCGCCGGGCAGCTGGTACCACAGCGCCAGCGCGCCCCAGGCGCCGGAGACGAGCGCGACCAGCGCGCCCAGCAGCAGCGCCAGGCCGCGTCCCATCGCGCGCAGGAGGTTCGTCATGCTGTCGATGCCTTGCCGGATGTCGCCAGCCTGCCGCGATGCGCAGGGGAAGGCAACGGGGCGTCGGCGGCCGCGACTACAATCGCGCCAGTTGCCAGGGCGGAAGCGGGGCAGGGAATGCGGGGTCATTCGATCAGCTGGGCTTGGTTGCCGCGGCTTGCCATGGCGACGCTGCTGCCATGCCTCAATGCCTGCGCGATGGTGGGCGTAAGCCGGCTCAAGCCTAGCGACGTGGTGAGCGAGCGGCGCGCCGACGTGATCGGCAGCCGGCAGTTCAGCGATGGCACCGTGCAGGCGCTGAACGTGGTGGCGTTGAACGCGAAGCAGTGCACGCAATCCTTCGACAGCTGCACCGAAATCGTCGAGCACGCCAGCGGGCTGGACGAGGAGCGCCGGCTGTCCGCGCTGTCCGAGCTGTGGCTGGGCCGCGCGCTGCGCGGCGACAAGGAGCCCGCGATCGACGACGCCACGCTGGACGCCTACCTGCAGAGCGCGCGCTACGCCTACGCCTACCTGTTCTACACGAAGCGCACGCCCGCCGAGCGCGTGTTCGACCAGCGCCAGGCCAAGGTGATCGCGTTCTACGACTACGCGGTGGAGCGCGTGGTCGGACGCTGGTTCGAGGAGCTGCCCAGGCTCAGCACCGGCTGGACGCAGACCGAGCTGGCGGGCTGGACCGTGCTGCGGCCGGATACCGACCTGCACCTGCGCACCGCGCCGACGGAGCTGATCCCCGCCTCGGCGCTGCGCTTCAAGGGTTTGCGCAACGTCTATCGGCGCGACGGTTTCGGCTCGGACTTCGTGGCGGTGGCGCCGCCGTCCGCAACGGATGCGCCGGCTGAACCGTGGCGCGAGCCGCGTTACGCGGCGATGACCGGCGTGCTGGTGTTCGGTGGCCACACGTTGGACGAAGTGCTGGACACGCGGCAGGCGCAGTTGCTGGTGCGCGATCCCTACCGCGACGCGGACGTCGCCATCGCCGGCCGCAGCGTGCCGCTGGGCGCGAACTTCACCGCGCCCTACGGCCTGTGGCTGGCCCGTTCCGGCTTCGCGATGCAGTCGATCCGCTCGCTGCTGGGGCGCGAGGGCGGCATCAAGGAGCCGCGCGTGATCCTCATGCAGCCGTGGGATCCGGATCGCCTGACGGTGGTGATGCTGCACGGCCTGGCCAGCAGCCCCGAGGCCTGGGTCAACGTGGCGAACGAGGTGCTGGGCGACGAGCAACTGCGTCGCCACTACCAGGTGTGGCAGGTCTACTACCCCACCAACGCGCCGATCGCGGTGAACCTGATGCAGATCCGCCGCGCGCTGGATGCCACCATCCGCCACTTCGATCCCGGCGGAACCACGCGGGCCACGCAGCACATGATGCTGGTGGGGCACAGCATGGGCGGGGTGATCGCGCGCCTGCTGGTGTCGTCCAGCGGTGACCGGCTGTGGAGCCTGGTGCCGGAGGGCAGCCGACTCTCCGCCGCCAAGCGCGCGCGGTTGCACAAGGCGCTCGAGCCCTACCTGCAGTTCTCGCCGATGCCGCAGGTGGATGAGGCGGTGTTCCTCGCCGCGCCGCACCGCGGCACGCCGACGGCGCGGCATCGTCTCGCCCGCTGGGTGGCCGAGCTGATCCGCCTGCCGTTCAGCGTGCTCAAGGAAATGACCAGCATCTCCGACCTGCTCAAGGACGACAGCGGCAAGGGCGCGCCGCTGCACGTCTCCAACAGTGTGGACAACCTCAGCGACACCGACCCCTTCATCGTCGCCACCGAGAATCTGCCGATCTCGCCGGGCGTGCGCTACCACTCGATCATCGGCTTGTACAAGCCGCACGGCGAGCTGGCGCAGAGCAGCGACGGCGTGGTGCCCTATACCAGCGCGCATCTCGCGGGCGCGGCTTCCGAGGTGGTGATCCCGTCCTGGCACAGCGTGCAGGAGACGCCCGCGGCGATTCTCGAACTGCGCCGCATCATGCGGCTGCATCTGGCGCGCGAAAAACCGTAGGAGCGGCTTCAGCCGCGATTCGCCTTCGCGGTAACGCAACGAAGAGCATCGCGGCTGAAGCCACTCCTGCGGGCGTGCGGTCAGGCGATGTCGGGCAGCGTCGCCACGCCGGCTTCGATCGCCGCCTTGTGCATCAGCGTGCGCGGCAGGATGCGCGCGAAGTAGAACGCGGCGGTGTCGCGCTTGGCCTGCTTGAACGCCGCGCCCTGCGTGCTCGCTTCCGCGGCGGCCACACTGCGTGCCTGGAAGTAGGCGAGCGTGACGTAGCCCGAATACCACAGGTAGTCCGTCGCGGCGGCGCCCAGTTCCTCCGGATTCGCCTGCACGCGCTGCGCCAGCGCGAGCGTGAGTTCGCCCCACTGCTTCATCGCGGCGCCGAGCGGCGCGATGAACGGCGCGAGCCTCGCATCGCCCGCGTGCGTCTTGCAGAACGCACCGATCTCGCCGGCGAAATGCTTGAAGCCCACGCCCTGCAATTGCAGGATTTTCCGGCCCAGCAGGTCGGCGGCCTGGATGCCGGTGGTGCCCTCGTACAGCGTGATGATGCGCGCGTCGCGCACGAACTGCTCCATGCCGTTCTCGCCGATGTAGCCGTGGCCGCCATACACCTGCAGCGCCTCCTTGGTGCACTCCTGCGCGAGTTCCGTCACCACGCCCTTGGCGATCGGGATCAGGAAGGCGACCAGCTCGCCGGCCGCCTTGCGCGTGGCTTCGTCCACGCCGCGCGCCTCGATGTCGGTCTGCAGCGCGGTGTAGTACAGCAACGCGCGCGAGCCTTCCACGAAGGCGCGCTGGGTCAGCAGCATGCGGCGCACATCGGGCTGCACCAGCAGGTTGTCGGCCACCTTGTCGAGGAACTTCGCGCCGGACAGCGCGCGGCCCTGCAGGCGCTCGCGCGCGTAGTTGAGCGAGTTCTGGTACGCGCGCTCGGCCAGCGCGAGACCTTGCACGCCCACCGACAGGCGCGCGGCATTCATCATGGTGAACATCGCGGCCAGGCCCTTGTGCGGCTGGCCGATCAGGAAACCTTCCGCGCCGTCGAAGTTCATCACGCAGGTGGCCGAACCCTTGATGCCCATCTTGTGCTCGATGGCGCCGGCGAACGCGGCGTTGCGTGCACCCGGCGAACCGTCCGCATTCACCTTGAACTTCGGCACGATGAACATCGAGATGCCGCGGCTGCCGGCCGGCGCATCGGGCAGGCGCGCCAGCACCAGATGCACGATGTTCTCGGCGAGGTCGTGCTCGCCCGCGCTGATGAAGATCTTGGTGCCGCTAATCGCGTAGCTGCCGTCGGCGTTCGGCTCGGCGCGGGTCTTCAAGAGGCCCAGGTCGGAGCCGGCCTGCGGCTCGGTGAGGCACATCGTGCCGGTCCAGCGGCCTTCCACGATGGGCTTCAGGTAGGTGTGCTGTTGCGCTTCGGTGCCGTGCAGCTCCATCGCGTGGCAGGCGCCCTCGCTGAGCAGCGGATACAGGCTCCACGCCAGGTTGCCCGACTGGAACAGCTCGGTGGTGGCGATGCCCAGCACGCCCGGCAACGCCTGGCCGCCGAACGCCTCCTTCGCGGTGAGGCCGGCCCAGCCGCCCTCGGCGAAGGCCTTGAACGCCTCCTTGAAACCCTTGGGCGTAGTCACCGTGTGGGTGGCCTTGTCGTAGCGGCAGCCCTCGGCGTCGCCCGGCGCGTTGGTGGGCGCCAGTACCTGCTCGGCGAGCTTGCCGGCTTCCTCCAGCACCGCATCGAGCAGATCGCGGCCGTGTTCGGCGCCGCCCTGCAGTTGCGTGAGCACGGTCTCGGCGCCGAGCAGGTCGAAAAGAGCGAAGCGCTGGTCGGCTAGCGGGGCCTTGTAGATCGTCATGGCGTTGCCTCTGGGCTGCGGGTTGTGTTGGTTCGCGGCTTCAGCCGCGACGTGCCTAGCGGAAGGTGTGGGCGATGCCAGGCACCGGCGAGAGGAAGTCGCGGTGCTGGAAGCTGAAGTCGCGCGGGTTCTTGTCGTCCGGATGGTCGGCCAGATCCGGCAGGCAGTGCACCGTGCCGCCGACCGCGTAAGCCAGTGAACCGGCGCTGCCCTTGGCCGCGACGGTCGCGAGCGCGCTGCCCATCGCGGGCGTGGGCAGCACGTCGAGCGTGGTCACGTCGCCGGCGAAGGCGGGGATGTCGAGATCGAACGCGGCATGCAGGCGTACCGGGATGCCGTCGGCCACCTGCAGCGTGCCGTCGATGGCCTTGAAATCCATGCCGCCGTAGCTGTTGTTCTGGATGCGCACGGTGAGGCGCCACGCGCCGTTCGGCAGCACCTGCAACTGCTGCACGCTGAGCGTGGGCGGGAACACGCTCTTGCGCGGCGGACCGCAGGCCACCAGGGCGGCAACGAGGGCGACGAGGACGAGGCAGCGCAGCAGTCGCTTCATGGATGTACCTCAAACGATTGTTTGAATCTTGACCCGGGGTCGGCGCGCGCGTCAATGCCGGGAGGTTTCCAGCGCAATGGACTGCAGGCATCATGGCGCGTTCCCCACCGATATCGATTGCCATGACCCGTCGCATCGTCGCCCGCCGTTCCCCCATCCACGGCAATGGCGTGTTCGCCGTCGCCCCGATCAAGAAGGGCGAGGAAGTCATCCAGTACAAGGGCACGCTGATGACCCATGCCGAGGCCGACGAGATGTACGGCGACGGCGGCGAGACCGGCCACACCTTCCTGTTCACGCTCAACGACGACTACATCGTCGACGCCAACCGCCACGGCAACAGCGCGCGCTGGATCAACCACAGCTGCGCGCCGAACTGCCGCGCGGTGGTGGAGGAAGCCGCCGACGGCAACCCGCGCCACGACAAGGTGCTGATCGAGACGATCCGCGCCATCAAGCCCGGCGAGGAACTCACCTACGACTACGGCATCATTCTCGACGTGCCGCACACCGCGCGCCTGAAGAAGCTGTGGCAGTGCCTGTGCGGCGCGCCGAACTGCAGCGGCACGCTGCTCAAGCCCAAGCGCTGAGCCACCCGGCGGGCGCCGGTTTTCGTACCGGCGCCGGCGCTGCCTGCGTCGAAAATTCCTGCGGTTTCGGTGCCTAGCCAGCCGGCGAAAAGCGCTCCTATACTCCGCAGACACGCACGTCGGGGGGACGGGCGGCCATGGACAGCAACCGGGGGAAAGTATGGAAAGCAATCCGTACGCGGCGCCTGCCGCGGTGGTGGGGGACGTGGGCGGCAGCGACGCCGCCGATCTGGAAAGCCGCAAGGCCGGTCGCGGCAAGCGCCTCGGCGCGGCGATCATCGATGGCTTGATCAATCTGCCCTGGCTCGGTTTGTTCGTTTGGGCGGGCGTGATGTATTACAGCGCGACTCGGCAGGGATTTCCGGCGCCGCATACCGCCGGCATGCTGATCTTCCTCGGCTTCTTGCTGATGCTCGGCGTGTTCGTGGTCAACTGCGTGATGGTGCACCAGAGCGGCCAGACCATCGGCAAGCGGATGCTGGAGATCGCGATGGTGCGCACCGACGGCAGTCCGATCACGCTGCTCCGCTACATCTTCCTGCGCGTGGTGCCGGTCGTGCTGCTCGGCATGATCCCGCTGGTGGGGCGCTTCGTCGGCCTGATCGATCCGCTGCTGATCTTCGGCAAGGAACGGCGTTGCCTGCATGACCTGATCGCCGACACCATCGTCGTCGACGTTTGATGCTGGACTCCGTCCGCGAGATCGAGACGCCCGAAGGCATCTCGCTGCGCCTGCGTGCGGCCGGCCCGCTGCCGCGCGCGCAGGCGTGGATGATCGACACGATCATCCGCCTCGTGCTGCTGATGCTGGCAATGATCCCGCTGGCATTCCTCGGCACCGGCGGCCGCGGACTGGCGATGCTGGCGATGTTCGCCCTGCTGTGGGCGTACTGGGTGGTCTGCGAGCTGTGGCTGGACGGGCAGAGCCTGGGCAAGCGCGCGCTGGGCCTGCGCGTGGTCAATGCCGATGGCACGCCGGTGACCTGGCTGCCGTCGGTGACGCGCAACCTGCTGCGCGTGGTCGACGCGCTGCCCGGCGTGTACGGCGTAGGTCTGGCCAGCACCCTGGTCGATCCCGGCGCGCGCCGGCTCGGCGACATCGTGGCCGGCACGATGGTGGTGCACGCGAAGGAGTCGTCGTTCGGCCACCAGGTGCCGGCGTCGCCGGCACAAATGTTGCCCGTGCCGCTGGCACCCGAGGAGCAGGCCGCGCTGGTGGATTTCGCCGAGCGCGCCGACCAGCTCACCGTGCAGCGCCAGGAGGAACTGGCGAACCTGCTGGAACCGCTGACCGGCTGCCGCGACACCGCCGCGGTGGCGCGCCTGCTCGGCTACGCGAACGGCCTGCTGGGGCGCCCATGAAACAGGAACGCTTCGTGGCCTTGCACGCGCAGGAGTGGGACGGCTTGCAGGCCTGGCTGGGCGAGCTCGACCGCCAGCCGAAACGCGGCATGCGCCGCGAGCAGGCGCTGGAATTCCCGGCAGCCTACCGGCGCGTCTGCCACCACCTCGCACTGGCGCGCGGGCGCGGCTACAGCCACGAGGTCACCGAACGGCTGCAGCAGCTGGTGCAGCGCGGGCACCGCGTGCTGTACCGTCCGCCACCGCCGCGCTGGCATCGCGCGGCCGCCTTCCTGGTCGCCGACTTTCCGCGCCTGGTGCGCGCGCAGTGGCGCTGCATGGCGCTGGCGGCGGCATTGTTCTACGTGCCGGCGCTGGCACTGCTGGCGTGGCTGCAGGTGCATCCGGAGTTCGCGCACACCTTGTTCAGCAGCGCGCGGCTGGCCGAGTTCGAGCGCATGTACGACCCCGCCAATCCGCACCTGGGCCGCAGCAGCGGCACCAACCTGCAGATGTTCGGCTTCTACGTGTTCAACAACGTCAGCATCGCCTTCCGCACTTTCGCCTCGGGCCTGCTGTTCGGCGTGGGCGCAATCTACGTGCTGGCCGCGAACGGCATCATCGTCGGCGGCGTGGCCGGCCACCTCACCGCGATCGGCTACGGCGGCCCGTTCTGGCGCTTCGTGGTGACTCATTCGGCGTTCGAGCTGAGCGCGCTGGTGATCGCCGGCGGCGCCGGCCTGCAATTGGGGCTGACCCTGCTCGCACCCGGCCGGCGCCGGCGCGGGCCGGCGCTGGTGGAGGCCGGCTGGATCGGCGCGAAGCTGGCGCTGGGCGCGTTCGCGATGCTGGTGGTGGCGGCGTGCATCGAGGCGTACTGGTCGTCGCAGGCATGGTTGCCCGATCCGCTGCGCTTCAGCGTGGCCGCGCTGGCCTGGCTGCTGGTGCTGGGCTGGCTGGGTTTCGGCGGCAGGGCGGGGCGGCATGGAGCTTGAACGGATCGGCGTGGTGCTGCGCCCGCGCGAATCGCGCGAAGCCCTCGATCTCGGCGCGACGATGCTGCGCGCGAACGCCGGCACCGTGTGGTCGGCGTGGTTCGCCTTCACTTTGCCGCTGTTCGTGCTGGTCAACGCGCTGGGCCTGCTGCTGCAGCTGCCGTGGCTGGGCCTCGCGCTGACCTGGTGGCTGCTGCCGCTGTTCGACCGCGTGCCGTTGTACGTGCTCTCGCGCGCGGTGTTCGACCGCGCACCACGCTGGCGCGAAACCCTGCGCGGCCAGCGCGGCCTGCCGTGGCGGCCGACCCTCGCCGGCTTGAGCTGGTTGCGCCTGGACAGTCATCGCGCGCTGCGCCTGCCGCTGGAATTGCTGGAAGGCGCGCCGCGCCGGCAGCGCGCCGCACGCTGGAAGGTGCTGCGCCGCAAGCTGGTGGGCGAAGCCAGCCTGCTCACCTGGGGCTGCCTGCAGTTCGAGCTGGTGCTGTTCCTCAGCGTCTGGCTGTTGGCGCTGTGGCTGCTGCCGAACGAATGGCGGCCGGCCTCGTTCGCCGATTTCTTCCGCCACGACGTGCACAGTGCCGGCACCGCGTGGACGCTCGCGGCGTCCGCCGTGGCCTACCTCGCGATCAGCGCGATCGAGCCGTTGTACGTGGCCTGCGGCTTCGCGCTCTACCTCAACCGGCGCACCCAGCTGGAAGCCTGGGACATCGACCTCGCGTTCCGCCGCCTGCGCGCGCGCCTGCAGGACGCGAGCAAGCTGCTCGGCCTGCTGCTGTGCCTGGGCTTGCCGTTGGCCGGCCATGCCGCGTCGCCGACGCCGCCGGTCGCGAAGAGCGCGGCGGTGAGCACGCCGCAGGAGGTCTTCCGCCAGCCGCTGGACGAAGACGACCGGCGTTTCGCGGCGGCCGCGGCGCAGGTGTACCGCGATCCGCGTTTCGGCGGCGAACATCACGTGCGGCGCTGGGAATTGAAGTACAGCCGTCCGCCCGCGCAGCAGAACGTGAACATGGGCTTCGGGCCGTTGCGCATGCTCTCCGGCCTGTTCAACGCCGTGCTGTGGCTGGCGTTGGGCGCGGTCGTGGCGGCGCTGGCCTGGTTCGCGTGGCGCTGGAGCAGCGGGCTGCGCGACGAGGCGCTGCCGTCGTCGTTCGAGGCGAACCTGTCGACGACGGTGGACGAGACGCCCGAAACCCTCCCGCAAGACTTGGCCGGTACTGCGCGTGAGTTGTGGCAGGCGCGCCGGCGGCGCGAGGCGCTGGCGCTGCTCTACCGCGGCTGTGCGGAGCGCGTCGCGCAGCAGCTGCAGATGCCGTTCGCGGTCGACGCCACCGAGTCGGACTGGCTGCGCCATGCCGCCGCGCTGGGCGATCCGGCGCGCTCGCAGCGCGTCGCCACGATCGTGCGCACCTGGCAGTTCGCCGCCTACGCCGGCCGCTATCCCGACCAGGCCGCGTTCGAGCAACTGCTCGACGGCTGGCCGCTGCAGCCGGGAGCTGCGGCATCGGGAGGCGCGGCATGAAGCATCGCGGCCTGCTCGTCGCCGCTCTGGTACTGCTGGGTGTGGCGGTGCTGGTCGGCCTGTTCCTCGCCACGTTCCAGCGCCGCGACGTGGTCGAGCCGACCCCGGCCAGCGGCGCGGCGCAGACCAATCCGCTGTTCGCCCTCGAACAGACGCTGCGCGACATGGGCGAACCGGCGGCCTCGCTGACCACGTTGGACCCGCGCCAGGTGCCGCTGCGGCCGGGCGACACAGTGCTGGTCGGCGCGGACGCGGGGCGCATCGATGCGGACACCGCCGCGCGGCTGGCCGCATGGGTGCGCGAGGGCGGTCATCTGCTGCTCGCGCCCGATGCGGGCGCGCGTGCGCCGGTGTTTGCCGCATTGGGCCTGCTCGATCCGCGCCCGAGCACGTTCGGCTGCAGCCGTCTCGGCGACGGGAAAAAGGCCGCGAGCCTGTGCGGCCTGCGCTTCCGCCTGAAGCCCGCGGCCGCTTCCAAGGCGGATGCAGCGATCGGCAACACCGACGGCGGCTACCTGTTCGCGCGCACCGCGCTCGGCCGCGGCCACGTCAGCCTGCTCGCCAGCTTTGCCCCGCTGGAACGGCAGCAACTGAAGCAGGCCGAGGCGCAGCGTTTCGCCTGGCGCCTGCTGGCGCCGAACCGCGGCCGCGGCCAGATCTACCTGATCCATGCGCTGGACGGCCAGCCGTTCCTCAAGCTGCTGGCGACCCGCGGCTGGCCCGCGCTGCTGGCGCTGGCCGCGCTGCTGGCGGCGTGGGTGGCGATGCGCAGTGCGCGCCTTGGCCCGCTGCTGCCCGCGCCCGCGCCGCATCGTCGCGCGCTGCTCGAACACGTGCAGGCCGCCGGCGAATTCCTCTACCGCCGCGACGGTGGCCGCAGTCTGCACCAGCTGGCCTGCCAGGCCGTGCTGGCGCGGCTGCGCCGGCGCGATCCCGCCAGCGTGCGCTTGAACGGCGAAGCCTTGTACGCGCGTCTCGCCGAACGCGGCGGGCTAGCCGCCGGCCAAGTCGCGCAGGCCTTCCAGTCACCCGCGAACGCACAGGCGTTCCGCGCTTCCCTATTCACCCTGGCGCGACTCAGGAGCCGCCCATGACCACCGAAACCCCGATTGCCCTGGCCGCCGCCCCGGCCGCCGCGCCGGCTGCCGCGATGCCGATGTCGATCGCCGAGCTGGGCGAACGCGCCCGCGCGCTGCGCGAGCAAGTCGGCCGTGCCTTCATCGGCCAGCCCGAAGTGTTCGAGCAGGCGCTGCTGGCGCTGCTCGCCGCCGGCCACGTGCTGGTCGAAGGCGTACCGGGGCTGGGCAAGACCCTGCTGGTGCGCGCGCTGGCCGCCGCGGTGGGCTGCAGCTTCGGGCGCATCCAGTTCACCCCCGACCTGATGCCGGCCGACGTCACCGGCCACGCGGTGTACGACCCCAAGACCGAGTCGTTCCGCATCCGCCGCGGCCCGGTGTTCGCGAACCTGTTGCTGGCCGACGAGATCAACCGTGCGCCGGCCAAGACCCAGGCCGCGCTGCTGGAGGCGATGCAGGAAGGGCAGGCGACCATCGAGGGCCGCCGCCTGCCGCTGCCCGCGCCGTTCATGGTGGTGGCCACGCAGAACCCGATCGAGCAGGAAGGCACCTACGCACTGCCCGAGGCCCAGCTCGACCGCTTCCTGGTCAAGGTGTTGATCGGCTACCCGAGCCTTGAAGACGAGCGCCGCATGGTGGCGGAAGTGGTCGACGGCAAGCTGGCCGCCGATCTCGACGTGTCGCAGGTGCAGCCCGTGGTCGACCAGGCCGGCCTGCTGGCGATGCAGCGCGGTGTGGCCGCGATCCGCATGGATGCCGCGGTCACCGACTACGCCGTGCGCATCGTGCGCGCCACCCGCGAGTGGCCCGGCGTGATCGGCGGTGCCGGCCCGCGCGGCGGCCTCGCGCTGGCGCGGCTGGCGCGGGCGCGCGCCGCGCTCGACGGCCGCGACTTCGTGGTGCCCGACGACGTGCGCTCGGTGGTGCTGCCGGCCCTGCGCCACCGCCTGCTGCTGGCGCCCGAGGCGCTGCTGGAGCGCCAGCGCCCCGACGACGTGCTGGGCGCGCTGCTGCACAAGGTGGTCGCGCCGCGGCAATGAAGAACTCCCGAGTCGCCGCCGTTTTGCCTGTCATTCCTGCGCCCGGTTGGCGCCGAGTCCCGGTACTCCCTCCCCTGCCTGCAGGGGAGGGCCGGGGTGGGGTGCTTTTGCTTGCGCGGCGCTCCCGAAAACACCCCCTCCCAACCTCCCCCTGCACGCAGGGGGAGGAGCAAAATCGCGGCATGGTCCATCGACCAAGGTGCGGCACTTGAGGCCCGCACCGCTGCTGCTGTGGCTGCTGCTGGCCTGGGCCGCGCTGGGCGCGGCAGCCAGCCTGGGCCGCTTGCCGCTGTCGGCATGGCTGGCCTTCGGCGCCGCGCTCGCCGCACTGGCCTTGCTCGATGCCTGGCGTCTGCGCCGCCTCGCCTCGCCCGAACTGCAGCGCGAGCTGGCGCCGGTGCTGCCGCTGGGGCCGGAGGCGAACGTGGCGCTGCACCTGCGCAATCCCACCAAGCGCCGCCAGTCGCTGCGCTTGCACGACCTGCATCCCGGCGGCTGGGCGGTGCGCGGCATGCCGCGCCGCGTGAGCTTGCCGCCCGGCGGCGCGCTGCGGCTGGACTACGCCACCACGCCCGACGCGCGCGGCCTGTTCCATTTCGGCGGCTGCCACGCGCTGCTGCCGTCGCCGTGGCGCTTGTGGCACGGCCGGCGCGTGCTGGGCGAGCCGTCCGCCACGCGGGTGTATCCGAACTTTGCGGTGCTGGCCGAGCTGGCCGGGCTCAGCGTGGAGCTGGCCTCGCGCAGCGTGGGCGCGCGCCTGCAGCGGCGCCGCGGCGAGGGCACCGAATTCCAGGAGCTGCGCGACTACCGCGTCGGCGACAGCCTGCGCAAGATCGACTGGAAGGCCACCGCACGCAGCCATCGGCTGATCTCGCGCGAATACCGCGAGGAGCGCAACCAGCAGGTGATCCTGATGCTGGACTGCGGCCGCCGCATGCTGGCGCAGGACGGCCCGCTGGCGCACTTCGACCACGTGCTCAACGCCTCGCTGGCGCTGGCCAGCATCGCGCTGCGCGAAGGCGACGCGGTGGGCCTGCTGGCCTGCCTCGGCCAGCAGCAGCGCTGGCTGCCGCCGCAGCAGGGCAGCGGCGGCATGGACCTGCTGCTCGGCGCCGGCTACGACCTGCACGCCCAGCCGCTGGCCACCGACTACCTCGCCGCCGCGAACGCCCTGCAGGTGCAGCAGCGCCGGCGCGCGCTGGTGATCCTCGTCACCAACGTGCGCGACGAGGACGACAAGGAACTGCGCACCGCGCTCAGCCTGCTCTCCCGCCAGCATCTGGTGGTGCTGGCCAGCCTGCGTGAACAGGCACTGGACGAAGCCGCCCACGACCCCGGCGCCACGCTGGAAACCAGCATCCGCAGCGCGTCGGCGATGCATTACCTTGCCGAGCGCGAGCGGGTACACGAGACGCTGCGAAGGGAAGGGGTGAATGTGCTGGATGTGCGTTGCGCGGAGTTGTCGGGGGCGTTGATCGAGCGGTATCTGGCGATCAAGCGGGGGAATCGGTTGTGAAAAGACGGAAGCGTCTACGGAGGGTCGATATGAAATACCAAGTGATTATGTTTCTGACCTTGCAGGCTGTTGAGAAGCACCGTCTCGCGCCACTCTCGATAGCCGCGATCTATGCATGACGGTCGTGATGGTGGGCGCATGGCGCGTTTTCCCGCCCTGCGGACGCACGTCTCCCACCGTTGCTCATG
>NZ_MUNP01000050.1 GCF_002001105.1 Rhodanobacter sp. C06 | reverse complement strand
GAGCAGCAGGCACCGCGCCGAAGCGCGACACGATGCTCAGGCCCAGGAACCAGTCGCCGTAACCGCTCTTGTTCGGCTGGCTCTTGTCGTCCCAGTCGTAGCGGTAACCGCCTTCCACGCGCACATCGGAGCTGTCGGTGATCGACTTGGACAGGCCCAGACCCAGTTCGGCCGCCGGATCCCAGCCGCTGTCCGCCGGGTTCTTGTGATGGCTGCCCATCACGCCCGCCAGCAGGTAGGGGCGCCACGCGGTGCTGCCCAGGTAGTAGCGCACGGCGACGCCCACGTTGTTGCTGGCCCAGTTGCCGGCGTTGTGGTCGATCTTGCGCTTGGTACGGTCGAAGAACAGATCCAGCGAGGTGTTGGACGAAATGAACTTGCCCACGCCGAGGCCATAGTAGAACTGGCGGCTGTGGGTATTGCGGTCCGTGTCGTTGTAGTAGCCGCCGATGGTCGGGGCGATGTACCAACGGTCATCGAAGCCGTTCGGCCACGCCGGTGCGGCGGTGCTGTCGCTGCTGCCCGTCGTCGTCGCCGTGTTGTCCTGCGCATGGACGGCACCCACGCCGCCCAAGGCCAGGGCAACCATGAAATAAAGGCCCTTGTGCTTCATCAGGTCTCTCCCTTTTTTGGTATTGAAACAATCGCGACTGCTTTCCGATGCGGCGACTCTCGCTCGTACCGGATTGATCCATTCGTCTTTACATAAATATAACACGTTACGAATGTCGTGACAATTTGCGCTGCCTGTTATTGCCAGGCAGAGCAAGCCTTGGCGAGATTTGCCGCCAGTGCGTATTCAGAGCGTGAACAGGCCGAGGAACTCCTGGATCGGCATCGCGTCCAGCTTCGCCGGATCGCGGCTGGCTTCGAGGATCGCCCTGACCTTGTGCGCCGGCAGATGGCTGCGCATGGCCGCCTCGAATTTCTTCAGCAGCACCGGGATGCCCTCGGCGCGGCGCTTGCGGTGGCCGATCGGGTAGTCGATGGACACCTTCCCGGTGCTGCTGCCGTCCTTGAAGAACACCTGCACCGAATTGCCGATGTAGCGCTTGTCGGGATCGAAGTAGTCCCTGGTGAACTGCGGGTTCTCGCTCACCGTCATCTTGTCGCGCAGCGCGTCGATGCGCGGATCGGCGGCCACGTCGTCGTTGTAGTCGTCCGCGGTGAGGCGCCCGAAGATCAGCGGCACCGCCACCATGTACTGGATGCAGTGGTCGCGATCGGCGTAGTTCGCCAGCGGGCCGGTCTTGTCGATGATGCGGCAGCCGGCCTCCTGGGTCTCGATCGCCACCTTGTCGATCTGGTCGAGCTTGCCGGCGACCTGGGCGTGCAGCTGCATCGCGCACTCCACCGCGGTCTGCGCGTGGAACTCGGCCGGAAAGCTGATCTTGAACAACACGTTCTCCATCACGTAGCTGCCGAACGGACGCTCGAACGCGAACGCGTCGCCCTTGAACGCCACGTCGTAGTAGCCCCAGGTCTTCGCCGACAGCGCCGACGGATAGCCCACCACGCCGCGGTACACCGCGTTGATCGCATGGGTGACGGCGCGGCGGCAGGCGTCGCCCGCGGCCCAGCTCTTGCGAGGCCCGGTGTTCGGCGCGTGGCGGTAGGTGCGCAGCGCGCCGTTGTCGATCCAGCTGTGCGACACGGCGGTGACGATCTGCTCCTTGTCGCCACCCAGCATGTGCGTGGCCACCGCGGTGGAAGCCAGCCGCACCAGGATCACGTGGTCCTGGCCCACGCGGTTGAAGCTGTTCTTCAGCGCGTAGCAACCCTGGATCTCGTGCGCCTTGATCGCGTAGCCCAGCACGTCGCCCACGGTCAGCGCAAGGCCGCCCTCGCGTGCGGCCTTGCGGCCCAGCCAGTCAGCCACGGCGAGGATGGCGCCGAGGTTGTCCGACGGATGGCCCCATTCGGCCGCCAGCCAGGTGTCGTTGAAGTCCAGCCAGCGGATCTGCGTGCCGATCGCGAACGCAGCCTGCACCGGATCCAACTCGTGGCTGGTGCCAGGCACGCGGGCGCCGCCCGGCAGCGTGGCGCCAGGCACCACGGGGCCGAGGTGCTTCACGCACTCGGGGAACCTCATCGCCATCATCGCGGTGGCCAGCGAATCCAGCAGCATGTAGCGCGCGGTGTCGTAGGCTTCCTTCGACTCGATCCGGCAGTCGGCCACGTAATCGGCGATGTCGACCATCGGCTGGTCGGGATCGGGGCGGACGGCGGAACGGATGTCGTGAGTGCTCATGACGGTTCTCGCGGCGAGGAGAAACGCCCATTGTAGCCGGCCCACGTCACCGGCAGGAGCGCAGCGCGCTTGACCCCTGCCCCGGCCGCCACGAAAATGACCGGACTACCACCCAAAGGGGAGTAGTTCCGGATGCGGCCATGCATCCGTGCGGTGTTCGTCATCACGAGCGATGCCTTGCTCCGGACACCGCGGCGGCCGATGTCGCGAACGAGACTTTTGCGGTGACGACGGTCCTGCGCGCGTCCGTCGTCGCTGCATGTGCTCGGCGCGTCGGACCCTCGCATGGAATTCCCAGCCAACTTTCTCTCCGGCCTGTCCACCATCATCCTGCTCGACCTCGTGCTGGCCGGCGACAACGCCATCGTGATCGCGCTGGCCGCGCGCAAGCTGCCCCCGCTGCTGCAGAAGAAGGCCGTGTTCTGGGGCAGCTTCGGTGCCGTCGCCGTGCGCATCGCGCTTACCGCCGTGGTGGTCTGGCTGCTGGAGTTGCCCGGCCTGATGCTGGCCGGCGGCCTGTTGCTGCTGCCGATCGCCTGGAAGCTGCTGAAGCAGGACGAGGCGTCGCACGACATCGCCGCCGCCGACGGCTTCTGGGCCGCGTTGCGCACCATCATCGTCGCCGACGCGCTGATGGGGCTGGACAACGTGCTGGCGATCGCCGGCGCATCGCACGGCAACCTGCTGCTGGTGGTGCTTGGCCTGGCCATCAGCGTGCCGCTGGTGGTGTGGGGCTCGACCCTGATCCTGAAGCTGATCGAGCGCTTCCCCGTCATCGTCTACCTCGGCGCCGGCGCGATCGCCTGGACCGCGGCGCGCATGGTTGCCCACGACCACCTGTGGTCGGGCTGGTTCGCGACACATGCCTGGGTCAAATACCTGCTCGACGCGGCGCTGGTGGTCGGCGTCTGTGGTGGCGGCTGGCTGCGGCGGCGTCGGTGCCGACCCGCAGCAACCTGACCGGCCGGCGCTACCCTCAGAACGCCATCGGCATGCGCAACGTCATCAGCACATCGGGTGTATCGCGGGTCACGCCGACGCCCAGCGTGAAGTTCAAGGTCCGCTTGGGGTTGATGCGATAGGAGCCGCCCACCAGCAGCGAGCCCAGCCAGATCTTGGTCGAGCCCGGCACCTTGGAGCCGGCCTCGCGCGTCACGCCGATGAAGCTCTGGTCGTAACCGAGGCTCAACGACACCTTGTCGTTCATCGCGAAACCGACGCCGATGCTGGCATCGGCGACATTGCCCACCTTCACGTTGCCGATGAACTGCTTGCCGACCACCAGGTTCTCGGACACGTTGTGCCGTTCGAAGTTGTACATGTAGCTGAGGTTGCCGAAGATCACCACGGGATCGGACGGCAGCAGCCAGGTGAGTCCGGGCTGCAGGGAATAGAAGCCCGAGCCGGTCGGCAACTCCAGCGGCAGGCCCGTGCCGGTGACATTCTCGATGCAGCGCGTCTGGCAGTCGGTGCGCACGTCGAAGGGGTCCTGGCCGGTACGGGATTTGAAACGGAGCCAGCCGATGTAATACGGCTTGTCCGCGCCACCGTCGTTGAACTGATAGCGCGCGGTGGCCTCGATGTCGCCGAGGCCGCTGCCGCTGGAACTCAGCACGTTGTTCGTCGCCGTGCCGGTGAACACCTCGCGGCTGACGATGTTGCTGCCCTCCCAGACATACGGCACGCGCACCTCCAGTTCGAGGCGATTGGTGAGGCCATAGCGCCCGGTGAGCGTCACGGTGTGGCTGGTGGTGCGCACCGTGCGGATGTCGATCAGGCCGATCAGGATGGCCGGGATGATGGTGTAGCCCACCAGATCGACCTGGTTGGCGGCGGAGTAACCGAACTGGTACGAGGGCTCCAGCACGAAGCTGTGCCTCGGCGTCAACACGCCGGGCTGGTTGGTGATGGGGGCCACCTCGGGTGGACGGGTATCCTTCGGCGGCGCCTGGCCAACCTCCTGAGGATGGGCGGCCGTCACCGTTTGCACGGCGGATGCGACCGGCATGGCTTGCGTCGGCGAATTCACCCCGGTCGTTTGCAGGTTGCCACCACGCTGTTGATCCAGCTCGCGCACGCCGACCGCGTGACGCAGCGATGCATAGTCGGCCGCTTGCTGGGCCAGCTGCTGGCGCATCAGCTTGAGCTGCGCCATCTGCGCATCGATCTGGTGGCGCATCGCGTCGATCTCCGCATCCTGCTGCTGCAACCGCTGGCGTATCGACGCGGAAGACGATGGATCGCCATGTCCTGCATCGGCGGACGACCCGTGTCCCGCCTCGGCGGGCGACGCGGGCGGCGACGCTTCCTGCGCGCTCGCCAAACCACCGAACGCCATCAACCCGACGCAGCTGGCCGCGCATGCCCATTGCCGACTTTTGCGTTCCATTTCAGCTCCTTGTCTAACCGATCGTGGGAGACTTCGGCACCATCAGGCACGCGCAGGCAGCGTTCGCGTGGCGCTCAATGCCCGAACGAGAGCATTTGCGCCGACTGCAAGGTGCTCTGCAGATTCATCTGGCGCAGCGCCTGCAACGTGTTCACCGAGACGTTGAGCGTGGTCAAGGTCTGGATGGATTGATTGTCCAAGGTGTTCTGAATGACTTGTGCCAATCCCCCACCCTGCACGAGCGCGGATGCCGCGGCTGCGGCGCCCAGGTTGTTCCGGGTGGCTGCCGAACCCACGCCGCCGGCACCGAGCACAGGCACGCCAACCGTTTCCGGTGGCGCATCCACGGCGGGCGTGATGGTGCTCCGCTGATTCGGAACATGCGCGACGACGGCGCCGTTCGATGCGTTCGATCCGGTCACTGCCGCCGGAGGGCTGGATGACTGGGCGGTCGAACCGGTATTGGGCGCGGTGGCTGACTTGCCGGGAACGACTCCGTTGTCCGGTCCGTTCTGCACGAGGTTCAAGCCGTCGAGCGTCGATGCCAGAGCGGCGGCCTGTTGCTGCGTGATCTTGCTGATGTCCGGGATATTGATGCTCGTGGACATCACCAGGAGGCCGTTGATGTAGGTCTCCTCCTGCAGGCCGAACGAGGCCACCAAGCCGCCGCCGAGATCGAAACCGCCACGCGCATGGTCGAGGTTGGCGTCGCTGACCGGCTGCCCGAGGCCGGCGATATCGGGCGGTGCCTGATCCGCCGACGGCGCCGTCGATGGCTGTGGCTGGGGGGCGGCGTTGCCCGCCTCGCTGCCGGGCATGGCATGGGCGACGCCTGCGCTGCCGAGCAGACACAAGGGCAACACGACTCGCAGACCCGTTCTCGATTTTGGATTCTTGCTTTGCATCACCATCACCTCAGTACTGCCCGGGCCCGAACTTCGGCATGGTGGTGTAATCCATCAGGCGTCGGTCGATGCCCATGCCCAGCGGCGCAAGAGGCGCCGCGCGCCAGTCGCTGACCAGGTTGAAGTGCGCTTCATCGCGCCGGTTGTGAATCACGAACAGCAACTTGTCCTGCCACATTTTTTCGAACCGTTCGCGCGGAATCGAGCGCGTGCCCAAGGCGGGATCGCCCACCAGCACGCGACCGTCCAGCAGACCCTTGACGACCACGAAATGGTGGTAGCGATTCACCACGATCAGCACGATCGCCGGCAGGTGCTCCTGGGCGAGCTTGTCCAGCGACAGGCGGAAGCCGTCGGCCTCGAAACCGAGCGTCTGCAGGTAGTTCTTGATGTCCAGCAGGGAGAAGCCTTCCTTGCTGATCTTGGCGCGGTCGCCGTGTGCGTACATCTGCGCGAATGCCGCCTGCTCGGTGACCGGATAGCCGTACTGGTAGGTCAGCAAGGTGGCCACGGCGGCGGAGCCGCAACTGAAGTCGTACCTCTGCCGGATGGTGTTCCTGAATTTCGCTTCCTTGATGGTGGTCAGATGCAGCGTGTAGGTCGAGCCCGTACCGCCGTTGATCTCCACCGACCCGGCCAGCACGCCGCCGGACCAGGCCAGAGCCAGCACGATCGCAAGCGCCGGGAGCATCCTGCTCATGGCTTGAACTGCACGTTGACGATGATGCCGGACTGGATCAGCACGTTGTTGCCGGAGTTCTGGATCACCGTCGGCAAGCCAACCGCACCACTGAACGCGCCGCCGTCGATCAGGTTGGATCCGGTCACCACGTGGTTGTCGGTGTTGTGGTCCACCGAGCCGTTGAGCGTCATGGTTTCGGTGGTCGTCTCGATGCCGCCGCGCGATTGCGCCAGGGTGGAACCGCTGACGCTGGTGCCCAGGCCGTCGACATAGGCGGACTGCGCCGGTGCCGCCACGAGAGCTGTCGTGGCGCCCGTCCGGGGCGCCGGCACGGCGGACCGCGGCGCGTCCGTCGCCAGCGCATCAAGACTTGCGACGCAAAGCAACAGCAGGAACCCGCAACCGAATCGGAACGTTCGCATGATTCTGTACTCCCGCCGCGACTGCCTGTCGCGGAGGACGCCGTCGGGTGTCACGCACGGCTGCCCATGCATGGCTGCCCACTTCCGGCTCCCTCGTGGCACGCAGTCGCCGCAAAGCCGCGGTGGGGCGTTCGCGCCCCACCGCGGGAGGTTCCATCAGTGGCCGACCGTGAGGTTGGCCTGCACATTCACGCTCTGCTGCACGAGTGCCGCCGCGCCGCTGTTCTGCGCGATCACTGCGATGCCGGCTGCGCCCACGGCCGTACCGGTCATCTGGTTGGACATGTCGAAACTGCCGGCATCCGCCGCGGCCGTCCCGCCAGCGCCGCCCATGCCGCCCGCGCCCATGCCCGAGCCGCCCGTGCCACCGGCGCCGCCCGCGCCGCCCATGCTGGCGCTGTCGCCGCTGTTGCCGCCCGTGCCCGAGCCCGAGCCGCTGCTCGCGTCGGCGGAGCCGCTGCCGCCTGCGCCGCCTGCCCATGAGCCGTTGCCGCCACCGGCCGAACTCGAGTTGTTACCACCGTTGCCACCATTGCCCGAACCATGGTGACCACCGTTCGCCGCCAGACTGCCGTTCGTGCCGTCGCCAGCGCTGCCGTTGCTGTTGCCGCCATCAGCCGAGTTGGAGCCGCCTACCGCGGCGCTCAGGCCCAGCCCCGCTCCGCCGTCACCGCTATGGCTGTGCGCATCGCCGCCGTTGCCGCCTGGGGCAGAGGTGGCACCCACGCCCAAGCCGAGCCCGCCGTGACCGCCATTGGCGTTGCCCGAGTTCATCGCGCTGTTGCCGATGCCGGAGACGCCGACGCCCGATACCGAACCATTGAGCACGCTGTTCGCCACAACGGTGTTGAGCGTGGTCGTGGTGTTGTTGGAACTGCTGGTGTTGTTCGAATTGCTGGTGTTGTTGGAGTTGTTCTGGTTGGCCACGTTCTGCAGCGCCGCCGAGCTGTCCTGGGCGTTGGTGCCGCCGGCGTTGGTCTGATGGTTGTGGTCGGCCATGGCCGAGATGCTGAAACCCAGGCCCAGGCAGATGGCGGTAGCGATGAGTGTCTTGCGCATGGTTCGTTCTCCTTGGAAAAGCCCGATCAGGACTTGCATCGTCAATTCCGGCTGATGCCGGAACCGGTTGCCTGCAGCGCCAGACACCGCCGCCACTTCCCGGCTTGTGCCGGATTGCGGTTGTGCTCGGGAATCCCCTGGTTGACTTGGGCTATCCCGCCTAGTCTTGCGTGTGCAGCAAGCTGAACTGGCAAGGGCAATGCCAAGCGGACATGCGCGAATAATTCATCTGCAAATCAGGTAGTTGGGGTCATTGCATCGGCAACGTGGCATCAGCCCGCCGCATGCACTGTTCCAGCCGCGTTACAGGTTGCATCGGGCGGGATTGCCGCCTCATCTCCTCCGATGCTGCAGAACAAGGCTCCGGAGCCCAGGGATTCGTGATGTCGAGACCTGTATCAAATCTGCAACACCTGTAACGAGTGCAAGCGCCGGCAGCGCGAACGCCTCGGCACGGCCACGAAAAAGGGAGCCTCGCGGCTCCCTCCCTGTTTCGGATTACCGACGCTTCAACGCTTGTCGATCGGCACGTAAACCTGGTCTTCCGGCCCGGTGTAGTTCGCGCTGGGACGGATGATCTTGCCGTCCTGGCGCTGCTCGATCACGTGCGCGCTCCAGCCGGAGGTACGCGCGATCACGAACAGCGGCGTGAACATCGCCGTCGGCACGCCCATCATGTGGTACGCACTGGCCGAGAACCAGTCGAGGTTCGGGAACATCTTCTTGATCTCGCCCATCACCTTCTCGATGCGCTCGGACACCTCGAACAGCACCGGGTTGCCGCCGTCCGTGCACAGCTTGCGCGAGATCTCCTTGATGATCTCGTTGCGCGGATCGGACACCGTGTAGACCGGATGGCCGAAGCCGATCACGATCTCCTTGCGCTCGACGCGGGCGCGGATGTCGGCCTCGGCCTCGGCGGCGTTGCGGTAGCGCGCGATGATCTCCATCGCCACCTCGTTCGCGCCGCCGTGCTTGGGGCCACGCAGCGCGCCGATCGCGCCGGTCAGCGCCGAATACATGTCCGAACCGGTGCCGGCGATCACGCGTGCGGCGAAAGTGGAGGCGTTGAACTCGTGCTCGGCGTACAGCACCAGCGACTTGTCCAGCGCGTTCGCGTGCAGCTCGCTGGGCTTCCTGCCGTGCAGCACGTGCAGGAAGTGCGCGGCGATGGAGTCGTCGTCGGTTTGGGTCTCGACGCGCTTGCCGTTGTGGCTGAAGTGGTACCAGTACAGCAGCATCGAGCCGAAGCTGGCCATCAGACGGTCGGCGATGTCGCGCGCGCCGGTGATGTTGTGATCGTCCTTTTCCGGCAGCACGGTGCCCAGCACCGAGCAGCCGGTGCGGAGCACGTCCATCGGGTGGGTGGCGGCGGGCAGCAGTTCCAGCGCACTCTTCACCGGTGCCGGCAGGCCGCGCAGGCGCTTCAGCCTGGCCTTGTAGTTCTGCAGTTCGGTCCAGTTCGGCAGCACGCCGTAAACCAAGAGGTGTGCCACTTCCTCGAAGCAGCCCTTTGCCGCCAGGTCATGGATGTCATAGCCGCGGTAGTGCAGGTCGTTGCCGCTGCGGCCCACCGTGCACAGCGCGGTGTTGCCCGCGGCCACGCCGGACAGGGCGACGGACTTCTTGGCCTTGGGAAGGACTTGCTCGGTCATCGGGTGTCTCCTGTGATGCAGGGATTGCGAAACGGCGGAAAACGGAGCGTGTAGGAGCGCACCCTGTGCGCGAAAGCTCTTCGCGAAAAGCGTCATCGCGCACAGGGTGCGCTCCTACAGCGACCGCGTGTCAGCTCTTGTTGGAAAACAGCGCGTCGAGCTTGTCCTCGTAGGCGTGGTAGCCCAGGAAGTCGTACAGCTCCTCGCGCGTCTGCAAGGTGTCGATGATGTGCCTCTGCGTGCCCTCGCGGCGCACCGTCTCGTAGAAGTGCAGCGCCGCCTTGTTCATGGCGCGGTAGGCGCCGCAGCAGTACAGCGCGATGTCCACGTCGGCCGAACGCAGCTCGTCGGTGGTGAAGAACGGGGTGGAACCGAACTCGGTGAGGTTGGCGAGGATCGGCACCTTCACCGCAGCCTTGAACCGGCGGTAGTCGTCCAGCGTCTTCATCGCCTCGGGAAAGATCATGTCGGCGCCGGCCTCGACGTAGGCCACCGCGCGCTCGATCGCCGCGTCGATGCCCTCCACCGCCGCCGCGTCGGTACGCGCCATGATCACGAAGCCGGGATCGGTGCGCGCGTCCACCGCAGCCTTCACGCGATCGACCATCTCTTCCTTCGGCACCACTTCCTTGCCCGGGCGATGGCCGCAGCGCTTCTGGCCGACCTGGTCCTCGATGTGCACGGCGGCCACGCCGACGCGCTCGAAGTTGCGGATGGTGCGCGCGATGTTGAAGGCGCCACCCCAGCCGGTGTCGATGTCGACCAGCAGCGGCAGGCCAGTGGCCTCGACGATACGGCGCGCGTCGGTGAGCACGTCCTCCATCGTCGAGATGCCCAGGTCCGGCATGCCCAGCGAATTGGCGGCCACGCCGCCACCGGACAGGTACAGCGCCCGGTAGCCCACCCGCTTGGCCATCAGGCCGGCGTAGGCAGTGATCGCGCCGATCACCTGCAACGGGGATTCGGCGGCAAGCGCGGCGCGGAAGCGGGCGCCCGCAGTGGCTGGCTGTGTCATGTGGCCTCCGTCAAAACGCCCATTTTAGCCCACTCGGCAAGAAGCCATGCCTGCACCTTGGTCGCAGCCCCGCTCGACGCTCCGGGTACATCATCGCGAGGGCCGGCAGAGTATCGAAAAATCCTGCGTGACCGCGCCGCGACCACCCCGTACAGTCGGATGGATGAGCACAACGACGACACTCGCAAAACGCATCCTGTGGGGCCTGATGATCGGCGTGGCGGCCGCGGTGGCCACGCTCGGCATCGGCCAGCTGCATCCGCCGGCCTTGGTGCTGATGCAGAAGTTCTCCGGCGCAGTACTCGACCCGTTCGGACAGATCTTCCTGCGCATGCTGTTCTTCGTGGTGATCCCGCTGGTGTTCACCTCGCTGGCCTCCGGCGTGACCCAGCTCGGCCGGCTCGACCGGCTGGGCCCGCTGGCCGGGCGCACGTTCGCGCTGTTCTTCGCCAACATGGCGATCGCCGTGGCGATCGGCCTCGTGCTGATGAACACCTTGCAGCCCGGCCACCACCTGGACGACGCCGCGCGCACCCAGCTGATGGCCGAATACGGCAACAAGGCGCAGCAAGCCATCTCCCGCGAAGCCACCCGGCCCGGCATGAGCCTGGCCACGCTGGTGGAGATGTTCATGCCGCGCAACCTGTTCGGTGCCGTGGCCGGCTCCAGCCGCGACGCGCTGGGCGAGGTGCTGCCGCTGATCCTGTTCGCGATCCTGGTGGGCGCCGCCGCCACCCAACTGCCGGGGAAGCAACGCAAGCGGGTGCAGATGGCGCTGGACACGGTCACCGACCTGATGACGCGGATCGTGGGCTTCGCGCTGCAGTTGGCGCCACTGGCGGTGCCGGCGATGATCTACAGCGTGATCGTCAAGGTGGGCGTGGACGTGCTGCTGGCGCTGTCGGTGTTCGTCGTCGGCTGCACTGCGGCGCTGGCGCTGCACCTGTTCGGCACCATGTCGCTGTGGATCCGCTTCCTGGCGCGGCGCTCGCCGCGGGAATATTTCCGGCAGATCCGTTCGCTGCTGATCGCCGCGTTCTCCACCAGCTCAAGCAACGCCTGCCTGCCCGCCTCGCTGGCGGTGGCGCATGACGAGCTGAAGCTCGCGCCGAGCACCGCCGGCTTCGTGCTGCCACTGGGCGCGACCATGAACATGAGCGGCACCGCGCTGTTCGAGGGCTGCGTGGTGCTGTTCGTGGCGCAGGCTTTCGGCGTGGAGCTCGGCCTCGCGCACCAGGCCATCCTGATGCTGCTCGCGGTGCTGAGCGCGGTGGCGGTGGCCGGCATTCCCGGCGGCTCGCTGCCGCTGATCGCGGGCCTGCTGGCCACCTTCGGCATACCGCCGGAAGGCATCGGCATCGTGATCGGCGTGGACCGCATCCTCGACATGGCGCGCACCACGGTGAACGTGGGCAGCGACATCGTCACCGCCACCGTGGTCGATCAGCAGCTGCGCGAGCGCTTCGCCGCCGCGCCCTGAACCGTCCGGAACACGCCTTGCGCGGCACCGCCGAGTCGAGCCGGCGGCGCCATAGCCTGCACCGATTGCCCCCATGCCAACTATCAATTGGACTAATCGTGAACGCCCCCTACAATTGAACCCATCGATTCATCCATTACCCACAACGGAGGCTGCAAAGTGTCTTTGATCAATACCGAAGTAAAGCCGTTCAAGGCGCAGGCGTTCAAGGCTGGCCAGTTCATCGAAGTGACCGAAGCCGACCTCAAGGGCAAGTGGTCCGTGGTGTTCTTCTACCCCGCCGACTTCACCTTCGTCTGCCCGACTGAGTTGGAGGACCTCGCCGACCACTACGCCGAGTTCCAGAAGCTGGGCGTGGAAATCTACAGCGTCTCGACCGACACGCATTTCTCGCACAAGGCGTGGCACGACACCTCCGACGCGATCAGGAAGATCGGCTACACCATGGTGGGCGACCCGACCCACGCGATCAGCCGCAACTTCGAGGTGCTGATCGAGGACGCCGGCCTGGCCGACCGCGGCAGCTTCGTGGTCGACCCGCAGGGCAAGATCCAGATCGTCGAGATCACCGCCGGCGGCATCGGCCGCGACGCCAAGGAACTGCTGCGCAAGGTGAAGGCGGCGCAGTACGTCGCCAGCCACCCGGGTGAAGTGTGCCCGGCCAAGTGGAAGGAAGGCGAGAAGACCCTGGCGCCCTCGCTGGACCTCGTCGGCAAGATCTGATCCATCGCTGCACCTGCAACACCGGACCCGGGCGCGCTGCGCCCGGGTTCCACCGAGGATGCTTGTGCCAGCGGCCAGCGCCCGGCTTCGCTTCCCCTCCGCAGCCGCCCTCCCCACGGCGCCGGCCGCTGCCACAAGTCTCTCTCTTTTCCCATCCCACCGGAGTGGTCACCATGCTTGATGCCGCCATCAAGGCCCAACTCGCGGGCTACCTGGAAAAACTCACCCAGCCGATCGAACTCGTCGCCGCGCTCGACGAGGGCACGAAGTCGCGCGAGCTGGACGAACTGCTGCACGAGATCGCCGCGATGAGCGACAAGATTGCCCTGCGCCGCGACGACAGCGAGACGCGCAAACCCTCGTTCGCGATCAATCGCATCGGGACCGACATCGGTGTGCGCTTCGCCGGCATCCCGATGGGCCACGAGTTCACCTCGCTGGTGCTGGCGCTCTTGCAGGTAGGCGGCCATCCGTCCAAGGCCACGGCGGAAACCATCGCGCAGGTGCAGAACCTCGAAGGCGAGTTCCACTTCGAAACCTATTTTTCGTTGTCCTGCCAGAACTGCCCGGACGTGGTGCAGGCGCTCAACCTGATGAGCGTGCTTAACCCCAACATCCGGCATGTGGCCATCGACGGCGCGCTGTACCAGGACGAAGTGGATCGCCGCCAGATCATGTCGGTGCCCACCGTGTACCTGAACGGCGAAGTGTTCGACCAGGGCCGCATGAGCCTGGAGCAGATCGTGGCGAAGCTCGACACCGGCGCCGCCGCGCGCGCCGCCGAAACGATCAAGACCAAGGACGCCTTCGACGTGCTGGTGGTGGGCGGCGGGCCGGCCGGTGCCGCGGCGGCGGTCTACGCCGCGCGCAAGGGCATCCGCACCGGCGTGGCGGCCGAGCGTTTCGGCGGCCAGGTGCTGGACACCATGGCGATCGAGAACTTCATCTCGGTGGACTACACCGAAGGCCCGAAGCTGGGCGCCGCGCTGGAAAACCACGTTCGCAACTACGACGTGGACATCATGAACCTGCAGCGCGCCACCCAGCTGGTGCCCGCCGCTGAATCCGACAGCGGCCTGATCGAGATCGAGCTCGAGAACGGCGCCACGCTGAAGTCGAAGTCGGTGGTGTTGTCCACCGGTGCACGCTGGCGGCAGATCGGCGTGCCCGGCGAGAGCGAGTACCGCAACAAGGGCGTGGCCTATTGCCCGCACTGCGACGGCCCGCTGTTCAAGGGCAAGCGCGTGGCGGTGATCGGTGGCGGCAACTCCGGCGTCGAGGCGGCCATCGACCTGGCCGGCCTGGTGGCCCACGTCACCCTGGTCGAGTTCGACCACCACCTGCGCGCGGACGAAGTGCTGCAGCGCAAGCTGCGCAGCCTGCCCAACGTGGAGGTGATTGTCAGCGCGCAGACCACCGAAGTGCTGGGCGACGGCCAGAAGGTCAACGGCTTGGTTTACAAGGACCGCACCGACGGCACCATGCACAGTCTCTCGCTGGAAGGCATCTTCGTGCAGATCGGCCTGCTGCCGAACACCGAATGGCTGAAGGGGACGCTGGAACTCAGCCCGCGCGGCGAGATCGTGATCGATGCCCGCGGCCAGACCTCGCTGCCCGGCGTGTTCGCCGCCGGCGACGCCACCACGGTGCCGTACAAGCAGATCGTGATCGCGATGGGCGCCGGTTCCACCGCCGCGCTGGGCGCGTTCGACCATCTGATCCGCAGCTCGGCGCCGGTGGCGGAGGCGATCACGGCTTGAGGATTGTTGCAAGGCTGGTCGTACCTGCCTTGCTCCAGATGCCCTTCGACTTCGGCCCTCCGGGCCTACGCTCAGCGTGAACGGACAGATGTCGCCTCATCCGTTCGCCCTGAGCGTAGCGAAGCGAAGTCGAAGGGCTATCCCGATCCCATCTTTCAGCATCCCTGATCCGGGCCGCGCTCCAGCGCCTTGCGGATCTCCTCCAGCGCCGCCGGGTCGTCCAACGTCGACAGGTCGCCCGGATCGCGCTGCTCGGCCAAGGCCTGCAGCGAACGCCGCAGCAGCTTGCCCGAGCGCGTCTTGGGCAAGGCATTCACCACGTACACCCGCGCGGGTTTCGCCACGCTGCCGAGCTGGTCCACCACGCATTGCTGCATGCCGCGCGCGACTTCCGCGGCGCCGCTGCCGGCATCCTGCTTCAATGTGACGAACACCACCGGCACCTGGCCCTTCAGCTCGTCGCGCACGCCGACCACCGCCGCTTCGGCCACCGCCGGGTGGCCGGCCACGGACTCCTCGATCTCGCGTGTGCCCAGCCGGTGCCCGGCCACGTTGATCACGTCGTCGGTGCGGCCGAGGATGAAGGTGTAGCCGTCCGCGTCGCGGATCGCCCAGTCCAGCGAGCTGTACAAGAGTTCGCGGAAGTGGCTGAAGTAGCTGTGCACGTAGCGGTCGTCGTCGCGCCAGATCGTGCTGAGGCAACCTGGCGGCAGCGGCGGCTCCAGCACCAGCACGCCCTTCTCGCCGGCGGGTACTTCCTTGCCGGTGTTCTCGTCGATCACCTTCATCTTGTAGCCGGGTGCCGGCAGGCCGGGCGAGCCGAGCTTGGCCGGTTTCATGTCCAGCCCCGGCATCAAGGTGATCGCCGGCCAGCCGGTCTCGGTCTGCCAGTAGTTGTCGATCACCGGCACGCCCAGTTCCGTGTTGATCCATTGCGAGGTGGGCTCGTCCAGCGGCTCGCCGGCGAGGAACAGCCACTTCAGTTTCGACAGGTCGTGCGCGTGCAGGAAGCGTGCGTCCTGCTTCTTCAGCACGCGGATCGCGGTGGGCGAGGAGAACATGCTGCGCACGCCGTATTGCTCGCACAGCCCCCGCCACACGCCCGGGTCGGGCCGCGTGGGCAGGCCTTCGTAGAGCAGCGAGGTGGCGCCGCCGATCAGCGGGCCATACACGTTGTAGGAATGCCCCACCGCCCAGCCCACGTCGGAAGTGGAGAACATCACCTGCCCCGGCGCGATGTCGAAGATGCAGCGGATCGACATCGCCATCGCCACCGCGTAGCCGCCGGTGTCGCGCTGCACGCCCTTGGGCTTGCCGGTGGTGCCCGAGGTGTAGAGCAGATAACTCGGCTCGTTCGACTCCAGCCACGCCACCGGCACCTCGGCGCCATCATGCTTCGCGCGAAGTTCGGCGTAGTCCACGTCGCGACCTTTGATGCGGGTCATCTGCGGGTCGAGCCCGCGGTTCACCACCAGCACCTTCGGCGGCGGCGCCGAGGCCTCGTTCAAGGCCGCATCCACCAGCGGTTTGTACGGAATCACCTTGCCCGCGCGCATGCCGGCGTCCGCGCAGATCAGCAGCTTCGGCTGCGCGTCGTCGATGCGCAAAGCGAGGTTGTGTGCCGCGAAGCCGCCGAAAACCACCGAGTGGATCGCGCCGATGCGCGCGCACGCCAGCATCGCGAACACCGCCTCGGCGATGTTCGGCAGGTAGATCACCACGCGGTCGCCGCGGCCCACGTCCAGCGACTGCAGCACCGCGGCAAACGCGTTCACCTCGCGGTGCAGCTCGCGGTAGGTGAACTCACGCGTGATGCCGGTCTCGCTGGACACGGCCACCAGCGCCAACTGCTCCGCGCGTTCGGCCAAATGCCGGTCCACCGCGTTGTGGCAGAGGTTGGTGGTGCCGCCGACGAACCAGCGGCGGAACGGCGGATTGGACTGGTCGAGGATCTGCCGCGGTGGCGTTTCCCAGTGGATGCGCCGCGCCTGCTCGGCCCAGAACAGTTCCGGCTGTTCGACCGACTGCCGGTAGAACGATTCGTAGTCCATGCCGCCTCCCGTGCCGACCCGCCTCAAGCCTAGCCTCGGCATTGCCGCCTGGGCAGCGCGACGATGGTCGAAACAACGGGCGCCCCGCCCCGAAACGAAGAAGGGCGGCCCATGGCCGCCCTTCGGTTCACTCTGGCGCGTCGCGCTTACTTCGCGAACAGGTGCTCGACGCCCGCGCGCTCCTCGCGCAGCTCCTTCTCGGTGGCGTCGATGCGCGCCTGCGAGAACGCGTTGATCGCCAAGCCCTGCACGATGGCGTACTTGCCGTCCTTCACCGTCACCGGGTAGCCGAAGATCACGCCCGGCTTGACGCCGTAGGAGCCATCGGACGGAATGCCCATCGACACCCAGTCGCCCTCGACCGTGCCTTGCGCCCAGGTGCGCATGTGATCGATCGCGGCGGAAGCGGCCGACGCCGCCGACGAAGCGCCACGCGCCTTGATGATGGCCGCGCCGCGCTGCTGCACGGTGGGGATGAAATCGCTCTCGTACCAGGCCTGGTCGACCAGCGACAGCGCCGGCTTGCCGTCCACGGTGGCGTGGTGCAGGTCGGGATACTGGGTGGAGCTGTGGTTGCCCCAGATCGTCATCTTGCGGACGTCGGTGTTGTGCTTGCCGGTCTTCTCGGCCAGCTGGCTCTTGGCGCGGTTGTGGTCCAGGCGCACCATCGCGGTGAAGCACTTCGGATCCAGGCTCGGGGCGTTCTGCTGCGCGATCAGTGCGTTGGTGTTGGCCGGGTTTCCCACCACCAGCACCTTCACGTCGCGCTTGGCGTGGTCGTTCAGCGCCTTGCCCTGCGGGGCGAAGATCGCACCGTTCGCTTCCAGCAGATCCTTGCGCTCCATGCCCGGGCCGCGCGGACGGGCGCCAACCAGCAGCGCGTAATCCACGTCCTTGAAGGCCACGTTGACGTCGTCGGTGGCGACGACGCCGGCCAGGGTCGGGAACGCGCAGTCGTTGAGCTCCATCACCACGCCCTGCAGCGCGGGCAGCGCCGGGGTGATCTCCAGCAGGTGCAGGATCACCGGCTGGTCGGGGCCCAGCATGTCGCCAGCGGCGATGCGGAACAGCAAGGCATAGCCGATCTGGCCGGCGGCACCGGTAACGGCAACTCGAACGGGGGCTTTCATGATGACGACTCCTTCGATGATGTGTTCAATGCGTCGTATTTCGCAGGAGCGCACCCTGTGCGCGAAGCTTCGTGCCTCAAAGAGCGTCGCGCACAGGGTGCGCTCCTACAGGTGATGTATTCAAACGAGTTCGGCGAAGAACTCCTGGATGCGTTGCAAGCCGGGCTGCAACTGGGCTGCCGGGCAGGTGTAGGAAATGCGCAGGGCGCGCGGTTCGCCGAAGGCGGAACCAGGCACGCAGGCCACGCCCTTGGCTTCCAGCAGCGCGGCGCAGAACTCCACGTCGTTGGAAATCCTGGTGCCGTTGTGGCTCTTGCCGAATGCCACGGAAATATCCGGGAATGCGTAGAACGCGCCCTGCGGCCGCGGGCAGGTCACGCCCGGGATCGCGTTGAGCGCGGCGACCACGGTGTCGCGGCGCGCGGCGAATTCGGCGCACTTGGCCTGAGGAACGTCCTGCGGGCCGGTGAACGCGGCCACCGCGGCGGCGGTGATCACTTCCGGCACGCTGGTGATGTGGTTGGAGTTGAGCGTGGTGACCGCCTTGGCCACCGACTCCGGCCCGGCCAGCAGGCCCACGCGCCAGCCCGGCATGCCGTAGGTCTTGGACACCGAATCGACGAAGATCAGGCGCTCCTTCAGCTCCGGCTTCGCGAACACGAAGTTGTGGTAGCCGATGCCGTCGAACACCATCGAGTTGTAGATGTCGTCGGTGATGATCCAGGTATCCGGATGCTTCGCCAGCACCGCGGCCAGCGCGGCGATTTCCTCGCGCGTGTAGACCATGCCCGTGGGGTTGGACGGATTGTTGAACAGGAACACCTTGGGCTTGCGCACCAGCGCCGCGTCGAGTTGGGCCGGGGTGAGCTTGTAGTGCTGCTCCGGCCCGCAATGCAGCACGTTGGTCTTCGCGCCCACGATGTCGGCGATGTCGCGGTAGGTGGTCCAGTACGGCGCGGCGAAGGCGATCTCGTCGCCCTCGTCCAGCAGCGCCTCGGCCAGGTTGTACAGCACCTGCTTGGCACCGATGCCCACCGACAGGTTGGCATGGCCGTAGCCGGTGAAGCCCAGCGCCTCGATGTGTTTCAGGAACGCGTCCAGCAGCGGCTCGGCGCCGCGGTTGCTGCCGTACTGGCCACTGTCGTGGCTGAGCGCCTCACGCGCCGCCGCATACACGTGTTCGCCGGGCAGGAAGTTCGGCACACCGATGGAGAAGCTGATGATGTCGCGGCCGGCGGCCTTGAGCTGCTTCGCCTTGGCGGCGATGACCATGATCGCGCTGGGCTTCGCGCGGCCGACACGCTGGGCGAGCTGGGGCATGACTTCCTCGGGTTCGTGGGGGACGGAAGCGGCAAACCCGGCGATTTTAGCATGCGATATCGCATCCCCCGAGACCCCCGCAAAAGCTTGCGTCATCACGATCCGTGGATGCATGCCCATGTTCGCGGATGGCATGATGCCGCCGCTGCCACGCCTTCAACACGGTGCGCGGCAGGGGCCGCAGGGAGGCGCGGCTTCCGCACTATCCAGGGGACTTCATCAACCACGCATGGGGACACACGGATATGCATTGGCTCTGGGTCATCATCATCGGCTTCATCGTCGGCGTCATCGCCAAGTTCATCCGCGGCGGCAAGGACTCGGTCGGCTTCATCGTCACCATCATCATCGGCATCGTGGGCTCGATCCTCGCCACCTGGGTGGGCGAGCGGCTGGGCTGGTGGCCCGCGCACGGCTTCGTTCATTTCATCGCTTCGGTGGTGGGCGCGATCATCCTGCTCGCGATCTACCACGTGCTGTTCAAGCCCAGCGCCTCCTCGTGAGACGTGGCCGTGCGGGCGGGGCATGCCTCGCCCGCACGGCCCCATGACGTGTCGGCGAAGCTCAGCCGAACAGCTTGCCGGCCAGCCCCGCCAGCGAGCCGAGATCGAAACCACCGCCCTGCCCCTGCGCCGGCACCTGGCCGCCGGGAGTCAGGTGGTCGACCACATGCGGCAACACCTGCGCCAGCGCACCGGACAGCTGGCCTTGATCCATGCCCAGCTTGCCGGCCGCCTCCTGCAGCACCGAACCCAGGCCGCCGCTCTGCAACGCCTGGTTGAGCTGGTCGCCGGACACTGCCTGGTTGGTGCCATTGCCGACCCACGACTGCACGGCTTCGCCGAGCCCGCCCTGGTGCAGCATGCCGGCCAGCCCCTGCACGCCGCCCGCCTGCTGGATCAGCTGCCCCGCCACCGACACCAGATCCGAACCGCCGGCCTGACCGCCGCCGCCCAGCAAACTACCGAGTAATGACATGACTGCTCTCCCTGGATGATGGAAACCGCGCGCTGATGACGTGTGCGGCCTGCGGATTCTATGGGGCACATGCAGTCGCCGCCGTGACCGGTGCGTGAAAAAGCCACCGCCCGGGGACGGTGGCTTGCAGGGGTGACGCCTGTCGCGGATCAACCGCGCTGGTCGAGCACGCTGTTCCATTCCTTCACGCGGTCGGCCTTGGCCGCCAGCAGCGCGTCCACGTCGCCCTCGACCGTGACCTTCTCGATCACGTCGTTCTGGCGGATCGCGTCGACCACCTGCTGGTCGTTCGCATCGATCACTTCGCCGAACACGCTGTGCTTGCCGTCCAGCCACGGCGTGGCGCCGTGGGTGATGAAGAACTGGCTGCCGTTGGTGCGCGGACCGGCGTTCGCCATCGACAGCACGCCGGGCTTGTCGTGACGCAGCGAGGGATGGAATTCGTCCTCGAACTTGTAGCCCGGGCCACCGCGGCCGCTGCCCTCGGGGCAACCGCCCTGGACCATGAAGTCGGCGATCACGCGATGGAACGACAGGCCGTCGTAATAGCCGCGCTTGGCCAGGTTCACGAAATTCGCCACGGTCAGCGGCGCCTTGTCGTCGTGCAGGCGCAGGCGGATCGGGCCGCGGTTGGTGTGCAGGGTGACTTGAATGGCCATGGGCGTTCCTCGGCTTTGGACGGAGTCGATACGCCGCAGGCACGGCGCGTGGATCGCCAAGCATAACGCAGCCCGACGGGACGATCGAAAAGATACGGGCAAACCTTCGCACGAGTGCGTATAATCGACCGATTCGCCTTCCGAAAACCTACGTGACGACCCCGCGTCGCCCGAGCCGATCCCATGTCCATCGAAAACCTGCGCAATATCGCCATCGTCGCCCACGTCGACCACGGCAAGACCACCCTCGTCGACCAGCTGCTGAAGCAGTCCGGCACGCTCAACGAGCGCACCGTGCTGGCCGAGCGCGTGATGGACTCGAACGACCAGGAAAAGGAGCGTGGCATCACGATCCTGGCCAAGAACACGGCCATCACCTGGACGGACAAGAAGACCGGCACCAAGAACCGCATCAACATCGTCGACACCCCCGGGCACGCCGACTTCGGCGGCGAGGTGGAGCGCGTGCTGTCGATGGTGGACACGGTGCTGATCCTGGTCGACGCGATGGACGGCCCGATGCCGCAGACGCGTTTCGTGACCCAGAAGGCGTTCGCCATGGGCTTCAAGCCCATCGTCGTGGTCAACAAGGTGGATCGCCCGGGCTCGCGTCCGGAGTGGGTGGTCGAACAGGTGTGGGATTTGTTCGAGAAGCTCGGCGCCACCGACGAGCAGATGGAATTTCCGATCGTCTACGCCTCGGCGCTGAACGGTTACGCCTCGCTGGACGAAAACGCCCGCGAAGGCGACATGACCCCGCTGTACGAAGCGATCATGCAGCACGCGCCCAAGCCGGACGTCGATCCGGAAGGCGCCTTCCAGATGCGTATCAGCCAGCTGGACCACAACAACTTCGTCGGCGTCATCGGCATCGGCCGCATCCAGCGCGGCACCCTGAAGAAGGGCATGCAGGTCGCCGTCATCGACCGTCATGGCAAGAAGCGCCAGGGCAAGATCGGCCAGGTGCTCGGCTTCATGGGCCTGGAGCGCATCGAGCAGGACAGCGCCGAAGCCGGCGACATCGTCGCCATCTCGGGCATCCCCGAGCTGACCATTTCGGACACCATCACCTCGCCGGACGTGCCCGAAGCGCTGCCGGCGCTGAGCGTCGACGAGCCGATGATCAGCATGACCTTCCAGGTCAACAACTCGCCGTTCGTCGGCAACAAGGATCTGTCGGGCGGCAAGTTCCTCACCAGCCGCCAGCTGCGTGAGCGCCTGGACCGCGAAAAGGTGCACAACGTGGCGCTGCGCGTGGAAGATGGCTCCGACGCCGACAAGTTCCTGGTCTCGGGCCGTGGCGAACTGCACCTTTCGGTGCTGATCGAAAACATGCGCCGCGAAGGCTACGAGCTGGCCGTGTCGCGTCCGGAAGTGATCATCAAGGAAATCGACGGCCAGAAGATGGAGCCGATCGAGCAACTGGTGGTCGACATCGAAGAGCAGCACCAGGGCGGCGTGATGGAGCGCTTGGGCATCCGCAAGGGCGACCTGAAGAACATGGTGTCGGACGGCAAGGGCCGCGTGCGACTCGAGTACATGATCCCGGCGCGCGGCCTGATCGGCTTCCAGAACCAGTTCAAGACCCTCACCCAGGGTTCGGGCCTGCTGTTCCACGTGTTCGACCACTACGGTCCGTACACGCCGGTCGCGATCGCCAAGCGCCTCAACGGCGTGATGATCGCCAATGCCGGCGGCACCACTCCGGCCTACTCGCTCGGGCCGCTGCAGGATCGCGGCAAGCTGTTCGCTGCCGAAGGCGACTCGGTGTACGAAGGCCAGTTGGTCGGCATCCACGCCAAGGACAACGACCTCACCGTCAACGCCATCAAGCCCAAGCCGCTGACCAACATGCGCGCCTCGGGCAAGGACGACGCGATCCAGCTGACCCCGGCGACCAAGTTCTCGCTGGAGCAGGCACTGGACTTCATCGACGATGACGAGCTGGTCGAAGTCACCCCGAAAGAAATCCGCATGCGCAAGAAGCACCTCACCGAGAACGATCGCAAGCGCGCCTCGCGCGGCGGCTGAGCAAGCGTTCGACGCAATGCAACCAAAGGCCGCCGCAAGGCGGCCTTCGGTTGATGGGGTGCTTACGAGCGACGATGCGGAAGCGTAGGATGCAGCGCGCCTTCATCGAAGCATGCGACCGCGACTGTGTGCGCGGACGGATCGCCTCGCCCCATTCTCATCCGGAGAACTCGCCATGCAGACACATATCCAGGGCACCACCATGCCGGTGCTCGAAGTGCAGCTCGATCCCGGCGAAAGCGTATTTGCCGAAAGCGGCGAGCTGTCGTGGATGAGCGCATCGGTGCAGATGACCACCCACACCCAGATGAGTGGCGGCGGCGGCCTGCTTGGCATGTTCAAGCGCGTGGTCGGCGGCGGCAGCCTGTTCATGACGGACTACCGCGCCGTCCAGTCCCCCGGCACCGTGGCGTTCGCCACCAAGGTACCCGGGCACATCGTGCCGGTGCCGGTGGCACCGGGCAGCGAATACATGGTGCATCGCCACGGTTTCCTCTGCGCCACGCCGCAGGTCGCCATCGGCGTGGGCTTCCAGCAATCGCTGGGCGCCGGCATCTTCGGCGGCAGCGGCTTCCTGCTCCAGCACATCGGTGGCAGCGGCACCGCCTGGCTGGAACTGTCCGGCGAACTGATCCAGAAGGACCTGGCCCCCGGCGAGACGCTGCGCGTGCATCCCGGCCACGTCGGAGCCTTCCAGGCCTCGGTGGGCTTCCAGATCACCACCGTGCCCGGCATCAAGAACGCCATCTTCGGCGGCGACGGCATCTTCCTGGCATCGCTCACCGGCCCCGGCACGGTGTGGCTGCAGACCCTGCCGATCTCGCGCCTGGCCCACCAGATCGCCGAATACCTCCCGCGTGACGGCAACCGGGCGGCATCGACCGGCATCGGCGCCGGCCTGCTCGGCGGCGTCGTCGGTTCGCTGCTGGGCGGCGACAACAACTAGCGGACCCCGCGTCCCGGCGATGCAAGCCGCCGGGCACGTAGCAAGACGCGCATCCGATGCGGCACGGTGTGCCGGCAGGCAAGGCAGGAGACGCAAGAATGCGCGTCGTGGCGGCCAGGTCGCAGCTCAGGCTGCGCCGTGCGGAAGCCGCCAACGTGCGGTCACACCACCTCGTCAGCCGCGATTCACGCGCCGGATTGCGGCGCTGCGCCATGCCTGTCCGCGACGATACGCCAGCCCTCGCGATGGCTCATCCGGATACGTTGACAGCCCCGGTAGCGCCGACTACAGTGCGCGCGCCTTCGGCCCGGCTGACGGCTTCCTTGGCCACTTCCAGCGAGAAATGGACAGTATTCCCAGTCGATGCGTCGGCGACCGCAAGCCCCTGCGGATGCCGACGTCGCACAACCCGATGAACGCCTGCGACCGCCTGCGGTCGGCCCGCGCTTTCCTCAACTGAGGAACGGGCCGCCCCCATGCGCCGCGGGCGCATGCAGAGGCGAGCCCATGCTGCTTCACCGCTTTCCTGTCTCAAGAACATCGCGCGCGACGCCATTGCGTCGCGTGTTCGCGCGTGCCTGCCATCTGCCCGCCACCGGCGCACGGCACGATGCACTCCGCCATGCCGCGGATCACGGAGGCCCCTGATGCCCGGCGACAGTCGACCTCCCTCCGCGCCCCGTCCGGGCGCATCACCCACGAATCCACCTCCCACCGGGCCACGGCGCCCGGCGTGATGCACGGCTGAATGCCCGTTTGCATCCGCCGCCGCCCGCCCGGCCGCCACGGATGCAAGCCATGTCCAAGAACATCCTCCATCGGCGTATCGCCGCGTGCACGTTCGCCATCGCCTCCGCCCTCGCCTGCCTGCTTGGCGGCGCACTCGCGCTTTCCTGCAACGCTCGCGCCGACGACGCCCCGCTGTTCATCCCGCAGTGGCTGGGCGCGCAATACACCTTCGTCGACCAGCATCAGGGCACGGTGCATTCGCCCTACGCCGGCCCGTTGAGCCTGCAAGCCCGAAGCGACACCGAACGCTCGCACACCTTCGGCGCCTACTTCGGCGTGGCGCTGCCGTGGCACCTGGCGTTCTATTTCGACGTGGAGATGTTCCGCGGCGAAGGCGTGAGCGGCGCCACCGGCCTGGGCGGCCTCACCAACGGCGACGTGATCCGCGCCGGGGTGGCCGGGCTGGGCCGCGGCGCCTACGTGGCACGGCGCTACCTGCAATGGTCGCTGCCGCTGGGTGGCGACAGCGAAGCGGTGGAGCGCAGCCAGGACCACCTGCCCGGCACGCAGGCCACGCGACGCCTCGACGTGAAGCTGGGCAAGCTGGCGGTGAACGACGACTTCGACCGCAACCGCTACGCCGATGGCACGCGCACCCAGTTCATGAACTGGGATCTGTTCAACGCCACCGCCTGGGATTTCGCCGCCGACACCCGCGGCTACACCGATGGCCTGATGCTGGCCTGGGCCAACCCGGCCTGGACCCTGCGCTACGGCGTCTACCGCATGCCTTACGAAGCGAACGGCCAGCGACTGGAAAGCGACCTGTTCCACGCGCGCGGCGAGCAGCTGCAACTGAGCCTGCACCCGCAGCCGAACGGCTGGGTGCTGCGCCTGCTCGCCTTCCGCAACATCGCGCGCATGGGCAACTACCGCGACGCCCTCGCGCAGGCGCCGGCCATGGGCCGCGTGCCCGACGTGCATGCGGACGATGCCCCCGGGCGGCGCAAATTCGGCTTCGTCGTCAACGGCGAACTGCCGCTGACCGACGGCGGCGACACCGGCCTGTTCGCCCGCGCCGGCTGGAACGACGGCCACACCGAATCCTTCGTGTTCACCGAGGTGGACCGCACCGTCAGCGGCGGCTTCCAGCTCTCCGGCGTGCACTGGGGCCGCAGTGCCGACCACCTCGGCGTGGCCTTCGCGCTCAACGCACTCTCGCCCGCGCACCGCGACTATCTCGAAGCCGGCGGCAGCGGCTTCGTGCTGGGCGACGGCGCGCTGAACTACGCGCACGAGGAAATCGCCGAGGTCTACTACAGCTACGCACCGTTCGCCCACCTCACGCTCAGCCCCGATTTCCAGTGGATTCGCCACCCCGGCTACAACCGCGACCGCGGGCCGGCGGCGTTCGCGGGGCTGCGTGCGCACGTGGAGTTCTAGGCGCACGTAGGTCGGGATTCATCCCGACACCGGGCTCGCCGGAAAGGCGGCGTCGGGATAAATCCCGACCTACGCACGCGATGCCCGGGCCGGCATCTGCGCCCGCTCCAGCGCCGCGATATGCCGCTCCAGCCGCGGCCCGAGATAGCAATGCGAACCGCAAGGCAGCAGCCCCACCTTGCCGAACTCGCGCAGATACCAGGCCGGCGCGCGTGACACGAAGCCGTGGCGGTCACCGTCCACGTCGTCGCGGCTGGTGAACAGTTCGAGGAAGGCGATGCCTTCGAGCATCTCGCCGATGCCGACGAGGCCGGCGCGGATTTCCGCGGGCTTCAGGTAATGCAGCACGTCGGTGCACACGATGAGATCGAAGCGCGTGTCAAAGCGCAGGTGTTCGAGCTGGCCGAAGCGCGCGAGGCCGAGGTTGCGGCTGCGCCCGTAGCGGGCCACCGCGTACTCGCTGGCGTCCAGCCCGCGGTAGTCGAGGCCGGGCCGCAGCGCACGCAGCGGCGCGCGCCAGGTGCCTTCGCCGCAGCCCACATCGAGCACGTTGCGGATCGGCCGGCCGAGGTAGTACTCCGCCTGCGCCACCACCATCGCCACCTTGCGCCTGAGCTCGGCCGGCGAGCCCACCGCATGCGCGGGGTCGCGGTACCACTTGTCGAAATAGGCGCGGTCGTAGGTCTTGGGCATCGCATCGCTCCGGCGGGGAGCGCATGGTAACCGGCGCACCGCCGCGCAAGATGCTGCGAAAGATGAATCGCCAGCGAATCCACTCGATGCGTCACGGCGGCGGCGTCATCCGCTGCGGCATCCTCGCCGTTGAAGCCACCCGACACCAACACCGGAGAACGGACGCATGCCTGCCGCACCGCTACGCCGCCGCCTTGCGCTGGGCTTGTTGCTGGGCTGCCTGCCCGCGCTGGCCTGCGCGGGTCAGGCCACGCCGCAACGCCTGCCGGTCGCCACCGTCACCGCGAAGGTAGACGGGCTGAGCCTCTCCGACATCGCCTGGCTGCGCCGCGACGGTTTCGGCCTGGACAGCGCCACGCTGGCGCGTTACCGCCAGCTCGGTAGCACGCGCTTCCTCGACGAACAGTTGGCCGGCGGCGACGACCGCCTGCCCCCACAGGTCGCCGCACAGATCCGCTCCTTCCCCGTGGTGAACACACCGCTGCCCGAGCTGTGGGCGGATTTCCGCGAGCGCCAGAAACAATACAAGGACACGCCCGCCGGCCCGGCCAAGGACACCGCGAAGAAGGCGCTTGCGCAATACCGCCGCGGACTCGAACAGCAGGCCGCACAGGCCGAGCTGCTGCATGCGATCTATGGCGGTGACCAGCTCAAGGAGCAGCTGGTGTGGTTCTGGCTGAACCACTTCAGCGTTTACGCGAACAAGGGTCCGGTGCGCGTGTTCGCCGCCGACTACGAGGAGAACGTGATACGCCCGCGTGCGCTGGGCAAGTTCAAGGACCTGGTGATGGCCACGCTGAAGAGCCCGGCCATGCTGGTGTTTCTCGACAACGTGCACAACGTCAAGGACAAGACCAACGAGAACTACGCACGCGAGCTGATGGAGCTGCACACGCTGGGCGTGGGTTCGGGTTACACCCAGGCCGACGTGCAGCAGCTGATGCGCGTGCTGACCGGCGCCGGCATCGTGCCGCCCAGGCTCGCCGCGCGCGAGGGTCGCTTCGCGCGCATACCGCCGGGCGTCGTGCGCGAGGGCTTGTTCCAATTCAACTCGCGCCAGCACGACTACGGCGACAAGAGCTTCCTGGGCCAGACGATCAAGGGCAGCGGCTACGCCGAGATCGAACAGGCGGTGGACCTCATCACGCAGCAACCCGCTTGTGCGCACTTCGTCTCGCAGCAGCTCGCCGAATACTTCGTCGACGACAAGCCCTCGCCCGCCCTGGTGGACGCGATGGCGCAGACCTTCCAGCGCACCGATGGCGACATCGCCCAAGTCATGCGCACGATGTTCCTGTCGAAGGAGGCGGCTGCCGTGGGCGGACACAAGTTCAAGGACCCGACGCGCTTCCTGGTCTCCGCGATGCGCCTGACCTATGACGGCCAGCCCATCCCCAATGCGGTGCCGCTGGTGAACTGGCTGCGCCAGATGGGCGAACCGCTGTACGGCCGCATCACGCCCGACGGCTGGCCGCTGGACTCGGCGAGCTGGACCGGCTCGGGCCAGCTCAGCAAGCGCTTCGACTTCGCCCGCGTGATCGGCAGTGGCCGCAACCGGCTGTTCGCGGATGACGGAGGCGCGAACGCCGCGAACGATCCGCCGCCCGGCGCGCCCGACCTGCAAGGCTCCGCGCTGTACCGCGACGCGATAGCGCCGCGACTTGCCGATGCCACCCGCGACGCGTTGGCCAAGGCGAAATCGCCGATGGAGTGGAACACCTTCCTGTTGTCCTCGCCTGACTTCAACTACCGCTGAGGTGCTGCCATGAACCGCCGCGAATTCCTGCTTGCCGCCGCTGGCGCAGCCGCTGCCTCTACGTTGAGTTTCTCCGGCCGACTGTTCGCTGCGCCGGCAAACACGCCGCGCTTCCTGCTGGTGTTCCTGCGTGGCGGCTACGACTGCAACAACCTGCTGGTGCCTACCGGCAGCGATTTCTACTACGACTCGCGCCCTACCCTCGCCATCGCGAAACCCGACGCGAACAACCCCGACAGCGCGGTGGCGCTGGATGCGAACTGGGGTCTGAACCCGGTGGTGCGCGACTCGCTCTACCCGCTGTGGCAGAAGAAGCAGCTCGCCTTCATTCCCTTCGCCGGCACCAATGATCTTTCACGCAGCCACTTCGAGACGCAGGACCACATCGAGCGCGGCCAGCCGGTGGGCGTGAACGGCAACTTTCGCTCCGGCTTCCTAGCGCGGCTCTCGGGTCTGCTCACCGGCGTGCCGGCGATCGCCTTCACCGACAACCTGCCGCTGTCCTTCCAGGGCGCCGCGCGAGACATTCCCAACATCGCGCTGAAGGCCGATCCCAAGGCGCATTTCAACGAACGCCAAGCGGCCATCCTCGCCGGCATGTACAAGGGCACGTCGCTTGCGCAAGCCAGCGCCGACGGCCTCGCGCTGCCGCAGTCCATCTCCAGGGATCTGCGCGACGAGATGGTGGCGGCCAGCCGCGGCGCGCCCAGCGCGCACAACTTCGCCGCCGAGACGCGGCGCATCGCCACCCTGATGCGCGACCAATACCGCCTCGGCTTCGTGGACGTGGGCGGCTGGGACACCCACGTCAACCAGGGCAGCACCAAGGGCGGCCTCGCCAACAACCTCAAGAACCTCGGCGAAGGCCTCGCCGCCTACGCCGACGCGCTGGGCGACGCCTGGAACGACACCACCGTGGTGGTGCTCTCCGAGTTCGGCCGCACCTTCCGCGAAAACGGCGACCACGGCACCGACCACGGCCACGGCACCGTGCACTGGGTGCTCGGCGGCAAAGTGGCAGGTGGCCAGATCGCGGGCGAGCAGATGGCGGTGACGCAAGCGAACCTGTTCCAGAACCGCGACTACCCCATCTTGAACGACTACCGCGACGTGCTGGGCGGCATGTTCGCGCGGCTGTGGGGCCTCAACCAGAGCCAGTTGCAGACGGTGTTTCCGCAGGCGAGGCCGAGGGATCTGCGGCTGGTGTGAGCGCTCCATTTCGAACGGTGTGGCGCGCCGTACCGTGCCCTCATGCCCCCGACGGATCGGAAGCTGATGCCGCGGCGCGCGCGGATATCTGCCCCGCGGCGTCCGATCCGCCTCGAATCACTCACAGCCTCTTGGTTGCCTTCGGCGCATTCGGGAAGTACCGCATCGCGACGTCGCAGCGTTCGTACTCGGCACCGTATCGCGCCATGATTTCCTTGTCGTGCCGGAAGCCAAATTTCTCGTACAAGTGCACGGCCGCGGCGCAGCGCTTGTTGGTGAGCAGGTACAGAGGATCAGCATGCAAGGCCATCGCGCGCCGGATGATCTCGGCCAAGAGAAACTCGCCGGCCTTCAAGCCGCGCGCGCGCTCGCGCACACCCATCTTGGTCAGTTCATAGGCACTTGGGCCGGATTGCAGCAGCGCGCACGCACCGACGATGCCCAACCCGCGCGCCTCGACGAACAGGATCACGCCGCCGGTGTCGATGATCCTCTCGCGCGGATGGTTCAGTACCTCGTTGTCGATTGCTTCAAGGCGGAACATGTCATTGATCCACTCCGCATTGATGTCGCGGAAGTCCCCGGCGAGCGTGTCGTCGTACTCGCGGATCGTCAGCACTTCGCGGCTGCTGCGTGCCGCGAGCACATCGATCGGTGCCGTGGACAACAGATTTTCCAGCTGGCTGATCTGCTCCATGAAGGCGTCGAGCCTGCCGTCCATCAAGGCATGAACGGCATCCTCCACCGCCGGTATGACGTGCAAACGGGCGCGCGCCAGCGCAGTGACTCCGGCTGGCGTCAGCGACACCGAGCGCTTGCGCTGATCGACACCTTGCTGCGATTGCACCAGCCCCATCTCGACCAACTGACGCACGCCGCGCGTGACCCCCGGCTGGCTCGTACCCACGGCTTGCACCAGCTCCCCCACCGTCAACGCCTGTCCATCCAGCGCGGAAAGCAGGGGCATGTGGCTGGGTTGCATCGGCAGGCCGGCATCCATGGTGAGTCGCGCCGCGCCCGCCTGCATGCGTTCGCCGAGACGTTTGAGGCGACTGCCCAGGTAGGCAGGCCCAAGCTCACGCAGGACGTCGTTGGCCATGATACATACCTCGTTATATACCGTTGCATGTTTGTACTCCTCGCCTTCGCTGCCCGCAAGTCATCGCAGGAGTCCATGACCATGCAGTGCTGGCCGAGCCGGGATGTTTCGAGGGCCTCGACGTATCCATCCAGCCACCTCGATCCTGTGGATTGCCGGCATGGCAATCCGCTGCGCATGATTCGTCTGCCCGCGGATACTCGTCATCAGGTTCGCCGTGGCCAGCCGCAAACACACTCCTGCCGAGATCGATAGCCTATGCGACTGACACGCTTACGCCCTCGCATCCGAAGGTTCGCGAAAGTTGCCCTGCTCGCGCCGCTGATGCTGTTGCTTGGCGCCTGCGCAAGTGCTCCTGCGCATCCCGACACGGCGACCACGGGCAGTGCCCTCACCCGCGACGACCTCACCTGGCTGCGCCGCGATGGTTTCGGCGTGGACAGCGCGGATGTGGCGCGCTATCGCCGGCTCGGTCGCGCGGGATTGCTGGACGCCCAGTTGGTCGACCGCGTACCCGGCGCACCGCCGCCGCCGGTCACTGGCCTGATCCACGGCTTCGAGGCTGTGCGCACGCCGATGCCGCAACTACTGGCCGCGTTACACGACGCCCAAGAGCAGGCCAAGGCCCTGCCCGCCGGGCCGGAGCGGGACGCCGCCAACAAGGCCTGGCAGAAGCACGGCTACGAGCTGATGCAACAGGCGCGGCAGGCCGAGCTGCTGCAGGCGGTGTACGGGCCGAACCAGCTCAAGGAACAGCTGGTGTGGTTCTGGCTCAACCACTTCAGCGTGTTCGCGCCCAAGGGCCGCATCCGCTGGGAGCTGGCCGACTACGAACAGCATGTGATCCGCCCGCACGCGCTGGGCAAGTTCCGCGACCTGGTGATGGCCACGCTGGAAAGCCCGGCGATGCTGGAATACCTTGACAACGCGCAGAACGCCAAGGGCCACGTCAACGAGAACTACGCACGCGAGCTGATGGAGCTGCACACGCTGGGCGTGGGCTCGGGCTACACCCAGCAGGACGTGCAGCAGCTGGCGCTGATCCTCACCGGCGCGGGCATCGCGCCCATCGCCGGCAAGCCGCAACGCTTCAACGCCAAGGCGGCGCCGCTGGTGGTGCGCCACGGCCTGTTCGAGTTCAACCCCTACCGGCACGACTTCCGCGACAAGATTTTCCTCGGCCAGCGCATCAAGGGTCGCGGCTACGACGAGGTGAAGCAGGCGGTAAACCTCATCGTCAGCCAGCCGGCCTGCGCGCAATTCATCTCGCACGAACTGGCGCAATACTTCGTGGCCGACAACCCGCCGCCCGCGCTGGTGGCGCGCATGACGGCGACCTTCCGCCAGACCGACGGCGACATCGCCGCCGTGCTGCGCACCATGTTCGACTCGCCCGAGCTGCTGACCAGCGGCCGCCAGTTCATGGACCCCACCCGCTTCGTGGTGTCGTCGGTGCGCCTCGCCTACGACGGCAAGCCCATCGCCAATGCCCTGCCCCTGGTCTACTGGCTGGATCAACTGGGCGAACCGCTGTACGGCCGCATCACCCCCGACGGCTGGCCGCTGGACGGCGCGAGCTGGACCGGCTCCGGGCAACTCTCCAAACGCTTCGACATCGCCGCCGCGATCGGCAACGGCAACACCCAGCTGTTCACCCCGCCCGGCAGCAAGACCCGCGAAGCCGGCTTTCCCATGCTCACCACGCGGCTGTACTACGACGCGATCGAACCGCACCTCTCCGCGCCCACGCGCAGTGCGCTGGCCAAGGCGCAGTCGCAGCAGGAGTGGAACACCTTTCTGCTGGCGTCGCCGGATCTCAACTATCGGTGACGTGGCAAGGTCGCGCGGAGTGAATTCGGTTCGCTCCGCGCCTGCCATCGCGCCGGCTTGCCGCTTATCGTTTATCGGCATACGATAAGCACCGTGATACGGACGTTCGCCGACAAGGACACGGCAGCCCTCGCGCGCGGCGAGTACGTGAGGCGCTGGTCGGGTATCGAGACTACGTGAGGCGCTGGTCGGGTATCGAGACCGTCGCCCGCCGCAAGCTGGCGCAGCTTGATGCCGCGGCCACGCTGGACTTCCTGCGCGTGCCACCAGGCAACCGGCTGGAAGCCCTGAAAGGCAATCGCAGCGGACAGCACAGCATCCGCATCAACGATCAGTTCCGTATCTGCTTTGCCTGGAAGGATGGTGGCATCCACAACGTCGAGATATGCGACTACCACTAGGCATTGCGTGTGTAGCGACCTGAGGCAGGAAAAAACATGACCCACAAAAAAACTCTTCCCCCGGTGCATCCTGGCGAAATCCTGCGCGAGGAGTTCATGAAGCCGTTCGGGCTGTCGGCCAACGCCTTGGCGAACGCCATTGGCGTCACTGCCGCCCGCGTGAACGAGATCGCCAATGAACGACGCGGCATTACCGCCGACACGGCCTTGCGGCTGGCCGCGTACTTCGGAACCGATGCGCAAAGCTGGCTGAACCTGCAAAAAAACTATGAGCTCGAATGCGCGCGCATTGCGCTGGCCGGCGAGCTGGCGCACATCCAGCCACGCGCCGCCTGAACCGCCAGACCTGCGCCCCGGCGCAATGCGAGAATGCGCCGATGGCCCCGCTGAAATATCTCCAGGCGTACTCGCCCACCGTGCAGGACAAGGTGCGCCAGCTGATCGCGCAGCAGCGCCTCGGCGAACATCTGGCCACGCGCTACCCGGATCGCCACGACGTGCAGAGCGACAAGGCACTGTACGCCTACGTGGCCGCGCTGAAACAGCAGCACCTGAAGACTGCGCCGGGCATCGACAAGGTGCTGTACGACAGCAAGCTCGACGTGGTGCAGCGGGCGCTTGGCCTGCACACCGCGATCTCGCGCGTGCAGGGCGGCCGGCTCAAGGCGAAAAAGGAGATCCGCGTGGCCAGCCTGTTCAAGGCCACCGCACCGGAGTTCCTGCAGATGATCGTGGTGCACGAGCTGGCGCACCTCAAGGAAAGCGAGCACAACAAGGCGTTCTACCAGTTGTGCGAGTACATGCTGCCGGACTACCACCAGCGGGAATTCGACCTGCGCCTGTACCTGACCTGGCGCGAGTTGCCTGCGACCCACACCACCGACCCGCAGGAATGACGATGGATAGCACGGCACTGCAGAAATACCTGTTGCGACTCTTCGAGCGGCGCGACGTGCAGCTCGATGCCGACGAGGATGGCTGGCTGACCACCGACGGCGACTTCCCGACCGTGCGCGCCCAGTGGCACGAAGGCGCGGCCGGCGCGCCGGGCCACCTCGACATCGACGTGGTGCTGAGCGAGGAACGCTGCATCGAGGAAAGCTTCGCCGGCCACGGCGACGGCGCGGACGGCTGCATGGCCGCCCTGCGCGCGTTCGAGCACAGCGCGCTCCATCCGCTGCTCGCCGCCTGCTGGTACGTCACCGACGACCGCAAGCTGACCATCACGGCATGGGAGATCGGCGTACGCACTTGGGACGTGTTCGCCGGCTCCTTCACGCTGCACGGCGCGGACAACACCGACCTGGAGGTGCTGGAACAGGTGCCGGCAGCGATCGAGTCCGTGCTGCAGCGCGAAGCCTTGACTCCCGAGCTGCACTGGCTGCGGCTGGTATATCGCCGGACAGCCGATGGTGAAGCGTGCTGCGAAGTCCTGCTCGACAACGAGCCGTGGGCGGCGGGGAGCGAGGCGCTGGCTGCGTTGGCATGGTCGCATGAGGGCAGTTACAGCGCGCACGGATTCATGATGCTGGACGTGCGGGACTATTGAACAGAGTGCTCCGGCTTGGCGGGACTTTATTTGTCCCTGACCCCTTTTTCTTTTTTGCGCAGACACCTTTTTGCGCGCTTTTCTGTAAGATCTCACGATACTGGTCAGCGGCAAGGGAGATCGCATGGCTTCTTGTAGTCACTGTGGAGCGTTCGTCGCCGACTCCGCCACCTTTTGCGCACAATGCGGCACTCGCTTACCTGCAAACCAGCCGCCTTTGCCACCACCGTTGCAGAAGCCGCCCGCGGCCACCCCGATTACACCAGCTAGGGACGCCACGAAGGTCAGCCCAGATACGCCGTGGAGACCGTTCTTTGGCTGGGTGATTGTCTTAGAACTTGTCAGTGTCGCGCTTACGCTTTGGTTAGGTACGGCACATCCGGCGACCATTGGCGGCGTGCTTGGATACGCGTCAAGTGGATTGGTCATTGGTGCTGGAGTCGCTGTCATCGCGGGACTCTTTGGTGCACGATCCCCGCGAAGAATCGCCTTGATCCTTTGGGTAATTGCCATATTCATTTTGTTTGTCATCCCGGCCATTGAGCGTGCGACCCAACAGGGATGAGGCCATCCGAGTCGTACGGGCCGCACAGGAGATTAGTCAGGATGTGAATGTAGGCATCGATCGGGCGGAAGCTCCGGCGACAGCGACTACTTCTATAGCCAACCTTTCTGGCCGCGATGCGGGCAGTGCTGAGACGCCAGGCTTTTACTCGCCTACCGTGATTTACTTGCCCCCAATAATCGAAAAGTAGCGTCGCTTTCCTCAGATATTGAGAAATTAAACTAATCAAGCGCACTCGCACCCAAAACTCTCGGCGATTCAGAGCGAATCGCGATGACAAATATGACCTTGGCCCGCTACAAATACCTGCGTGAGGAAGATCAACTCGAGGAAAAGGTGTCAGTGACAACTCCTGATCCCCTTGTCCCCGACACGTTTCGCGCCTGGATCAACAATCGGGCGTAGCGTGACCTACGATGCGTTGCGTTGCTGGATCTACGACAAAACGTTCTAGGCAGGTAGCGCCCATATCTAGACCGGTGCGAAAGTCTATGGCGTGCAGACCGCCATCCCAAGTGTAGACTTGTTTGCCATTGGGCAGCGTCTCCAGCTTGAGAGGCTGCCCCCGCTGCACAATCAACTCGCTAATGTCGCGACCCGTCCACTGACTCATCGCCTTGTCGCGATTTGCGGCCCGCTGATGGATGACCGCGGCCCGCTGCTCTGGAGTCAACTTGGAAGACGTGGCGCAGCTGGCCAGGAGGGCAATTCCTGCTGCCAATGTGATTCGAGCCCACGTGTACATAACATTGCCCTCCCATTAGTTGATGTAGTGGAAGCGTTGGGGCGAGGCGAATCTCTTGGCAACAGCCAACCGTTCAATAGTCGGTCTGCTGCACATCAAGCCGCCTTCAACGTGAAGTCCACATGCACTGCGTCATACGGAAAGCATACGCCTTGCACCGTGCGTTCCAACACGCCAGCATCGATCAAGGCAGTGACATCACCATGCACGCTCTTCACGTCGCGTTCCACGCGGCGCGCCACCTCGCGGATAGACAGCTCGCCCTGCCCGGTCATGGCGCGCAGGATTTCCCAGCGCTTGGCGGTGAGCACCTTCCATAGAAGCTCGACCGTGGCGAAGGTGATGAACTCGCCCTGCGCCTGCCCGGCCAGCGCAGCGGCGAGGCGTCGCTTGCTGGCGGTGCGCGAGGAAACGCCCAGGGTCACGGTTTTCATGCTTTGGCCTCCCATGCTTCCACGTCCGCCCAGAAGTCGTCTTGTAGCGCCGCCAGGCCACGGAAACGATAAGCCGTCTCGCGACCGTCGACGTGCTTGTGGTCGCCCTTGCCGCTCTCGTTGTCGTAGCGCAGCACGCAGGCGCCGTCAGCTACCAGCGCCAAGCGATACTTGAAGTCGTGCGCACTGCCGGGAGCAGGCTGCGGCAGACGCCATACCACCAACTCCACGAAGGCCGTGGTCGTCAATGCGTGGCGTTCGCGCAGCAGCAACTCGGCCTTCATGTTGGCGAGAATACCAACATGCGAAACCTGTTGGCAAATGCCCCAACATGCTGGCCTGCCGCCTGCCGGAAACGGGAAGAGATGCCAAGCTCAATCCCTTGAGCCAACCATCATCCCGCCCCTCAATTCACATGATCAAACTCTGGCATGGCCTTGAACAGCTGCCCACTACGCCACGCCTCCGCTCCCTTCCGCTGATACACCACCTTGCCACCCACCACGGTGTACAGCACCCGCGTGCGCAGGATCTGGTCGTCGGGGATGGTCAGCAGGTTGCCGGAGAACACCACCAGGTCGGCGAGCTTGCCGGGGCTGAGCGAGCCGAGTTGATGATCCTCGAACAGCGCGTAGGCGTTGTTCCAGGTGTAGGAGCGCAGCGCCTGCATCCGCGTCTTGTCCTGGGCGGGGAAGAAGCGCTGGCCGCGGCCGTTGTCGCGGGTCACCGCGCAGTAGAAGCCGGCGATGGGGTTGGTGTCTTCCACCGGCGTGTCGCTGCCGTCCAGCACCATCGCGCCGCTTTCGATCAGTGTGTGCCACACGTAGGCGCCTTCCTTCGCACGCTGCTCGCCGAGGTGGGGCACCACGTAGGGTGCGTCGGAGCAGGCATGGATGGACTGCATCGAGGCGATCACGCCCATCTGCGCGAAGCGCGGGATGTCGGATGGCGCCAGGTGCTGCGCGTGCTCGATGCGCCAGCGCAGCGCGTGGGCGGCCGGGTCCTCGTCGAAGATCTGCTGGTACATGTCCAGCACTTCGCGGTTCGCGCGGTCGCCGATCGCGTGGATCGACACCTGGAAACCGTCGCGCGCGGCGATGCGCGCGATCTGCGCCAGCGTGGCCATCGGCGTGACGTTCTTGCCGGTGACGCCCGGCGCATCGTTGTATGGCTTGAGGAACCATGCGCTGTGCGTGCCCAGCGCGCCGTCGGAAACGTCCTCGCCCACGCCGCGCACGGTGAAGTGATCGTCGGCGTAGCCGATCGTGCGGTACCTGGCGAGGTTCTTGTCGAGGCTGGCGACGTCCAGCACGCCGACGTTGACGTACAGGCGCAGTGGGAAGCCCTTGGCCGCCTGCTGCTTGAGCCAGTCGATCGTCTGGAAGTCCTGGCCCATGTCGACGAAGCCGGTGATGCCCTTGCTCACCTCGTTCTGCATCGCGAGCTTCAGCGACTGCTCCCTGCGCGCGGCCAGTTCCTGCGGCGGCAGGCTGGCGAGGTAGCGGTTGTAGGCGGCGTACACCGGGTCGCCGGCGGTGTCGCGCAGCGCGCCGATGGCGTTGCCCTGCGCATCACGCACGATGCTGCCGCCGACGGGATCGGGCGTGTCGCGGACTATGCCGGCGAGCTTCAGCGCTGCGGCGTTCGCGTAGATCGCGTGGCCGCTGGTGTGGGCGAGCAGTACAGGGTTGTTCGGCGACACCGCGTCGAGGCTGGCCGGCAGCGGCAGGCCGTCGATGTTGGGCTGCGGCACCTTGTTCCATTTGCTCTGCTGCCAGCCCTGGCCGACGATCCACTCGCCCGGCTTGGCCTTGGCCACCGCGGCCTTGACCATCGCCACGATGGCGTCCCAGTTCGGCGCCATGCCCACGTTGAGCTGCATCAGCGAATCGCCGGTGTCCATCAGGTGGCCGTGGCCCTCGATGAAACCGGGCGTGACGAAGGCGCCATGCAGGTCCAGCACCTTGGTGTGCGGACCGATGTAGTGCGCGATGGCTTCGTCGCTGCCCAGCGCGGCGATCTTGCCGTCCTTCACCGCCAGCGCCTGCGCGTGCGGCTGCAACGGATCGAGCGTGGCGATGCTGGCGTCGCGCAGCACCAGGTCGGCGGGCATCAGCGCGGGCGGAAAGCCCTTGATCGGCGCGTCGGCGGCGGTGGCCGTGAGCGACGCCAACAGCAGAACCGGAAGCCAGGAGCGACGGAAGCGCATGGTGTTCCCCGATGAGCGCACAGGTGCGCCGGGGCAGCGTAGGTAGCTCGCCCGGCGGGGTCAACCGCCATGGGTCACGAAGCACCCCTCCCCAGCCCTCCCCTGCGCGCAGGGGAGGGAGCAAGGCCTGTGGCTACGCCACGCGCCGGTAGGTGCCGTGCATCACCGGCTCCCAATGCACGCCGCCGTCGAACGAGCTTTCCAGCGCCAGCTCGCAGGCGTCTTCGCGGAAGGCATAGATGTGCCGCGTCTGCCCCCGCGGCGAGCTGCGCAGGAACACCAGCCGCGCGCCGTCCCAATGCCCCGGCGCCGGTTGCGCGGGCGCAAAGCCGTAGCTGTCGAACCAGTGCAGCGCGTACTCGTCGTGCCCGGGACCGGCGGTGAACACGGCGTGCGCCTGCAAGGCGGCCTTGCCGTCGCGCTCTTCGCGGTAGTCCATCAGCAGCGCGCGCCCGCCGAGATCCAGCCGCGCGGAAAAGCATCCATGGGCCGGGCCACCTTCGCCCCAGCGCGTGGTGGCGATGGCTTCCTCGCCTTCCCACTCGCCGGCCAGCAAGCCCAGCGCGTTCTCCATCACCATGGTCACGCCCTCCGCACCAGCAGGTGCTTGGCTAGCTGGCCGTGCAGGTAACCCAGGCCACGCACCACGTGCAGCAGCAGGAAGAACAGCAGCAGGCCCAGCAGGCACAGCACAGTCGCGCCGCCCCAGCCGCTCAGCCACTCGACGCCGCCGCAAATCCACTCGGGCGCGCCGACGCAGGTGCCCACGTCCCAATGCCCCAGCACGGCGACCAGCTTCACGACCGGTGCAGCGATGAAGCTCAACGACACGGCGAGCCAGGTCACGATCAGCGTGAAGTAGAAGATGCCCAGCGGCAGCAACAACAATGCATACAGCATCGAGCTCCAGCTGCGCGGGTCGGTGAACATGGCGCCGATGCGCTGGAACAACGACATGTGCTTCTGCGGATACGGCGGCCGCCTCGGCATGCGCACGCCCAGCATGGTCTCCACCAGGCGCCCTTCCAGCAAGGCCAGGCCACGCACGCTGCCGAAGAACAGCACGATGAACGGCAGGCCGATGATGAGTACCGAGAAACCCGCCGACATCGAGAGGCCGGCGACCACCCAGGTGAAATACGCGATGCCGGTGACCAGGCCGAACAGCAGGTAGAACAGCGCGCCCCAGGCGCGCGGGTCGGCGATCACGCCGAAGAAGCGGCCAGCGGCCGAGCGGCGCTTTGGCGCCGGCGGCGGACGGATCGCGCGCTGGATCTTGATCTCCTGGTCGCGATAGATCTCTGCCACCTCGTCCGGCGCGCCGTAGCTCTCCACCACGTGTTCGAGCATCGCGGCCTCGTCGCGGCCGGGGCGCTCGTAGAGTTCGGCGCGCAGGTGTTCCTCGGCGTCGTACAGCGCGTCCTGGATCAGCGCGGGGTCGGCACCGCGCAGCGCGGCGCGCAATTGTTCAAGGTATTCCGCGATGGTGCGCGGCGGATGCTGGCTCGATGCGTTCATCACCACTCTCCCTGCAACAGCTTGTCGACGGAATCGCGGGTGGCACTCCACGCGGCAACCCACTCGCGCAGCACCTCGCGGCCCAATTTCGTTATGCGGTAATAGCGCCGCGGCGGGCCGCTCACCGAAGGCTCCACCTCGCTGGCCAGCAGGCCCGCGCCCTCCAGGTTGCGCAGCACCGGGTACAGCGCGCTCTGCTTGCCAGCCAGCACGCCCTCACCCGCCTCCTCCAGCCGCTTGGCGATCTGGTAGCCGTACAGCGGCTGGCGCGACTGCCCCAGCACCGCCAGCAGCACCAGCGACACGGTGCCGGCGGACAGCTCCTTCTGGAATTTCTTCAGTTGGCCGTCGATCTCGTCCACGCACTCGCCTGCACTGCTGCTTAGCTTGGACTGAAGCATAGTGTTGACTTCGCACTAGTGCATGCGCCGGAAGTCATGGCCGAAGCCATGATCACCGGTGGGACCGCGCCGGAGACGCTACTCATGCAGGCGGCGATGGCACAGGCGTGGGCTCGGCAGGAATCGGGCTGGCGGCGACAACGCCGGCGCGGCTCGTGCTTGCGCCGCGACCGCCTGCCGATCCATGCTTGCTGCATCCCGAAGCTCTACCGCCGATGATCCTTGATCGCCGGATCGACGGGGCCAGCGCTCCGCAACGACAGGACGATCCACCGATGGCCGTCACCCGCACCGCCGAGCATGAGGAGCTGAACCGCCTGCTGCAGCAGGCCGGACGCAGCGACCAGCAGGCGTTCGCCGAGCTCTACCGGCGCACCTCGTCGAAACTGTTCGGCGTGTGCCTGCGCATGCTGCACGACCGTGGCGCCGCGGAAGAAGTGCTGCAGGAGATCTACATCACGGTGTGGAACCGCGCGGCCAGCTTCGACGAGGCCAAGGCCAGTGCGATCACCTGGCTGACCACGCTGTCGCGCAACAAGGCGATCGACCGCCTGCGCCAGCATCGCGAGGAACTGCCGGACGACCCGCGCACGCTTGACGAAGCCGTCGACGAGCAGCCCTCGCCAGCGGCCCAGGCCCAGACCAGCCAGGAGCATCGCCGGCTCACGGACTGCCTCGACGCGCTGGAACCGCAACAGCGCAGTTCGGTGCGTGAAGCCTTTTTCAGCGGAGCTACGTATAACGAGTTGGCGACACGCTGCCAGGTGCCGCTTGGAACCATGAAAAGCTGGATTCGCCGTAGCCTCATGCAACTTCGCACGTGCCTCGACTCATGAACACGCCCGCCGACGAAGGCAACCACAACCTGCGCTATGCCGAATACGTGCTGGGCGTGCTCGATGCCGACGCGCGCGCCGAGGTGGCTCACGAGGTGCGCACCAGCAGCGAGGCCGCGACGGCGGTGGCCTTGTGGCAACGCCGACTGCAGCCGCTGGCCGAGGAAATCACGGAAGCGACGCCCGCCCCCTACGTATGGGCTCGCATCCACGATGCGCTGCAACTGGATGCGCCGCCGCAGGCAGTACCGCGCAAGCGGTTGTGGGACAACCTGGCGCTGTGGCACTGGCTGGGCCTCGGCGCGAGCGCGGTGGCCGTCGCGCTGCTGCTGGTAGTGGCGCTGCCGCGACGGACCCCGCCACCGCTTCCGACGACGACCGCCGTCGCCTACATGGCCTCGACGATCAAGCAGGACAACGGCACCACCGGCTGGACCGCCACGATGGACCTGCAGCACGCCCGCATGGTGGTGGTACCGGCCGCGCCCGCCACACTGGCGCAGGGTCGCGCGCCCGAGCTGTGGCTGATCCCGGCCGGCCAAAAGCCCATCGCGGTCGGCATGATCTCGCGCGACCAGCCCACCACTCTGGCGCTCGCCCCGGCCCTGCTGGCGCAACTCGGCCCGACCGCCGCGCTCGCCGTCTCGGTCGAACCGCCGGGCGGCTCGCCCACCGGCCAGCCGACCGGCCCGGTCATCGCCAAGGGCACCATCGGCGCGGCACCCGAAACCGGCGGCGACAAAGTGGCTGGCAATGCCAGAAAATCGACCGAGCGACCCCGGGTCTGACCCAGCTCGGTCCGATCCCCTCATGAGCACCGCACTGGTCTTGTTCCGGCGCGATCTGCGCTTGGTCGACAACCCGGCATGGAGCGCAGCCTGTGCAACGCATACGCAGGTGCTTCCCGTATTCATCCATGCGCCTGACGAAGACGGTGGTTGGTCGCCCGGCGCCGCCAGCCGCTGGTGGCTGCATCATTCGCTCGCTGCGCTGGACCGGCGGCTGCGCGCGCAGCAAGCCGAACTGCATCTGCGCCAAGGCGACACGCTCGATGTGCTGCGCGAACTGATCCGGCACAGCGGCGCCAGCGCGGTTTACTGGAACCGGTTGTACGAACCCGCCGCGATCGCCCGCGACACGCATATCAAAAACGCGCTGCGCGAACTGGGCATCGCAGTGCACAGCTGCAACGCCGCGCTGTGGTGCGAGCCTTGGCAGATCGCCACGCAACAAGGCGATCCGTACAAGGTTTTCACGCCCTACTGGCGCAACTTGCGAACGCAGATCCAGGCAAGCCAGCCATTGCCCGAGCCCGTTCTGCCCGGCTGGCAGAACTTGCCGGACGGTTTGCCGTTGCCGGCACTCGATCTGCTGCCGCGCATCGGCTGGGCCAGCGGGCTGGCCGACACGTGGCAGCCGGGCGAAGCCGGCGCGCTGGAGCTGCTGGAGATCTTCGCCGACGATGCCCTCAGCGACTACGCCCATGCCCGCGACCTGCCCGCGCGTCATGGCACTTCGCGGCTGTCGCCGCATCTGCATTTCGGCGAAATCTCGCCACGCCAGATCCACTTCGAACTCGATCGCCGTACCCGCGCGACCGGCGCGAAACGCCGCCCGGATATCGAGCCTTATCTGCGCGAACTGGGCTGGCGCGAATTCGCCCATCACCTGCTCTACCACTTCCCGCGAACGCCGAGCGACAACTTCAACCCGCGCTTTGACGGCTTCCGCTGGGCACCCGCCGATCAGGCCTTGCTCGAACGTTGGCAGCACGGCCGCACCGGCGTCCCGCTCGTCGACGCCGGTATGCGCGAGCTATGGCACACCGGCTGGATGCACAACCGGGTGCGCATGATCGTGGCGAGCTTCCTCACCAAGAACCTGCGCCAGCACTGGCATCACGGCGCCCGCTGGTTCTGGGACACCCTGGTCGATGCCGACTTGGCCAACAACACGTTGGGCTGGCAATGGGTGGCCGGTTGCGGCGCGGATGCCGCACCGTATTTCCGCGTGTTCAATCCGTATACGCAGGCAGCCAAGTTCGATCCCGACGCGAGCTACCTGAAGCGCTGGCTCCCCGAACTCGCCACGCTGCCGCCGAAGTTGTTGCATGAGCCGTGGCGCGACCCGGCGGCGCTAGCGGCCTGCGGTTATCCCGCGCCGATGGTGGACCTGGGTGCCACGCGGGAGGCGGCCCTTGGTGCCTGGCAAGCGTTGACGCCCCGCTGAATCGCTTTTCGATGGAGGCATCCAATAGCGTTCCATGGCCGTATGAACGGGAGTGAGGGATGGCCTGCCGCCAGCCCATCCGCCCGGACATCGCGCCATGACACGCTTGAAGTCGTCCGTTGCCGCCGTGCTGCTGGCCGTGCTTTCGCTGGCGGCCTGTGCCGGCACCGCCGATCCGATCAAACCGGTCAGCGGTGTCGACCTGCCACGCTACATGGGTCGCTGGTACGTGATTGCCTCCATCCCCACCCGCTTCGAACGCGACGGCCGCAACGCGGTGGAGACCTACAGTCGCAACCCCGACGGCAGCATCTGCACCTGGTTCCGGCAGCGCCCAGACAGTTTCACCGCCCCCGTGAAACTGCTTCATTCCAGCGCCCGTGTGGTGCCGGGCAGCGGCAACGGCGAGTGGCGTGTGCGCTTCTTCGCCTTCCTCACAACCCAATACCTGGTCGGCTGGCTGAAGCCCGACTACAGCCAGGTCATGGTCGTGCGCGATGGACGGGACTACCTCTGGTACATGGCGCGCACACCCGCGGTTTCGGACGGCGACTATCGGGCCATGCTCGATCGGGCCAAGGCGATGGGCTACGACGTCAGCAGGATCGAGAAGGTGCCGCAGCGCTGGCCCGAAATCGGCGAGGGCAGCCAGACGTTCACGGGAGCCTGTTCATGAAATACCTCGTCGCACTGTTCGCCCTGGCCATGCCCGTCGTCGCGTGGCTGTCCAACACGGGCGTGTTCGGGCCGACCAATGGCGCCATCTCGGACCGTTACCCCACGCTGATCGTGGCGGCCGGCTACGCCTTCGCGATCTGGGGACCGATCTTCCTGCTCGATCTGCTTTACGGCATCCGGCAACTGTTCGACCGCCGGCCGGACGAGCGCCTGCGACGTACCCGGCCTTGGACGGCCGCGGGTTTCGCGTTCACCGCAACCTGGATGATCGTGTTCACCTTGCAGTGGTTCTGGCTGGCGCTGGCGATCATCTGGGCCAGTCTGGCGTGCCTGCTGTACGCGGCCTGGCAGGTGTCGCATACCGTGCACCATCCGCGCAGCCGCTGGTGGCCATGGCTGCCGCTGTCGCTGCACGCCGGCTGGGTGTCGCTGGCGGTGTTTCTCAATGTCGCCCAGGTGATCGTGGCTTTCCGGCTGCTCCCGACCGTGCAGATGCTGCCGTGGACGCTGGTCCTGTTCGCCCTGGCCGCCGTCTTGCTGCTGACGACGATCGTGCGCCTGCGCGGCAATCCCTGGTACACGCTGGCCGCCGTTTGGGGCCTGGTCGGGGTATACGCCAAACAGCATGTTTCGACGCTGGCAGGCGCGACGGTCGCGGCATGGGTTGCCTTGGGGCTGGCTGCCGTTGTGGTGGTGACGTCGTTGTGGCAGCAAGTCGGGGCATCGCATCCAGGCCAGCCCCGGATCGGTGATTAAACGCAGGCGGATGACCGGCGATGACCATGCTGCGGCTGCTGCTGGGTGATCAGTTGAATCCGCGGCACTCGTGGTTCGAGGCCGTCGACCCCAACGTCCTGCATGTCCTGATGGAGGTGCGCCAGGAAACCGACTACGTCCTGCACCACGCCCAGAAAATCCTGGGCATTTTCGCCGCGATGCGCGATTTCGCGCGGCAACTCCAGTCGGCGGGCAACCGCGTGTGTTACCTCGCGATCGACGACCCCTACAACCTGCACGCCATCCCGGCCAACCTCGACCGCTTGATGGTCGACCGCCACGCAACCACCTTCGAATACCAGGCACCCGACGAGTGGCGCCTCGACCGGCAATTGGCCGATTACGTGCAGACCTTGGCCATCCCGGCGCGCATGGTCGACAGCGAGCATTTCCTGACGCGGCGCGACGACGTCGCGGGACTGTTCGGTGCGCGCAAGCACTGGCGGATGGAAACGTTCTATCGCCACATGCGCGCGGTACACGACGTGCTGATGGAAAAAGACGGCCAACCAGCGACCGGGCGCTGGAACTTCGATGCGGAGAATCGCCGATCCTGGTCGGGCATGCCGCTGGAGCCGCCGGACAACCGCCCCATCCACGATCACCGCGCCCTGTGGGCAAGCATCGTCGCCGCCGGCGTCCGGAGTTTCGGCCAACCACATGCCGGGGATTTTCGCTGGCCCTTGAATCGCGCCGAGGCCCTGCAGCAGCTGGATGCCTTCGTGGAGCAGGCGTTGCCGCATTTCGGCAACTACCAAGATGCGATGAGTACCCAGGCGGCACGCCTGTTCCACTCCCTGTTGTCTTTCGCCCTCAACGTCAAGATGCTGTCGCCGCGCGAAGTCATCGCCCGTGCCGAATCGGCATGGCGCGCAGGAAAGGTGCCGCTGGCCGCTGCCGAGGGTTTCATCCGCCAGATCCTGGGTTGGCGCGAATACATCCGCGGCGTGTACTGGGCACACATGCCAGCCTATGCCGAGAGCAACGCCTTCGGCCACCAGCGCGATCTGCCGGCGTGGTTCTGGACTGGCGACACCCGGATGAATTGCCTGCACCACGCGATCACGCACTCGCTGGAGCATGCGCATGCCCACCACATCCAGCGGCTGATGCTGACCGGCAACTTCGCGCTGCTGGCCGGGCTGGATCCCGGGCAGCTGCACCGCTGGTACCTGGGCATCTACATCGACGCGTTCGAGTGGGTGGAACTGCCCAACACCCTGGGCATGAGCCAGTACGCGGACGGCGGCTTGCTCGCCACCAAACCGTATGTCGCGTCGGCGGCGTACATCCATCGCATGAGCGACTATTGCCGAGGCTGCCGGTACCGGCGAGACAAGCAAGTCGGCGACGACGCCTGCCCGTTCAACGCCTTGTACTGGGATTTTCTTGCGCGGCATCGCCACATGCTGGCCGACAACCCCCGCCTTGCGTTTGCGTACCGGCAGCTCGGTCGCTGGCCCGAAGCTCGTCTTGCCGTGCTGCGCGACCGCGCGACCGAACTGCTGAACAACCTTGACGATCTATGACACCGGCACGAAAGCATCCGAACCCAAGCAGCTTCCATGCAAGCCCGGACTCTCTGCAAGCCGACTGAAGGTCGCTCACGAACCAATCTGACGGGTCGCATGAATCTATCGAGGAGTCGACCGATGCGCTTTCATGGTATTGCGGCATTTCTGTGCATCGTGCTTGCCGGATGCCCGGCGGTCGCAGCGTCCGAACAACCGGCTGAGACGGACAATCTCGCCACGGCTGGCCTCCAGGCGGATGTCGACATCCTGCAGCGCGCCTACGAAACCCTTCATCCCGGACTTCTTCGATACAACACACCCGAGGAGATTAAGGCGCATTTCGCGTCGCTGCGCCGCGCGCTCGACCACGATCAATCACGCGCATCCGTCTTCGTCGCCCTTTCGCAGTTAGCCGCAACCATCGAGTGTGGCCACACCTATGCGAACTTCTACAACCAGTCGCCTGCGGTGCAGGCAGCCTTGTTCAAGGGAACCAACCGCGTGCCGTTCTATTTCCGCTGGCTGGACGGACGCATGATCGTCACCCGCAATTTCTCCAGCGACACGCGGCTGCGCCCCGGATCGGAGATTCTCGCCATCGATGGCGTGGCGACACCGCAAATCCTGAAAACGCTCATGACGGTCGCACGCGCGGACGGCGCGAACGACGCCAAGCGCATCGCCTATCTCGAAGTGCAGGGAAACGACGATTACGAAGCCTTCGATATCTTCCTGCCGCTGTTCTACCAGCAGATCGGCCCGGCCATCGCACTCAAGGTGCGCGATACGAACGGAGTCGCCTGGACAACGTCCGTTCCCGCGCTCTCGTACAAACAACGCCTGTCGTTCCGGCCCAAAGCCGCCGCCGGTTCCGGATCGCCCTGGCAACTCACGTTTCCGAGGCAAGGTGTCGCGTTGCTCGATATGCCGACCTGGGCGATGTACAACAGTACCTGGGATTGGCACCGTTACCTCGATGGCGTCTTTGCGAAACTCCAGGCAAGGCATGCCCGCTCGCTGATCATCGATCTTCGCGCCAACGAAGGTGGCGACGACGTCGGCAACGTGATTCTGGCGCATCTGGTCGCACGCGATCCGACCTTGCCCGACTACCTGCGTCTGGTGCGCTATCGCAGCGTGCCGCGGGATCTCCTGCCCTACCTCGACACGTGGGATGCGTCGTTCAAGGACTGGGGCGACAAGGCGAAGCCGTACAACCAGCGCTTCTACCGACTCACGAAGTACGACGACGATGCGCGAGGCACGATCATCGCCGCCCTGTCACCACGCTTCACCGGTCACGTCTTCGTCCTGGTCGGCCCGACCGACAGCTCGGCGACGTTCCAGTTTGCCGGCATCGTGAAGTCGCAACACCTGGGCACCCTGATCGGACAGCGGACAGGCGGCAATCGCCGCGGCATCAACGGCGGCGCATTCTTCTTCGTGAGGCTGCCGCATTCGGGACTGGAGATGGATCTGCCCCTGATCGGCACGTTTCCCGTCGTTGCGCAGCCCGATGCCGGCATCGACCCGGATATCCGCGTGGCGATCACCATCGACGACATCAAGGAAGGACGCGATCCCGAGTTGGAAAAGGCGCTCAGCCTGGCGAGTGCGCAGCCGTAGGAATGGAATCCGCTGACCGAGCGGGGAAGGTTTGGATGCGTGGATTCCGACACGCCATGACCAGGAACATGCCGCGCAGGTGGCGATCAACGTAGCCAAGTTTGCCGCAATGCCTGCTGCAGCTTTTACAACCCCACAAGCGGCTGCAGCTTGCGAGCGAGCCAACCCGGGAAGCGCAAAGGCGCATCCATTGCCGCGACACAAATACACGGCGCGCCCGGCGCGGTGATCGGCTGATGCTCCGTTTCGTTGTCGAGGTCGGCCGCATCCCCGGGGCTGAAATGACCCAGTGCATCGTCGTAGGCACCTTGGAGGATCTGGGTCAACTCGGTGCCTTGATGGCTATGCACGGGCATGCTCTTGCCCGGCGCGATCTTGAGCAAAAGCAAGGTGTCGCCGCTGGTGTGCGCAGCCCGGATCATGTGCACGCCGGGCGCGACCCAGCGCCAGCGCAGTGCACTCCATGTGGGGCCGAAATAAGCCCGCAGCGGTTGCGGCAGGCCATCCGGATCGCCGGGGCTCACGTCAGGCGAGAGCGCCTGGATGGTTCCGTCGTGGCGGCTTTGCGTTGATTCGTCGAGGCGATCCAGCATTTCCCGGCGCAGGCGGCCGCGCTTGGCTGCATCCAGCTCGGCGGCCTGCTGCTGTCCCAGCAAGAGGCCACCGATGCGTTCGGCGTGGGCCAACCTGTCGCGGCAATCGCGGCAGGCTTCGAGATGCGTGGCCGCCACCGCGGTCATCTCGGGCGACAAGGCGCCGGCAGCAAAGCTGACCAGGGTGGCTTCATTGAGATGATGACGCGGAGTCATGCGCCCCTCCTTACACCCAGCTGCAGGCGCAGGAATGCGCGGCGCAGGCAGGATTTCACCGTGCCCAGCGGCATGCCGAGCTCGTCGGCAATTTCCTGGTGGGACTTGGCTTCGAAATAGGACATGCGGATCAATCGGGCTTGGGTGGCCGGGAGCTGCTCGATGCGGTTCCTGAGGTCGACGTGCTCGGCGTAGCTCTCCGCCGGCGAGGGCCCGGCATCCTCAGGCTCGTCGAGTCGTTCCAGCGCGTCTTGTACCGGTACCCACTGCGGTTCCCTACGGACGCGGTCGATATGCAGATTCCGGGCGATCCGGAACAACCAGGTCGACAGGCCACTACGCGCCGCATCGTAGAGTTCGGCCCGCTGCCAGAGTCGCAGCAACGCTTCCTGGGTCAACTCCTCCGCGACGGCTTCAGGCGAACCCAGTCCCTTCAGGTAGAGCTGAACACGGGGCGCGAAGTGGTCGTAGATGCGCATGAAGCTATCCCGATCGCGCGTGCACGAGACGGCCACCATCTGACCGGCCCAGTAGCCCGCATCCTTCGCGTGGGTTTCGATGCTCGACATGGCTCGCGCCGCCTCGAACGGCGACAGGCTTCCGTGTGTGCGATGGGTAGCCATGGTAGGACAGAAAGCCTGGATTCCGAATGTTTGCTCTCCCTCATACGTGAAGCCACGCTCCTTGGATGCAGTCGCCGCTGCGAATCTGCGGGCAGGCAGGCGAACGCGCACAACCTCGTGCAATTGCCTTTTCGGTATTCAACCAAACAAGACCGCTCGCAACCGAAGCTTCCTTCTCATGCGAGCTCGCGACACGCCCGGGACGTTTGTGTCGATTCCGCTTGAAGAACCAAACGTGGCGCCGAACAGCCGCTTTCCCCGCCGCGCTGGACGCCCACCTCCGTACCCCCATCCATCACGCATCCGCACGCCTTCGCCAGCCGTATCTAGCTCGGCAGGCATTTGCCTGCGTCGAGCGGGTAGATACGCGATGAAAGCCTCGGTCCTGACCTGTTCGATCCTGCTGGGCGTGCTGTGCTTGCAGCCATCCCTGGCCACCGCGCAAACGCAGGTGCCACCTGCGGCCGACACCCAGCAGCGGCTGGTCGGCAGCCACGGAATGACGCTGTACACCTACGATCCGGACGGTAACAGCGGCCATAGCCAGTGCAACGGGACCTGCGCCGCGTTGTGGCCGCCGTATCTCGCCGCGACAGACGCCAAGGCGGCGGGTGGGTTCGGACTGGTTTCGCGTGCCGATCACAGCCGGCAGTGGAGCTATCGGGGGCGCCCGCTCTACCGCTACGCCGGCGATACCGCGCCCGGCACGGCACTGGGCAACGGGGTGAACGGCAACTGGCACGTGGCGCGAGTCCAATGAAAAACGCTCGCCGTGCATCCTTGGACGCATTTGCTCCGTACCTCCCTCATGGCGCAAGTGGTGCGCCAAAGAGGGAGGACATGGCAATGCACAAATTTCGCAGGCAAAAGCTGCTGCTGGTCGGCGCCTTGGCGCTGGCTGGCGGACTGGTTTCGCTCCAGGCGATCGCCGCCGACGGCGGCGATCCAGCTGACAACGTCAGCGGCAAGCTGCTGCTCACCGGCGGCGTGTCGCAGATCGAAGGTTCCGCCGGCGGCGGTCTCACCCCGTGGGCGCTGATCGGCAGCTACGGCACGCAGGGCCAGTTCGGCGCGAACGCGTTCTACACCCGGGTCAACGTGCAGGACTACCACCTCGACGATGCCGGCGCGATGTTCGGCATCGACAACCGCGTCGAGTTTTCGGTGGCACAGCAGCGTTTCGACACCGAGGACGTGGGCGCCGCGCTAGGGCTGGGTCGCGGCTTCAGCTTCCGGCAGAACGTGATCGGCGTGAAGGTGCGGCTGTTCGGCGACGCCGTACTCGACCAGGACAGCTGGTTGCCGCAGGTATCGGTGGGCATGCAATACAAGAGCAACGACCAGGGCGCGGTCCTGCACGCGATCGGCGCCAAGAGCGACCACAGCACCGACTACTACATCAGCGCGACCAAGCTGTTCCTGTCGCAGAGCCTGTTGCTGGACGCCACCGTGCGCTTCACCAAGGCCAACCAGATCGGCATCCTCGGCTTCGGCGGCGACAAGAACGACAGCTACCAGGCCGAATTCGAAGGCTCGGTCGCCTACCTGCTCAGCCGCAACTGGGCCATCGGCGCGGAATACCGCCAGAAGCCGAACAACCTCGGCATCGCCAAGGAGGACGACTGGTACGACGCCTTCGTCGCCTGGGCGCCGACCAAGCACGTCTCGCTGACGCTGGCTTACGCCAACCTCGGCAACGTCGTCATCAAGGACAACCAGCACGGCCTGTACGCGTCCGTGCAGGTGGGCTTCTGACCCGATCACGCCACGAGGAATTGACCATGTACAAGATCCTGCCCTGCGCCCTGCTCCTCGCCGCCGGCCTGATGGCCGGCACCACTGTTTCGGCGCAAACCGCCATGCAACCGGCCGGTTCCAACGCCGGCGGCGATGCCTACCCGACCGCGCCGCGCGATCCTTCCCTCAAGCCGGTATTCGAGCAATTCGGCGGCAAGCCCGGCCTGGTCGCGCTGATGAACGATTTCATGGACAACCTGATGGCCGACCCGGTCACCCGCCCGTTCTTCCAGAACGCCGACCGCGAGCACATCAAGGTCGAACTGGTGGACCAGTTCTGCGTGATCCTGGATGGCCCGTGCAGCTACACCGGCAAGGACATGGCCTCGGTGCATCGTGGCATGAACGTCGACCGCGCCGATTTCAATGCGCTGGTCGAAGACCTGCAGAAGGCGATGAGCAAGCACGACATCCCGTTCCGCGCCCAGAACAAGCTGCTGGCCAAACTCGCGCCGATGAACCGGCAGATCATCACCAAGCCATGAGGAAGTGATCTCTCACGCGAACGTCGCGAGCCAACCGCGGCGTTCGCGTGGTGTCGCTTTCCATGAAAAAGCTGCGCCCGCAAAGGCGCAAGCACTTTGCTTACAACAGCCACAGGGGGCTGTCATGCTCGATAAACGACTTGTTCTGTTGTCTGCACTCGGCTTGTGCGCGTGCAATCCGGCACCCAGGGCAAATACACCTTCCACCTCGGCGCCGACGGTGGCGCCTTCGTCCGCCGCATCCGTTGCCGGTACGGCGCCTGCGCCTGCCCAGAGCGAACCCGCGGCGCCAGCCGCATCGGCGCAGGTGCCAGCTGCACCGTCGGCGTCGCCGGAGGTCGCCGCGCTCGCACCGGCGACCGCGACCCCTCCGGCGACGCCATCCGCGCCGGTCGCCCCGGTGTCGCCGCTGCCGCGCATCGCCCGCGTGGCGCATGCCTCGCAACGCAGCGTCGCTGCGCGACCCGAAGCGGACTCGACCTCCGCCGAACTGAGCGGACGAATCGAACTGATCGGCAAGTCCGGGCAGCCCATATCGGCCGGCGACATGGCCAACACCCTGGTCTATTTCGTACCCGCCTCGGGCACTTCCAGGGTCCACGCCGGGACATACACGGTCTATACCGTCAATCGCGACTTCAAGCCGGAGGCCATGGCCATCCCGCTCGGCAGCACGGTCAAGTTCGTGAATCTGGACCAGATCCGCCACAACGTGTTCTCGGTGACGCCCGGGGGCGCCTTCGACCTCGGCTTTCAGACTGCGGGCCAGACCGCCACGCACAGCTTCGATCGTGCCGGCCTGATGCTGATCAGTTGCAACGTGCACCGTTCGATGGAACTGGACTTGCTGGTGGTGCCCAGCCCTTACCGCACTACCGCAAGCGCCGATGGCCATTTCAGCCTGCGCCATCTGCCACCGGGTCCGGGGGCGCTGTATGTGTGGAACCCGCGGGGCGAATTGCTGAGGCGATCAGTGACCGCGCCACTCGGCGACCTGCACGAACGCGTGATCATCAGCAAACCAGCGATCGTCGCGGACATCAATCCGGAGCCTGGCCCGTGAGCGCGGCCTATCGTTCCCTCGCGCTGGGCTTGCTGCTGGTGCTGGCCGGCACCGTGGCCGCGGCCGTCGGCACCATCCATCTGTCCCGCCGGCAAGCCTTGGCCAACGCCCGCCACAACGTCGCCACCGGCGGCAAGCTGCTGGCGACACTGGAGCGGATGGACATGGACAACCTCGCCCTGCGTGCGCAGGCCCTCGCCAACGATTCCGCCTTCGTCGATTACATGGCGCAATCGCTGATCCCCAACCCGCAGCTTGGCGGCGCCATCGACAGCGCATCCATCATCGACCAGCTGAACGAACGCCGCCACGGCTACGACGTGGCCTTGGTGCTCGATCCTGCCGGCAAACCGGCGGGCATTTCGGGCCTGCTTGCGCGCGCGCCCGCCACCATCGCCAGCGATCCGCTGGTACGCAAAGCCATCGCCACTGACCAACCGGTGCAGGGATACTGGCTGGATGACGATCGCCTGCTGCGCGTGGCGATAGCTCCGTTGTTGCGCGGTCGCAGCCTGCAAGGCCTGGTGGTGACTGCTCGGCGCGTCGAAGCCGCTTTTGCGAATGAAGTACACGACACGAGCGGCGTGGATCTCGCCTTGCTGAGCGCGTCCAACCCGACCATCCCACTCGTGTACAGCGGCGCGGTGCCGCCATCGCCGACGGAATTGACCCGCTTGCGTGGAGTCGCGCTGTCGGCCAGCGATGGCCCACGGTCGCTGCCCGGCGCAGGTTCGGCGGTGGCCGATGCGCTCGCCGTACCGGTCTCCAACGGCCGGGCCGTCTGGTTGCTGCTGCCCTCGACCGGTGGCGCGCAGCGCATGGTTCCGCGCGAAGCGATACCGTTGCTGGCGGGCGTGGCTTGCCTGGGCCTGCTGGCCGTGCTCGGCACCGTCTGGCTGTGGTGGCGCACCTGGTTGCCGCTGGAACGCATGTTGTACGCCATCGATCGTGCGGCGGCCGGCGACGATCACGTGACGCTGCGCACGGGTGGCAGCGCCGTGGTGCGCCAGTTGCGCGACCGTCTCAATCGGCTGATCCATCAGAACCGTACTTCGGCGGGAAGGAATGGGCCGACCCTGCCTGCTTCCTGCGACCGGTGACGGCCGCAACGGCTCCCGTGCCGTGGCAGGGCGGCAAACCCTGTCGCGGAAAAGCGGGTTCCTCCGTGCATCCGCCGACCGATGGCCTTCGTACCTGATGCGTACGCCCGAGACTCCCGCATCGGCGATACGGGGCGAGAGGCGTACGCGAGGTATGGATCCCTGTAGGAGGGCACCATGAAACCCACGAAGCGTTCACTCCTGAAGCTCTTGCCGGCGGCCTTGCTTGCGGCGCTGTTTGCCGTCGGCGGCGCCAACGCCCAATCGCTACGACCCAACCAGACCGAGGGGTTTGCGCACGGCAAGCTGGTCAAGTTCACCTACCAGCAGAACTTTGCCTGTGTCGATCAGCCCGGCGATGATCTCGACTACAACGGCGTATTGGCGCAATCGGACCCGGGCGAATTCCAGACACCGATCTGCCAGGCCGGCACCCAGCCCACGATCGATCCGACCGGCGAAAACGCGAAGAGAACGGCCATTCTTTACGTGCTGGTGCCGATGTTCTCGCTGGACAAGGACCAGAACCCCAACGACGCCATCCCGTGCCCGACCGGGGTCAGGGCCGCCACGCTGTGCGGGCCCGCCCTCGGCAAGGTGCTGATCCAGCTGTTCGGAGCGGTGCCGGAGGCCTACAAGATCAAGCCGCTGGTGTTCACCGACTGTCCCGGGCCGGGCTCGATGCCGGGGACCTGCACGATGCACGCCTCCGCGGTCGACCTCGGCAAGGTGCTGGTCGCGCTCGGGAAGCTGCCGGCACCGGCGACGAATGTGTTCCTGCCCACGCCGAACCACAGCCACGTGATCGCCAATGCGCTCGCAAACACGGAAAAGGCGATCTGGTGGGAAGTGGAGCCGGTGCTGGTCACCGACCCGGCCGATTGGCCAGACCAGAGTGGCGGCTTCGGCATCACCTCGGTGGCGAAACTGCGCAAGGCCGAGAGGCAGGGTCAGGCCATCGAGGTGCCTTCCAACTTCTACCTGTTCTTCAGCTCGAAGCCGATGCAAGGCATGCAGGGCATGCGTGATCCGGATTGACCGGAACGCCGCGCTTCGCCTGCATGGAGCGAAGCCGGCCTTACCGCATTGCCATGAGGCAGTGAACAGGGGGTGGCCTGATGCCGGTCTGCGAAAAAGCAGGACAAGTTTCGCGGCGGTAGGCGACGACGCAACGCCACCGCCGCGCTTTTTCGCGAGCAGCAGCATGGAAAAGTTCGCAGGTCATTCCTGCCGCAGGCCGCACATCGCGCAGCCCGGTCCATGGCTCGCCATCCCGTCCTCCGACAAGCTAGCGCAGCAACGCTTCCAGCATCTGCAGGATCCCCCACAGGCTGGCGATCCAGATAGCCGTACGCAGATAGGGAATGCCGAGGACATAGACCGGCAGGTACGCCACGCGTGCCCAGAAATAGATCTGCGCACCGGTCGCGGTTTGCGCGCCGGCTTTGTGCATCGCCACCACCGCCAAGGTGGCGGCGGCGAAGAACGCAAAGGTTTCGAGGAAATTGCGGTTGGCGCGGTCCGCGCGGGCGGCGTACTTGGCTAGCGGGTCCGCCTCGCCGTCGCGGTTGCCCGCATTCCACCGCAAGCCGCGTTGCCAGGTGCCGAAGGCCGCCGCCACCAGTACATACACCAGACCAAGCACGACCGACCAGCCCAGCATTTGCAGCTCAACGCTCATATCGACACCTCCGATGGGTTGGGCACCCGCAAGTGTCCTTGCGCGGCCAGACCGAAACGCACGCAAAGCCCATGAACCAGGTTTCCGGGCGTTTCCACGAATTCACTGCGAAGGCCTTGCGGATACCACCCGGTCGCAGGCGTCAGCTCCCTTCGCCACGCTCCCGGAAACCTCCGAACCCGCTTGATGATCCGCTTCGTGTTCATGAATGAAGCGCAGAGTGGCATCCAGGGCCGTCGAACTGTTGCGTAGCGGATGGGAAAACGACAACAGCAAGCGGACATGGCCCATGCCAGGATAAAGATGCACCTCGACCGGTTCGCCGTGCGCGCGCATTCGGCTCGCCAGCGCACACGCATTCTTCGGCGCCACATAGCGGTCCGTCATCCCCTGCAAAAGCAGCATCGGCGGCTCGTCGCCATCGACAAAGTTGACGGGTTGCGAGCGCGCCTGCGCTTGTGGCGAAGCACCGAACATGCCGACGTAGGCTGGCTCGGTCAGCGGCAGGAAATCATACGGGCCAGCCAACCCGATGAATCCGGCCAGCCGATCGGGACGCAGGCCGACACTTTCCAACCAGTGCCCGTCGGTGGCGAGCAGCGCGGCGATATGCGCCCCCGCCGAATGCCCCATCAGGAACAGCGCTCGCGGATCACCGCCATGGTCGGCGGCATGGGCATGCACCCACGCCACGGCATGGCTCGCATCGGACATGAAACCCGCCATGCGCACCTGCGGATACTTGCGGTAATCGGGAATCGCCACCACCAACCCGTGCCGCGCCAACGCCTCGCCCATCCAGCGGTACCACTGGCGTTCGCCGTCCTGCCAGCTGCCACCATGAAAAAACACCACGACCGGCAGATCGTGCGCGCCGCGCGGCGCATAGATGTCCAATGCCAGATGGAGCTCGGGATCAAACACGATGTCCGGTTGCACGCTGAGCCCGCTGTCACCGGTCGTGGCATTGAGGGCGTGAAACAGGCTCGCCTGGCAGCCGCTCAACAGCAAGGTCTGCAGCAAGGCCAACAGCGTCATCGCGCAACGTCGTAGCGAACGTGCCCCTGCCGAAATGCCCATGAGTCCCGCCTGGCCGAAGAAGACAGGATAGGTACGCGGCAGGCTGCCCACTGGATGCACCGCGATCCGGCTGAACCCGCCGACCGCGGGATGGATTCGGCCGCCACGCCGGGGCCAGCCGTGCCATCGTATGCATCCAAGGCGCCATTTCGTTCGTACCTGTCATTGAATCGTCGACAGGCACCTTAATGACACGCTCGCGCCTCCCGCTGAATCCCTCGTCCCCACCGACCGCCCATCCTGCGGCCGGCGACACCGTCGTCATGCAGTCGCGCCGGCCGCGACTGCTGCGCGAAGTGCGCCACTGGATCGACAGCACCCCCGACGGGGCACTCGACGAGTCCCGTGCCGACCGTATCGACTGGGTCCGCGGCGCACCGTTCGTTGCGTTGCACCTGGCTTGCCTCGGCGTGATCTGGGTGGGAGTGTCTCCCATTGCGTTGGCCGTGGCCGCCGCGCTGTACGCAGTGCGCATGTTCGCGCTGACCGGTTTCTACCATCGCTACTTCTCGCACCGCACCTTCCGCACGTCGCGCACGGTGCAGTTCGTGTTCGCGCTGATCGGCGCCGCCTGCGTGCAGCGCGGCCCGCTGTGGTGGGCGGCGCATCACCGCAACCATCATCGCCACGCCGACACCGTGCTCGATCCGCATTCCCCGGGCGTGCACGGCTTCCTGTGGAGCCACATGGGCTGGTTCCTCACGCCGCGCGCGTTCCGCACCGAGCTGGAACGGGTGCCGGACCTGGCGAAATATCCCGAACTGCGCTGGCTGGACCGCTACGACATCGCCGTGCCGGTGCTGCTGGCGGTGGCTCTGTATCTACTCGGCGTGCTGCTGCATCATGCCGCGCCGCAGCTGCACACCGGCGGCGGGCAAATGCTGGTGTGGGGCTTCTTCGTCTCCACCGTGGTGCTGTTCCACGCCACCGTGACGATCAACTCGCTGGCGCACCGCTACGGCTCGCGTCGCTACGGCACCCGCGATGACAGCCGCAACAACGTTTGGCTGGCCTTGCTCACGTTCGGCGAAGGCTGGCACAACAACCACCACTTCTTTCCCGGCAGCGCACGGCAGGGTTTTCGCTGGTGGGAGGTCGACCTGACCTGGTACGGCCTCAGGCTGATGGCGTTGCTGGGGCTGGTGCAGGACCTGAAACCGGTGCCCGCCTGGGTGCTCGCCAAGGCGGAGCGCTGACATGCGCATCGCCGTGGTCGGATCGGGCATCGCGGGGCTGGCCTCGGCCTGGCTGCTGTCGCGCGGCCACGAGGTGACGCTGTACGAGGCGAACGACTACCTCGGTGGCCACACGCACACGCACGCGATCGAGCTCGCCGGCCGGCAGTACGCGGTGGACACCGGCTTCATCGTGCACAACCCGGTGCATTACCCCTTGCTGACCCAGCTGTTCGACGAGCTGGGCGTGGCCTCGCAGCCCACCACGATGAGCTTCTCGGTGCACAACGCCGCCAGCGGACTGGAATACAACGCCGCCTCGCTGGACAGCTTGTTCTGCCAGCGCCGCAACCTGCTGTCGCCGCGCTTCCTCGGCATGGTGCGCGACCTGTTCCGCTTCTACCGCGAGGCGCCGGCCCTGCTCGACGGGCCGCGCAACGGCCCCGCGCTGGGCGACTGGCTGGCGGAACACCGCTACGGCACCGCCTTCCGCGACGAACACCTGGTGCCGATGGCTTCGGCGCTGTGGTCGGCGCCGCCCGCGCAGATCCTGGCGTTCCCCGCGCGCTACCTGGTGCAGTTCATGGCGAACCACCAGATGCTGCAGGTGGCCGGCCGGCCCGAATGGCGCGTGGTGCGCGGCGGTTCGGCCAGCTACGTGCACGCGTTGCGCCACCGCTGGAATGTGCACGAACGCCTGAACAGCCCGGTGCGTGCGATCCGCCGCGACGGGCTCGGCGCCATCGTGACGAGCGACACCGGCAGCGAGCGCTACGACCAGGTCGTGCTGGCCTGCCACAGCGACCAGGCCCTGGCCCTGCTGGCGGACGCCGGCGAACGCGAACACGCGATCCTCGGCGCGATCCCCTACCAGTCCAACGACGTCGTGCTGCACACCGACGCCACGCTGCTGCCGCGCCGGCGCAAGGCGTGGGCCGCGTGGAACGCCTACCTGCCGCGCGAAGCCGGCGCGCCGTGCACGGTGAGTTATTGCATGAACCTGCTGCAAGGCCTCGACGCGCCCGCGCCGTTCGTGGTCACGCTCAACCGCAGCGAGGCGATAGCCCCGGCCAAGGTGTTGCGGCGCATGCACTACCGCCATCCCGTGTACACGCAGGCCTCGGTGGCCGCGCAGCGGCGCAAGCACGAGATCCAGGGCGTCAACCGCACCTGGTTCGCCGGCGCCTACTGGGGCTGGGGCTTCCACGAGGACGGCATGCGCAGCGCGGTGGAGGTGGCGGCCGCGTTCGACGTGCGCTGGCCGGCATACAAGTCCACCGCCTTGCGGCGCGCCGCCGGAGCGGCCGCATGACCGAGTCGCTGCGCAGCGCGGTGTACGAAGGCGCGGTGTGGCATCGCCGCCGGGCGCCGCATCCGCACGCCTTCTCCTACCGCATGGCGCAGCTTTACCTGGACCTGGACGAGCTGGACCGCGTGTTCGCGGGCCGCTGGCTGTGGTCGAACGGGCGCCGCAACCTCGCCGAGTTCCGCCGCGGCGACTACCTCGGGCCCGCCGAGCTGCCGCTGGCCGAGGCGGTGCGCCAACGCGTGGAGCAGGCCATCGGACGCCGCCCCGGTGGCCCGATCCGCCTGCTCACCCATCTGCGCTATGGCGGCAGTGTCTTCAACCCGGTGAGCTTCTACTACTGCTATGCCGGCGATGGCGAAACGCTGGACTGCATCGTCGCCGAGATCACCAACACGCCGTGGCGCGAGCGCCATGCCTACGTGCTGCCGTGCGAAACCGCGCATGCCCACGGGCGCCTGCTGCGCTGGGACTTCCCGAAGACCTTCCACGTCTCGCCGTTCATGCCGATGGAGCGCCAGTACGAATGGTGCTTCAGCCTGCCGGGCGACGAACTGCAGGTGCAGATGAACGTGCTGCGCGACGGCGAGCGCGAATTCGACGCGCACCTGCGGCTGGAACGCCTGCCGCTCACCGGTGCTTCGTTGGCGCGCGTGCTGTGGCGCTATCCGCTGATGACGACGCAGGTGGTGGGCGCGATCTACTGGAACGCGCTGCGCCTGTGGCTGAAACGCAATCCCTTCCACGACCACCCGCAACTTTCCTGAGGCCTGCCATGAACGCCATCGTCCAACGCGACATCGACACGCCGATCGGCGGCCTCGACCGCTTCCTGCGCGGGCGCCTGCTGCAGCAACTGGCCGGCTTCGGCCACGGCCGGCTGACCTTGCGCGATGCGCTGGGCACAGTGGCGATCGGCACACCGGCCGGGGAAGCGACGGATCTGGCCGTGGAGATCGAGGTGCTCGACCCGGCCTTCTATCGCGCCGTCGCCGCCAACGGCAGCGTGGGCGCCGGCGAGTCCTGGATGGACGGCCAGTGGCACTGCAACGACCTGGTCGGCCTGATCCGCCTGCTGCTGCGCAACCGCGACCTGCTCGACGGCATGGAAACCGGCCTGGCGCGGCTCGGCGGCATGGCGATGCGCGCGGTGCATGCCTGCCGGCGCAATACCCGCCACGGCAGCCGGCGCAACATCGCCGCGCACTACGACCTCGGCAACGATTTCTTCCGGCTGTTCCTGTCGGGCGACCTGATGTACTCCTCGGCGTACTGGTGCGGCGCGGACGACACGCTGGAGGCCGCCTCCACCCGCAAGCTCGACCTGATCTGCCGCAAGCTCGCGCTCAAGCCGGGCGATCGCGTGGTGGAGATCGGCACCGGCTGGGGCGGCTTCGCGCTGCATGCGGCGCGGCACTACGGCTGCCACGTCACCACCACCACGATCTCGCGGGAGCAGCACGCGCTGGCGCGCGAGCGCGTGGCCGCCGCGGGCCTGGGCGAGCGCGTCCACGTGCTGCTGCAGGACTACCGCGACCTGGACGGCCAGTTCGACAAGCTGGTATCGATCGAGATGGTCGAGGCGATCGGCGCCGAATTCCTGGACGCGTATTTCCACCAGCTCGGCCGCCTGCTCAAGCCCGACGGCCTGGCCCTGCTGCAGGCGATCACCATCGAGGACCACCGCTACGCGCAGGCGCTCAAGTCGGTGGACTTCATCAAGCGCCACGTGTTTCCCGGCAGCTTCATTCCCTCGCTCGGCGCGCTGCTGGCGGCCAAGGCCCGCAGCAGCGACCTCGGCCTGATCGCGCAGGAGGATTTCGGCGACTCCTACGCGCGCACGCTGCACGCCTGGCGCGAACGCTTCATGGCGCGGCTGCCGGAGGTGCGCGCGCAAGGTTTCGACGAGCGCTTCATCCGCATGTGGGAGTTCTACCTCGCGTACTGCGAGGGCGGCTTCCGCGAACGCTCGATCGGCGTGTCGCACCTGCTGATGGCGCGCCCACGCTGGCAGCGCAGCAGTACCGCGACCGAGCGCGGCGCGGCATGAATTTCTGGCTCACCCTGATCGCCTACGAAGCGGTGTGGTTCGCCGCCGTGATCGGCGCGGGCCACGGGCACTGGTGGCCGGGCGTGGTCGGCACGCTGGCCTTCGCCGCCTGGCGCTTGGCGGCATCGGCGCATCGCGGCGTGGAACTGCGGCTGGTCGCCATGGCCTTGCTGCTGGGCCTGGTCCTGGAAGGCGTGTGGGTGCGCGCCGGACTGGTGGGCTACGCGTCGCCGTGGCCGCTGGCCGAGGCGCCGGCCTGGCTGATGGCCTTGTGGGTGGCCTTTGCGCTGACCATCGTGCCCTTGTTCGCCTACCTGCACGCACGGCCCGTGCTGGCCGCGCTGTTCGGTGCGATCGGCGGCCCGCTGGCCTACCTCGGTGCCGCGCGCGGCTGGCACGCGGTGCTGCTGCCCACGCCGGCATGGCCGACGCTGCTGGCCTTGGCGGCGGGCTGGGCCATCGCGCTGCCCCTGCTCACCAGCTTGGCGCGGCGCTGGTTGCAAGCCGACTCCGTACGGAGCACGCCATGAACGCGTGGCTGGCCTTGCTGCTGGTATGGGTGCTGGCGGCAACGGTGATGGCACTGGGCTGGCGCTGGCAGCGACGACGCGCCAACACGGGCATCGTCGACGTGCTGTGGGCCGCCGGGCTGGGCGGCGCGGCGGTGCTGCTGGCCTTGCTTGGCTCCGGGGCGCCGGCGCCGCGCGTATCGCTCGCGCTGCTGGGCGGACTGTGGGGCTGGCGGCTGGCGTGGCATTTGTGGCGCCGCGTGCGGCACGAGGCGGAGGACGGCCGTTATCGCGCCTTGCGCGAGCGCTGGCAGGGCGACCAGCGCAAGCTGTTCGCGTTCTTCCAGTTCCAGGCGCTGCTGGTTCCGCTGTTCGCGCTGCCGTTCGTGGTGGTGGCGGCCAACGCGAGGACCGCGCCCGCGTGGCTGGCCCTGGGCGCCGCGACCTGGCTGCTCGGGGTGCTCGGCGAGGCGATCGCCGACGCGCAGCTCGCGCGGTTCCGCGCCGATCCGCGGCATCGCGGCCGCAGCTGCCGCGCCGGGCTGTGGCGCTGTTCGCGCCACCCCAACTACTTCTTCGAATGGCTGCACTGGTTCGCCTACGTGGCGCTCGCGGCCGGTTCACCGTTGGCGTGGCTGGCGTGGAGCGGACCGCTGCTGATGTACCTGTTCCTGCGCTACATCAGCGGCATTCCGTTCACCGAGGCACAAGCGCTGCGCACGCGCGGCGAGGATTACCGCGCCTACCAGCGCAGCACGCCAATGCTGTTTCCGTGGTTTCCCAAGCGTTCCCGCGACCCGAGGATGGAAGAATGACTACCGTTGCCCTGGACACCGTCGAACTTTCCGCGGGCCGCGCCGCACCCGGCGTGCTCGGCCTGGCCGAGCGCGGCCTGTTGCCCGATGCGTTGCTGCGCCTCGGCATCCGCCGGATGTGCGCCGCGCGCCTGCGCGCGGAACAGGCCGGCGGTCTCGCCGCGCAGGCCGCGCGCCAGTCGCGGCTGATCGACCTGCTTCGGCACAGCCCGGTGGCGATCGAGACGGCGGCCGCGAATGCGCAGCACTACGAACTGCCACCGGCGTTCTTCGAACATTGCCTCGGTCCGCGCCTGAAGTATTCGGGCTGCTACTACCCGCGCGGCGACGAGACGCTGGCCGAGGCGGAAGACGCGATGCTGGCGCTGTACGGCGAGCGCGCGGAGCTGGCCGACGGCCAGCGCATCCTCGAACTCGGCTGTGGCTGGGGTTCACTCACGCTCTGGATGGCCTCGCGCTATCCGAACGCGCGCATCACCGCGGTCTCCAACTCACACGGCCAGCGCCGCCACATCGAGGCGCAATGCCGGTTGCGCGGCCTGGGCAACGTGTCGGTGATGACCCAGGACGTGAACACGCTGGCGATGGCGGCGAGCCAGTTCGACCGCTGCGTGTCGATCGAGATGTTCGAGCACATGCGCAACTACCAGGTGCTGATGCAGCGCATCGCCGGCTGGCTGGCGCCCGAAGGCAAGCTGTTCGTGCACATCTTCGCGCACCGCACCCTGGCGTATCCGTTCGAGACCGCGGGCGCGGACAACTGGATGGGCCGCCACTTCTTCACCGGCGGCCTGATGCCGGCGGCGGACACCTTGCTGCACTTCCAGCAGGCACTGCAGATCGAGCAGCGCTGGCTGATCGACGGCACGCATTACCAAAAGAGCGCGAACCACTGGCTGCAGCGACAGGACGGCCAGCGCGACGCCGTGATGGCGGTGCTCAAGGAAGCTTACGGCGAACACGCCGCGCTGTGGTTCCAGCGCTGGCGCATGTTCTGGATGTCCTGCGCCGAATTGTTCGGCTACGCCGATGGCCAGGAGTGGATGGTGGCGCACTACCGCTTCGCGCGCCCGTGATTCCCGCCGACCGCAACCGCCCGGAAGTTTCCGCGGCGCGCACCTGCATGCGATATGCGTTGATCGCGGCGTTGCTGCTCGGCGCCGGTGCGGCCTGCGCCGGCGAGCTGCCGCCGATCAAGCCGGTGACGAAGGTGGATCTGCCGCGCTTCATGGGCCCGTGGTATTTGATCGCCACCATTCCCACCGTGTTCGAGAAGCATGCGTTCAACGCGGTGGAGACGTACACGCTGCAACCGGACGGGAACGTCCGCACCACCTTCCGCTTCAACAACGGCGCCATCGACGGCCCGGTCAAGCACATCCAATCGACCGGCTACGTGCATGCCGGCAGCGGCAACGCCGTGTGGGGCGTGAAACTGTTCTGGGGCTTCAAGGCGCAATACATCGTGGCCTGGCTGAAACCGGATTACAGCGAAATGATCGTGGCCCGCGACAAGCGCGATTACACATGGGTGTTCGCGCGCACGCCGAGTGTGTCGCCGGCCGACTACGCGTCACTGGTTGGGCGGGTCAAGGCGCTCGGCTACGACGTGTCGAAGCTGTACAAGGTGCCGCATCAGTAGCCCCTGGCCGGGCCGAACCCGTGACACGGGTGCATGGCGTCGACGATCCGCACGGACGTTGGCGTGAGTCGGCGACGGCTGGGACAGCGGGGCGGACGCGTGGAAACGGCAGACGCCAATCCGCGGCCGTACGTGACTTTGTGTCCTTCCCAAGAGTCGGGTGTTTCTTCTATCGTGGCGGCCCGTCCACGACCTCGGCGCCCGCATGACCGTCTCCTCGGAGCAACCGGATCACCTGAGGCGCAGCCTCTCCAACCGCCACTTGCAATTGATCGCGCTGGGCGGCGCCATCGGCACCGGCCTGTTCATGGGCTCGGGCAAGACGATCAGCCTGGCCGGGCCGTCGATCCTCTTGGTGTACCTCATCATCGGCGTGATGCTGTTCTTCGTGATGCGCGCGATGGGCGAGCTGCTGCTGTCGAACCTGGAATACAAGTCGTTCATCGACTTCTCCACCGACCTGCTGGGGCCGTGGGCCGGCTTCTTCTGCGGCTGGACGTACTGGTTCTGCTGGATCGTCACCGCGATCGCCGAGGTGATCGCGATCGCCGCCTACGTGCAGTTCTGGCTGCCGCACCTCGCACCGTGGATACCGGCGCTGCTGTGCGTGCTGCTGCTGCTCAGCCTGAACCTGGCGACGGTGCGGATGTTCGGCGAGCTGGAGTTCTGGTTCGCGCTGATCAAGATCGTGGCGATCATCGCGCTGGTCGTGGTCGGCTTCGCGCTGGTGGCGTGGGGCTTTCACTCGCCGGCGGGGAACAAGGCTTCGCTGGCCAACCTGTGGAACGACGGCGGCTTCTTCCCGCACGGGTTGAGCGGTTTCTTCGCCGGCTTCCAGATCGCGGTGTTCGCCTTCGTCGGCATCGAGCTGGTCGGCACCACCGCGGCCGAAACGACCGACCCGCGGCGCAACCTGCCGAAGGCGATCAACTCGATCCCGGTGCGCATCATCATTTTCTACGTGCTGGCGCTGGCGGCGATCATGGCGGTGACACCGTGGCGACTGGTCGAGGCGGACAAGAGCCCGTTCGTGGAGCTGTTCGTGCTCGCCGGCATCCCCGCCGCGGCCAGCCTGATCAATTTCGTGGTGCTGACCTCGGCCACGTCTTCGGCCAACAGCGGCATCTTCTCCACCAGCCGCATGCTGTACGGCCTGGCCGGCGAGAACCACGCGCCGAAGGCGTTCGCGCGCCTGTCCAAGGCGGCGGTGCCCTCGCTGGGCCTGCTGTTCTCCTGCTTCTGCCTGCTGCTGGGCGCGGCGCTGATCTACCTGGTGCCCAACCTGATGACCGCGTTCACCCTGGTCACCACGCTGTCCGCCGTGCTGTTCATGTTCGTGTGGTCGCTGATCCTGTGCGCGTACATGGCCTACCGTCGCAAACGCCCGCAGCAGCACGCGGACTCGGCGTACAAGATGCCGGGCGGCGTGTTCATGTGCTGGGTCTGCCTGGCGTTCTTCGCGTTCGTGCTGGTGCTGCTGTGCCTGCAGTCCGACACCCGCGCCGCCCTGCTGGCCAGCCCGGTGTGGTTCGTGCTGCTGGGGATCGGCTATGCGTGGAAGCGCCGGCGCGCCGGCAAGCCCACGCTCGACGGGAAGTGAGCGCGCGCCACGAAGCGTGGTCGCAAGCCAAGTAGAATGGCGGGTCATTGGCCGCCGGGAAGACGCATGCAGGGCTCAACGGAACTGTCGATCATCCATCCACGCGTGCTGGAATGCGCCGAGGCCAGCCGTAACGAATTCGTCGCGGCGGCGCCATTCCCCCACGTGGTGATCGACGATTTCCTCGCGCCGGATTTCGCCGCGGCGCTGCTGGATGACTTTCCCGCCTTCGAGCGCGGCAACGCGGTGGGCGACGACGGCAAGCCCGGCGGCAAGTCCACGCTGGCGAAGATCCGCCAGCTGGGCCCGGTCTGGCAGCGGCTCGACGACGCGATCCAGAGCCCCGAATTCCTCGAAGCCGTGGGCAAGCTCACCGGCATCGAAGGGCTGATCTACGACCCGTGGTATCTCGGCGGCGGTACCCACGAGAACCGCGACGGGATGAGCCTGGACCCGCACGTGGATTTCAACTACCACCCCAGCGAACGCTGGCACCGGCGGCTCAACCTCATCGTCTACCTCAACCCGCAGTGGGAGGAGTCGTGGGGCGGCTGCCTGGAACTGTTCCGCGACCCGCACGCCGATGCGCGCCCCGCGCGTTCGGTGGCGCCGGCGTTCAACCGCTGCGTGATCTTCGAGACCTCCGAGCGCTCCTGGCACGCGTTCAACCGGATCGAGCTGCCACCGGAACATGCCGCACTCACGCGCCGCTCCATCGCGCTGTACTTCTACACCAAGGATCGCCCCGTCGCGGAAACGGCGCCGCGGCACACCACCTACTACGTGAGCCGCCAGTTGCCGCCGCACCTGGACGAAGGCAGCACGCTGTCGCGCGGCGACGTGGCCGAGATCCGGCAGCTGATCGAGCAGCGCGACGCGCACATCCGCCTGCTCTACGCCGAGAACACCGCGCTGCGCCAGGCCCAGGATGCCGGCCTCACCGGCCACCTGCTGTACCTGGCCAAGCGCGCCTTCGTGCGCTTCCGCAAATAGCGCACACGCGAGCCGGCTCCTGCTACCGTGCCGCGACACCAGCCATCCGGGGAGACCAGCATGCGCCATCACCTTGCCGCCGCCGTCGCACTGGCGCTCGCCTTCGCGGCTATGCCGACCTTCGCCGCGCAGGACAAGCCCACGCCCAGCGCGAAGGACATCCTGGCGGCCTCGAAGCCTTCCGAATGGCGCACGCCCGACCCGGCCAACCTGCTCTACATGCAGCTGCCCGCCGGCCGCGTGGTGATCGAGCTGGCGCCGGACTTCACCCCGCTGCACGCGGCGAACATCCGCACCCTGGTGCGCCAGGGCTACTTCGACGGCCTCGCCATCGTGCGCGTGCAGGACAACTTCGTCACCCAATGGGACGACCCGAACGGCGACGACGGCGGCGACAAGGCGAAGATGCATCCGCTGGGAAAGGCCAAGGCCACTTTGCCGCCGGAATTCACCCGTCCGATCGATGCCAAGCAGCCGTGGACGCCGCTGCCCGACGGCGACGTCTACGCGCCGCAGGTCGGCTTCTCCGGGGGCTTCCCGGTGGCGCGCGATCCGGCCAGCGGCAAGGAGTGGCTGGTGCAGTGCTACGGCATGGTCGGCGTGGCGCGCGACGTGGCTCCCGACAGCGGCAACGGCAGCGCGTTGTACGCCGTGATCGGACAGGCGCCGCGCCGGCTGGACCACAACCTGGCCGTGGCTGGCCGCGTACTGCAAGGCATGCAGTACCTGTCGGCGCTGCCTCGCGGTACCGGGCCGATGGGCTTCTACGAAAAGGCCGGCGAACGCACGGCTATCCTGTCGGTGAAGCTCGCCGCCGACCTGCCGCCCGCGCAGCGCGAAAACATCCAGGTGCTGCACACCGGCAGCCCCACCTTCAGCGCGCTGATCGACGCCGCCCGCCATGGCCACAACGCGTTCTATCCAACGCCGGTGGGCAAGCTGGGCATCTGCGATATCCACGCGCCGGTGCGGGTGGACGGGAAGTCGCTGTGACATGGCGTGCCGTCGCGAACATCGGCCCCGCCGAGCCATTCCCGCGAAAATTCCGGCGCGTGGCGGCGGCAAGCCGGTGACACCGCGAGCGTGACGACGGACACGGCGGCATAACCGTATCCGAACATCCGGTTTGGCCGTTCCGGTTATGGTGACCGCCATGCGCCGAGCGGCCCGCCATCGATGCCCCTGAACGACAACCTGCATCTGCTGCGCGCCTGGTTGCGTGATCCACGCAGCGTCGGTGCGCTGGCGCCGTCCGGCCCTGCGCTGGCGCGGCTGATGACCGCCCACGTCGACCAGGCACACGGCCCGGTGATCGAGCTCGGGCCCGGTACCGGCGTGTTCACCCGGGCCCTGCTGGAACGCGGCCTGCCCGGACACCGGCTGGTGCTGGTGGAGACCGACGCCGTGCTGGCCGGCGCACTGGCGCAGCGCTATCCGCACGCGCGCGTGCTGCGCATGGATGCCGCCGGGCTGGGCCACGCATCGTCGCTGTTCGGTGACGAGCGCGCCAGCGCGGTGATCAGCGGCCTGCCGCTGCTGTCGATCCCGGCCGACAAGGTCGCCGCCATCGTCGAGGGTGTGTTCGAGCGCCAACTGCAACCCGACGGCGCGCTCTACCAGTTCACCTACGGCCTGCGCTGTCCGGTGCCGCGCGCGTTGCGGCAGCGGCTGGGCCTCGTGGCCGAACGCATCGGCGGCGCCTGGCTCAACCTGCCGCCGGCCTGGGTCTGGCGCATCCGCCGCCGAGGCTGAAGCCTGCGTAGGAGCGCACCCCGTGCGCGAAGGGCGAGGAGTGAGTGAAGAGAACCGCGTAGATAGGGAAAGCCAAGGCCGCGCTCCATCCCGCTCCTCTCTCGCTTCTCACTCCTCTTAACTCACTCCTTCCGTCCCACCCGTCGCGCACAGGGTGCGCTCCTGCACGAGCGGCGCGTTGCATGCTCTTGCAAAAGATATATCTACGATATATCGTGAATACACCTACGATATATCGGAGTTAGTCGTGCGCATGCATTCGCTGTTCCATCATTTCAGGCACCACCATCACCACGGCTTCCACGCTTTCGACATGGAGGGCGGCGAGCACGGCTGCCATGCCGGCCGCCACGGGCCGTTCGACGAGCCGCGCGGCGGCGCCGACTTCAGCGGCTGGGGCGGGCTGCGCGGCGGCGGTCGACACGGCGGCGGCCGCATGTTCGGCCACGGCGACCTCAAGTTGCTGCTGCTGGCGTTGATCGAGCAGCAGCCGCGTCACGGCTACGAGCTGATCCGCATGATCGAGGAGATGTTCCACGGCCAGTACACGCCCAGCCCCGGCGCGATCTACCCCACCTTGTCCATGCTCGAAGACATGGGCTACGCGCAGGTGGAGAGCGAAGCGGGCAACCGCAAGCTGTACGCGATCACCGCCGAGGGCCGCGCCTTCCTTCACGAAAACCGCGCCGCGGTGGACGCCGCGACCGCGCGCACCGAGCACAGCGCGAAGCTGGCGGCGAAGATGGCCGCGCCGATGCGCGTACGCAAGGCCATGCATGCGCTGAAGCACGCCCTGCTGATGCGCACGAGCTGGGACAAGGCCGAAGCCGAACGCGTGGCCGCGGTCCTTGAACGCGCCGCCAGCGAGATCGCCACCGGCCGTCCTCAGGACTGAACCACGCCGTGCCGCCGCGCCCCACGGCGGCACTCCCCCACGGCGGCGCTCCCTCACGCGCCAGCCGTCGCCACGCGCCCGCTCACCACGAGGTATCCCGTGATGGCACCCCACATCCACCGGCGCCTGCGCCACGACGTCGTGCTGCGCAGGCTAGCCGTGCTGCGCGTCGAGCCGCTCTCCCCGCACATGCGGCGGGTGACGTTCGGCGGCCCCGAGCTGCGCGGCTTCCACAGCGCCGCGCCGGACGACCATGTGAAGCTGTTCTTCCCCAACCGCGACGGCGAGCTGGTGCTGCCCGCGCTCGGCCCGAACGGTGCGGAGTTTCCCGCCGGCCGCGAGCCTTCGTCGATGCGCGACTACACCCCGCGCCGCCACGACGCTGCGCGCGGCGAGTTGGTGATCGACTTCGTGCTGCACGGCGACGGCCCCGCGTCGAACTGGGCCATGCAGGCCGCACCGGGCCAACGCCTCGGTGCCGGCGGCCCGCGCGGCTCCCACGTGATCGCTGGCGACTTCGATCGCTACGTGCTGATGGGCGACGAGACCGCCCTGCCCGCGATCGGCCGCTGGCTGGAGGAGCTGCCCGCCGGCGCGCGCGCCACCGCGTTGGTCGAGACTCCCGAAGCCGCCGACCGCCAGGCGTTGTCCTCACGCGGCGAAGTCGAAATCCGCTGGCTCGCACGCGACGGCGCCGAACACGGCGAACTGCTGGAACGTGCACTGCACGAACTGCCCGCCATCGCGGGCGACACGTTCTACTGGATCGCCGCCGAATCGCGTCGCGCCCGCGCCATGCGCCAATGGCTGGACCAACGCGGCGTGCCGAAGGACTGGATCAAGGCCACCGGCTACTGGCAGGCAATGGAAGACGAAGAGACGGATTGATCGCCCGATGAACGCGCGGTAAGCGAAACCGCGTCGTCACCACGAAACCTTGCCATGCCATCGGTTATTCCCGGATGCATCGCCATCATCGGCCGCACGTTGGCCGCGGGAGACGGGCATGAGGCGCAGGCACAAGCTGCTGGCATGGATCATCGGCGTACCGGTGACGCTGGTCATCGTGCTGGTCACGGCGCTGGTGGTGACACTGTCCCTGTACGACTGGAACAAGCTGAAACCGACCATCGATGCGCATGCCAGCGCGGCGATCGGCCGACCGTTCGCGATCAACGGCAACCTCGCCGTGACATGGCAGCGCGACCCGCAATCGCACGGCCTGGCCGCCTGGGTGCCGTGGCCGCAGGTCGTGGCGCAGGACATTGCGGTCGCGAACCCCGCATGGGCGAAGCAGCCGCAATTCGCGCATCTGGATGCGCTGCGCTTCCGCCTGGCGCCGCTGGATCTGCTCCGGCATCGCGTGCGCATTCCCGTGCTGCAGCTGGTGAATCCGCGCGTGGACCTGGAGCGCGATGCGCAGGGCCGCGCCAACTGGACGTTCGCGCTGCCGCAGGACGACACGCCTTCCGCGTGGACGGTGGATCTCGGCGCGATCGGCTTCGACGCCGGCGGGATCACGCTGGACGATGCCTCCGGCCGCGTGCAAATCGACGCCCGCGTCGAGCCGCTGAAGCAGGCGATTCCCTATGACCAGATCGTGGCGCAGGCCAGCGCCGATGCGCGCACGCAGGCCGAACGCAGCGCCGGCCGCGGCGCGGGCAAGTCGCTGGGCGGCGACACGGCGGGCAACGAGCCCGGCGGCGCAGCCGCGCGACAGGCCGCCTACCAGTTCGCCTGGACCGCGCACGGCAGCTTCCAGGGCGCGCCGCTGGAAGGCAGCGGCAAGACCGGCGCCGTGCTGGCCCTGCAGCAGGCCGACCAGCCGTTCCCGGTGCAGGCGCGGCTGCGCATCGGCGACACCCACATCGGCCTGGTCGGCACGCTGACCGACCCGCTGCAGCTGGGCGCGCTGGACCTGCGCCTGTGGCTGGCCGGTTCCAGCATGGCGAAGCTTTACCCCATCCTCGGCGTGGCGCTGCCCGACACCCCGCCCTACGCCACCCGCGGCCGGCTCACCGCCACGCTGGGCCGCCACGGCAGCCGTTTCGGCTACCACGATTTCCGTGGCCGCGTGGGCGGCAGCGACCTCGCCGGCGACCTCGACTACGTCACCGGCGGCGCGCGTCCGAAACTCAGCGGCAAGCTGCAGGCCACCCGGTTGCGCTTTGCCGACCTCGCGCCGTTGATCGGCGGCGGCGGTTCCAGCACCACCACGCCGGCACCCGCCGCCGCGAATCGCGTGCTGCCCACGCAGGCCTTCCGCACCGACCGCTGGCAGGCGATGGATGCCGACGTGACGTTCGCCGCCGCGCGCATCGAGCACGGCCCGTCGCTGCCGCTCGAAGCGCTGTCCACCCACCTGGCGATGAACGACGGCACGCTGGCGCTGGACCCGCTGCGCTTCGACATCGCCGGCGGCCATGTGGACGGTGCCTTGCACCTCGACGGCAAGTCCGTGCCGATGCACGGGACGCTGCAGCTGCGCATGCGCCACCTGAAACTCAAGCAGCTGTTCCCGGACTTCGCGCCGATGCACACCAGCCTCGGCGAGATCAACGGCGACGCGGTGCTGGACGCGCGCGGCAACTCCGTCGCCGCCCTGCTCGGCAGCAGCAGCGGCGAGCTGAAACTGCTGATGAACGACGGCGCGATCAGCCGCAACCTGCTGGAGACCGCCGGCCTCAACGTGGGCAACATCGTGCTGGGCAAGCTGTTCGGGGACCGCACGGTGAAGATCAACTGCGCCGCCGCCGACCTTGCCGCCCAGGAGGGCTTGTTCCGTACCCGGCTGTTCGTGTTCGACACCCAGGACGCATTGATCGATGTCGATGGCACGGTGAATTTCGCCGACGAAAAGCTGGATCTGGACGTGACCCCGCATACCAAGGGCCTGCGCATCTTCTCGCTGCGCTCACCACTGTACGTCAGGGGCACGTTGAAGAACCCCGACGTCGGCGTGCAGAAGGGCCCGCTGCTGCTGCGTGCCAGCGGTGCAGTTGCGCTGGGCGTGGTCGCCGCACCCGCGGCTGCGCTGCTGGCGCTGGTCGCGCCCAGCCACGACACCGGCGATGCCAACACCTGCACCACGGTGCTGCAGCAGATGCGCGCGCCGGCCCGGCGCTGAGTTTTTTGCGATCGTCCTGATCGCGCAAGTCAAATGGGTGGCCATCCCTGGCCGCACTCTTCACGGGCACGACGTAGAATGCTGCGTCCCCCTTCGGCGCCGCCCCATGCAAGCCACCCACCGCGCCCGCCTGCAGATCCACTTCTGCGTCCTGCTGTGGGGCTTCACCGCGATCCTCGGCAAGCTGATCTCCCTGCCCGCGCTGCCGCTGGTGTGGTGGCGCATGCTGCTGGTGACGCTGGCGCTGCTGCTGATGCCGCGGGTATGGCGCGGGCTGCACGCGATGCCGGCACGGCTGCGCTGGGCCTACGCCGGCATCGGCGTGCTGGTGTCGCTGCACTGGCTCACGTTCTACGCCGCGATCAAGCTCGCCAACGCATCGGTGGGCGCGACCTGCATCGCGCTGGGGCCGGTGTTCCTGGCCTTCGTCGAGCCGTGGATCGCGAAGCGCCGCTTCGACCCGCGCGAGCTGCTGATCGGCGTGGCGGTGGTGCCGGGCGTGGCGATGGTGGTGGGCGGCGTGCCGACGGACATGCGCCTCGGCATCGCGGTGGGCGTGCTGTCCGCGCTGTTCGTGGCGCTGTTCGGCTCGCTCAACAAGCGCCTGGTGGAACACGGCGACCCGCTCACCGTCACCTGCATCGAGCTGGGCACCGGCACCATCTTCCTCACCTTGCTGGCGCCGCTGCTGCCGCATACGGGGTCGGCCTTCTTGCCGCCGGACGCGCACGACAGCGTGCTGCTGCTGGCACTGGCCTTCGGCTGCACCTTGTTGCCGTTCACACTGGCACTGGTGGCGCTGCGCCACATGAGCGCGTTCGGTACCCAGATGGTGACCAACCTGGAACCGGTCTACGCGATCGTGCTGGCGATGCTGCTGCTCGGCGAGCAGCGCCAGCTGGACGGCTGGTTCTACGCCGGCGTGGCGGTGATCCTGGCCGCGGTGTTCACGCATCCGCTGCTGCATCGCGTGCGGCGCGGGCCGCGGCAGACCGAGCTGCTCGGCACGACCGAGAGTCACAACATGGTCGACTGACGCCGGGGCACCGGCGCGACATGTTCGCGCCGATGCCCTTCCAGCACCTGCAGCATCACCCGGCTACTGGCGATCCGCGAGGAACTCGTCCATGCCACCATCGAAGTGACACTTGCCGCAGCTCTGGCGCCGAGCTGTCCGCGCGCTAACCGCAGCAGGACTTCTGCAACTGCACAGGCGGGCACGGCACGCTGCCTTGGGAGCAGAACACGCAGCAGTCGCCCGCCCTGGGCCGCAGCAGTACGCCGCAGCCGGCGCACTCGTGGAAGTAGATGCAGGCATCGGTCGGCATCGTTTCAACCGACCGATGACCGCAATGCGGACAGGTCAGCGTGCTCTGCAGGATCGGCTCAAGGCTCATGTTGCGAATGTCCGGCATCGCCAGCAGTGGCTGGCTCGGGATGATGGCCGGACATGTCCATCCCCCGCATGTGCGTCGCATCGTGCGCATGCGTGGCGCCGTGGTCATCGTCCATGTCCTCGTCAGGCGGCGCCTTCGCCACGATGGCCTTGTATTCGGCAGGCGACATGCCGGGCAGCTTCTGGAGGAAGGCCACCATGCTCCAGATGGTGGAATCGTCGTGGCCGGCCATACCCCAGGCGGGCATCGCGCTCATCTTGATGCCGTGCTTGATGACCCAGAACGCCTCCTTCGGATCGACGTGCACCCTGGAGAGATTGGGCGGCTGCGGGTACATGCCGGCCCGCAGCTCGGTGTCGTCGACGCCCGGCGAAAGGTGGCAGCCGGTGCACATCGCCGCGTACTGGCCGGCGCCTTTCAGGATCAACTGCGGATCGTCGAGATTCGGCACGGTCAGATCCTCCGAGCGCAGGTGGATCGAACGGTCGCGCAAGGTTTGCAGGACCGCGAACACCGGTCTGGTGTGGTGATCGTCCGCGCCGATGTTGTAAAGGCCGGACCAGGCGAACGCAGCGGCGCCGACGACCAATACGCCCAGCGTGACGGCGACCGTGATGAGGTGTGCAGCGTGCTTTTTCATGGGCAATCCCCTTCAGAACCAGATGCGGACGCCGGCCACGAGCTGCCGGTCGAGTACGGGTTGGTGATCCTGCCGCGCGTAGTCGGCCGTGGTGCCGATGCGGCGGATCCAGTTCACGCCGATGTAGGGTGCGAACTGGCGGTGGAACTCGTAGCGCAGGCGCAGCCCGAACTGCACGTCGGACACGCCGCTGCCGATGCGGCGCTGCGGATCGTCCTTGCCATACAGGTTGACCTCGGCCTCGGGTTGCAGGATCAGCCGCTGGGTGAACAGCAGTTCGTAATCGGCCCGCAGGCGCGCGGCGGTGCGGCTGTTGGCGCCGACATAGCCGGTGGCTTCCAGCTCGAACCAGTACGGCGCCAGGCCTTGCACGCCGAACGCGGCCCACGTCCGCCTCGGGCCTGCGCCGAAGTCCTGGCGCACGCCGAGCTGGCTGTCCCAGAACGCGGCGACCGCGTGACTCCAGAACGCCTCCACATCGCCGTCCTCCAGCCTGCCGCCGCCGCGCTCGCCTTCCGTGCGAACCCACAGCTTGTTGGTGTCGCTGCCGTACCAGCCCTGGGCTTCCCAACTCTGGCCGTTCGCGTCGCGACCGTGGAAGGCCTCCAGCTGGTCGATCAGCAACATGCCCAGCGGCTTGGCGTCATGCCGTTCCATGGCCGCCATGCCGCCGTAGCCCACGCCATCGGAGTAGTCCGGGCTGCGCGCATCCGGCGGCGCGCGGCCGCCTTGCATCGGACCCATCGTCATGCCGGGCGTCGACTGCATCCCCGGCATGCCGCCATGCATGGCGTGGGCCGCTTCATCGTGCTGCATCCCGGGCATGGCCGAATGATCCATGCCTTGCATGCTGCCTGATGTGTCGCCTGCCGCGGTGGGCGCCGGCGTCAGGCCCGACATCGCACCGTGCTCCATGCCGGGCAAGGCACCCATGTCATGGCTGGGTGCCGCCGGTTTTGCCGTCGAAGATTTCTTGCCGGCTTGCTTGCCGGGTGTCTTCACCGGCTTCGGCGTCGTGGCCGACATCGCCATGCCGGGCATGCTGCCGTGATCCACGCCGGGCATGGCGCCCACGTCCACCGTCGAGGTGCTGCTCGACGACGCGGGAGCCGTTTGCGCCGGAGCGGTCGGGGGCAAGGCCAGCAGCAAGGCCGTCAACCACACCGGGCGACACCCGGCGCGTGAAGTGCGGCGGCGATTCGTCGTCATGACACCACCACCTCGCGCATCATCCCCGCCTCCATGTGGTAGAGCATGTGGCAGTGGTAGGCCCAGCGCCCGAGATTGTCCGCGCTCACGCCGTAGGCGATGCGCTGCGCGGGCTGCACGTTGATGGTGTGCTTGCGCACCTGGAACTGGCCGCCCGGGTTCTCCAGTTCGCTCCACATGCCGTGCAGGTGGATCGGGTGGTTCATCATGGTGTCGTTGACCAGCACGATGCGCAACCGCTCGCCGCTGCGGAAGTGGACCGGCTTGGCGTCGGAGTACTTCACGCCGTCGAACGACCACATGTAGCGCTCCATGTTGCCGGTGAGGTGCAGCTCGATCTCGCGGCCCGGTTCGCGCGGGTCGATGGAACCGCCGATCGTGTGCAGGTCGGCATAGGTGAGCACGCGGCGACCGTTGTCGCGCAGGCCGGTGCCGGGGTCGTCGAGGTTGGTGCGCGGCATGTCCACGTGCATGTCCACGCCGGGGTTGCGGTATTCGGTGCGGGCGTGATGCACCATGCTCCCCTCTCCCTCCGGACGCGGGGAAGGGGCAGGATGCCCCTGCTTTGAGGAGCGAGGAAGAGGGGTTGGGGGTGAGGGTTCGGAGGAATCGGCGACGCCACGCTTCGCCCGTACCCTCTCCCCAAGGGAGAAGGGAGAAGATCCCATCGCGCCCATCATGTCCACCATCGCCAGCGGCATGCGCGGATCCATCGCCGGCACCGCTGCCTGCATGCCGGGCCGTGGCGCCAGCGTGCCGCACGCATAACCCGTGCGGTCGATAGCCTGGGCGAAGATCGCGAACGCCCGATCCTCCTGCGGCTCGACGATCACGTCGTAGGTCTCCGCCACCGCGATGCGGAATTCATCCACCGGCACCGGTTCGACATCCTGGCCATCGGCGCTGACCACGGTCATCTTCAGGCCCGGAATGCGCACGTCGAAGATCGTCATCGACGACCCGTTGATGAAGCGCAGCCGGAGCTTCTCGCCAGGCTTGAACAGGCCGGTCCAGTTGCCGGCCGGGACGGCGCCGTTCATCAGATACGTGTAGGCGTCACCGGAAACGTCGCTGAGATCGCCGGGATTCATGCGCATCTCGTTCCACATCCTGCGCTCGGCCAGCGCGCGTCGCAGCCCCTGCTCGCGCACGTCGCGGAAGAATTCGGGTGCGGTGAGCTGCGCGTAGTTGTAGTAATCGCTCTGCCGTTTCAGCGTGGCGTAGATGTGCCCGGGGTTCTGGTCGCTCCAGTCGTTGAGCATCACCACGTAATCCCGCGCGGTCGGGTGCCGCCCCGGGCCGGCCGGCTCGATCACCAGCGGGCCGTACAGCCCGGTCTGCTCCTGCCAACCCGAATGCGAGTGGTACCAGTAAGTACCGCTCTGACGCACCGGGAAACGGTAAGTGAAGGTTTCGCCCGGTGCGATGCCAGGGAAGCTGATGCCGGGCACGCCATCCTCCTGGAACGGCAGGATGATGCCGTGCCAGTGGATCGACGTGGGCACGCGCAACCGATTGGTGACGCGCAGGGTGACCGTGGTGCCTTGCTTCCAGCGCAGGATCGGACCGGGAACACTGCCATTGACGGTGGTGGCAAGGCGCGGCCGGCCGGTGTAGTTCACCGGGGTCTCGTCGATGTCGAGCGCAAAGTCGGTGCCGCTCAACACGCGCAGCTGGCCCGGGCTGCCCGACGCCCAGGCGTTCGACGAACGCAGCAGGCCAAGGCCGGCAACCGCGCCCCCCAGCACGATGCCCTGAACGAAACGACGGCGCGACAGATCGGTCGCGGTGGGAACAAACGGTTTCATGGAATCCCTCGGAATACATCGGCATTGCGCGGGGCCATGCCGAGCGCGGCATGGTTCGCGCGCACCGGCAGAGCGGCAGGCGCGCGCAGCACAAGTCGGGAGAGTCAGGTCGCCGGTGGTCGCAGCGGCGGCGAGGCCGTCGGCGACGGTGCGTGTCGCGGCAGCGGACGCTCAGGCACGACGGCCATCGCCATCGCGCCCGGCATGGCGGCGAACACCGGCAGCAACAGGCCGCCGCTCATCGCCGCGCAATGGCAACCCGGGGAGAGCTGACCGCCGCAACAACCGGCATGACCATCGTCACACGCGGTGTGAGGCATCGGCGCCTTCCCGGTGTGCGTGCCGACCAGCGCATGCGCGACATGGACGGACGAGCCTGCCGCCGTCGCCATCGGCATCGCGGCGTTGACCACCAGCAGCAGCCACGCCAGCGCAGCCATCACTCGCAGACGGCGTGAACGGGCAAGCTGGCACAGCGAAAACGGCATGCCGCGAGCCTATCGACTGCCTGCCGGCACCTCAACTCTGGAGCAGGCTCCGACACGGCTGCCGGAGGTTTCCGTGGCGCGGCCTCTATACTCGCGCCATGAACTACCGCCATGCCTACCACGCGGGCAATTTCGCCGACGTCCTCAAGCACGCCGTGCTGCTGGCGCTGATCGATGCGCTCAAGCTCAAGCCCGCGCCGTTCTGCGTGGTCGACACCCACGCCGGCAGCGGCTGCTACGCGCTGGACGGCGCCGAGGCCGGCAAGACCGGCGAGTACAAGGACGGCATCGCCCGCCTGCTCTATCCCGACCTGTATGCCGACACCCGCACCGCCGCCGCGCTGCCGCACCTGCTGCGTCGCTGGCTGGAGGGCATCCTCGCCGTGCCCGGCAACGAGGAGACCCTCAAGGTCTACCCCGGTTCGCCGCTGCAGGCCGCGCTCGCCATGCGCGACATCGACAGCGCGCAGCTGTGCGAACTGCATCCGGAGGAAGCCGCGCGGCTGCGCGAGCTGTTCCACCGCGACGCGCGCATGCACGTGCACGAACGCAACGGCTACGAGGCACTGAAGGCGCTGCTGCCGCCGCAGGAGAAGCGCGGCCTGGTGCTGATCGACCCGCCCTACGAGGCGCAGGAGGCCGAATACCGGCTGATCGAGCAAGCCCTCAAGGAAGCGCTGGTGCGCTGGCCCACCGGCATCTATGCGATCTGGTATCCGATCAAGCGGCGCAGCCAGGTGCAACCCTTCCTGCGCTGGCTCGGCCACTGCGGCGCCAAGCGCGTGCTGCGCGCGGAACTGCTGGTGCACGGCGACGACTCGCCGCTGCGCCTGAACGGCTCCGGCATGGTCATCGTCAACGCGCCCTGGCAACTCGACGAAACCCTGCGCGAACCGCTGCGCGCGCTGGCCCGCCTGCTCGCACAGGAACGCCCCGCCGAGTGGAAACTGGACTGGTTGGTGGCCGAATCCGCCGCCACGCCCGCGAAACCCGGCAGGCCCACGCGGCTATCGCCCACGCCGCGCCGCCGCTGACGCACGGCATCGACGATGCCCGCTCGTGTTGTGCGCAAACCCGGTTCGTATTGAGCGTAGCGGAACGGAGTTCCGCGAAGTCGAAACACACCAGCCCGGCAGCAACGCCTCCTTCGACTTCCTAGCTCCCCAAAGCGCGGACATCCATTTCCACTCCCCGCGTCGCGCCTGCGGCGCTACGCTCAGAGCGAACGGAATTGAGGTAGCCTCCGACAAAACCTCGGCCCTTCGCCCCGGAGTCCGCCATGCGCCACGCCGCCACCGCCACACGCATCATTCTGCCCGCTTTGCTGCTCGGCCTCGCCGCCTGCGCCCCTGCGCCGATCTACAAGACTGCGCCCGGCACCCTCGCCGCCACCCCAACGCAAGTGGCACAGACGCCCGAGCAGTACGCCCGCGGCCAGGTGATCTGGGGCGGCCGCGTGGTGGCCGTGAACAACCTGCCCGACCACAGCGAGATCGAGATCCTCGCCTACCCGCTGGATTCCTCGCAGCGGCCGAAATTCGGCGCCGGCGGCAACGGCCGCTTCATTGCCCTGCTACCCGGCTACGCCGAACCGATGAACTACCCCAACGGTGCACCGATCACCGTCGACGGCCGGCTCGCCGGCAGCCGCGCCGGCAAGGTCGGCGAGGCCGACTACGTGTTCCCGCTGGTGCAGACCGCACAGTCGCACGTGTGGACCGCCGAGGAGATGCGCAGCGGACATCCGAACATCAATTTCGGCGTGGGGCTGGGCGTGGGCATCCGCTGAGCCTCGGCTCGGCACCCAAACTGCGCGACGGTGACGAAATGACCACCGGGTTCGCGACAGGCGATCCCGGTAGTGTTGCAGCAAAGCCTCGTGTCACGGCGACACCACTTCGCAACCCTTCCGTGCGGCAACCACCACACGTCAACGAAATCACGGATCGGGTCGGCACGTCAGTGGGCAGTGCCTGATGTGTCCCGCATCGGTCTCGTCGTACTCACTGCACACGCGTGCTGCGACGAGGCAACACTGGCACGAGTGACTCGGCGCGCTGCCGCCATTGGCGACAGCGCACTGTCCTCCACGGCTTCTACGCTCCTCGGCTGCGCACGATTCGCCGACTCTGCATGAGTGCGGCAACGTGCAACATGAGGAACAGCGGCACGAGAAATACCGGGATCAACAGCAGCGGCAGCGTGGCCATCGGCGCGGTCGTGATCTCCCCGGCAGCGCCCGTGGACAGCGTGGCGCTCAAGGTTCCAAGGGCAATGGCCAGGGCGAGATCGAGCATGCCCAGCACATTCCAGCGGACGAATGCAGGGCTGGCGGCGAAATCGGGACGACGCACGAGGGCGAGGATCATCCACGGGGCCGCGAAACCGACGGCCATGTCGCCGAGGCCTGCCGGCAGGGCGAACATGGCCGGCAGCACGTTGTGCGCATACAGGGACAGGAAACCCAGCCCCCCCCAACGCCACGCCTGCATGCCCGCGATCAGACGCAGATCGAGCGAGAGTACGAAATCGCGGAACGACGACGAGAGCCGCAGCCACGCAAAAAACAGCAACAGGGGCGACGCGAATCCGATGGCAACCGCAACAGGCGGCTGCCCGGGGCGCCCGACGAAGGCGCCGGATGCACCGAGCGACACGACGAGCACGAGCCATGCGGTCAGAACCAGGATGATGCCCGGACGAATACCGCCGGCCCCCGTGGGCTGCGACTCGGCCGGACGCGGAAGAACTGTGGCAGACATGGTGACCTCCTCTATAGACTTGCATTTTGCAAGTGTGTGGCGACGCTAGCGCCATTGCTTGCATAATGCAAGTCACTAGTCATGCGGCAACGGAGTACGGGTTGAAATGAGCACCACCAAGCCTTTTGCGCGTTCGGCCTGCGCGGTCGCCAACTCACTCGACGTCGTGGGCGACAAATGGTCACTGCTCGTGGTGCGCGACCTGCTGTACGGCAAGAGCACGTACGGCGAGCTCGCGAACTCGCCGGAACATATTCCGACCAACATCCTCGCGGAGCGCCTCAAGCGTCTGGAAACTGCCGGAATCATCGTCGGCACGCCCTACCAGGAGCGCCCGGTGCGCTACGCCTACACGCTTACCCCCAAGGGCAAGGCCCTGGGCGACGTGCTGCTCGCGTTTGTACGCTGGGGCAAGCAGCACATACCGGAAACGGTGGTGATGGAGCCAGGCAAGTCAGGCGGCAAGACTGCAGCCTCGACGGCAACTCCGCGGCGCACGCGCGCGAAGCAGGCCAAGCCAGACAGCCGTCCGTGACAGGCGCCGGCGACGCGCCCGCTCCCGACTACCAGCCCGGCGTGCATCGAGTGGCCAGCCGCCGGAACCCGGCAACCATCGTGCCCACTACAATGACGGCCATCCCCCGTCCTGGCTCGAATATCCGGCCTCGCCGATGTCGCACACAGCCGCGCCTTTCACTGCCCACCCCATCGCCCATGTGCGCTCGCCCTATGCGCGGCGCATCGACGCGCCGCATCAGTCCACCGTGGTGACGGGCACCGAGAGTGGTGCCGAGGCTGAGGCGCGCATCGAGTTCGTGGAGGGTTTGCCGGCCGAGGCGTTTGCCGACCTCGCGGGTTTCGAGCGGATCTGGCTGCTGTTCGTGTTCCATCGCAGCGAGGGCTGGAAGCCGCTGGTGCGGCCGCCGCGCGGCGGCGGCAAGCGCGGCGTGCTGGCCACGCGTTCGCCGCACCGGCCCAATGCGATCGGGCTGTCCGCCGTGGAACTAGTCGCAGTGGAGGAACGCGCATTGCGTGTGCGCGGGGTGGATCTGCTGGACGGCACGCCGATCCTGGACATCAAGCCCTACGTGCCTTACGCCGATGCCTTTCCCGCCGCGCGCGCGGGTTGGATCGACGCGATCGACGCGACGCAGGGTCGGCATTCCGCGCCCGGTCCGAAGCGGCCACGACGGCCGGCCAAGGTCGATCCGGGCTGAACAGCAGGTTTGCGCGACTGCGGCAAAGCGGCGCAAAGGCTTGCATCCAGACAGGGTTCGTCTCATGCTGCAATGCACACAATACGCAGAAGTATTGAAATGATCTCCGCCACCCTGCGCTTGACCATCCCGCATCCGCCGCTGCCCCCGCGCAGCCGTGATCGCTACGCCCCCACCTTGGCCGTGCACACCGCCCACGGCGAGCGCATGCGCACGCGCGACGGTCGCGAACTGTGGTTGCGCGACATCGAGCCGGGGGACGTGGCAGCGCTGCGGCGCTGCTTCACCCGGCTGCCGCCGGAGGACATCCGTCGCCGCTTCCTGCACGCGATGTCCGAGCTGCCCGTGCCGATGGCGCAGCGCCTGTGCAACATCGACCCTGCCCGTGAAACGGCGCTGGTGCTGGTGGACGAAGCGGTGCGTCCCGCCGAGATCCGCGGCGTGGGTCGCATCTACGTGGACGAGGCCGCCGACAGCGCCGAATTCTCGGTGATCGTCGAGCGCGACTGGAGCCGCATCGGCCTCGGCGCGTTGCTGATGCAGCGGCTGGTGGACGACTGCCGCCGCCGGGGCCTCGCCGAGATCTGGGGCTACGTGCTGCTGGAGAACCGGCCGATGCTGGAGTTGTGCCGGGAGCTGGGCTTCGCCCAGCACCTGATGCACGACGAACCGGGCACGGCGCAGATCACGCTGAAACTGTAGATCGGGCTTCAGCCCGACACGCCACGCCATACCCGTCGGGACGAATCCCGACCCACGGGCATCGCGGGGATGGGACCAAGGCGCATCGCGCTACACTTGGCCGCTTTCCCGGCGCAGTTCGACGCTCGCGCCCCCAGCGCCGACGTGTCCATGCCCGCTCCGATCCCGCATCCCCCGCTTCCCTCCAGCCCGAAACAGCGCCGCTACTGGACGCCGCCGCACGGCTCCGCGCGCGCCCTGCTGCTGGCCGAGGCGGCACGTTCCCACGATGGCCTGCTGGTGGCGGTGACGCGCGACACGCAGCGCGCCTCGGCGCTGGAGGACGAGTTGCGCCTGTTCGCCGGCGAGCTGCCGGTGCTGCATTTCCCCGACTGGGAAACCCTGCCCTACGACGCGTTCAGTCCGCATCCGGAAATCGTCTCGCAGCGCATCGCCACGCTGTACCGCCTGCCCGGCGTGAAGCGCGGCGTGCTGGTGGTGCCGGTGGCCACGCTGATGCAGCGCATCGCGCCGCGCTCGCACATCACCGGCTCGGGGCTGATGGTGGCGAAGGGGCAGAAGTTCGATCTCGCCACCGAGCAACGCCGACTGGAAGCGACCGGCTATCGCAACGTGCCGCAGGTGGCCGAGCCGGGCGACTTCGCGGTGCGCGGCGCGCTGATCGACATCTACCCGATGGGTGCGGATCAGCCCTACCGCATCGAGCTGTTCGACGACGAGGTGGACTCGATCCGCAGCTTCGACCCGGAGACGCAGCGCTCGCAGCAGCCGGTGGAGAAGATGGAACTGCTGCCCGCGCGCGAGTTTCCGCTCACCGAGGACGCCGCCAAGGGCTTCCGCAATGCGCTGCGGGAGCGCTTCCCCATCGACGTGCGCCGCTGCCCGCTGTACCAGGACATGAAGGAAGGCGTGACGCCGGGCGGCATCGAGTACTACCTGCCATTATTCTTCGAACAAACCGCCACGTTATTCGACTACCTCGCCGACAACGCCTTGTTCGTGCTGGGCGAAGGCGCGGGCGAGTCCAGCGAGGCGTTCTGGACGCAGACCGCCGAACGCTACGACCAGCGCGCCCACGACATCGAGCGCCCGGTGCTGCCGCCGGCCGAGCTGTACCTGTCGCCCGAGCAATTGCGCGAACAGCTCAACAAGCGCCTGCGCGTGGAAGTGGTGGAGCCGGGCCATGCACACGCGGTGGATGCCGGAACGCAGCCGGCGCCCGAGCTGCCGCTCAACCGCAAGGGCGAGGAGCCGGGCACCTCGCTCAGGCATTTCCTCGAAAACTATCGGGGCCGCGTGCTGGTCGCCGCCGATTCGGCGGGGCGGCGCGAGGCGCTGCTGGAGATGCTGGCGGGAGCGGGCTTGAAGCCGACGCCAGTGGCGGGTTGGCAAGCTTTCCTCACCGGCGCATCTGCAGCTGCAGGAGCGGCTTCGGCCGCGACCGATGAAGCACGAATCGCGGCTGAAGCCGCTCCTGCAACGGCAAGGGCAGCGCGCTTCGCCATCACCATCGCTCCGCTGGAGCAGGGCTTTGCGCTGACCAGCCCCGCGCTCACCGTGCTCACCGAGCGCGAGCTGTTCGGCGAGCGCGTGCGCAGCGAACGGCGCCGGCGTCGCGGCGCGGCGCGCGATCCCGATGCGATCATCCGCGACCTCACCGAACTGTCGATCGGCTCGCCCATCGTGCATGTGGACCACGGCGTGGGCCGCTACCAGGGCCTGCTGTCGATGGAGCTGGGCGGCATGGAGGGCGAGTTCCTGGTCATCGAGTACGCCAAGGGCGACAAGCTCTACGTGCCGGTGGCGCAGCTTGGCCTGGTCAGCCGCTATTCCGGCACCGCGCCGGAACTCGCGCCGCTGCACTCGCTGGGCGGCGACGCCTGGGAACGCGCGCGCAGGAAGGCCGCCGAGAAGGTGCGCGACGTCGCTGCCGAACTGCTGGCGATCTATGCCCAGCGCGAGGCGCGCGGCGGCGAGTCGCTCTCCATTGATCGCCAGCTGGTGGAGGAATTCGGCGCCAGCTTCCCATTCGAGGAAACGCCCGACCAGGAACAAGCCATCGACGCCGTGCTGCGCGATCTCGCCGCGCCGCGCGCGATGGATCGCGTGATCTGCGGCGACGTGGGCTTCGGCAAGACCGAAGTCGCCCTGCGCGCCGCCTTCGCCGCCGCCACTGCGGGCAAGCAGGTGGCCGTGCTGGTGCCGACCACCTTGCTCGCCCAGCAGCACTACCGCAACTTCGCCGACCGCTTCGCCGACTGGCCGGTGAAGGTGGACGTGCTCTCGCGCTTCAAGTCGACGAAGGAAGTGAGCGAGGCGCTGAAGCGGCTCGCCGACGGCCAGATCGACGTGATCGTGGGCACGCACAAGCTGCTGCAACCGGACATCAAGTTCAAGAACCTGGGCCTGGTGGTGGTGGACGAGGAACAGCGCTTCGGCGTGCGCCAGAAGGAGCAGCTGAAGAAGCTGCGCGCGGAAGTCGACCTGCTCACCATGACCGCCACGCCGATCCCGCGCACGCTGAACATGGCGATGAGCGGGTTGCGCGATCTCTCGCTGATCACCACGCCGCCCGCGCACCGCATGGCCGTGCGCACCTTCATCTCGGTGTGGGACCCTGCGACGATCCGCGAGGCGTTCCAGCGCGAGCTGGCGCGCGGCGGCCAGGTGTATTTCCTGCACAACGAGGTGGAGAGCATCGAGCGCAGCGCGCGCGAACTGGAGGAGCTGATCCCCGAAGCGCGCATCGGCATCGCCCACGGCCAGATGCCCGAGCGCGAGCTGGAGCGCGTGATGGCGGATTTCCATCGCCAGCGCTTCAACGTGCTGGTGTGCACCACGATCATCGAAACCGGCATCGACATCCCCACGGCCAACACCATCGTCATCAACCGCGCCGATCGTTTCGGCCTCGCGCAGCTGCACCAGCTGCGCGGCCGCGTGGGCCGCTCGCACCATCGCGCCTACGCGTATCTCGTCGTGCCCGATCGCAAGGCAATCACCGCCGACGCGGAGAAGCGGCTGGAAGCCTTGGCCTCGCTGGAGGAACTCGGCGCCGGCTTCACCCTCGCCACCCACGATCTGGAAATCCGCGGCGCCGGCGAGCTGCTGGGCGACGAGCAGTCCGGCCAGATCCAGGAGATCGGCTTCGGCCTCTACACCGAGCTGCTGGATCGCGCCGTGCGCGCGCTGAAGAGCGGCAAGGTGCCCGACTTCGATCTGTCGAGTGAGCACGAGACAGAGGTGGAATTGCACCTTCCCGCGCTGATCCCCGACGATTACCTGCCCGACGTGCATGCACGCCTCACGCTGTACAAGCGCATCGCCAGCGCGCGCAGCGAGGATCATCTGCGCGACCTGCAGGTGGAGATGATCGACCGCTTCGGCTTGCTGCCCGAGCCCACGAAGACCCTGTTCGCGCTGTCCAGCCTCAAGTTGATGGCCACGCCGCTGGGCATCCGCAAGCTGGACTTCGGAGCCAACGGCGGCCGCATCCTGTTCCGCGACAAACCCGAGGTCGACCCGCTGGCGATCATCAAGCTGATCCAGAGCCTGCCACGCGTGTACAAGCTGGATGGCCAGGACAAGCTGCGCATCACGCTCGACTTACCCGGTGCTGCAGAACGCATCCGCAGCGCGCAGGAAGTGCTGGTGCTGCTGGGCGCGCGCCGGCCAGCCTGAATCACTAGCCGATCGGCCGACTTCGGGAAAGGTGACTAAATCTCACGCCCGGAAACCCGGGATCGCGGGAATCATTTCTCGTTTCCATTGTCCAAGTGAATTGCCTACCGACAGGCGATCCGCAGCCGGCAACTGCGGAACACACCGTTGGCGCCAGCCGTTCCCCCTGGCGCCTGCAGGCATCCCGATCCGGGATGCCGTGCGAACCATGGAGGGTTTGCGAGCCGCATCCAGCGACGCGGCTCGCGGCTCCAGTCCAGGGCGACTGCTCTCTTTCACTCACGAAAGGAGTTCGCCATGACTGACAAAACTGCCAATGCTTCGACTTTGGGTTACGCCGGCTTCGCGCTCACGCTGTGGATGGTGAGCATGCTCAATGCCGGTTGGTTCGGTGCCGCGCCGGCGCACATGGACATGCTGCTGGCCTTCACCTTCGGCGGCGCCGTGATGGCGCTGGCCGGCCTGATGGAGTTCTTCCGCGGGCGCACGATCGAAATGCTGACGTTCCTCGGCTTCAGCGCGTTCTGGTGGACCTGGGCGATGCACGCCCACGCCAGCAGCAGCGACATGATGCGCGACAACGCCGGCGGCTACATGGGCTGGTATTTCCTGGTCTGGGCGGTGTTCGCGTTCTGGATCTGGCTGGGCTCGATGCGCGCCGGCACCATGCGCAACCTGTTCATGCTGGGTCTGTGGCTGAGCCTGCTGGCGCTGGCCATCGCCGACTGGAGCGGTTCGAATGGCTTCACCATGCTGGGCGGCTACCTCGGCCTGATCACCGCGCTGATCGGCGGCTACATCTCCGCCGCGGAAACGGTCAACGCCGGCGCCGGCCATACCGTGCTTGCGCTGGGTGATCATCACGACAGCCACGACGCACACGGCACGGTCGCGCACGCCTGACCGACACACCCGAAAACATGTCTTGAATCCCTGCCGCCCGCCGCTCGCGCGACGGGCGGCTTCTTGCGAACCGCACGTCGCCGCATGTCATCGGCGTGACAGCTGTCACTGGATCGCCGTACCTGCGCGCCGGGAAGATGGCCGGGTCGGGCACACGGAGCACGCGCCATGCAGGGCAACACCCACGAGATCGGACGCCGCCACGCCGACGCCAAACCGCGGTTCGGCATCGACGCGCCCACGCTGGTGCTGGGTTTCGCCGTCGGCGGGCCGGCATTGTTGCTGGCGGCGATGGTGTTGACCCATGGTTTTCCGCTGGCGGCGTCCAGCGACGCGGCACGCTCGCTGCTCGGGGCCATGACGCTCACCGGCCTGATAATGTGCCTGGAAGCCATCGCGATGACGTTGAGCAGCCGGGTCGGCAAGCGCCTGCTGCTGCGCCGGATGGTTTCCTCGCTGAACCTGCGCGGCGACGAGCAAGCCCTGGAAGTGGGCTGCGGCCGCGGCATGCTGTTGCTCGAAGTCGCCCACAACCTGCCCCAAGGCCGCGCCACCGGCATCGACCTGTGGAGCACCCGCGACCAGAGCGGCAACGCCGCCGCGGCCACCCGGCGCAACGCCGAACTCGCCGACGTCGCGGACCGCGTGCGCATCAATACCGGCGACATGCGCCACCTGCCCTACGCCGACGCCAGTTTCGATGCCGTCGTCGCCAGCCTCGCCATCCACAATCTGCCTACGCAAACCGACCGCGAGCAGGCCGTGCGCGAGATCGCCCGCGTGCTGAAACCCGGCGGCCGCGTGGCCTTGCTCGATTTCCGTTGCACCGCCGCCTATGCACGCACGCTGCGCGCCGAAGGGCTGACCGACGCGCGTCGCCACGGCCCCAGTTTCCTGATGTTCCCGTGGGTATGGATCGTGCGCGCCAGCAAGGCGCCGGGCTGACCGGCTCCCACAACATCAGCCATGCAACCCATAAAGCCTTGGTCCCACCGGTCGGAATTCATCGCGACCGGGCTTGCGGGCGATGGGGCGTCGGGATGAATCCCGACCTGCGACAGGGCGACCTACGGGAGCACGCTCGCGCGCAACGAAGCGTGTGGCCGTTCGCAGCCAAGGCTGCTCCACAAGAAAGCCGCGCAACAATGGCTCAGGAGCTGCAAGACAGCATGGAGCAGCCCGGCTGGTGTCGCGCCCACTCGGGGCGCTTCTGCGCATACGCTTCGCGGCCGGCCTGCTCGTCGTATGGATGGCGCAGCACGTCCAGCAGTTCATGGATGCCATCGCAGTCGCCCTGCTCCGCGCGTTCGATCGCCTGCTGGGCGAGGTAGTTGCGCAACACGTAGCGCGGGTTGGCAATGCGCATGCGGGCGCGACGTTCCGTGGTGGACAGCGAGTCATCGGCAAGGCGCGCCGCGTAACGCGCCAGCCAGTCCGCGAACGCCGGTTCGTGCGCGCGCCGCTTCGCCTCGTCGTAGAACGCCTCGTGCAGCGGTTCCAGCGCGGGATGCTGCGGATCGACGTCGATCAGGCCGCGGAACCACAACGTCATGTCCACCTCGGCCTCGTGCAGCAGGGCCTGCAGCGACTGCATCAGCTCAACGTCCTCGTCGCGGCAGGCAGCCAGGCCGAGCTTGGCGGCCGTGTTGGCACGATCCGATTCGGTATAGACCGCAGCGTAGCGATCCAGCCCGGCCTGCAGCGGCGCGATGTCGCCGAACAGCGGAGCCAATGCCGCGGCGAGGCGCGACAGATTCCACCACGCCACGTCCGGTTGCTGGCCGTAGCGGTAGCGACGGCGATGCGCGTCGGTGGTGTTCGGCGTCCAGTCCGGATCGTAGTCGTCGATCCAGCCGTAGGGGCCGTAGTCCAGGGTGAGGCCGAGGATGGACATGTTGTCGGTATTCATCACCCCGTGCACGAAGCCCACCCGCATCCACTCGGCCATCAGGCGCGCGGTGCGCACGCAGACCTCGCCGAACCAGTCGCCGTACAGGGTTTCGCCCTGCCCGTTGAGCCGGGGAAAATCGCGACGGATCGTGAAGTCCGCCAGCTGCCGCAGCAGCGCCGTGTCGCCGCGCGACGCGGGCAATTCGAAGCTGCCGAAACGGATGAAGGACGCCGCCGCGCGGCAGACGATGGCGCCCGGTTCCGCGCGCGGATGGCCGTCGTAGAGCAGGTCGCGCACCACGGCCTCGCCGGTGCCGACCAGGCACAGCGCACGCGTGCTGGGGATGCCGAGGTGACGCATCGCCTCGCTGCACAGGAACTCTCGGATCGAGGAGCGCAACACTGCACGGCCATCGGCGCCGCGCGAGTACGGCGTGGGGCCGGCGCCCTTCAGCTGCAGTTCCCAGCGTTCACCGTTCGATGCGATCGCTTCGCCCAGCGAGATCGCACGACCGTCGCCCAACTGGCCCGCCCACACGCCGAACTGGTGGCCGCCGTAGTTCGCCGCCCAGGGCTGCATGCCGGGCAGCAGCGCGTTGCCGCCGAAGACCTGGGCGAGGTGGTCGCTGGCAAGTTCGTCTGCGTCGAAACCCAGCGTCGCCGCCATCTCGGCCGAATGGGCGAGCAGGCGTGGAGCAGCCACTGGCGTGGGCACGACTCGCGAGTAACAGGCGCCCGTTACTTCGCGCGGACCGGGCGCGTCGGAAGGGTCGCCAGGAAGTTCGCGGATGAAAGAGTTGTCGAAGCGCAGCGTGTGCATGCTGCGATGGTAGCTCGCGGCATATGCGAGGTTGCAGAGCCTGTTCCCTGGGTGTCCGGAATGTGCAGTCCTGCACTTTCCAGACTCGCCCAACACAGCCCGACCACAGGCCGGTCTGGGCTCCGCCGTCCAATCACGGACATGATTGGACGCGTGCGGGCCATCCGTGGCCCGCGGGCTGCCTCGACGTTCGAGGCACCCGGCAGCCGGTTACTTCGGCTTGCGGAAGCGGTAGATGAACTGGTCGGTGTGGCCGCGTATCGATTTGTCGAACACCTTGTTGGTGTGCGGGTCGGCCGGGTTGCGCAGCGCGTGGCTTTCGCCGTCGAACACGAAGCCGGCAGCCTCCACTTCCTTCCTCACCACCGCGGGATCGATACGATGCAAGGTGTCGGTGTCGGCCAGGCCGGAACCCGCCGGCGCCACGTGGTCGATCACCACGAACACGCCGCCGGGCTTCAGCGCGTCAAAGACCTGCTTGTCGAACTTCGCCATGTCCACCGGACCCATGAACGGGTCGTGGTAGTCGTGGTAGTTCTGCGCAGTGAACACCAGGTCGGCCTTGGCCGGCACGCTGAACTGGGCCGCAGGCTGCTTCAGCAGGCTGACGTTCTCGTAGTGCGGCGTGGTGATCAGCTGCTGCCAGTTCGCGTAGTCCTTGGCCGAATACTTCGCCATCTCGTCCGGCCACACGGTGTAGACGTGCCCCTTGAGGCCCACGATGGCGCTGAACACCCGCGTCCAGTAGCCGCTGGCAGGCACCAGCTCGACCACGGTGTCGCCCGGTTTCACCTGGGCGAACGTCATCACCGCAGCGATCTGGCGGCGCGCATCGTCATGGTGGTCGGCGGCGCGCGCGGGGTCGTTGATCGCGGCGGTGACATAGGCAGGCACCTCCTGTCTGCCGAACGGCACGGCAGCCATGGCCGGCACGGCAGTGGAGAGGGAGAGCGCAAGCAACGCGGCAAGAACAGTCGGACGCATGACGAACTCCGATTTCAGCGAGGGGAAGGCGCATTGTGCGCCCGATCGGCATACGGCGCGGCCATGACTTGTGGCGCAGAGCCTGCTCACGGCCTCCACATGGCCCGCGGCGGAAGCGGTTTGCGCGCAGGCCAAGGAAGAACGAGGAAGTGGACGTCCGTCCACGACCGAGTGATGACGCAGGGATGCGGGCAAACAGAACCGGCCCCGAAGTTGATGGGTGCAGGGGTTGCCTTGCCATGGCCACCATGCGGCAGCGCGCGGCTTGACCCCTGCTTTCGCAGGGGCAGGCTCTGCCAGCCACGCAGGCGCTGCGCCACGCACTACCACCTGGCGGCCATGGCAAGGCAACGCGGGCTATGTGGAGGCCGTGAACAGGCTCTTAGTCCCGCAAGGGCCAGCTCGCCAGCGTGCGGTAATCGTGCTGTCCGACCACGCTCTGGATCAGCGCGACCCCGCTCACCCGCCAATGCACGGGTTCGACCTCCGCCTCCGGCAGCAACTCGCGGCCGTAGGCCAGCGTGACGTGCGGCACGAAGCGGTTCTCCAGCCGCAGTCCCGGCACCGTGCGCAACAAGGCTTCGCGCCAGCGCGCCCACAAGGCCTGCAAGGGCTCGGACGACGCGCTGCCGCACAGCACCCGCGGCAGACGGCGCCCGTGGAAGCTGCGCACGCGGTCCAACGTCCAGTCGAAGGCCGGGCCCTGCAGCAGGCCGGCGATGTGCTCCGTCGCCGCGACGAGGTCGGGTCGCGGCGACGGATGATCGCCCAGGAAGTGCACCGTGGCGTGGTAGCGCAGCGGATCGATCCAGCCGGAGGACGGCCCCTGCTCCGCGCGCAGCGTGGCCGCCCTTTGCGCGAACTGGGTGCGCACAGGTTCGTCCGGCAACAGCGCCAGAAACAGGCGGTGGACGACCGTGGCGGGAGCGTGCTCGCCGCCGAACAAGTCATGCTGCGATGCGTGCGGGTGATTCATGGGGTGCTCGTCGCCGGGGATGCCGATTCTGTCTGCCTGCAGCGCACTTTCCACAGCTTGCGCTCATCCACAAGGCCGGTGCCGGCTCATGCACCGCAGCATGCCATGGTGCCCACAGTCGGCGACCGGCAATTGTGCAGGTCACGTGAATACGATTAAAGTGCTCCCGACGGTCGCACAGGGGCGACCGAGGGGTGAAGCATGCACATGCCGCTGACCCGCTCCGCAGTGGAACGCGGAGCATTGAGGGTCGCAGGGATGCTCGCCGGAAAGACTCCCGTGGTACCGACACCGCAGCGTCCGCCCGTGACGGCGCCCACGCTGGTGTCATGGCGTTCTGAAACACACTCGCGCCGCGCCGACGAGGATGCGCGGCGCGCGCAGTCGTGCGAGGTCGACTGAGTTCGACGGAGCGGCTCGTCAATGCACCGGTGCGGTCGACGGCGGCCGTGCCGTCAGCAGGTCGCGGATCGTGTGCAGCTTCGCCTTGAGTTCGGCCTCGTTCGCCGGCCCCAGCCGCAGCATCAGCTTCTGCCCCACCGACAGCGATTCCAGCGCGGGATCGACGTAGACGTAGCGCCCCTTCTCCAGCTGCAGCGCGGGCGGCTGCGCCGGCGTGGGCGCGGCGAGCATGTCGTCGATCGCCACGATCAGCCGGTCGTTGAAATAACTCTTGGGGTAACCCAGCTCGCGCCAGGCCTGCTGGAACAGCGGATAGCTGTGCACGTACCACGCCACCAGCGCCTGCGGGTCGGCGTGCTGCACGATGGCCATGTAGGGCGCGTAGCGCGCGGCGTTGCGCGCGTCGGTGGTGAGGATGCCCTGGGTCTCGCCGGTCCGGAACGCACCACGTGGCGTGCTCAGCGGCAGGATGAAGCTGCTGCCCAGTTCGTGCCGCGGCAATGCGTCGACGGTGGCCACGATGTGGTTCACGACGGATTGCGGCAATAGCAGGTCCTTCAGTCCGTCGCCGCCCAGCGCGACCAGCGCCGAACGCACGCTGGCGTCGCTGTCGCCCAGCGCGGGCAGCGGTGCGGTGGAAGCGGGCGCCGGTACGGCAGCCTGCGCGATCGGGTGCTGGATGCCGGCCGCCGGGGTTGGCGCCGTCGTGCTCGCGGCAGTGGCCGCAGTAGATGCCGATGCCGGCCCGGCGCCCGCATTCGGCTGCGTGGCACGCCATGCCACCCAGGCACCCGCCACGACGATGACCGCCACCACGATCACCGCCGGTACCCAGCCGCTGCTGCCCGATTTGCGCCGGTATGTCACCATTCACCTCCGAGCCATCGTCGCGATCCGGATTCGACTCGCGCGCGGCCGAATCGTTCCGTGCCGCCTCAGACCTTCAACTTGTAGCCGGTACGGAAGATCCACCATACCGCGGCCAGGCACAGTGCGAGGAAGGCCAGCGTGGCTGCGAGGCTGATGCCCACGCTGACGTCGGCCAGATCGAAGAAGCTCCAGCGGAAACCCGAGATCAGGTACACCACCGGATTGAACAGCGTCACCTTCTGCCAGAACGGCGGCAGCATGTGGATGGAGTAGAAACTGCCGCCGAGGAAGGTCAGCGGCGTGATCACCATCAGCGGCACCACCTGCAGCTTCTCGAAGTTGTCCGCCCAGATGCCGATAATGAAGCCGAGCAGGCTGAAGGTGATCGTGGTGAGCAGCAGGAAGGCGATCATCACCAGCGGATGCGCGATCGAGTAGTCCACGAAGACGCGCGCCGTGGCCAGAATGATGAGCCCCACGATGACCGCCTTGGTGGCGGCCGCGCCCACATAGCCAAGCACGATCTCCAGGAACGACAGCGGCGCGGAGTGCACCTCGTAGATGGTGCCCACGAACTTCGGAAAGTAGATGCCGAAGGAGGCGTTGGAGACGCTCTGCATCAGCAGCGACAGCATCACCAGGCCGGGGATGATGAAAGCCGCGTAGCTGACCCCTTCCACGCTGGTGATGCGCGAGCCGATCGCCGAGCCGAACACCACGAAATAGAGCGAGGTGGAGACCACCGGCGAGGCGATGCTCTGCATCAGTGTGCGCCCGGTGCGGGCCATTTCGAAACGGTAGATCGCGCGGATGCCGTACCAGTTCATGCGCCCTCCTTCAGCAACTGCAAAAAGATCTGCTCCAGCGTGTCCTGCCGCGTGCTCAGGTCGCGGAAGCGGACGCCGGCCGCGGCGAGGTCGGCCAGCAGCGCGGTGATGCCGGTGCGCTCGCCTTGCGTGTCGTAGTTGTAGACCAGCTCGTTGCCGCCCGCGGCCAGTTCCAGCCGGTGCGGCGCCAGCGCATCGGGCACCACGTCCAGCGGATCATGCAATTGCAGGCGCAGCTGCTTGCGGCCGAGCTTGTGCATCAGCGCGGCCTTCTCTTCCACCACGATCAGCTCGCCCTTGTTGATCACGCCGACGCGGTCGGCCATCTCCTCGGCCTCCTCGATGTAGTGCGTGGTGAGCACGATGGTGACGCCGCTCTCGCGCAGCCGCCGCACCATCGCCCACATGTCGCGGCGCAACTCCACGTCCACGCCCGCGGTGGGCTCGTCGAGGAACAGCAACCGCGGCTCGTGCGACAGCGCCTTGGCGATCATCACGCGACGCTTCATGCCGCCGGAGAGCATCAGCATCTTGTTGTCGCGCTTGTCCCACAGCGACAGTTCCTTCAGCAGCCGCTCGATGTAGGCGTCGTCCGGCGCCTTGCCGAACAGGCCGCGGCTGAAACGCACCGTGTTCCACACCGTCTCGAACGCGTCGGTCTTCAGCTCCTGCGGCACCAGGCCGACCAGCGAGCGGCTGGCCCGCCAGTCGCGCACGATGTCGTGGCCATCCACCTCGATGCTGCCGGCGCCGAGGTTGACGATGCCGCAGATGATGCTGATCAGCGTGGTCTTGCCCGCGCCGTTCGGGCCGAGCAGCGCGAAGATCTCGCCGCGGCGGATCGCGAGGTCGATGTCCTTCAACGCCTGGAAGCCGCCCGGATACACCTTGTCCAGCCCGCGCACGACGAGGATGTCGTCGCTCGCCATCTGTGCCACTGCATTCATGCGTACCTCCGCGTTCAACAGGTGAAAGTTTCAGCTGTTTCTTCAGCTCGTCATTCCGGCCTGCGCCGGAATGACAGTCACGCCTGCTCCACCGCCACGCCATCCATGGTGGGCTCGTCGTCCCGGCGCAGCGTAACCCGCGCCAGCAGGAACGCGACCACCGAACAGCCGGCGATGCCACCCACCATCGGCAAGGCGCTGCCGTCGAGGAAACGCCCCACCACCGCGATCACCGCCGCGCCAGTCACGAACTGCAGCGTGCCCATCAGCGCCGAGGCGGTCCCCGCGATCGGGCCGTGCCGGTCCAGCGCCAGCACCGCGGTGGTCGGGATCACCAGGCCGAGGAACCCGTAGCCCACGAACAGCAGCGCCATCAGCAGGTCGAGCCGGTCCATGCCCGCGGCGACCAGGCCGAACAACGCCAGCATCGTCGCGGCGTAGCCCGTCACCGCGCTGCGCACCACCCGACGCAGGCCGTAACGCTCGCCCAGCCGGCCGGTGAACTGCGCCGCGCCAATGAAGGACACTGCATTCACCGAGAACGCCAGGCTGTACTGCGTCGGCGTGAGCCCGTAGTGCTCGATCAGCACGAAGGAGGAGTTGGCGAGGTAGGTGAAGAAGCTGGAAATGCCGAAGGCGCCGATGAACACCAGCCCCAGGAAGTGGCGATCGCGCAGCAGCGTGCGGTAGGAAACCAGCGCCGAGCGCAGGCTGCTTTCCACCCGCTGCGCCCTGGTGCGCGTCTCCTTCAGCACGAACACCGCCAGCGCGAGACCCAGCACCGCCGCAGCCGCCACCACCCAGAAGATGCCGCGCCAGCTCGCCAGGCGGATCACCAGGCTGCCGGTCAGCGGCGCCAGGATCGGCGACACGCTGAACACCAGCATCAGCAGAGCCATCAGCCGCGCCGCCTCGGTGCCGGTGTGCATGTCGCGCACGATCGCGCGCGGGATCACCATGCCGGCGCAGGCACCCAGCCCCTGCACGAAACGGCAGGCGATCAGGCTGTGGATGTCCGGCGCCAGCGCGCAACCGATGCTGGCCACGGCGAAGAGGCACAGGCCGAAATAGATCGGTGGCTTGCGCCCCAGCATGTCCGACACCGGTCCATAGATCACCTGGCCCGCCGCGATCGCCGCGAAGAACGCCATCAGGCTCATCTGCGCCGCGTCCACGTCGGTGTGCAGACCGCGCTGGATGCCGGGCAGCGCGGGCAGGTACATGTCGATGGCGAACGGGCCGACGGCCGACAGCAGGCCAAGCACCAGCGCCGTACCGAACAGGCGGGACGTCATGGCAGAACCTCGATGGAGATGCGGGAACCGGAGCCGAAAGCGCCCCGTGGACAAGGCGCCTCAATGTGGCGCGGTCGGGATCGGCAATACTAAACCTATTGGTTCTGAAATCAACCCGTCCCGCGCAAAACATTCCTGACCTCCGCGCACGAACCCGCCGTCGCCCAATCACGCAACCGGAAAGTTGCATTTCATCATGCCCGGCGTAACATGCAACCGGACAGTTGCCCAATCCCACAGCGGAGACCACTCCATGAATAGCGGCAGCAGCGACCGCATCGAGCGGCAGATCCTCCTCGCGGCCCCGCGTGGCAAGGTCTGGCGTGCCTTGATCGACGCCGAATCCTTCGGCGACTGGTTCGGCGTGAACCTCAAGGGTCAGTGCTTCGTCGCCGGCGAAACTGCCCGCGGCCACATCACCTACCCCGGCTACGAACACCTGGTGTGCGAGATGCAGATCGAACGGATCGAACCCGAGCACCTGTTCGCGTATCGCTGGCACCCCTACGCGGTCGACCCCTCGGCGGACTATTCGCGGGAACCGACCACGTTGGTGGAATTCGCGCTGGAAGAGCATGCCGACGGCATCCTGCTGCGCCTCGTCGAATCCGGTTTCGAGCGCATCCCGCTGGCGCGCCGTGCCGAAGCCTTCCGCATGAACAGCGGCGGCTGGGACGAGCAGATGCAGAACATCCGCAACTACCTGGCCCGGCCCTGAGCGCGCCATGCCGAAGCAACCTGCCTGGCAGAAGAGCGCACCGGTGTTCGCCGCACTCGGCGATCCGACGCGGCTGCGCCTGCTCGCCGCACTGTGCGCCGGCGGCGCACTGTCGATCGCGCAGCTCACCGCCGGCACCGCGATCACCCGCCAGGCCGTCACCAAGCACCTGCAGGTGCTGGCGGATGCCGGACTGGTGCGCGACGACTGGCAGGGACGCGAGCGGCTCTGGGAACTGGAACCGTCGCGGCTGGCCGAGGCGCGCCGCGCGCTGGACGCGATCGCGGCGCAGTGGGACCAGGCACTGGCGCGCCTGAAGCGCCTCGTCGAGAGCTGACGCGGCGCAGGATCGCTCACGCCGCTTCGCTGCAGTCCTCCATCAGCTGGCGCACTTCGCACTCGATCTCCCACTCGTCGCCGTGCACGTCCAGGAAGCGGCGGGTGAGCGCCAGCGCCTCGTCCATCGAGGCGGCCTGCAGCATCGCGTAGCCGCCGATCACCTCCTTCGCCTCGGTGAACGGGCCGTCGATCACCGTCTGCCGGCCCCGCGACAAACGCACGCGCTTGCCCTCGACCGTGGGCCGCAGGCCGGCGGTATCCAGCAGCGAACCAGCCGCCGTCATCTCGGCCATCAATTTGCCCATGTCCTCCATCAGCTGTGCGCTGGGCTGCTGGCCGGCGCGCTCGTTGATCCGAATCATCGAAAGGAATCGCATCGTGTCTCTCCCGTGAGTGGCGACGCCGCGTGGAATGCGGCATTCGGCTGGACGACGAACGGTGCAGCGACAGATCGACAAACGGGGCGCGTCGGAAAGCCGGAGCGCGTCGGAGTCGCGCCCCATCGCGCCAACCCGGCATCGCGGGCCGGCGTCCTGGCGGCCCACCCTCGCGCGCCATGAGTCCGCTGCTTTGCATACGGGAAGCCGCGCGCGGTACAAGATGCGCTGGACATCGACCAAGGGCACCCCCATGAGCAAGGTTCGCGTCGCCGGTTTCTCGCTGTCGCTCGACGGTTTCGGCGCAGGCGTCGAGCAGAGCCTGGACGATCCGCTGGGCAAACGCGGCAAGGAGCTGTTCCAGTGGTACTTCGGCACCCGCACGTTCCACGCGATGACCGGCCAGCCCGGCGGCAAGGAGGACGTGGACGACGCCTGGGCGGTGCGCGCCATGGCTGGCTTCGGCGCCTTCATCCTTGGCCGCAACATGTTCGGCCCGCAGCGCGGACCGTGGCCGGACGATGGCTGGAAAGGCTGGTGGGGCGAGGACCCGCCTTACCACGCGCCTACCTTCGTGCTCACCCATCACCCGCGTGAACCGATCCCGATGGCGGGCGGCACCACCTTCCATTTCGTCACCGAAGGCATCGAGGCGGCACTGGCGCAGGCGCGTGCTGCGGCCGGCGACAAGGACGTGAAGATCGGTGGCGGCGTGAGCACGGTGCGCCAGTACCTGCAGGCGGGCCTGGTGGACGAGCTGCATTTCGCGATCTCCCCGGTGGTGCTGGGTCGGGGCGAGGCCTTGTTCGCGGGGCTGGACCTGCCGGCGCTGGGCTTCCGCGTGGTCGAGCACGTGGCCACGCCCGCGGCCACCCATGTGACGCTTGCCCGTCACGTCTGAGCTTGAGCCGATCACAAACCGCGCGCACCGGCCGACGACCTTCAGCCGCAGCGGAAAGGTTATTTATCTTGACATGATGTAAAAAATATTGAACATTACGTTCAACACAGCGAACTCAAGGGGAAGCATCATGTCGTCGCTGGAAAAACGCGCCTGGCTGACCTTGTGGAGCCAGTGCCCGCCTTACCTCGTCTATTTCCTGATCCAGGCCGTCTGGCCGAACTGGCTGACCACGTTCCAGCAGCGCATCGCCTGCCTCGCCGTCGTCGCCGGCGTGCACGCCATCGCTTACGTGGCCGGCCTGCTGTGGATGAAGCGGCGGGAGCGCGGCGAGCCGCTGCTGCTGGACGAGCGCGACCGCGCCATCGACGCACGCGCCACCCGCACCGCCTACTTCGTGATGCTGACCGGCATGATCGTGGTCGGCGTGGTGATGCCCTTCAGCGACAGCGGCTGGAAGCTCACCAACACCGCGCTGTTCGCGATCGTGCTGGCCGAGACGGTGCGCTACGCGCTGATCGTGGCGGGCTACCGCGGGACGCCGCGCCTTGCCCACTGAGTCGCTCACCAACGAAGTGCGCCTGCTGCGCTTCCTCGCGCAGGACATGACCCAGGCCGAACTGGGCCGGCGCGTGGGCCTCACGCGCCAGACCATCGCCGCGATCGAACAGTGCCGCTACTCGCCCTCGCTGGAAGTGGCGTTCCAGATTGCCGACGTGTTCGGCAAGCGGCTGGACGAGGTGTTCCACTGGAACCCCGCTGGCGTCGAGACCGCGAAGCGCGTCTCGACGCCGTGAGAGCGCGGCCCTACTTCCGCGCCGCGATGATCTGGTCGAGGTAGTCCGGCGTGCCGGAGATGCGCTCCAGGTGCGGGTACTGCAGGCCGCCGTGGTAGTCCACCGGCACGGTCTGCAGGTTGCCCTGATATTTCAGCAGCAGTTGGATCGGTGCGTTGCCCGCCTTGGCGGCGATGATCGCCTCCTTCAGCGCATCGCTGGTATACGCCTGCCCGTTCACCGCCACCACCGTCGCGCCGGTGCTGACGCCGGCCTTGAAGGCGGGGCCGTTCCAGCGCACGTCGTTGATCTCGCCGCCCTTGGTGAGCGTGAGGCCGATCGACCAGGCGAAGTTGAAGATGTGGCGCGAGGACTCCGGCCGGCTGTTGTACTGCTTCTCGTAGGCGCTGGGCGTATCGGTGTAGACCAGCTTCCAGCCGGAGGCAGCCAAACCGCTCAGCAGCGGCGGATTCAGGGCGTCGACGCGGGCGCGCAGGAAGCTGGACCAGTCGTACTTTTCCACGCCGTTCAAGGCCGCCACCACGTCGTCGAAGGTATAGGTCCTGGTGACGTAGCTGCCGTTGTCCAAGCCGAAGAAGGCCTTGGCGAAATCGTCCAGCGACTGCTTGCCGTGGCTGAGTTCGCGCAGCTTGGCGTCCACCGCCAGCCACATCATCTGGCCGCCGCTGTAGTAGTCCTCGCTCATCTGCCAGCTGCGGTAGGGCAGCGCCGAGCGGTGCGCGGCGGTGGCGTCGTTGGTGGTGTCCTCCAGCGTGCGCCACCGGAAACCGGGGCGGTTGCGTTCGTAGTTCGCCGCCGTCATCGCCAGCGCGTCGCGGAACTGCTGCGGCGTCCACAAGCCGGCGCGCGCGGTGAGCACGAAGCCCCAGTACTGGGTCTGGCCCTCGTACACCCACAGCAGGGAGTCGCCCATCGGCACGTTGAAGTTCGGCGTCCACAGATCCGCCGGGCGGCGGAACTTACCGTTCCACGAGTGCACGTACTCGTGCGCCAGGAGGTCGCGGTTCGGCGCGTTGCCGGCCCAGGCGGTGAAGTAGTCCGCGCCCATGCCGTCCTCGCTGGACTGGTGGTGCTCCAGGCCGTTGCCGGCCAACTCGTCCGAAAGCGAGAACAGGAAGTCGTAGTGGTCGTAGTGGTGCGAGCCGAACAGCTTCAGCGCCTGCGTCACCAGGGCGCGGTGCTCCTTCAGCTGATCCGGCGTCATCTCAAGATACTTCGGCGCGTCGGCCACGATATCCAGATGCACCGGCGCCTTGCCGCCGGGATTCAGGTCCACGCGCTTGAAGTACTGGCCCGCGTACATCGGCGAATCGACCAGGGTGTTGTACGTGACCGGCTTGAACGTGGTGCTGGCGCCCGACTGCGACGACGCCTCCAGCGCGCTGCCGAACTGCCAGCCCTGCGGCAAGGTCACGCTGGGCACGACGCGGATGTCGCGGGTATAGTGCCCGGCCGGATACAGCGACACCTTGTCCCATTCCAGCATCAGCATGCGGTCGGTCATCTCGTAGCCGCCGCGGCGCGGCGAGAGGTACTGGAAGTCCGCATCGAGGCTGGTCGCGCCCGCGGGCACGTCGAGGTGGAAGGCGTAGACGTCGTACTTGTCGCGCGTCCACGCCACCGGCTTGCCGTTCGCGCTGAGCTTCAGGCCTGCCAGCATCGCCACGGGGCCGCTGGGCGAGTGGTTGCCCGGGATCCATTCCGGATACAGCAGGGTCAGCTTGCCGGCTTCGACCGGGATCGTCTCGTGCACGCGGAAGATGCCCTGCCGCGTATCGCTGGCGTCGACATGCACCGCGATCGTGCCGGGATACGGCGTGTCCTGCGGCGCCGGCACCTGCGCGCTGCGCGAGACCTGGGCGTAGGCGGAACCGCCGGCCAACGCCAGCGACACGGCCAAGGCGAGGCGCGCCACGACATGGCTACGGACTGGTTGCGGACGCGCGAACGTGGCGATGGGCATGGCGGCACCTGTGGTCGGGTCGAGGAATTTCTTCAACTTAGCACCTGGTGCGCGCCGCGCGAGGGTGACGACTGGCACAGGCCGGCGCTGTGCGACCATGTCCTGCTTCCATCCAGCAAGGCATTCGCGATGACCGAACCTGTCCAACCTCATGAACTCGTCCGCTTCTGGCACGAAGCCGGTCCCGACAAGTGGTTCGACAAGAACGAGGCGTTCGATCACGAGTTCACCACGCGCTTTCTCGACGCCCACATGGCCGCCGCACGGCGCGAGCTGGATCACTGGCAGCGCGAGGCCGACAGCGCGCTGGCGCTGCTGATCCTGCTCGACCAGTTCCCGCGCAACGCCTTCCGCGGCACGGCGCACATGTTCGCCACCGATGCGCTGGCGCTGTCGTTCGCGCGCGAAGCCGTGGCGCGCGGCCACGACTGCGCCGTCGATCCGGCGCTGCGCGTGTTCTTCTACCTGCCGTTCGAACACAGCGAGGCGCTGGCCGACCAGGATCGCGCGATGGGGCTGTGCGAGGATCTGGACGGCTACGCGAAATACGCCCATATCCACCGCGAGGTGGTCGCCCGCTTCGGCCGCTTCCCGCACCGCAATGCCGTGTTGGGTCGGGAGACCACGGCCGAGGAGCAGGCGTTCCTCGACGAAGGCGGCTTTGCCGGTTGAGCGAGATTTCGGTAGGAGCGCACCCTGTGCGCGAATGCTTTTGCTCCGATCAGCGCCAGGGCATTCGCGCACAGGGTGCGTTCCTGCAGCGAAGCGTCAGGCGAGCTTGCGCGCCGCGGCCACCACGTCCGCCTCGCCGGGCAGCACGAGGAACGCCGCGCCCGCCAGCGGGGTGAAGGTGTCGGCGCCGACCACGCGCTCCAGCGGCGTGGCGCCGAGACCCGCCTCGACGATGGCAGTGATCACGCCCTCGCCCACGCCGGCGCTCTTGCGGCCTTCGTCCAGCACGATGATGCGCTTGGCGCTCTTCGCCTGCGCCGCGATGAAGGCATCGTTGAGCGGCGCCAGCCAGCGCAGGTCGACCACGCGCACCTTCCACTTCAATTCCTTCTCGATCGTGCGCGCGGCGCGCAGCGCCATCGGCACGCCGTTGCCGAAGGTGAACACCACCAGATCCTTCGCCTTGTCGTCGTAGACGCGGCCTTCGCCCAAGAGCATCGCCTCGCCCGGCGCGGGATAGGCGAACTGCCACGCACCGTCGCCGGCTTCGTACAGGTCCTTGGCCATGTACAGCGCGATGGGTTCGAGGAAGGCGCAGACGCGGCCGTCCACCTTGGCCAGTGCGGCGAGCGTGCGCAGCATCATCGCAGCGTCGTCGCCGCGCGAGGGGCAACCCACGACGAGGCCGGGAATATCGCGCAGCGCGGTGATCGAATTGTCGTTGTGGAAGTGGCCACCGAAGCCGCGCTGGTAGCCCAGCGAAGCGACGCGCATCACCAGCGGGTTGCGGTACTGGTCGTTGGAGAAGAACTGCAGGCTGGCCGCCTCGCCGCGGATCTGGTCGCCGGCGTTGTGGAAATAGGCGAGATACTGGATCTCGGGAATCGGCAGCATGCCCATGTTGGCGTAACCCTGGGCGAGGCCCAGGATGACCGTCTCGTCCAGCAAGGTGTTGAACACGCGCGTGTTCTTGAACGCCTTGTGCAGGCCCTTGGTGACCGTATACACGCCGCCCTTCTGCGCCACGTCCTCGCCGAACAGCAGCGACTCGGGGTACTTGGCCATGATGTCGTGCAGCGCCTGGCCGATCTGGATGGCCAGATGCCGCGGCGGCTGGTTTTCCGGCAGTTTTTCCGCACTACCGAAGGCCTTGAGGCGCGCGTCCGCATAATCGCTGCGCTCGGCCTCGGCCTTCACTTTCGCGGGGGTATACGGCGCCAGCGGCTTCATCACCTCGGCCAGCGTGGTGATGCGCGGGCGGCGATCCGCGTCTTCGGCGGCGGCGAAGCAACGCTTGCGCGTCGCTTCATAGAGCGCCAGCAGCGCGTCCTTCGAATACAGCCCCGACTCCAGCGCGATTGCCGCCGAGCGCAGCAACGGATCGGTGGCTTCCAGCGCCACCAGTTCCTCGATGCTGCGCCACTCGATCTCGAAATCGGTGCCGGCATGACCCATCAGGCGGGTGGTGCGCAGGTGCAGGAACGTCGGCCGGCGCGTGCCGCGGCAATGCTCCACCGCACGCTGCACCTGGGCGTAGCCTTCGGCGAGGTCGAGGCCGTCGGCGTAGAAATAATCGAGGTTGGAGCGCGACTGGAAGTTGCTGGCGACCCAGCCGGTCGGCGTCTTCACCGAGATGCCGATGCCGTTGTCCTCGCACACGAACAGTACCGGTGCGGGCAGCTTCTGGTAAGCCGTCCACGCCGCCGCGTTGAACGCGGTCTGCGCGGTGGCGTGGTTGCTGGACGCATCGCCGAACGAGCAGATCGCGATGGAATCCTCCGGCACCGGCAGCGTGTGGCCGATGCGCCGCGCGTGGTCGATGGCGATGGCGGTGCCCAGCGCCTTGGGCAGGTGCGAGGCGATGGTCGAGGTCTGCGGCAGCACCCACAGCGGCTTGCTGCCCCACACCTTGTGGCGACCGCCCGAAGCCGGATCTTCCGCGCTGGCGGCGAAGGACAGCGCCGAATCCATCACCGGGTCCATGCCCGGCAGCTTGCGGAAACGCTCGGCCATGAAGCCGCCTGAGCGGTAGTGCAGGAACGCCGGATCGGTATGGCGCGTGAGCCGCGCCACCATCGCGTTGCCTTCGTGGCCCGAGGAACCGATCGTGTAGAACACCTTGTTCTGCACGCGCAGCACGCGCGCCATCAGGTCGAGGTGGCGCGAGATCAGCTGCGATTCCAGCAGATCGCGAAAATCCCGCGCATCCAGCGCGCTGCCCGGCAGCACCGGCGCATCGTCGCGCGGCGCGGCGCGCACCTCGCCCCGCCACTCGCCGACGAACTCGGTGAAGTTCTGGTCGACGATCTCGGCGCGGTTGAAGCCCTTGTGGCGGGCGGCGATGGGGGTGGCGGACATGGTGGGGTGTTTCCGTAGCGGGAAGCCGCGGTGCGGCGAAAGGAGGATTATCGATCGGGCGAGTGCACGGCCGCCAGCAAGGCGGCGCGCTGCAGATCCTTGGGCCGGGCGAAACCCTGCAGGATGCGCACCTGTTCGGCCGGCGCGGGAATCGGCACCGCGATGCCGTCGCAGTCCACCAGCACTGTCTCGCGCACCTGTACCGGCCGCCAGCCCTGCAGACCATTCAGTTCCAGCCCACCCATCAGTTCCAGCGGCAGACCGGGAAAACGGAAGCGCGCGAAGCGCGAGCGGAAGCGATCCGCGCCGGTGGCGGGCAGGTACGCGGCATCGCGCCGGTCGTGCCACAGCGCGATCAGCGCCTCGGCATCGCGCACGCTGGTCAGCACGTCGAGATCGGCAACGCTGACCTCGGCGCCGGCCAGCGCGGCAGCGGCGCTGCCGATCACCGTCCACGGGTCGCGGCAATGGCGCTCAAGATCCGGTGCGGCCGCTGCCAGCGCTTCGCGCAACGCCGGGTTCATGCGCGACGGCGCTGCCATTGCTCGCGTGTCTGGCCCCAGATCTCGATGGGCGCATCCTCGAACGGCGCGGGCAGCTTGCCGGGGCCGCGCAGGGTCGAACCCAAACGCTGCGCCAATTTCTGGGAGGCGTGGTTGCCGGGGTCGATGGAATGGATCATCTCGCTCCAGCCCAGATGGGCGAAGGCCCAGTCGGCGGCCGCCACGGTTCCTTCGTAGGCATAGCCCTTGCCCCAGGCCATGCGCGCCAGGCCCCAGCCGATCTCGGTACCGGGCCAGCCTTCCGGCCGCCAGGGGCCGAGCCGCCCAATCCACTGGCCGCTGGCCTTCTCTATCACCGAGAACATGGAGAAACCCTGGATCACCCAAGCGCCGGCCGAAGCCAGGAAACCGCGCCAGGCCACGGCGCGCGCCTGCGCACCACCGATAAAGCGGGCACCTTCGGCATCGGCCATCTTCTCTGCATACGCGTCGAAGTCCTCGATGCGCGGCGGGCGCAGGATCAGGCGTTCGGTTTCGATGCAGATGTCTTGCCAGCTCATCGTTCACTTCCGGCGTGACGGTTCGAGCCCTCTCCCCCCGAACCTGTTCGGGGAGAGGGTTGGGTGAGGGGGAAAGCTTTCATGCAAGACCGCCCCCCTCACCCCAACCCTCTCCCCCAATGGCTACGCCGTTGGGGGAGAGGGAGTCAACGGAGCTGCCCCCTGCTCCACTCTTCAATCGAGGAAGGCAGTCAGAACGCGTTGATGCCGGTCAGCTCACGCCCAACCACCAGCTCGTGCACCGTCTCGGTGCCCTCGTAGGTGATCACCGATTCCAGGTTCAGCGCGTGGCGGATCGCACCGTGTTCGGTGGTGATGCCGGCGCCGCCGAGGATGTCGCGGCACTGGCGCGCGATGTCGATCGCCATGCGGCAGTTGTTCCACTTCGCCAGCGAGACCTGGGTGGGCTGCATCTTGCCGGCGTCCTTCAGACGACCCAGCTGCAGCGAGAGCAGCTGCGCGGTGGTGATGCGGCGAGCCATGTCGGCGAGCTTGAGCTGAATCGCCTGGTTCGAAGCCAGGGGGCGGCCGAACAGCACGCGCTCCGCGGTGTAGTCGATGACTTCCTTGAGGCAGGCCTGCGCGGCGCCGATCGGGCCCCAGGTGATGCCGTAACGGGCCTGGGTGAGGCAGCCCAGCGGGCCCTTGAGGCCCTTCACGTTCGGCAGGCGGTTCGCATCGGGCACGCGCACGTTGTCGAGGAACAGCGCGCTGGTGACCGAGGCGCGCAGGCTCATCTTCTTGTGGATCTGCTGGGCGGTGAAGCCCTTGGTATCCGTGGGCACGATGAAGCCCTGGATGCCGTCGTCGGTCTGCGCCCACACCACGGCGACCTGCGCGAGGTTGCCGTTGGTGATCCACATCTTGGCGCCGTTGATGACCCAGTCGCCGCCATCCTTCTTCGCGTGGGTCTTCATGTTGGCCGGGTCGGAGCCGCCGTGCGGCTCGGTGAGGCCGAAGCAGCCGATGATCTCGCCCGCCGCCATCTGCGGCAGGTATTCCATGCGCTGCTCTTCGCTGCCGTAGGCGTAGATCGGATACATCACCAGCGAGCTCTGCACCGAGGCGAAGCTGCGCAGGCCCGAGTCGCCGCGCTCCAGCTCCTGGCAGATCAGGCCGTAACTGACGCCGCTCATGCCCGCGCAACCGTACTTCTCCGGAATCGTGGCGCCGAGCAGGCCGAGGCTGGCGATCTCGGGGATCAGCTCGCTCGGGAAGCGCGCCTGGTCGAAGCAGTCGCCGATGATCGGCAGCACCTTCTCGTCGACGAAGCGACCGACGGTGTCCTGCACCATGCGCTCCTCGTCGGAAAGCAGCGAGCGGACGTCGTACAGGTCGAGCGGATTCAGGCGGGCGGCAGCCATGGGCGTTCCATTGACGGACAGGAAACCCCGGATTCTACCCGGCGCGCCCCATGCCGGTCATGGCCGGGCGCAGCAGGCGCGTCGTGCGATCATGCGAACCCGTCCCCTCCCGCCACGGAAAACCCATGCTCAAGGGTGTGCTGCTGGGCTTCGCCAGCTTCGCGGCCTTCGCCATCAGCGACGCCTTCGTGAAGGCCTTGCACGGCAGCGTGCCGCCGTACGAATCGGTATGCATCGGCGCCGCGCTGGGCCTGGTCGCCCTGCCTTTCCTCATGGACAAGGGCGACCGCTGGCACGAGGTGTTCGCCGCGCGCCGCCCGAAGCTGTGGTGGGTACGCGCGCTGGCCGGCGCGGTGGGCAACATCGCCTCGGTCACCGCGTTCACCCTGTTGCCGATGGCCGAGGTGTTCTCGATGATCTTCCTCATGCCGATCTTCGTGACCATCCTCTCGGTGCTGCTGCTGAAGGAGCACGTGGGCTGGCGTCGCTGGACCGCGGTGTTCGTGGGCTTCGCCGGCGTACTGGTGGTGCTGCGCCCCGGTTTCCGCCACCTGGGGTTGGGCCACTTCGCCGCGATCGCCTGCGGCATCGCCGCGGCGGGTTCGGTGGTGGCGCTGCGCATGGCCGGCGCCGAGGAAAAACGCATCAGCCTATATGGCGCCGGCATCATCGGCCCGCTGGTGGCCGGCGGCGTGCTGATGCTGCCGCACTTCATGTGGCCGAACCTGGCGCAATGGGGCCTGCTCGCCGGCTACGGCCTGCTCGCGGGGCTGGCCAGCGTGCTCTTGATGTACGCCACCCGGCTCGCCCACGCCAACCGCGTGGCTCCCACCCAGTACAGCCAGATGCTGTGGGCGATCGCCTTCGGCTACTGGCTGTTCGGCGACAAGCTCGACTGGCCGATGGGGGTCGGCATCGTGCTGATCCTCGGCGCTGGACTGTTCACCCTGGTGCGCGAGGAGCGGGTCACCTCGTGGTGGAAGCGCACCAAACTCGTTTGATACCCCCGCATCCCTCC
>NZ_MUNP01000045.1 GCF_002001105.1 Rhodanobacter sp. C06 | reverse complement strand
GGGCAGGGGCGGGCTGTGGCTCGCCGCGTTGGCCGTGGGCTGGTGCGGATGCTGCACGGCGGGACTCGCGCAGGAGGCACCCGCCGCGGCGCCGGCCGTCGCCAGCACGGCGCCAGCTTCGGTGGCACCCATTCCGTTCGCGCCGGCGCACCAAACCATCATCACCACGCCCAGCGCGGCGGATGCCTGGGGCGGCGAGCGCACCGGCCAGCAAGCCACGCTATCCGACCGCGTGGTGAGCTACGCGATCGACGCCAGCCTCGATGCGCCAAAGCATCAGGTGACCGGCAAGGAGCACATGACCTGGCGCAACCGCAGCGACCGCGCGGTCGACCACGTCTATTTCCATCTTTACCTCAACGCGTTCGAGAACGACGGCAGCACCTGGTTCACCGAACGCAAGGTGCTCACCGCGCACGGCCGTTCGCGCGGCAACGCGGTGCTGAAGGACGGGCAGTGGGGCTGGGTCCGCCTGCAGAACGTGGCCCAGGACGGCACGACGCTGAAGTGGAGCTTCGTGCATCCCGATGGCGGCCCGGCCACCGACCACACCGTGGTGCGCATCGACCTCGCCCAGCCGGTACCCGCGGGCGGCACGCTGGCGCTGGACATCGCCTTTCTCAGCCAGCTGCCGCGCGTGGTGGAGCGCACCGGCTGGTGGGGCGACTTCAACCTCGTTGGCCAGTGGTTTCCCAAGATCGGCGTGCTGGAACTGGCCGGCGAACGCGGCGCCACCGCGCCGCGCTGGAACGTGCACGAGTTCCATTTCAACAGCGAGTTCTACGCCGACTTCGGCAGCTACGACGTGCACCTGGACGTGCCAAGCGACTACACCGTGGGCGCGGTGGGCCAGTTGCAGGGCGAGCCGCAGACGGCGAACGGCCGCACCACATACCACTACTTGCAGGGCGACGTGCACGACTTCGCCTGGGTGGCGGCGAAGGGCTACAAGACGCTGGATGGCACGTACACCGGCGCGGGTAGCCCGCAGGTGGCCGTGCGGGTGATCTACCCGCCCGAATACGTGGCCAGTGCCGCGCCCACGCTGAAATCCACCATTGATTCGCTGGGTTATTTCTCGCAGACCATCGCACCGTATCCGTACCGCACGGTCACCGCGGTAATCCCGCCGTACAACGCGGACGAGGCGGGCGGCATGGAATACCCCACCTTCTTCACCTCCGAGGGCTACAAGGAGGTGAAGCCGGGCACGATCGACCAGTACATGAGCGATTTCGTGAACATCCACGAATTCGGCCACGGCTACTTCTACGGCATCCTCGCCTCCAACGAGTTCGAGGAGCCGATGCTCGACGAAGGCATCAACGAGTTCTGGGATGACCGCATGATGCGCGCGCGCAACGAAGATCTCGTGCTCGCCTCGCCGTTCATGAAGTGGCTGGGCATCGCGCCGGCGATGAGCGGTTTCCAGATGGAGCGGCTCGCTGCCGAACTGCGGCGGCCCGAAGATCCGCTGGCGCAGAACAGCTGGGACCGGCTCTCCAGTTCCAGCTACGGCACGGTCTACACGCGCACCGCCACCGCGATGCACGACCTGGAACAGCGCATTGGCGAGCCGGCGATGGAAAAGGCCATGCGCCTGTACTACCAGCGCTGGAAGTTCCGCCATCCCTCGGTGGCCGATCTGCATCAGGCACTGGTCGATGGCTCGGGCGACGCCAGGGCGGTGAACGAGATCTTCGACCAGGTCGTCTACGGCACCCGGCACATCGACGATCGCGTGGCCGACATCGACACCTACGAGGTGTTGCCCCAGGCCGGCATGAGCTGGAAGGACGGCAAGCCGGTGGAGGCCGACCAGCAGGCGCTGGACAAGCAGATCGCGAAGCGACGCGCGGACTGGAAGAAGGCGCATCCCGATGCCAAGCCCGGCAGCGGCGGGCCGTTCCCCTGGCACAGCACGGTGACCGTGCTGCGCGACGGCGCGCAGGTGCCCGAGACGCTGCGCGTCACCTATGCCGACGGCAGCCACGAGGACGTGCGCTGGAACGACGACCGCCGCTGGGCGCGCTTCGACTTCGAGAAACCGAGCAAGGTGGTTTCGGCCGAACTCGATCCCGCGCAACAGGCCTATCTCGACGCCAACAAGCTCAACGACAGCTATGCGACCAAGCCGAACGGCGCCGCCTCGCGCCGCTGGACCGCCGACGTGGCCGCGCTGTTGCAGACCTTCTACTCGATGCTGGTGACGCTGTGATGATGGCCAGGACGATGGCTCCCCGCGCCGGCTTCGGCGCCCTGTTCTCCGCGATGGGCGCCGCCCTGCAATGGCGCCTGCTGTTGCTGTGGCTGCTGCTGATGCTGCTGCCCGCCACGGTGGTGGCGTTGCCGCTGTGGCGCACGCTGGCTGCGCTGCTCGACCACTCGGTGCATGCCGATGCCTGGGCGCGGCAGTTCGACCCGCTGATGTTCGGCGATGCGCTGAGTGCGCTGTCGGGGCACACCGCGTGGCTGGGTGGCGCGACCCTGCTGGCGCTGCTGTTCACCGTGCTGATGTCACCCTTCCTCGACGGCATGGCGGTGGGCAGCGGGCGCGCTGCGCGCACGCTGGGCTTCGGCGCCCTGTTGCAGAACGGCTGGATCGAATACGGGCGGATGTTCCGGGTCATGCTGTGGTCGCTGTTGCCGTACGCGGTGGTGGTCGCGGTGGCCGCCGCGGGCATGCACATCGCCGATCGGCATGCCGAACGGGCGGTGCTGGAAGCGCAGGCCGATGCCTGGTCGCATGGCATGCACTGGGCGCTGCTGGTGGTGTTCGTGCTGGCGCAGGCCATCGTGGAATCCACCCGCGCGGCCTTCATCGCCGACTCCGGCCTGCGCTCGGCCACCCGTGCCCTCGGCCGCGGCTTCATGCAGCTGCTGCGCCAGCCGCTGAAGACCCTGCTGTTCTACCTGGTGGTGAGCATGCTGGGCCTGGCGATCGCGGCGGCGTTCGGCATCGCGCGCATCCACACCACGGCGGTCGACGGCGGATTCTGGCTGGCCATCCTGCTTGGCCAGCTGATCGTGTTGGCGATCGCCTGGATGCGTGTCGCGCGGTTGTTCGCTCTGGCGCGGTTGGCGCGTTCGCGCTGACAGTCCGCTTTCCCCTCTCCCACTTGTGGAGAGGGGTTTTTCTCTCGCAGGTTTCAAAGCGGTTTCGCCCACCTGCCGGTGGCCGAGTTACCTTTCTCTTGCGTGGCCAAGAGAAAGGTAACCCAAAGAGAAGGCCTCCCCGATGCAGCGCTCTCCGGGCATCCTGCCCTGCGAGTGCGTGAGGCGTGGCCGGGCTTTTCGGCCGGGCCTCACGCCCGGTCGAAAAGGCGAGTCCGTCCATGGACACGCCCGCGGCGCGGCCTGGTCGTCCACGCCTCACCGCCGTATAGGGGCCCCCGGAGATCAGCGCGCTCCTAGCGCGCAGAAGCAACGGCCAAAGCGAGGCAAAGCCAAGCCAAGCCAAGTGGAGCGAAGCGCCACAAGACTCTGTCCCTCAGTTTCCACATGCGGCGCGGCGTGGCCGTAACGTCAATCGTGTAGGCGGAAATTGTTCCAAATCCTTCGACACATCTTGTTTGTGATGTCGGCGGATTGAATAAGGCCATTTCTTTGGGCCGCCTTGCTTTGGGCCAGCAAAGAAAGGTGGCGGCAGGCGACCGGAACCGCTTTGTTCCTTGCGTAAGCATAAGCGCAAAGGTTACGCGCCGCGCCTACCAGCCGAAGTGGCCTGGAGCGCGCGGCGTCGCACACACAGGATGCGTGCCAGGCACAAAAAAACGCCGCGCTTGCGCGCGGCGTCGAGGAGCGGCCTCGCGGCGGCAGAGCCGCCGCGAACCGAAGGGACTTACCAGATCTTCACCTGCTTGTCGCCCGAACGCACCATCGCGTCGCCCGGCTTGCACTGGAAGGCGGTGGCGAAGGCGGTCATGTCCGACGGCGAGGCGATCGCACGGATCGCGATCGGCGAGTGCGGGTCGGTGTTGAGGCGCAGCTCGGCCGCCTTCTCGCGCATGCTGCCGCGCCACACACGCGCCCAGTTGAGGAAGAAGCGCTGGTCCTGGGTGTAGCCGTCGATCTTCTGGTCGGCTTCGGACGGATCCTTCTTCAACGCGGCCTGCAGCGCGTCGTAGGCGATGTTGAGGCCGCCCAGGTCGGCGATGTTCTCGCCCAGGGTGAGCTTGCCGTTGACGTGCAGGTTCGGCTTGTCCTTGATCGGGGCGTAGCCGTCGTACTGCTCCACCAGCGCCTTGGTGCGCGCGTCGAACTGCTTCTTGTCCTGCGGCGTCCACCAGTCCTTCTTGTTGCCGTCGCCATCGAACTGGCTGCCTTGGTCATCGAAGCCGTGGCTGGACTCGTGGCCGATCACCGCGCCGATGCCGCCGTAGTTGATCGCGTCGTCGCCCTTCGCGTAGAAGAACGGGGCCTGCAGGATCGCGGCCGGGAAGTTGATCGTGTTGGTGCTCGGGTCGTAGTAGGCGTTGACCGTCTGCGGGGTCATGCCCCATTCCTTGCGGTCGGTCTTCTTGCCGATGTGCGAGAGGTCGTACTGGTAGTTGTACTTCTGCGCGGCCTGCAGGTTCGCGTACCAGTTGTCCGGGCTGATGGTGAGGCCGGACCAGTCACGCCATTCGCCCTCGTCGGGGTAGCCGATCTTGGGCAGGAACTTGTTCCACTTGTCGACGGCCTTGGCCTTGGTGGCATCGCTCATCCAGTCCAGGTGCTCGATGCGGTTCTTCAGCGCGTCGCGCACGTTGGTGACGAGTTCCTCGGCACGCTGCTTGGCTTCCGGCGTGAAGTACTTGGCCACGTACAGCTCGCCCAGGCCCATGCCCATCGCGCCGTTGACGCCGCCCAGCACCTGCTTCCAGCGCGCCTTCTGCTCGGGCGTGCCGGACAAGGTCTTGCCGTAGAAGTCGAACTTGTTGGCGCGGAACGCCTTGGACAGCGCGCTGGAGGCGTCGTCGATGGTGTGGAAGCGCAGGTAGGCCTGCCACTCGGACACCGGTGCGCCGGTCAGCAGCTTGTCGAACTCGGCGAAGAACTTCGGCTGCGACAGCGAGAAGCCCTTGTCGATGGTCACGCCCTGGGTCTTGAAGAACTGCTCCCAGCTGAAATGCGGGGTGACCTTGTCGGCGTCCTTGACGCTGACGAAGTGGTACTGGTTGTCGAGGTCGCGCATCTCGGTGGGAGCCAGCGAGGCGCCGGCCAGTGCGGTCTCGAACTTCATCACCGCGTCGGCCTGCTGCTTGGCGTCGGCCTCGGCCACGCCGGTCAGTTCCAGCGTCTTGGCGATATAGGCGACGTAGGCGGCACGCAGATCCTTGTACTCGGGCTTGGAGTAGTAGTCCTTGGTGGGCAGGCCCAGGCCGCCCTGGTTCGCGAAGCCGATCTGCTGGGTGGCATCCTTGAAGTCGGCGCCGGAGCTGAAGCTGAAGACCTGGCCGTCGCCGTCGGCGGCGGACTGGTCGAGGTAATTCACGATATCGGCGGTGTTCTTGAGGCCGTCGATGGCGGCGAGCTTGGGCTTGATCGGGTCGAAGCCGGCCTTCTCGATGGCTGCGTCGTCCATGCCGGACTTGTACAACCAGCCGATCTTCTGCTCGACCGAGCCGGCCTTGGCGCTGTCGGCGCCCTTGGCGGCGTCCTCGACCAGTTGGTGCTGGTCGTCCAGGCTCTTTGCGTACAGTTGGACGAAGGAGCCCCACATGGGGTAATCCGACGGAATCGGGTTGGCGGCGACCCACTTCGCATTGACGAAGCCGTTGAAGTCCGTGCAGGCCTCGTTGCTCGCGCCCAGTTCGCTGACGTCGAACACGCTCTTCGGCGCGGCCGCCGCGGCGGTGGTGGCGGCCGTGGCCGGAGCGCCGGCAGTGGCCGACTGGGCCGGCGCCGGGGCGGCGGCCTGCTCGCTCTTGCCGCAGGCGGTCAGCGCCAATGCGACGGCGGCGGCCAGTGCCAGGGGCTTCAGGTACTGCTGGGTCATGGACTTCCCTCTCATAGGTGTGTGGTGCCGTCGAGGCGGCGTTCTGCGCATGCCGGTCGGTTGCGGGCCAGTACCCCCGTACCGGCCATGACCAGCCAAGCTATGACTATCGTCATGGGCGGCACAGTGTCAAAGGTCAGGGGTGGGGCTCGGCCAGCACCATCTGCCAGAGCGGCTCGCGACCCGACGGCGTCATCGTGCTGTAGGAGCGCACCCTGTGCGCGAAAGCTTTTGCTCGTACCAGCATCAGAGCTTTCGCGCACAGGGTGCGCTCCTACAGCGGGCGATCGGGCAGGCGGCGCGGCGCGGGCAGGGTGTCCGGCGATACCGCGCCGCCGGAGATGATGAAGGCCATCGCCTGGTCCATCGTCCAGTCGGTGGGCGTGAGCTCGTCCATCGGCACCAGTTCCAGGTAACCGCCGGTGGGGTTGGGCGTGGTGGGGATGTACACCGCCGCCATCTCGCGACCGGTGCCTTCCTCGATCAGGGTGCGGGTGACGAAGCCCACCACCTTCATGCCCGGTCGCGGGAATTCCACCAGCACCACGCGCTGCGTGCCGCCGGGCTTGTTCTGCAGCACCGCCATCAGCTTCTTGGTGCCACCGTAGATCGTCTGCACCAGCGGGATGCGCTGCAGCAGGCCGTCGAACGCGCCGATGAAGCGCTGCCCGATCATCCGGTTCGCCAGCCAGCCGAGCACGTACAGCGCAACCAGCGTGATCAGCAGCGCGACGATGAAGATCAGCCAGCGTTGGTTGAGCGTGTCCGCCGCATGCGGCGCGACCAACGCCAGCGCGCCCACCAGCGCCGCCACCAGCGGTGCACCGATGCCGGCCAGGAGGCCCAGCACGAACTTGAATACCAGCACCGTCACCCACAGCGGCAGGAAGGTGAGCAGGCCGGTGATCAGATAGCGTTTGAGTCGCAGGGGAGGCATGGCGGCACGCGCGGGGGAGGGTGCCCCATTGTAGGGAAGTGCTCAGCGTGGCGGATGCACGCCGTGCCGCCACCCCTTGCGGTACAGCTTGCGCAGACCGATCAGCGCCACCAGCAGCCACACGGCGAGGCTGACGTAGACGCCGGCGGCGGGGATCGCGCGCAGGAAATCCGCATGCAGCGCCTGCGCCAGTTCATAGGTGCCCACGGTGTACATGCCGATCGGGAACACGATGTCCCAGTCGTCGGTCTCGTAGCGCAGCGGCACGTGGCGCCATACGTGGCGCCACACTTCCAGGATCACCAGCAGCGGAATCCACCAGGTGGCGGTGGCCCAGAAGAACAGGGTGAAGCCCTTCACGAACGGCAGCAGCTCGGTCAGCGCGCTGTGCGCCGGCGCGTGGATCACGATCAGGCTGCCGGCGAGCGTGGTCACCGCCAGCGCGCCCATGTCGATCCAGTACGGCGGGGTGAACTCGCGCGCGCGTAGCGGGAAGAACACCATGCGGTACACCACCAGGGTGATGATGAGCAGGTACAGCGCCGCGCCCAACATGTACAGGCTGAGCGCCACGAACTGCAGGCGGTCGGGATCGGCGCGGCTGGCCGCGACCAGGGTGAGCAGCGCCGACAGCGCCTGGGTGGACACCACCGCCACCAGCCAGCCGCCGTTGATGCTGCGGGTGAAGCCGGGCTTGAAGCGCGCAGTGATAGTGGCGGCGAAGAACAGGTAGATCAGCGCGATCCACAGCAGCGCGCCGGCCACCGCCAACGCCGCCGCCAGCACTGGCAGCGGCCACACCAACACGCACTGGCTGCCCAGCACACAGGTGGCCGCGGCCAGGGTGAGGAAGCCGGCGCCGCGGGAGGGATCGGTGAAATCCATCACCATCTCGTGGCGGAAGCGCGCCAGCCGCAGCAGGCTGAGCGCCAGCAACCAGACGTAGGCGAGCAGGTTGAACGCGAACAGCGCCAGCGCCACCCGCGGCAGGCCGTGCTGGCTGGCGTCCACCGACACGATGCCGGTGGCCATCACCAGCGCGAAGCAGCCGGGGTCGAGCCGCCGCACGCGGATCAGCAGGTTTTCGGCCAGCACCATGCGGTTCTCCGGAGCTCCCGTTGCGGCGATTATGCGGAAGCGCCATGTCGTTGCCCGGTGACGTGTGACTTTTTCCGCGGCCGCGCGAATCATGCTGGCAACGACTTCGGATGCGTGGACGGACATGGGCGGCAAGGCGGACCAGCAACGCTTCGAGGCATTGTGGCGCGAGCACCGAGGCATCGTGCTCAAGGTGGCCAGCGTCTACGCGCGCCATGCCGAGGAGCGGCTGGACCTCGCGCAGGAGATCGGCGCGCAGTTGTGGCGTTCCTTCGCAGCCTTCGACGAGCGCAAGGCGAAGTTCAGCACCTGGCTGTACCGCATCGCGCTGAACGTGGCGATCTCGCATCTGCGCCGCGCGGGTGGCGAGGCCGGGCGTTTCGAGCCGCTGCACGATTGGCATCTCGAAACCATCGCGGGCGAACCCGCCGCGGAGCCGGACGAACGCCTCGCTGCGCTGCACGCCTTCATCGGTGAGCTCGACGCGCTCAACCGCGCGCTGATCCTGCTGTACCTCGAAGACCGCAGTTACGCCGAAATCGCCGAGGTGCTCGGCATCAGCGCCACCAACGTGGCCACCAAGATCAATCGCATCAAGCAGAAGTTGCGCGGCCGGATGACCGCCGCGACCACCACGGGAGCATGACCATGGAACTCGATGAAATGAAACAGGCCTGGGCGCGCATGGATCTGCGCCAGGACGGCATGGAGGCGCTGTTGCGCCAGGACTTCCGTGACCGGCGCATGGACAAGCTGCGCTCGGCGTTGCGCCGGAACCTGTGGTGGCAGGCAGTCGAGATCGCCGGCTGGCTGGTTTTCGTGGTGTTCGCCGCGTCGTTCTGGGTGGAGCACCGGCACGTCACGCATCTGCTGGTGATTGGCTTGCTGTTGCACGTGTATGGCATCGCCGGCATCTGGTCGGGCGCCACCCAGTTGCTTCTGCTCGGCCGCATCTACCTGTTCGATGCACCGGTAATGGTGCTGCAGCGGCGCCTGGCGCAATTGCGTCGTTTCCGCACGGTCAGCACGCTGGCGTTGGGCTTGCCGTGGTGGTTCTTGTGGCTGCTGGTGCCGCTGGTCGCGTTGACCTGGTCGTCCGGGGTGGACATGTTCGCCGGCGGGGCGGGATGGATCTGGGCGAACATGGCGGTGGGCGCCGTCGGTACCGGCTTCAGTCTGTGGCTGGCGCGCCGCTTGGCCACTCGTCCGATCAGGCAGCCGTGGCTGCGCCGCATGGTGGACGACATGTCCGGTTGCAGCCTGGCGCGCGTCTCGCGACAACTGGATGAGATCGCCCGCTTCGAACACGAGTGAAGCCGGCATGGCTGGCTTGTCCAGCGCGATGTCGGCAGAACGGGGAAAGGTGGGTGCTGCGCACCCTGCGAGGTGGCGCGCACCTTCGGCTTCAATCGCACGTAGAGCTGCTTGCGCACGTGGGCGACCACTTCGCCGGAGGCGGTGGTGATCTCGTTCTCGAACCAGCGCAGTACTTTCCCGCCGCCGGCCGCGGCAGCGCGCAATTCTTCGACGGTGGCGTCGTCCAGCCTGAAGCGGGCATGGATGTCCTCGCGGCCGGGCGCCACGAAGTCGATCGCGCCGGCCTGGTCCCATACGTAGTAGCCGGGGCCCAGCCGGTGCAACGCCAGCAGCATCCAGAACGGGTCGACCATCGCGAACAGATTGCCGCCGAACTGGCTGCGCACGTAGTTGCGGTTGCGGCGGCGCAGACGCAGCACCCCCTTCGCCTCGCCGCAGTCGTCGCTTAGCGATTGCACGCGAATGCCGTTGCAGAGGAACGGCGGCCACAGGTTCATCAGCCGGCGCAAGGTGGAGGCGCGAATGCGGTTCGGAATCCGGATTTTTCAAGGAGCGACCGTAGGAGCGACTTCAGTCGCGATGCTTTTTTGATCCTCCAAGGGCATCGCGGCTGAACCGCTCCTACACGATCTGGCGGGGATCGCAGGGTATGGCGTTCAGAAAAGCAACGAGGCCATCTTGCGGCGGTAGCGGCCGACCAGCTCGGCGTCGTCCAGCGTGCCGAAGGCGGCGAGCAGGCGTTTCTTCGCGGCGCCGTCGTTCCAGTCGCGGGCCTTCTCGAGGATGGCGAGGAACTGTTCCAGGCCAGCGGCGGGATCGTCGCCCAGCAGCAGGCGCACGCCGAGAAGGTCGCGCGCCTGCCAGTCGGCGGCATCGGCGGCGATGCGCTGCTCCAGTTCGGCCTGCGCGGGGGCGTCCTTCAGCGCGCGCGCGAGTTCCAGCTGCTGGCGCAGGCGCACGGCGCGGGCGTCGGTGGCGAGGTTGGCGGGAAGGGCGTCGAGTTCGGTGGCGGCGGCGTCGCTTTGGCCGGCCTGGGCCAGCGCCACGGCGAGCTCGAGCTTCAGCTCGGCGTTGTCGGGCTCGGCGGCGATGGCCTGCTGCAGGCGGTTGATCGCCGCCGCCGGCGTCTCGGCGGGCGCGGCAATCTCCGCGACCTCGTCGTCGGCGCCATCCAGCGGCTGCACGTGGCGCGCCAGGAATTCGCGCAGCTGGCCCAGCGGCAGCGCACCGACGAAACCGTCGGCGACCTGGCCATCCTTCACCAGCACCACGGTGGGCACGCTGCGGATGCCGAACATCGCGGCGAGCTGCTGGTTCTTGTCCACGTCCACCTTGCCGAGGCGGAACGCGCCCTTGTACTCGGCGGCCAGCTGCTCCAGCAGCGGGCCCAGCGTCTTGCACGGGCCGCACCAGGTGGCCCAGAAATCCACCAGCACCGGGGCGTCCAGCGAGGCGTTGATGACCTCGGCCTCGAAGTTCTGTTCGGTGACTTCGAAGACGTGGTCGAGGGTGGCGTCGGTCACGGCGGATTCCAGCGCAAGGGAAACTCCCCAGATCGGGGTGCCGCCGAGCATATCAAGGGAATCGACGCGGCTTAAGCCACGGGCCGGTCTGATTTGCGAGAATCACCGCATGGACGCGCCATCCCCACGCTGCATCGACACGACCGCCCCGGCGCTGTTGATCTGCGAACACTGCGACACCGTGCATCGCCGCCGCCCGCTGGCGAAGGGCGAAGTGGCCGAGTGCGCGCGCTGCGGCGCGGTGTTGGAGCGCTGCCGCGGCATGCGCGCGAACGCGCTACTGGCGTTGGTGCTGACCGCGCTGGTGGTGTTCGTGCAGGCCACGCTGTGGCCGATCGTGACGCTGGGCCTGAACGGCCAGTACGTGGCCGCCACGCTATGGGACGTGATCCACATGATGTGGCTCGACCACTCGCAGGTGGTGGCGGTGCTGGCGGCGGCCACCTTGTTCGTGTTTCCGCTCGCCAAGATCCTGACCCTGGGCTGGCTGCTCGCGTATGCGCGCAGCGGCCGCCGCGCGCCGGGCTTCCGTCCCCTGATGGTGGCGCTGCACCACCTGGGGCCGTGGACGATGAGCGAAGTGTTCGTGCTGGGCGCGCTGGTATCCATCGTCAAGGCGCACCTGTACTTCGACGTGCTGCCCGACCCGGGCATCTACGCCTACGGCGCGCTGATGCTGCTGATCACCGTGTTCGCCGGCGTCGACCTCACCCGGCTATGGGACGAGACCCGCGACGAGGATGCGGGAGGGGCACCATGAGCGCGCTGCCGCGCGCCGACGAACTCGGCCTGATCGGCTGCCACGTCTGCGGCCAGGTCTGCCGTGCGGCGGACACCGACGGGGGCGACGCCGCGCTGGCCTGCCCGCGTTGCGGCTCGACGCTGCATCGGCGCAAGCCGGCGGCCTACACGCGCACCTGGGCGCTGCTGATCGCCGCGTTCCTGATGTACATCCCCGCCAACGTGCTGCCGATCATGCGCACGGCGAGCCTGGGCGACATCGACGACAACACCATCATCAGCGGCGTGGTGGAGCTGTGGGTGAAAGGTTCGCCGGGGCTGGCGGTGATCGTGTTCTGCGCCAGCATCATGGTGCCGATGCTGAAGTTCCTCTCGCTGGGCACGCTGCTGGTCACCAGCCGCAGCGGCAGCAACTGGGCGCGGCGGCAGCGCGCGCAGCTGTACCGGCTGGTGGAGCTGATCGGCTACTGGTCGATGCTGGACGTGTTCGTGGTGGCCCTGCTCACCGCGCTGGTACGCTTCGGCTTCTTCAGCCTGGTGGAGCCGCTGCCGGGCGTGGTGTTCTTCGGCCTCACCGTGGTGCTGACAATGTTCGCCTCGATGTGCTTCGATCCCCGGCTGATCTGGGACGGCAAGGAAGATTCCGATGACTGACGAACAATCCGGTACGCCGCCGCCGTCCAACGGCGACGCCCTGCCGCGCCCGGTGCTGCGCAAGCGGCGCACGAACGCCTCGCTGATCTGGCTGGTACCGGTCCTGGCGGCGATCGTGGGCGTATCGCTGGTGGTGAACAGCTGGCTGCAGGCCGGCCCCGACATCACGATCAGCTTCGAGAGCGCGCAAGGCCTCGCGGCCGCCAAGACGCCGGTGAAGTACAAGGACGTGGTGATCGGCAGGGTGGACAAGATCCGCCTGAGCGGCGATCGCAGCCATGTGCTGGTCAAGGTGGCGCTGGACAAGAGCGCGAAGGCGTTCGCCACCCAGGGCACGCGCTACTGGGTGGTGCGCCCGCGCATCGGCCTGGGCGGCGTCTCCGGCGTGGACACGCTGTTCTCCGGCGCCTACATCGGCGCCGACACCGGCGACTCCAGCGTGGAGGAGGACGAGTTCAAGGGCTTGGAGAACCCGCCCGCGGTGACCCATGGCGAACCGGGCAAGAGCTACACCTTGCACGCCGACGACCTCGGTTCGCTGGACATCGGCTCGCCGGTGTACTTCCGCCGCATCCAGGTGGGGCGGGTGGTGTCCTACCAGCTGGACAAGGACGGCAAGGGCGTGTCGCTCGCGGTGTTCATCGACAGCCCGAACGACCACTACGTAAACGCCGACACGCGCTTCTGGAACGCCAGCGGCGTGGACGTGTCGCTGGGCGCGAACGGGCTCAAGCTCAACACGGAGTCGCTGGCCACCGTGCTGGCCGGCGGGGTGGCCTTCCAGGACCCGGGTGGTCCGCACGACACCACGCCGGCGCCCGACGGCGCCAGCTTCAGCCTGTTCGGCGACCAGGCCACCGCGATGGCGCCGCCGGATGGCGAGCCGCACTACATCCGCATGCGCTTCGACCAGTCGCTGCGCGGCTTGGCGGTGGGCGCGCCGGTGGAATTCCTCGGGGTGAACTTCGGCAAGGTGGTGTCGATCCGCATGGACTACGACGAGAAGACCCAGCGCTTCCCGCTGATCGTCGGCGCGGTGGTCTATCCCGACCGGCTGGGCCAGGCGCATGCCAAGCTGGAGGCGCTGGCCAAGGCGCGCGGCGACAACGCCGACATCTCGCACATGATCGGCAAGCTGGTCGAGCACGGCCTGCGCGCGCAGGCGCGCACCGGCAACCTGCTCACCGGCCAGCTCTACGTCGCGCTGGACTTCCTGCCGCATGCGGCGAAGGCGAGCTACGACCCCGACGCTCGGCCGCTGGAGATTCCCACCGCGCCGGGCAGCTTCGACAAGCTGCAGGAGCAGATGGCCGACATCGTCGACAAGCTGGACAAGGTCCCGTTCGACCAGATCGGCAACCACCTCAACGACTCGCTGGCGAACCTCGACGCCACGCTCAAGCAGGTCAACGGCCAGACCCTGCCGGCGCTCGACAGCACCCTGGGCGATGCGCGCAAGACGCTGGGCACGGCGAACGACGCGCTCTCCGGCGATTCGCCGCTGCAGCAGAACATGGGGCAGACGCTGCAGGAGCTGCAGCGCACGATGCGCTCGCTGCGCGTGCTCACCGACTACCTCGGCGTGCATCCGGAGTCGTTGCTGCGCGGCCGCCAAGCCGACCCGAAGGTAGCCGAACCGAAGCCGGCGCCCGCCAACCCGAACAGGAGCCAGCCATGAATCGCCTGCGCCCGTGGATGCCGCTCGCCGCCGTGCTGGGCCTCGCCGGCTGCGCCTCTGCGCCGCTGCACTACTACACCTTGATGACGCCGGCCGGTTCGACCGTCGGCGGCGCGGCCGCGCCCGCGCCGTATCCCTTCGAACTGCTGCCGGTTGGCGTGCCGGCCCAGGTCGACGTGCCGCAGCTGGTGGTGCGCGAAGGCGGGCAAGGCGTGCAGCCGCTGGACGGCCAGCGCTGGATCGCGCCGCTGGGCGACGAGGTCCGCGGCGCGCTGGCCGCCGACCTCGCCCGCGCGCTGGGCGTGGCGGACATGAGCGGCCTGCCCGGCAACGGCCAGCCGCGCCTGCGCATCAAGCTCGACGTGCGCCGCTTCGAATCGGTGCCCGGCAACCATGCGCTGATCGATGCGGCGTGGAGCCTGCGCCTGACGGGCGGCTCCGGGGGGCAGGACGCACTCGCCTGCAGCAGCCGCATCAGCGAGCCGGTGACGGCGGGCTACGACGCGCTGGTGGCCGGCCACCAGCAGGCGCTGGCTGCGCTGGCCGAGCGTATCGCCGCCACGGCGCGTGCGTACGAGACGGGCCAGAACCCGGCTTGCCCCGCCGATTGAGGGTTTTGGCTCCCTCTCCTGCATGCAGGGAGGGCCGGGGCGGGGCGCTCCCGGCCCGGCATACGGGCCCGTTCTGCTAATCTGATCCGTTCTCCCGGCAGGTGCGCGAGCCCGCGCCACGCTGCCTGCAAAGATCACGGCCACGGACCCATGCAAGACACCCACGACACCAGCAAGACCGAGCAGGATTACCAGCCGCAGGCGGTGGAAGCCGCCGCGCAGCAGTACTGGAACGCGCAGCACGCCTACGAGGTGAAGGAAGACCCGGCCAAGCCGAAGTTCTTCTGCCTCTCGATGCTGCCGTATCCCTCCGGCGCGCTGCACATGGGCCACGTGCGCAACTACACCATCGGCGACGTGATCAGCCGCTACCAGCGCATGCAGGGCCGCAACGTGCTGCAGCCGATGGGCTGGGATGCGTTCGGCCTGCCGGCCGAGAACGCCGCGATCAAGAACAAGACCGCGCCGGCCAAGTGGACCTACGCGAACATCGAGCACATGCGCGACCAGCTGAAGTCGCTGGGCTACGCGATCGACTGGAGCCGCGAGTTCGCCACCTGCCGCCCGGACTACTACCGCTGGGAACAGTTGATGTTCACCCGGCTGCTGAAGAAAGGCCTGGCCTACCGCAAGAACAGCGTGGTGAACTGGGACCCGGTCGACCACACCGTGCTGGCCAACGAGCAGGTGGTGGACGGCCGCGGCTGGCGCTCCGGCGCCGTGGTGGAGAAGCGTGAGATCCCGCAGTGGTTCCTGCGCATCACCGATTACGCGCAGGAGCTGCTGGACGGCCTTGACACGCTGCCGGGCTGGCCCGACGCGGTGAAGACCATGCAGCGCAACTGGATCGGCCGCAGCGAAGGCCTGGAGATCCATTTCGCCGTGGAAGGCGAGGCCGCGCCGCTCACCGTGTTCACCACCCGCCCCGATACGCTGATGGGCGTCACCTTCGTCTCCATCGCCGGCGAGCATCCGCTGGCGCTGAAGGCGGCGGCGAACAATCCGCAGCTCGCCGCCTTCCTCGACGAGCTGAAGCACGGCGGCGTCTCCGAAGCCGAACTGGAAACCCAGGAAAAGCGCGGCATGGCCACCGGCCTGTTCGCCATCCATCCGGTCAGCGGCGACAAGCTGCCGGTGTGGGTGGCGAACTTCGTGCTGATGGGCTACGGCACCGGCGCGGTGATGGCCGTGCCCGGCCACGACGCGCGCGATTTCGAGTTCGCGCACAAGTACGGCTTGCCGATCAAACAGGTGATCGCCGCCGGCGACGAGGCCTACGATCCCGCCGTGTGGCAGGACTGGTACTCGGACAAGGCCCGCGCCGACATGCGTGTGGTGAACTCCGGTGCGCTGGACGGCAAGAACTACCGCGAGGCTTTCGATTGCCTGGCGACCAGGCTCGAAGCCGAAGGCAAGGGCCAGCGCCGCGTCAACTGGCGCCTGCGCGACTGGGGCGTCAGCCGCCAGCGCTACTGGGGTTGCCCGATCCCCGTGATCTACTGCCCGAAGTGCGAGGCGGTGCCGGTGCCGGAAGACCGGTTGCCGGTGGTGCTGCCCGAGGACGTGGCGTTCAGCGGCGTGCAGTCGCCGATCAAGGCCGACCCCGAGTGGCGCAAGACCACGTGCCCGCAATGCGGCGGCCCCGCCGAGCGCGAGACCGACACCTTCGACACCTTCATGGAATCCAGCTGGTACTACGCGCGCTACACCTCGCCGGGCGCGAACGGCCAGGTGGACGAGCGCGCGAATTACTGGCTGCCGGTGGACCAGTACATCGGCGGCATCGAGCACGCGATCCTGCACCTGCTGTACTTCCGCTTCTATCACAAGCTGATGCGCGACGCGGGCCTGGTGAACTCCGACGAGCCGGCGACCAACCTGCTGTGCCAGGGCATGGTGATCGCCGAGACGTTCTACCGCGACCACGCCGACGGCTCGAAGGACTGGATCAATCCCGCCGACGTGGAGATCCAGCGCGACGACAAGGCACGCGTGGTTGGCGCGGTGCTCAAGGCCGACGGCCAGCCGGTGAAGATCGGCGGCATCGAGAAGATGTCGAAGTCCAAGAACAACGGCGTCGATCCGCAGGCGATGGTGGGCAAGTACGGCGCCGACACGGTGCGCCTGTTCTCGATGTTCGCATCGCCGCCGGAGCAATCGCTGGAGTGGAACGAGGCCGGCGTGGAAGGCATGGCGCGCTTCCTGCGCCGCTTCTGGCGCGAGGTGGTCACGCATGCCGCGCAGCCGGATCATGCAGTGGTCGACCCGTCGCAACTCGATGCCGGCCAGAAGGCGCTGCGACGCCAGCTGTACGAAACCATCCAGAAGGTCAGCGACGACTTCGGTCGCCGCCACTCCTTCAACACCGCGATCGCCGCGCTGATGGAGCTGCTCAACGCCGTGGGCAAGTTCGCCGACATGAGCGAGCAGGGCCGTGCCGTGCGCCACGAGGCGCTGGAGAGCATGGTGCTGCTGCTGAACCCGGTGGTGCCGCACGTCAGCCATCACCTGTGGCAGGTGCTGGGCCACGCCGAGGCCGTGCTGGAGGATCAGTCGTGGCCCGTGGTGGACGCCGCGGCGCTGGTGCGCGACAGTCTGACCCTCGCGGTGCAGGTCAACGGCAAGCTGCGCGGCACCATCGAATTGCCCGCCAATGCCGGCAAGGAAGAGGCCGAGGCGCTGGCGCTGGCGCAACCGCAGGTGGCCGCCTTCCTCAAGGAACTCAGCGTGCGCAAGGTGATCGTGGTGCCAGGCAAGATCGTCAACATCGTCGCAGGATGAAAGCCATGAACCGCATGCTCCGTGTCGCGTTGCCGCTCGCCGCCGCCCTCGCGCTCTCCGCCTGCGGCTTCCATCTGCGCCGCAGCGCCGCGTTGCCGCCGTCGATGAGCCACGTGCACCTCGTCGTTTCGGGCGGCGGCGACCTCGAGCGCGCGCTGACCCGTGCGCTGGAGAACGCCAACGTCGCCGTCGAGGACGCCGCCGGCCCCGGCGTCGCCGAGCTGCGCGTGCCGGTGGCCGCGTTCGGCACCCAGTCGCTGACCCAGGGCGGCTATGTGCGCATCACCGAGTACGCGGTGAACTACAACGTGGAATTCGACGTCACCGGCGCCGATGGCAAGACCGTGCTGCCGCACCAGCGCATCAGCATGCAGCGCGAATACAGCTACGACTCCACCGACACCGTGGGCAACGCCTCGCAGGTGCAGCAGATCCAGCGCAGCCTGGTCGACGACATGGTGCAGGCGATCATGTTCCGGCTCGAGGCTGCCGGTCGCCACGCGCAGGACACGCCGGCAACCGGCACCGGCGAGCACTGATGCCGCTCGCCCCCGCGCAATGGCAGAAGGCCCTGGCTGGCGACAGCCTGGCGCCGGTCTACCTGCTCGCGGGCGAGGAACTGCTGGTGCTGGAGGCCGCCGACGCTCTGCGCGCGCAGGCGAAGCGGCTCGGCTACACCGAGCGCGAGGTGCTGGAAGTCGAGCAGCGTTTCGACTGGGACGACCTGGCCCGCGCCGCCGCCGGCATGTCGCTGTTCGCCACGCGCCGCCTCATCGACCTTAGGCTGCCCACCGGCCGTCCCGGCGTCGACGGCGCCAAGGCGATCAACGAGTTCTGCGCGAACCCGCCCCCCGATGTCACGCTGCTGATCACCGCGATGGAGTGGAGCAGCAAGCACGACGGCGCCTGGAGCAAGAAGCTCGATGCGGCCGGCACGATGGTGGTGTTCAATGCGCCGCGGCCCAACGAATGGGCGGCGTGGATAGCCGCGCGACTCGCCTCGCGTGGCCTCTCCGCCACGCCCGACGCCGCGGCCCTGCTGGCCGAGCGCGTGGAGGGCAACCTGCTTGCCGCTGCGCAGGAGGTCGACAAGCTCGCGGTGTTGCGCGCCGGCGACAACAGTCGCATCGACGCCGATGCGATGGAAAGCCTGGTCGCCGACAGCGCCCGCTACGACGTGTTCAAGCTTGCCGACGCCGCGCTGGCGGGCGAAGGCGCCCGCGCACTGCGCATCCTCGCCGGCCTGCATGCCGAGGGTGACGAGCTGATCGCCTTGATGGGCTGGCTGGTGAACCAGCTGCAGCTGGCGCTGCGCCTCGCCAACGCGTCCGACCTCGCCGCGCAGGCGCGCGCCGAACGCCTGTGGCCCGCGCGCGAACAGCTGTTCCGCAAGGCGCTGCGCCGCGCGCCACGCGAACATTGGCTGGCCTGCCTCGCGCGCGCCGCGCGCATCGACCGCATCGCCAAGGGGCGCGAGCAGGGCGAGCCCTGGCGCGAGGCCGAGCGGCTGATCGCGGCAATCGCCGAGCCGCGGGTGGCACGGGCACTGGCCTAGGACTGTGCAGATGAGCATGCGACCGCTTGCCATCTTCGGCGGCACCTTCGATCCCATCCACATCGGTCACCTCACCGTGGCGTGGGAAGCGGCGGAGTTGCTGGATGCGAAAGTGCGGCTGATGCCGGCCAACGTGCCGCCGCACCGGTCGTCGCCGCAAGCCTCTCCTGCCGAGCGGGTGGCGATGCTGCGCGCCGCGCTGGCCGGGCAGTCGCGGCTGGTGCTGGACGCGCGCGAACTGGAACGCGACGGGCCTTCCTACACCATCGACACCTTGCGCGAGTTGCGCGCGGAGCAGGGCGGGCGGCCGCTGGTGCTGCTGCTGGGCGCCGATGCCTTCGCCGGCCTGCCGGGCTGGAATCGCTGGCGCGAGCTATTCGAGTTCGCGCACATCGGCGTGTTGAGCCGGCCCGGCGTGGATGCCTTGCACCCTGCAGAGCTGGCCGAGGAAGCCGCTGCGCGCCGCGTCGACGACGTTGCAGCGCTGCGTGCAGAGCCCTGCGGCAAGTTGATCGAACTTGCCGTGACGCCGCTCGAAGTCTCCGCCACGCGCATCCGCGAACTGCTCGCTGCGGGACGCGATCCGCGCTATCTGCTGCCGGCGGGGTTGTTCGATGACCAGGCGCTGTTGCGGCCCTATCGTCGCTGAGCTTTGCAGATCACGAAAGCGTGCCTGTTCGGACACTATCGTGGGCGGCAAACGCTGGCTTGCGCCGGAAACTGCGTCACGCACCAGGCGCGCCACTGTTCTGCATTGGCCAGTCGCTCTTGTGGAGTGGCGCCGTTGTATACGAACACAAAGTTCTGGCCGGTGATTTGGTTGAGCATGGCGGCGAGCGCGTCGTGCACCGTCTCGGGTGAATAGTGACGCGAACCCTCGAATGCGTTTGGCGAGGTATTGGCTAGGCTGATTTCGTGTTCGGGCAGCGGACGCATGTCGCCCAGATGGGCAATCAGGTAGGGCACCGCGGAGGTACCCAAGGCTTCAAGGCTGACGAATGCCGTCTGCTCGGTGCTCTTGGTGGTCGTGTGTTCGACCAGCTGGGAGACCCGGGATGCCATGACATCTTGGGATACCGGCGAAGTTGCACAACCGGCCAACAAGGATGTCAGCGCGACAAGGAGTGGTTTCATGCGAGGCCGCAATAGAGGATTGGACGTGCGAGGACTTTGTGCGGCAATCGTCTGGCAGGCTCCACGAGGCGTCAAGCCGAGCGCGTCACCCCGTCCGCGCCACAAACCGCAACGCCACCGAATTCATGCAGTAACGCAATCCCGTCGGCGGCGGGCCGTCGTCGAAGACGTGGCCGAGGTGGCTGTTGCAGCCGGCGCAGCTGATGGCGATGCGTTCCATGCCGAACTGGTCGTCGCGTGTTTCGATCACGTTCCGCTTCGCGATGGGGCGCCAGAAGCTGGGCCAGCCGGTGCCGGAGTCGAATTCGGTGGCGGCGTCGTAGAGCGCGGTGGCGCAGGCGATGCAGCGGAACAGGCCGGGCTGCGCGGGGCGTTCGTGCGGGCCGCTGAAGGCGCGTTCGGTGCCGTCGCGGCGCATCACGTCGAAAGCCAGTGGCGTCAGGCGCGCGCGCCATTGCGCGTCGCTGAGCACCAGCCGCTGCACCTTGCAGGCGCCAAGGTCGCGGCCATTGTCGGCATAGCACTCCAGCAGCACCTCGCCGGGCGCGGTGTGGACCAGCGCGGGCATGCCGCCCGCGGCGCCGGCCGCAAGCAGGCGGGGCAGCGCGAAGCTGCCGCCGACCGCGAGCAGGGCGCCGCCGCTCAGCGCGGCGCGCAGGAAACGGCGGCGATCCATCGCGAGGGATTCATCGATGCGGGACATGGGAGCCTCCGGTAGCGCGAATGGAAGATCCCGGTAGGAGCGCACCCCGTGCGCGACAGCTTTTGCGTGACGTGGCGAAGAGCATTCGCGCACGGGGTGCGTTCCTACCGGGGTGGCTCAGCCGAACGTGAATGCGTAGGCACGCACGCCGGGGTCGAGGAAGGTGATGGTGAACGTGCGTTCGCCGGTGCCGTGGGCCTGGCGCACCAGCTGGTACAGCCGCTGCGCGGTGACGGTGCCGTTGCCTTGCGCATCGGTGTCCATGCCGTGGTCGGCACCGGGCGCCTGCCCGTCCAGCGTGATGCGGAAGCGCACCGGCTTGCCGTCCTTGCCCGGGCCCAGCACCAGGTGCAGGTCGCGGCCGCGGAAGCGGTAGCTGATGCTGCCGTTCGCGGCATCCAGCGTGGCGTCCTGCGCATGCACGGTCCAGCGGCCGGCCAGTGCCCACTGGTTGGTGGCGAGTTGCGCCGGCGTGCGATAGTCGAACGCGTCGTCGTGCGCGACCTGGCCGCTGGCGAAGTGCTCGGCGCGCGCGTAGCCCACGTAGGTTTCCGGCGAGCGCTGCTGGTCGCCCGAGCCGGCGGCCTGCGCGCCCTTCGCTCCGGGCTGCACGTAGCCGCCGGGCAGGTCCTTGTAGCCAGCCTCGGTGAGCAGCTGGCGGATCGTGTCTTCGCCTTCGCGATAGCCGCCTTCGCCGAAGTAGTGGGCGCGGATGCGGCCGTGCGCATCGATGAAGTAATCCGCGGGCCAGTATTCGTTGTGGAAGCCCTGCCAGATCGCGTAATCCGAATCCAGCGCCACCGGGTAGGTCACATCGAGCCGCTTCACCGCCGCGGCCACGTTGGCCGGGTCCTTCTCGAACGCGAACTCGGGCGAGTGCACGCCGATCACCACCAGGCCATGGTCCTTGTACTTGTCGTACCACGCCTCGACGTAGGGCAGCGAGCGCAGGCAATTGATGCAGGAGTAGGTCCAGAAATCCACCAGCACCACCTTGCCGCGCAGTTTTTCGCGGGTGAGCGTCCCGCTGTTGAGCCAGCCGGTGGCGCCGGTGAGCGACGGCAACGCGCCCTCCACCGGCAACGCCTCGCCGGGCTTCGGCGCGGGTGCCGCGACGGCGGCGGGCATCGGTCGCACGGCGTTGATGAGTTTCTGCTCGATGCCGTTGCTGCCGGCCAGCGAGACGCGGGTGAGCACCCCGGTATCCACGCCCGAGGCGATCGCGGCCACGCCGGCCAGCACCAGCACGCCCAGCGCGCGGCGCACCCACTGGCCTGCGCCCAGCGAGCGCTTCATCAACGCGAACACCTTGCCGCCCACCGCCAGCGCCAGCCCCAGCGAGGTGGCCGCGCCCAGCGCGTAGGTGAGCAGCAGCAAGGTGGTGGTGACGCTGGCGCCCTTGAGCGCCGCACCGGTCAAGAGCAGTCCGAGGATCGGCCCTGCGCACGGCGCCCACAGCAGGCCGGTGGCGATGCCCAGGCCCACCGCGCCCCAGATCGATTCGCCGTCGCCCTCGGTGCGCTGCGACAGCCGGTTGCCCAGCGCCACGAACGGTCGTGTCAGCCATTCGGCGACATGGCTGGAGAGCAGGGTGAGGCCGAGCAGGGCCAGCACCACCAGCGCCAGCGCGCGGCCGTACTGGTTCGCGTGCACCGCCCAGCCGCCGCCTACCGCCGCCAGCGTGGCGACCAGGGCGAAGGTGGCCGCCATGCCGACCAGCATCGGCAGGCCGCTCTTCAGGAAGGGGCGATCGGCGCGGGCGAACACGAACGGCAGCACCGGCAGGATGCAGGGGCTGAGGATGGTGAGCACGCCGCCGAGGTAGGCAAGGATCAGCAGGAGCATGGGGGCAGTCCGGGCTTGAGGTGTGCTGGTGATTCGCCGTCATGGCAGCGGCGGTTACATCGGTTGATACGAGGTAACCCGAGCGGCGGATGCGGCGAATCACCGGATGGAACCACCCACGGGACGATACGCCCTTGACCGCCGGCAATGCTTGGGTACTAGATGGCGGCCTCGTCCCGTTGCCGGATTGCCGCGCCTCCGTGTCCACCGAAACCGCCAGTGCGAGCGACCAGGCTGACCAGCGCCGCGCGACGTGGATGGCTGCCGCGCAGGGCGGCGACCGCCGCGCCTACGAGCGCGTGCTGGCCGATTCGGTGGCGCTGATTCGCGCGGTGGCGCGTCGCCAGGGCGTGGCGACGGACGCGTTGGACGACGTGGTGCAGGAGACCCTGCTCACCGTGCACCGCGTGCGCCACACCTATGACCCGGCGCGTTCCTACGACGCCTGGCTGAGCGCGATCGCCGGCCGCCGCGCGATCGACGCGCTGCGCAGCCACGGCCGCCGCGACCGTCGCGAACTGCACGACGAATTCGCGCTGGACCGCCACCCCGACCGCGAGGACGCCAGCGCGGATGCCGAACGTAGGCAACAGGCACGCCGCCTGCGCGAGGCCATCGCGCAGTTGCCGCCCGGCCAGCGCGAGGCGGTGGAACAGCTAGGCCTGCGCGAGCAGTCGCTGGCCGAGGCCGCCGCGCAGACCGGTCGCAACACCGGCGCCTTGAAAGTGAACCTGCACCGCGCGCTGAAGGCCTTGCGCGGCCGACTGCATGGAGACGACTGAGCATGGCCGAGCCGCGCTCCAACGACAGCCTGATTGCCGCGCTCGGTGCCGAGCTGGTGCCGGTGCGGCGCCTGCCGCCGCCGTGGCTGCGGATGCTGGGCTGGCTGGCCGTGGTGGCCGCGTTCGCGGTGCTGCTGTTCGCGCACTACGGCGACGAGCCCATGTTGCGCCGCTGGGCCGGTGCGCCGGATCTGGCCTGGGCCGCGCTGGGCGCGGTGCTCACGGCGGTTACCGCGGGCTGGTCCGCGTTCACGCTGGCCGTGCCGGGGCGTTCGCGCGCTTGGGTCTGGCTGCCGCTGCCGCCTGCGTTGCTGTGGATAGGCGCCAGCGGCCTGGGTTGCCTGCGCACCTGGCTGGCGCCGGACACCAGCATCGCCACGCTGCACCAGTCCGCCGACTGCCTGGTCTTCATCGTCAGCTTCTCGATCCCGTTGTCGGCGCTCATGGTGTGGCTGCTGCGCCGCGCCTGCCCGCTGCGCCCGCTGCTCACGGCGCTGCTGGTGGGCCTGGCCAGCGCGGCTGCTTCGGCCAGCCTGCTGGAGATCTGCCATGCCTTCGACGCCGCCGCCACGGATCTCCTCACCCATGCGCTGGCGGTAGGCATCGTGATCGTGGCGAACGCGGCGATGGGAGGGCGGCTGCTGTCCAAAGCCTGAGTCGCTGGCGCGATCCTTCATGGCGTGCGCACGGAGATCTGCGGACAATCGCCGCTTCCCCCTGCGTCGAGCATGGCCATGTCCTCCTTCGCCCAGCAGTTCGGCATCGAACTTCCGTTGATCCAGGCGCCGATGGCCGGCGCCACCACGCCGGAGCTGGTCGCCGCGGTCTCCAACGCCGGAGGCCTGGGTTCGTTGGGTGCGGGCTACACCGAGCCGCAGGCGATCCTGGAGCAGGTGGCACGGGTGCGCGCGCTCACCGAACGCCCGTTCGCGCTGAACCTGTTCGTGTTGCCCGATGATTTCGTGCCCGACATGGCTGCCGTGGCGCGCGCCCGTGCGCGGCTCGACGCGTTGATGGAACGCGAAGGCCTCGATGCACGCACCACGCTGCCCACGCGCTGGGCGCCGCGCTTCTCCGAGCAGTTCGCCGCGTTGTGCGAGGCACAGCCCGCGGTGGCCAGTTTCGCGTTCGACCTGCTCACGCCGGCGCAGATGCAGGAACTCAAGCGCCGCGACATCCGCGTGATCGGCACCGCCACCACCGCGGCCGAAGCGCGTGCCTGGGCCGAGCGCGGCGCCGACGCGGTGTGCGTGCAAGGTGCCGAGGCGGGCGGTCACCGCGGCGGTTTCCTGCATGCGGGCGAGACGCCGTTGATCGGCCTGTTCGCGCTGATCCCGCTGGCGGCGGCGGTTTGCGATGGCGTGCCGGTGATCGCCGCGGGCGGCATCATGGACGGCGCCGGCATGCTGGCCGCCGAGGCGCTGGGTGCCGCGGCCAGCCAGCTCGGCACGGCCTTCCTTGCCTGCCCGGAATCGTCCGCGACGGAAGCGTGGAAACGCGACCTGGCGAGCGCGGAGGATCATCACGTCGCCACCATCCGCAGTTTTTCTGGTCGCGCCGCCCGTGGCCTGCGCAACCGCTACGTGGAGGCGATGGAAGGCGCGGCGAACGAGTTGCCAGCCTATCCCGTGCTCAACGAGCTCACCGCGCCGCTGCGGCGCGCGGCCGCCGCGGCCGGCCGTGCCGACCTGGTCTCCGAGTGGTGCGGCCAGGCCGCTGCGCGGGTGCGCCCGCAGCCCGCCGCCGAACTGGTGGCGCGGCTGATGCACGAATACCGGCTGGCGCGGCGGGCGCTGGCGCACTGAACCGACCGCCTCGTCGCGAACGTTGAGACGCGGCGGCGCGATAGTGCGCGCATCCGACGAAGGGGGCCCCATGACCATGTTGAGCGAACGCTTCACCGCCGCGATTGACCATGCGCGCATCGCGCACGCCGCGCAGACACGCAAGGGTTCCGATATTCCGTACCTGTACCACCTGCTGGGCGTGGCCAGCCTGGTGCTGGAATACGGCGGCGGCGAGGACCAGGCCATCGCGGCGCTGCTGCACGACGCGGTTGAGGACTGCGGCGAGGCGCAGGTGGCGCTGATCCGAGAGCGCTTTGGCGAACGCGTGCTGGCCATCGTGCTGGGCTGTACCGACGACAGCGCCGAGGGCAAGGCCGTGCCCGCCGATGCCGCGGCGAAACGGCGCGACTGGCTGGCACGCAAGCAGAACTATCTCGCACACCTCGCCGACGCGCCCGACGAGGTGCTGCTGGTGTCCGGCTGCGACAAGCTGCACAACGCGCGTGCCATCGTGGGCGACCTGGAAAACCCGGCCGTGGGCCCGGCGGTGTTCGGCCGCTTCACCGGCGGCCGTGGCGGCACCCTGATGTATTACCAGCTGTTGGCCGACCTGTTCAGCCACCGCGGCCTGCCGATGGCGGCGGCGCTGGAGGCGACGGTGGCGCGCATGTACCGGCTCGCCGGCGAGCCGCTGCCGCCGCATGGCCTGGCCTCCGGCGAACTGGCCCGGGCCGTCGCCTGAGCCCAGGCCTTGGACATCGCACCAGCTTGACCTGAGCCCGCGGGGCGGGCGTTATACTGCCGCCGCGCCGCCCGGGCGCGTGATTCCGTATCGAGGCTCGCTTATCTTGAGCACTAGCCGCAAGACCAAGGCCGACTCCACGGCCGAACTGCGCAAGACCGTCGTCGCCGCGCTGGAAGAACTGAAGGCCAAGGATGTCCGCGAAATCGACGTGCGCGGCAAGACCTCCATCGCCGACCTGCTGGTGATCGCCTCCGGCACCTCCGCGCGCCACGTCAAATCCATCGCCGACGAAGTGGTGAAGTTCGCCAAGAAGGCCGGCGTGATGCCGCTGGGCGTGGAAGGCGAGCAGGAAGCCGAATGGGTGCTGGTGGACCTGGGCGACGTGATCGTCCACGTGATGCTGCCGCGCATCCGCGAGTTCTACGGCCTAGAACGGCTGTGGACGGTGGGCGACCGCGAGCCGGATGTCGACGCCGCGAGAGCGGGGTGAGCATCAGGCTTTCTCCCTCTCCCCTGCGGGGAGAGGGCTGGGGTGAGGGAGCAATCTCGCCGCAGGTCGGCTACGAAGCAAAACGCTGCTTCGACAAGCACATCCGCAAGCCCCGACCCCTCACCTCAATCCTCTCCCCCAAGGGGAGAGGAGGCGAACGCGGGCGCTGCGCGCCGGCTTTGATCGTTGGACAGCATTCATGCGCACGCGCCTGATTGCTGTCGGGGAGCGCATGCCCGCTTGGGTGGCCGAGGGCTTCGCCGAATACCGCAAGCGCCTTTCGCACGAGCTGCCGCTGGAACTCATCGAGCTGAAACCCGGCGCGCGTGGCAAGGGCCGCGACGACGCGAAGGCGATGCAGGACGAGGGCACCGCGATCCTCGCCACGCTGCCGCGCGATACGCACGTGGTCGCGCTGGACGGCCGGGGCAAGACCTGGTCCAGCGAGGAACTGGCCGAACAGCTGAAGGCATGGCGCATGGCTGGGCGCGACCTGGCCTTCCTGATCGGCGGTCCCGACGGCCACGCGGTCGAGGTGCTCGCGCGCGCCGACCAGCGTTGGTCGCTGGGCCCGCTCACCTTGCCGCACATGCTGGTGCGGCTGGTGCTGGCCGAGCAGCTCTACCGCGCCACCACCATCGTGGCGGGCCATCCCTACCACCGCGCCTGAGGCATCGATGAGTCTGTCGCTGCTCGGCTGGCTGTTCGCGCTGGGCGTGGTCGCCCACAACGCCGAGGAGGCATGGTTGCTGCCGGCTTGGCCGAAGCGGCCCATGCGCTGGCGTGTCAGCCCGCGGACGTTTCGCCTGGGTACGCTGGTGTTGTCGCTGCTGGCCGTGCTGCTGGCCTGGCTGGCGGAGCTTGGCGGCAGGCACAGCCCCGGGGCGTACCTGCTGGCCGGCTATGCGCTCGCGATGGTGCTGAATGTCGTGGCGCCGCACGTGATCGCCTGCCTCGCCACGCGCAGTTACGCGCCGGGCACGGCCACGGCCTTGCTGTTCAACCTGCCGCTGGGCGGCTGGCTGATCCACCGGTCGCTGTCGGATGGCGCCATCGAACCTGCGGTGTTCGCGTGGAGCGGGCCGCTCGTGGTGCTGGGGCTGCTGGCTTGCGTTCCCCTGCTGTTCGCGCTGGGTGGCAAGCCGGGCGTCGCGCGCTAAGCTTGCGGAACGACTCATCCCCGCGGGTTCGACCATGTCGCTCGAGATACATCGCGCCGCCTTCCACGACCTCGATGCGCTGGTGCCGCTGTTCGACGGTTATCGCCAGTTCTACGGCAAGCCCTCGGATGAGGCGGGCGCGCGCGACTTCCTCACCGCACGGCTGCGCCTCAACGAGTCGATGATCCTGCTGGCGCGCGACGCGCATGGCGCGGCGCTGGGTTTCACCCAGCTCTATCCGCTGTTCTCCTCGGTGCGCATGGTGCGCACCTGGCTGCTCAACGACTTGTTCGTGGCCGCCGCCGCGCGGCGGCAGGGCGTGGCGAAGGCACTGCTGGAAGCCGCCGCCACCCAGGCGCGTAACCAGGGGGCGGCCAGCCTTTCGCTCTCCACGGCGCACGACAACCTGGCCGCGCAGGCACTGTACGAATCGCTGGGCTGGCGGCGTGACACGCAATTCCGCGAATACGCCCTGACGCTCTGACGCCTTCCCCCGAGGAACTCCGCATGCTCCTTCTCGCCTCGCAGTCGCCGCGGCGCAGCGAATTGCTGACCCAGCTCGGCGTGGCCTTCCGCGTGATCGAGGTGGACGTGCCCGAGCTGCGCGGCGCGCATGAATCGCCGCGCGAGTACGTGAGCCGGGTCGCCCGCGACAAGGCGCGGGCGGGGTTGAGCACGCTTTCCGGCGCAACCGACGTCGTGGTGCTGGGTGCGGACACCGAGGTGGTGCTGGACGACGAGGTGTTCGGCAAGCCGCGCGACGCGGCGGACGCCATGGCGATGCTGCGTCGACTGTCCGGCCGCACGCACGCGGTGATCTCGGCCGTGTGGCTGGTCGACGCACAGGGCGAGCGCAACGCCTGCTGCGTTTCGCATGTGCGTTTCGCGGAGCTCGACGAGACGGTCATCGCCGCCTATGTCGCCACCGGGGAATCCTTCGGCAAGGCCGGTGCGTATGCGATCCAGGGGCGCGGCGCGGCACTGGTCGAGCACCTGGAAGGCAGCTACTCGGGCGTGATGGGGCTGCCCTTGTTCGAGACGGCGCGACTCCTGCGCGAGGCCGGCGTCACCGGTTGAATCATCCCGGATGGGCCAGCGACGCGAACAGCGCCAGCATCGCCAGCAGGTTGTTGCTGGCGTGGGCGATCACCGCGGGCCACAACGAGCCCGAGCGCAGCCGCAGCCACGCCAGCACCACGCCGAGCAGTGCGAGGTTGGGCAGCGCGTACCACAGCCAGTGCAGGTCGGGCAGGTGCACCAACGCGAACAGCGCGGCGCTGGCCAGCACCGCCCAGGCGGTGCGCAGGCGGCGCAGCAAGGCGGACAGCAGCACGCCGCGGAACAGCAGTTCCTCCACCAGCGGGCCGATGCTGGCCACCGCCAAGGTGAGCGCGATGCGGAAGCCGGTGCCGGCCCCGCCGCCCAGCTGCTTCACGTCCTGCGGCACGGCGTGGCCGTGCGCCAGCAGTTCGGTAAGCTTGCCGCCGACCAGCGGCACCACCAGCCCCAGCACCACCGCGGCAATGCAGTACGCCAGCGCGGGCGTGGCGAAGCCGAAGCCGGGCGGCTGTGCCTGCGCCCACAAACGCGGCCAGCGCGCGCGCGCGACCCACAACGTGACCAGCGCGGCGCCGCACAGGGTGACGATCACCACCGCGCTGCTGATGTCCGGGCGGGCGACCAGCGCGCGCAGGTCGACGGACGTGGCGCCGTGCAGCAGGCGGTAGCCGAAGCCCAGCAGCAGCGCCGCCACGAAGCCCGTCACCACCTGCATGGCGAAGTACAGCGCGATCAGGCCCAGCGCACCGCCAATGCCGGGCAGTCCGGGCAAAGGGGACGCGGCAAAGGTCGGTGGCAGGGCAGGTGGCAAGCTGTGGCTTGGTGCATCCATCGGACGTGGAACCCATGCGCCTGATGGACGAAATCGCCGGGACGCGCGGCGCCGCACCCCGATGCCGCATCTTGGCCGCTGCGCGCGAGCCGGCGCAATACGCCATCCGGCACGGTCGGGTCGGTGCTACGCTCTGGCCTGTGTTGGGGTGGAGATTGTCCGGCTGACGATCAGGCGGCTTGCGCTGCAAGGGAGGGGCAGTGGGCGAGGATTTCGTGCGCAGTGCGGCCGAGCGCCTGCGACCAGTCAACGAGTTTCCCGAGGTCCTGTTCGAGCGCTTGCTCGCCGACGGCAGCTTGGCGCCGGGCGGCGCCGTGCTGGATCTGCATTGCGGCGGCAGCAACATCGCTCGCGGCCTGGCGTTGCGCGGCTGTGCACTCACCGGTATCGACCATTCCGCCCCTCTGCTGGCCCATGCCGCCGAACTCGACCGGCTCGCCGGGGTGACGGTGACGCAGTGGCGGGCGCGGGTGGAAAACGCGGAGTTCTCCGCCGCCTCGTTCGACGCGATCACCGCCGGGCAGTGCTGGCAGGCCTGCGAGCGGCCGCGCACGCTGGCGCTGGCGCGCGGCTGGCTGCGTCCGGGCGGGCGCATGCTGATCGCGCAATACGAATGGCTGCCGCTGGCCGGCAACGTGGTACAGGACAGCGAGCGGCTGATCCTGGCTTGCAACCCGGGCTGGACGGCGCACAGCGGCAGCGGCCTGCATCCGCTGTGGCTGAAGGAGGTGGCCGAGGCCGGTTTCGTCGACCTGCGCACCTGGTCGCTGGACATCGAGGAGTCCTGCAGTCACGTGGCCTGGCGCAAGCGCGTGCGGGCCTGCCCGGCCGTGGCGGCGCTGAGCGATGAGGCGCGCGTGCAGCGGCTGGACGTGGAGCTGATGGCGATGCTGGCCGAGCGCCATGCGAGCGAACCGATGGCCGTGCCGTACCGGCTGTGGGTGGTCAGCGCGGCGACGCCCGTCGAACTGGCCTGAGTACCCCGCGCCGGCCGCGCCGGGTCGCTTGCTATAGTCACCGGCCGTTCCCAGGAGGATGACGGCGCCGCGCGCCCTGCCCATGTTCGCCTTCGATTGGCTCGCCGACCCCTCCGCCTGGGCCGGTCTCCTCACCCTGGTGGTGCTGGAGATCGTGCTCGGCATCGACAACCTCGTCTTCGTCGCGATCCTCGCCGACAAGCTGCCCGCGCAGCAGCGCGACCGCGGCCGCCTGCTGGGTCTCGGCCTCGCCCTGGTGATGCGCCTGCTGCTGCTGGCGGTGATGTCCTGGCTGGTGCGGCTGACCGCGCCGATCCTCGCCTGGCACGGCTTCGCGCTGTCGTGGCGCGACATCATCCTGCTGCTGGGCGGCACCTTCCTGCTGTTCAAGGCCACGCTGGAGCTGCACGAGCGGCTGGAGGGCGGTGACGAGCACGGCGAATCCTCCCGGGCCAAGGCGCGCTTCTGGCTGGCGGTGGCGCAGATCGTGGCGCTCGACCTGGTGTTCTCGCTGGATTCGGTGATCACCGCCGTGGGCATGGTCGACCACCTCGCGATCATGATGATCGCGGTGGTGATCGCGATGATCCTGATGATCGGCGCCAGCAAGCCGCTGACCGCCTTCATCAACGCGCGACCCACGGTGGTGATCCTGTGCTTGTCGTTCCTGCTGATGATCGGCTTCAGCCTGGTCGCCGAGGGCTTCGGCTTCCACATCCCGAAGGGCTATCTGTACGCGGCGATCGGCTTCTCGATCATGATCGAGGCGTTCAACCAGACCATGCGCCGCAATCGCCGGCGCAGCCTGTTCAGCAGTTCGCGCACGCTGCGCGACCGCACCGCGCAGGCCGTGCTGCGCCTGCTCGGCGCCGGCGGCGAGGACGAGGAGGATGTACCCGTGGCCGTCGACGCGGCCACCGAGAGCGGCGGTGCGATGTTCGGCAAGGACGAGCTGGTGATGGTGCAGGGCGTGCTGGACCTCGCGCACCGGCCGGTGCGCTCGATCATGACCCCGCGCCCGGAAATCAGCTGGATCGACCCGCGCGAGGACGCGGAAAAGCTGCGCGCCGAAGTCACCGCCTCCAGCCACCACTGGCTGCCGGTGGCGGGCGACGACCTCGACCAGCTGATCGGCGTGGCCACTTCGCGCGACCTGCTGGCCAGCCTGCTCGAACACGGCCGCATCGACACCGACGCCGTCGTGCGCAAGCCGATGAGCGTGCTGGAATCGCTCAGCGTGCTGCGCCTGATCGAGGAGTTCCGTCGGTCATCGCTGCAGGTGGCGCTGGTGGTGGACGAGTACGGCAGCGTGCTCGGCCTGGTCACTCCGGCCGACGTGCTGGAGGTGATCGCCGGCGAATTCCCCGACGAGCACAGCGGCGACCCCGCCGCGGTGCAGGAGAGCGACGGCGCCTGGCTGCTGGATGCCAGCCTCGACCTGCGCCGGGTGGAACACCTGCTGGGCCACCGCCTGAGCAGCGACGACGGCTTCGCCAGCCTGGCCGGCTACGTGCTGCAGCAGCTGGGGCGGTTGCCCGTGGCGGGCGACCGCTTCACCAGCGAGGGCCTGCAGTTCGAGGTGGTGGCGATGGATGGCGCGCGCATCGAACGGCTGCGGGTCGTGCCCGCCGCGGGTTAACCCATCAGCAGTGCGCGGCCTACGCCGAACGCGGCCAGCACCAGCACCACGAGCAAGGCCAGCGACCCCAGCACGAAGCCGCCTTCGCGTTTGCTGGCCTCCTTGAGGTAGGCCGTGGCGTACCACACGCGGCCGGCCACCCACACCAGCCCGGCGAGGCCGGCCCAGCTGCCCAGGCCGTAGTGCGCGGCCAGCCACAGCAGCGGCAGGAACATCAGCGTGGCTTCCAGCGTGTTCATCTGCACCCGGAACGCGCGCTCGAACGCGGGGTGGCCACTGGTGGCCGGTGCCTTGATGCCGTATTTCCCACGCGCAAACCCCACCGCGGTGGCGGTGCCGAACATCAGCAGCACCGTGAGCAGGGTGACCAGGGCAGGCAGTTGCTGGAGCATGGCGCATCTCGTCCGTAGGGAGGCTCCACTGTAGCGGCGGCAACGGGCGAGGCGCTATCGTCGCCACGGGCACCGGCACGGGAGCGCGGACATGGACTGGCAGAAGGGCGAAAACAGCGACAACGTCGAGGAAGGCAGCGACGGTGGCGGTGGTGGTGGCGGTTTTCGGCCGGGCGGAGTCCACCTCGGCGTGGGGGGCTTGCTGATCCTCGTGGTGCTGAGCCTGATCTTCAAGCGCGACCTCATCACTCCCTTCCTGGGTGGCGACAGCGGCGTTGCGCATCAGACCAGCGGGCAGGCGCAGCCGACGCAGGCCGTCAGTTGCCAGAATCCCGCCAGCGAACAGATCTCGTTCGCCTGCCACATCATGGGGTCGACCGAGAAAACCTGGGGCGACTACTTCGCTTCGATGGGCAAGACCTATGTCGACCCCAGGCTGCACCTGTTCCAGGGCCAGGTGGCGACCGCGTGCGGCGCCGCCTCCACTGCGGTGGGGCCGTTCTATTGCCCGGGCGACCGCAAGGTCTACCTCGATCTCGGCTTCTTCCAGGAGCTGCAGGATCGATTCCACGCCTCCGGCGATTTCGCGCGCGCCTATGTGATCGCGCACGAAGTCGGCCATCACGTGCAGAACCTGCTCGGCGTTTTCGACAAGGTGCGGCAACTCCAGCAGCAGGGCTATCCGATGGACGGGGCCGACGGCCTGTCCGTGCGGCAGGAACTGCAGGCCGACTGCTTCGCCGGCGTGTGGGCCAACCGCACCCAGCAGCGCCTGGACTGGCTGAAGCCCGGCGACGTGGAGTCCGCTCTCAATGCCGCCAGCGCGGTGGGCGACGACACCTTGCAGAAGGAGACCCGGGGCAGCGTGATGCCCGACACCTTCACCCACGGCACCTCGGCGCAGCGGGTGAAGTGGTTCAAGACCGGCATGGCCAGCGGCGACATCAACAGCTGCAACACCTTCGCGGGCGAGCCCTGAGCGCCGGCCGGGCCTCGCAGGAGCGGCTTCAGCCGCGATTCGTCATGGGCAGGAATCGCGACTGAAGCCGCTCCTGCAGGGGCGAGCAGACGGTGGCCGGGGGCCATCTTCCACCGGCACCCGGCCAAGCCCTAGAATCCGCTTCCTGCGCGCCTCGGGGTGCGCTTTCGCCGGCCTGCATGAGCCATCCCTGCCTGAGTTGCGGCGCCTGCTGCGCCCATTTCCGCATCGCCTTCCACTGGTCCGAAACCGACCCGTTCCTGGGCGGCACGGTCCCCGCCGAACTCACCGAGAAGCTCGACGCACACCGTGTGGTGATGCGCGGCACGCATGCGCCGCCGATGCGCTGCGTGGCGCTGGTGGGCGAGATCGGCAAGGCCGCGCACTGCAGCATCCATCCGATCAAGCCCTCGGTGTGCCGCGAGGTGGAGCCGTCCTGGGAATTCGGCCGGCACAGCCTGCAGTGCGACAAGGGACGCATCGCCCATGGCTTGGCGCCGCTGACGCCGGAGGACTGGATCGGCGTCGACGGCGCGGGCGCGGCCTAGGAGCCTGGGCGGAAGAAATCATCCGGGCTGCAAAGCCCGCCGTGCGGTGCATCTTTCCTCCGCTTCTTGCCCCATAGAACCACTATGGGGCGGCGAATCGTCGAAAACCTGCCCTCGCACGACAGACTTTTCGCCTCGAATGTTTCTACCGTCCAAGCTCCTGGCCGGCAACGCCACGATCAGGGTGCGGCGCCCGCCTGCAGGTGCTGCACGATGGCCAGCGATTTCGTGACGTGATCCTGCGGGTGCAAGTGGTCGGCTTCCGAGGAAAACGCCGCGATGATCTTGCCGTCGCGCCCGATCACGAACGTGGTGCGCGGGATGAAGCCATGGTCGATGGCGTGGCCGCGCACGTCGGTCGCGCCGGGTTCCGCCGGCTGCAGCTTGAGGCCGTAGGACGCGGCGATCCTGCCGTCGGCGTCGGAGGCGACCGGGAACTTGCCGGCGCAGTAGTTCGGATCGGACGAGAACGTGTTGAGCCGCAGGATGCTGTCGGCCGAGACGCCGATGATGGTGGCGCCCGCCTTGTCGAAGCTGGCCTTCTGCGTGGCGAAGGTATGCGCCTCGATGTCGCAGCCGCCGGTGTAGGCCGCTGGGTAGAAGTACACCACCACCGGCCCTTTCTTGAGCGCGTTCTGCAGCGAGAAGCTGAAATCCTTGCCGGCCAGGCTGGCCTCGGCGGTGAAGTCCGGCGCCTTGGCGCCCTGGTTCAGCGCGGCGAATGCCGGCAAGGCCAGCAGCACCGACGCCGCGAGCGCGCTCGCCGTCATGAAGCTCATGTATCGATTTTTCATTGCGGTTGTCCTCTCGGTGGGGATGGGATCAGTCAACGGGCATCGCTGGTGGCGCTGCCGCCGCGCAGGTCCTGTGCGAATGCGCGCAGCGCGGCAGGGTCGACGTCGGAGACCGCGACATAGTGCATGCCGTCGTCGGTCCAGCGCAGCACGGTATAGCCGTGCTGCCGCGATTCGCGCTGGGCTGCGTTGGCATCCGCGGTGGCGGCGGGCCATTCGTACACGCTGATGATATGCCGCTGGCGGCGGTATACCAGCGCCGCGACGCTGCGACCCTCCAGCGCGTCCAGCCGGCCGCCCACCAGCGGGAAGCCCGCGCCGGCGAGGTCCACCACCCGCGGCGAGAAATCCAGCTTGCCGTCGAACCACGGCTTCACCGTGTGCTGGTCGGTGGACACCACGTCCATCAGGTGCTGCGGCTGCAGCGCGCGCAGATGGCTGGACACCGCATCGTCGACCAGCGCGTCGCTGGCCGCGCCGCGCGGCTGCATGGCGTAGTACAGCGGCGTCGCCAGCAGCAACGCGCCGGCGAAACCCGCCGCCGCGGCCCAGGCGATCGGGGCGCGCCGCTGACGCGGTGTCGTGGCCGGTGGTGCGACCTCGTGCCGTGGCGTCCAGCGTTCGCGCAGCGCAGCCGGCGCGCGGTGGTACAGCTCCGGCTGCGCCAGCGCGCGGCGCAGCCGCTCGTGTTCGCGCACACGGGCGGCGCAGGCGGCGCACTCGCGCAGGTGATTGGCCATCGCGGCACTCTGTGCGACGTCGAGCTCATCGTCGATGTAAGGGTGCAACAGCAGTCGGGCGTCAGCGCAGATCATGGCGGCGCGCCTCCCCGGATCGGTGGGTCAGTTCGAGTTTCAGCCGCTCGCGGGCGCGGGCGAGTCGCGACATCACGGTGCCGATCTTCTGGCCGGTGATCGCGGCGATCTCCTTGTAGGAACACTCCTCCAGCTCGCGCAGAACGATCGCCTCGCGCCACGGCGGCGGCAGCTGTTCCAGCGCGGCGCGCAGCGAGCCCACGTCCACCGCGAGCAGGGTCAGCGCCTCCGGCGAGGCCTGCTCGTCGACCAGCGGATGGCTGTCCTCGTCCAGCGGCTCTACGAGGTGCTCGGGCAGGGTCTTGCTGCGCAGCGTGAAGAAGGTGTTGCGCACGATCGCCAGCAGCCAAACACGCGCATCGCCGCCGTGGAAGCTGTCGAAATAGCGCAGCGCGCGCAGCATCGCCTCCTGCACCACGTCCTGCGCGTCGGCATCGTCGCGGGCCAGCCAGCGCGCGAGGTTCCACGCTGCGTCCAGCCACGGCAATACCTGGGCTTCGAAGCGCGCGCCGATGGCGGGCTGCGGAGGCGGGGAGGCGGCGGGTGCGTCGATGGACATGAAGGTGATTACCGCATTCGTCGCGACTTTATTCCCGGCGCGAAAAAACCGGAATAGGCCGGTGGACCGCCCGGTAATGGATCACGAAGGGCGCACACCGCAAGCGCCGTGGAGTGGAAACCATGCAAGACGAACACGACAACCGCACGATGGGCCGCCGCGAATTCATGAAGTGCATGGCCTGGGCCGGCACCGGCACCTTGCTGCTGATGAAGGGCGGCGTGCTGCATGCCCGCACGCTGGGTACCGAGGCGGGCGCCGAGGCGAAGGACGCCACCTTCAGCTTCGCCCAGGTCAGCGATTCGCACATCGGCTTCCATCTCGCGCCGAACCCGGACCCGGCGGCTACGTTCCGCGCCGCGCTGGCCCAGGTCGACGCGCTGCCGGTGCGCCCGGATTTTGTATTGCACACCGGCGATCTCACCCACCTGTCGCGGCCGGACCAGTTCGCCACCGTGCAGGGGCTGATGCAGGAGTCGCGCGCCGGCAAGGGCAAGGTGCTCTACGTGCCGGGCGAGCACGACGTGATCGGCGACAACGGCGCGGAGTTCTTCCGCCGCTTCGGCGAGCGCCAGCACGACGGCGGCTGGTACAGCTTCGACCACCGTGGCGTGCACTTCGTGGGACTGATCAACGTGCTGAACCTCAAGGCCGGCGGACTCGGCTACCTGGGTGCCGAGCAGCTCGCCTGGCTGAAGAAGGATCTCGCGCCGCTGTCCGCCGAGACACCGGTGCTGGTGTTCGCGCACATGCCGATGTGGTCGCTGTACCCCGAGTGGGGCTGGGGCACCGACGACAGCGCGGAGGCGATGAGCTACCTGCGCCGCTTCGGTTCGGTCAGCGTGCTCAACGGCCACATCCACCAGATCCAGCAGAAGGTGGAAGGCAACATCACGTTCCACACCGCGCGCTCCACCGCCTACCCGCAGCCCGCACCCGGCGCGGGACCGGCGCCGGGGCCCCTGAAGAGCGTGACGCCCGACAAGCTGCGCAGCTACCTCGGTGTCCGCAGCGTGCGCCATGTGCAAGGCAAGGATGCGCTGGCCGTCACCGAGGAGGCGATGGCATGAGCGGCCGCCTTGTCCTTGCAGCTTGCCTGTTGCTGGCCGTGGAGGGATCGGCGCTGGCGGCGCATGCCGCGGTCGACGCCACGGCCACGCCGAACCGGATCGAGATCCACAACTTCATGTTCATGCCGAAGACGCTCACCGTGCCGGTGGGCGCGAAGGTGACATGGATCAACCGCGACGAGGAGCCGCATACCGTGGTCAGCGCCGGCGGGCAGTTCGCGCCGTCGAAGGCGCTGGACACCGGTGACCGCTACGTGACCACCTTCGGCAAGCCGGGCACCTACACCTACTACTGCACGGTGCATCCGTTCATGACCGGCACGGTCATCGTGAAGTGAGGTTGGCCGTGGTGTCGAAGCGGTAGATGTCCATCGCGAGGAAGCCGAGGTCGATGCCGGCGTCGATGCGTTGCGCGTGCGCGCCGTCGCCGGCCGCGCCCAGCGCGAAGAACAGCGGCAGCAGGTGCTCGTCGGTAGGGTGGGCACGCTGGGCGAACGGCGCCTGGCGACGGTAGTCGAGCAGGGCATCGGTGTCGCCGGTCGCCAGCTTCTGCTCGATCCAGCCGATGAACGGACGTACATAGGGCGCCTCATGCCCGGCGCTGTAGCCGGCACGGAAATCGTGCAGGTTGTGGGTGATGCTGCCCGAGCCGATCAGCAGCACGCCTTGCTCGCGCAGCGGCGCCAACGCACGGCCCAGCACGTACTGGTGCGCGGGGCCCAGCTCGGGCTGGATCGACAGCGGTACCACCGGGATGTCGGCGTCAGGGTAGAGCAGGCGCAGCGGCACCCAGGCACCGTGGTCCAGCCCGCGCTGCGGGTCGATTTGCGGCGCGAGGCCGGCGCGGTCAAGCAATTCCACCACGCGTGCGGCGAGCGCGGGTGCGCCCGGCGCGGGATAGCGCAGCTGGTACAGCGCGGGCGGGAAGCCGTGGAAGTCGTGGATCGTGTCCGGCTGCGCCGCGCCGCCCACCAGCGCCGCGTGCGCCAGCCAGTGCGCGCTGGCGATCACGATGGCCTTGGGACGCGGCAATGCTTGCGCCAGTTCCGCCAGCCGCGTGCCGGTGGCGCCCGGCTGCAGCGCGGTCATCGGCGAGCCGTGGGAGATGTACAGACTGGGCAGGGTGGGCATGGCGGATCGCCTCGCGGGGGAATCGGCCCAAGATGGTGGCGCGTGCTGGATTTGCATCAACGGCGAAGCGAACGCAGTGTTGCCTTGCGGAAACGCCGGCGCTGCAATCGGCGCAGGTCTGTCGTAGGTCGGGCTTCAGCCCGACTTGCCTTGCGCTGGATGTCGGGCTGAAGCCCGATCTACGAGAGCGTTATTTCGACCGTGGCGGCTTGCCGCCGTGCGCATGCGGCTTGCGCGAATCGGGCTTGGCACCACCGGGCTTGAAACCGCCGGGCTTGCGGAAGCCGCCGGGCTTGCGGGCGGGGTGCACGCCGTGCTCGCCGGTCGTGTCGTCCTTGCCGTCCCAGGCGTGGATCTGCAGCTGCTGGCGGGCCACCCAGACCTTCTTAAGGTGCTCGAAGACTTCCTTCGGCATGCCGTCGGGCAGGTCGACCAGGCTGTGGTCGCCACGGATGCTGAGGCGGCCGATGTACTGGCTGTCCAGCCCCGCCTCGTTGGCGATCGCGCCGATGATGTTGCCGGGCTTCACGCCGTGGTCGTGGCCCACCTCGATGCGGTAGGTGGTCTTGCCGGCCTCGGTGTGGTGCGGGCGCGGCGCCTGGTTGGCGAAGTCGCGCGCCGGGGCGCGTTCGCTGCGTTCACGGCCAGCCTGTTCGCGTGGAGCGCGTTCGGGCTTGCCGTGGCGCTCGCGACCCTCGTGCTCGCGCGGCGTGGGCTCGCGTGGCGCGTACTCGCGCTTCGGCGGCGGCGCGAGCAGCAATGGGCGGTCGCCCTGGGCGATGCGCGCCAGCGCGGCGGCGATCTCGACGGCGGGCACGTTGTGCTCGGTTTCGTACTGTTCGATGAGTTGGCGGAACAGATCCAGTTCGCCCATCGCGAGGCTGTCGCTGATGCGCTGCTTGAACTTGGCGATGCGATGGTCGTTCACCGCTTCCACCGTGGGCAGCTTCATCTCCTCGATCTTCTGCCGGGTGGCGCGTTCGATCGCGTGCAGCATGCCCTTTTCGCGCGGCGTGACGAACAGGATCGCCTCGCCGCTGCGCCCCGCGCGGCCGGTGCGGCCGATGCGGTGCACATAGCTTTCGGTGTCGTAGGGGATGTCGTAGTTCAGCACGTGGCTGATGCGTTCCACGTCGAGGCCGCGCGCGGCCACGTCGGTGGCAACGAGGATGTCGAGCTTGCCGTCCTTGAGCTGCTGGATCACCCGCTCGCGCTGCGGCTGGGCGATGTCGCCGTTGATCGCGGCGGCGGCGAGGCCGCGTGCCTGCAGCTTCTCGGCCAGTTCCTCGGTGGCGGACTTGGTGCGCGCGAACACGATCATCGCGTCGAACGGCTCGGCCTCGAGGATGCGCGTCATCGCGTCCAGCTTGTGCAGGCCGCTGACGAACCAGTAGCGCTGGCGGATGTTCGCCGCGGTGGTGGTGGCGGCCTTGATGGCGATCTCCACCGGTTCCTTCAGGTGCCTCTGCGCGATCTTGCGGATCGGTACCGGCATGGTGGCGGAGAACAGGGCCACCTGGCGGGTGGGCGGCGTGGCTTCCAGCACCTTCTCCACGTCGTCGACGAAACCCATGCGCAGCATTTCGTCGGCTTCGTCGAGCACCAGGTACTTGAGTTCCGAGAGGTCGAGCGTGCCCTTGTCGAGATGGTCGATCACGCGGCCCGGCGTGCCCACCACGACCTGCACGCCGCGACGCAGCGCGTGCAACTGCGGACCGTAGCTCTGGCCGCCGTAGATCGGCAGCACCTGCAGGCCGGGCAGGTGGGCGGCATAGCGCTGGAACGCCTCGGCCACCTGGATCGCCAGTTCGCGCGTGGGTGTCAGCACCAGCGCCTGCGGCTTGCCGGGCTTGAGGTCGATGCGCGAGAGGATAGGCAGCGCGAACGCGGCGGTCTTGCCGGTGCCGGTCTGCGCCTGGCCCAGCACGTCGCGGCCTTCCAGCAGCGGCGGGATCGTGGCGGCCTGGATCGGCGAGGGCGATTCGTAACCCACGTCGGTGAGCGCGCGCAGCACCTCCGGCGAAAGCGCAAGCGCGCCAAAGCCGGCGACAGCCGAGGCGGAATCGGGAGACGGGGCGGACATGGGGGAACCTCGAGGTGGCATGCACGGCGGCATGCGGGAGAATGGTGGCATTGTAACAGTCTGCACGTACGGCCATCGGCGCGCGCAGGGCTTGCGGATCATGGATTCCAAAACTTCGGAGACGAACATGCACAACCGCCTGAAAGACCGCATCGCGCTGGTGACCGGCGCCTCCTCCGGCATCGGCGAGGCCACCGCGCTGGAACTGGCGCAGCAGGGCGCCAAGGTCGCCATCGCCGCGCGCCGGCGCGAGCGCCTGGACGCACTGGCGCAGCAGCTGGCCGCGCTCGGCGCCGAGCCGCTGGTGCTGCTGGCCGACCTCGCCGACGAGGCCGCCGCCCAGCGCATCGTGAAGGAAACCGAGGCGCACTACGGCCGTCTGGACATCCTGGTCAACAACGCCGGCGTGATGTACCTGGAGCCGGTCGCCGAGGCCGACCTCGGCCGCTGGCGGCACATGCTGGAACTCAACGTGCTTGGCCTGATCGCCTCGACGCAGGCCGCACTGGCCGGCATGCGCACGCGGCGCGACGGCCACATCGTCAACGTCTCCTCCACCGCCGGGCGCGTGGCCAACCCGAACGCGGCGGCCTACTCGGCCACCAAGTTCGGCGTGGTGGCGTTCTCCGAGGCGCTGCGCCGCGAGGTGTACCAGGACAACATCCGCGTCAGCGTGATCGAGCCGGGCGTGGTGGCGACCGAACTGCGCGAGCACATCGGCCATGCCGCGACCAAGGACGCGCTCAACGCCTGGGCCGACAGCATGCGCCAGCTGCAGAGCCAGGACGTGGCCGAGGTGATCGCCTTCTGCGTGAGCCGGCCGTCGCACGTCAACATCAACGAAGTGCTGATGCGGCCCACCGACCAGGAGCGTTGACGAAACTGCAGGGGCGCACCCTGTGCGCGAATGCTCTGGTATCGATCAAAGCCAGAGCTATCGCGCACAGGGTGCGCCCCTACCGGCGTTTCGTCAGGCCTTCGCGGCCGGCCGCGGCCGGCGGTGGCGCTTGCGGTTGCCGGCGGCGTGTTCGCCGCCGCCGCTCGACGACGCGTGGCCGTGCGGACGATGCGCGCCGCCCTGGCGCTGGCCGCCGGTGTTCTGGCGCTGTGGCGGACGCGGCTGGCGCTGGCCCTGCTTCGGGCGCGGCGCGCCGGCATCCAGCCGCAACGGCGTGGAAGGCTCGAAGCCGGGCACGTTGTCGATCGCGATCTCGTCCTTGAGCAGCTTGCGGATGTCGCGCAGCAGGCCGGATTCGTCGTGGCTGACCAGCGACACCGCCTTGCCTTCGCTGCCGGCGCGGCCGGTGCGGCCGATGCGGTGCACGTAGTCCTCGGCCACCATCGGCAGGTCGAAGTTGATCACCATCGGCAGCTGGTCGATGTCGATGCCGCGCGCGGCGATGTCGGTGGCGACCAGCACGGTGATGCGGCTGCTCTTGAAGTCGGCGAGCGCCTTGGTACGCGCGTTCTGGCTCTTGTTGCCGTGGATCGCCGCGGCGCGCAGGCCGGACACTTCCAGGTACTTCACCAGCTTGTCGGCGCCGTGCTTGGTGCGGCTGAACACCAGGGTCTGGCGGCGGCTGTCCTGGCTCAGCACGTGCAGCAGCAGCTCGCGCTTGTTCGCCGCGTCGACCGGGTGCACGTGGTGGCTGACCAGCGTGGCCACGGAGTTCGGCGGCGTCACCGAGACCTCGCGCGGCGCGCGCATGAACTGCATCGCCAGCGCCTTGATCTCCGGCGCGAAGGTGGCGGAGAACAGCAGGGTCTGGCGCTGCTTGGGCACGGCGCCGAGGATGCGCTTGAGCGCCGGCAGGAAGCCCATGTCGAGCATGCGGTCCGCTTCGTCCAGCACCAGCGTCTCCACGCCCGAAAGGTCCAGCGTGCGCTGCTGCATGTGGTCGATCAGCCGGCCGGGCGTGGCGATCACGACATCCACGCCGCGGCGCAGCACGTTGATCTGCGGGCCCATGCCGACGCCGCCGAAGATGGTGGTGGCGCTGACGCGCAGGTGCTTGCCGTAGTCGCGCAAGTTGTCATGGATCTGCGCGGCCAGCTCGCGGGTGGGTGTGAGCACCAGGGCGCGCGGGCGGCGCGTCATGGTCGGGCCGGCGCCGGACAGCTTCTGCAGCAAGGGCAGCGCGAACGCGGCGGTCTTGCCGGTGCCGGTCTGCGCGGCGGCTAGCAGGTCGTGGCCTTCCAGCACCAGCGGGATGGATCCGGCCTGCACCGGGGTGGGTTCGGCGTAGCCCTGTTCGGCGAGCGCACGCAGCAACGCGGGCGCGAGGCCCAGCGATTCGAAAGACATGAAAACACTCCTGTGCAACCCGGAGCGTTCATGCGGAACCGTGTTGCGATCTTGGGGGATGGGGGCGGGGAAACCGCCAACGGCCAGAAAAGCCGTGCGTGCAGTATAGCCGAAGCGGGCAGGCGCTGCCTGGGCGCGTGCTAGCCTGCGCCGTCGCCCCGCGGAGTGCCTGCCATGTCGCTGCTGTCGTCCCTGCGCGAACTGAGCCACGAGCAGCGCCACACTGTGCTGGCGAGCTTCCTCGGCTGGACGCTGGATGCGTTCGACTACTTCCTGCTGACCTTCGTGATCGTGGGCGTGGCGAAGGAGTTCCACACCAGCAACGAGGCGGTGACCTACGGCCTGTTCCTCACCTTGGCGGCGCGGCCGCTGGGCGCGCTGATCTTCGGCCGGCTGGCGGACCGCTACGGGCGGCGGCCGGTGCTGATGCTGGACGTGGTGCTGTTCTCGGTGTTCGAACTGGCCACGGCGTTCTCCACCTCGCTGACCATGCTGCTGGTGCTGCGCTTCCTGTTCGGCGTGGCGATGGGCGGTGAGTGGGGCATCGGCGCCTCGCTGGCGATGGAATCGATTCCGGCGAAGTCGCGCGGCCTGGTCTCGGGCCTGCTGCAGAGCGGCTATCCCTGCGGCTTCTTCCTCGCCGCGCTGGCGAACTGGCGACTGGTCGACATGATCGGCTGGCGCGGCCTGTTCGTGGTCGGCGCGGTGCCGGCGCTGCTGGTGCTGTACATCCGGCGCAAGGTGCCGGAGTCGCCGGTATGGCAGGCGGGGCAGCACGCGCACGGCAAGGTCGGCGTGGGCGAGGCGATGCGCGGGCACTGGAAGCTGTTCGCCTACATGATCGTGCTGATGTTCGCGTTCAACGCCTTCAGCCACGGCTCGCAGGACATGTACCACACCTTCGAGGAAGTGAACCTGCACCTGCCCACCGGCTCGGGCACGGCCTTCCTGCTGGTGGCGCTGCTCAACCTCGGCGCGCTGGCCGGCGGCCTGTTCTTCGGCGCGTGGTCGGAGAAGGTGGGGCGACGCCGCGCGATGATCGTGGCCGCGCTGCTGGCGATCCCGGTGATCCCGCTGTGGACGCACGGCGGCTCGCTGTGGCTGCTCGGCCTCGGCGCCTTCCTGATCCAGGTGATGGTGCAGGGTGCCTGGGGCGTGGTGCCTACCCATCTCAACGAGTTGTCGCCCGATGCGGTGCGCGGCACCTTGCCGGGCTTCGCCTACCAGCTCGGCAACCTGCTCGCCGCCGGCACCGCCACCGCGCAGACCTGGCTGGCGCACCGGCACGGCGGCGATTTCGCCTGGGCGATGTCACTGTGGATCGCGGTGGTGGCCGTGGTGCTGGCCCTGCTGGTGTGGCTGGGGCCGGAGGCGCGCGGGGTGGGCTTCGGCAAGTCGGGCTCCTGATAGAATCCCCGTTTTGCACCCATTCGAGAGACAGGCAATGAAGGCTGGCAAGGACAAGGTCGTCGCGCTGCACTACACGCTCAGCGTGGACGGCGCGAAGGTGGAAAGCTCGCACGACAACGGCGAGCCGTTGTGGATACTGCTCGGCCACGGCCAGCTGATCCCGGGCCTGGAGAAGGCGCTGGAAGACCACGCCGCCGGCGACAACGTCCAGGCGACGATCGCCCCCGCCGACGGTTACGGCGAACGCCAGGAAGGGCAGATCCAGCGCGTGCCGAAGAAGTATTTCCAGCACGCCAAACACCTCAAGCCCGGCATGACCACCGTGCTGGCGCTGAAGGAAGGCGGCCAGCGCGCGGTCACCGTGCACAAGGTCGGCATGAGCACGGTCGACGTCGATCTCAACCACCCGATGGCCGGCAAGACGCTGGACTTCGACGTCGCGATCCAGGAAGTGCGCGATGCCACCGAGGAAGAGCTGAAGCACGGCCATGCCCATCCGCCGGGCAGTGCGGAGCACTGACCGGCGGATCAACGGTAAAAGCAAAAACGGCGTCCCGCATCAATGTGACTCAAGCAAAAACGGCGTCCGAACGGGCGCCGTTTTTACGTTCGCCCCCTCTCCCGCTTGCGGGAGAGGGTTGGGGAAAGGGTCCGGCCTCGCGACGAGCCAGGCGGAGCACCAGCCGGTGGACCAACAGTCGTTCCAGACCGGAAATCAGACCAAGCTGATCTGCACGTCCACGTTGCCGCGCGTGGCGTGCGAGTACGGGCAAATGTCGCGATGGGCGGTGTCGACGAGTTCCTGCGCCACGGTGCGGTCGAGGCCCGGCAGGCTCACCTCCAGCCTCACCGCGATGCCGAAGCCGGTCGGCTCGCGCGGGCCGATGCCGACGTGCGCGGTCACCGAAGCGTCCTTCAGCGCGATCTTCTTCTCGCGCGCCACATGGCGCACCGCACCCTCGAAGCAGGCCGCGTAACCGGCAGCGAACAGTTGCTCCGGGTTGCTGCCGTGGCCGCCCGGGCCACCCAGTTCCTTCGGTACCTTCAGGTCGAAGTCCAGCACGCCGTCGCTGCTGTGGACATGGCCTTCGCGGCCGCCCTTGGCGGTGGCGGTGGCGGTGTACAGAATCTTGCTGATGCTCATGGATCGATCCTCGGTGGGGAAGCGGTGGGTGGCTGCCGGGACGACATGGCGCAGGTCGGCGGCGGCCCGTGCAGCCGATATCGTGCGGGTCTGTCAGCCTAGCCTAGGCCCGTATCCGTGAGGTGGGCGTCCACTTCGCGTCCGTTCCGGACGCGGTGGGCATCAATCCAGCACCCTTCTTCCGAACGCGAAGTGCTCGGCCCAGTACGGTCCGTCGATATCGTCCATGCGCACGGTGCCGCCGCTGTTCGGTGCGTGCACGAAGCGGCCCTTGCCCACGTAGACGCCGACATGGCTGATGCGGCCGCCGATGTCGAAGAACACCAGGTCGCCGCTGACCAGTTGGGTCATGCGCTTGACCTTGCGCGCGTCCATGCCGGCCATTTCGCCGGAGGTACGCGGCAGTTCGAGGCCGGTGGCGTTGCGGTAGATGTAGTCGACCAGGCCGCTGCAGTCGAAGCCGCCGGCAGGGCTGTTGCCGCCCCAGCGGTACGGCGTGCCGACCAGGGCCATGGCGCGGAACAGCACGTCGTTGGCGGCGGCGATCTCGCCCTTGGGGCCGCGTGCGGGTTCGCTGGCCAGGGCGGATGGGGTGGTGCCGCCGCGACGGGGCGCGCTGGCGCAAGCGGCCAGCAGGGCGATCGCGACGATCAGCAGCGCCAGCCGGGCGATGCGCGTGGGCGAAGTTGCGAATCGGACGGCGCGCTGCGGATTCACGAGACAACCTCGGCGTGGGACGCGCCGAGGTTATCAATTCAATAATTCACATGCAAATCAATTGGCTTTGGTCTACTTCGAACTTGGTTTCTCAACTTCGCCTGTGCTGTTCTTGCCGGAAAGCGGTGTCAGGCTGAACTCCACGGGTACGCGTGCGTAGCCATCGATCGGCTTGCCGTCTTGCAAGGGTGGATTGAAGTGCCACTGCCTCGTGGCATCGGTGGCCGCCGCGATCAGGTCGGCGGAGGTGGTGGTGCTGTGCTTGGGGTCATACGTGATGGTGCCCACGGTGCCGTCGGCATGTACCAGTACGCTCAGCAGCACGGTGCCCTGCTCACGGGCCTTGATGGCTGCGGCCGGATAGCGCGGCATGATCTTCGAGTTGTAGGTCAGATCCTGACTGGCTTTCTGGGTATTGGTCGCGGCTTGCGCCACAAACACGCCGCCGGCCATCAGCACGGCAAGCGCGGCAACACCCGCACGACGGCGCAGGGCGCCGGGACGATGACGCTGGATCATGGTGAGTCGCTCCTTGAGTTGGGGCTCGGCGAGCCAGGGAATCAGCACCGGCAGGGGGGACAGGCCGACGCTGTGCAGCAAGGTGTGGGCGTAGCCGGCGGCGTCGCGCGGCGTGTCGCGCAGCACGCGCTCGTCGCAGGCCAGTTCCTGGTCGAGCCGGAAGCGCGATCGCGCCAGCCAGGCCAGCGGGTGGAACCACAGCAGTGCGAGTGCCAGTTCGGCGACGAGGCTCCACAGCGCGTCGCCGCGACGCAGATGGGTCAGTTCGTGGCGCAACACCAGGCGCCGTTCGGCGGCGTCGAAGCGTTCGAAGAAATCCGCCGGCAGCAGCACCAGGCTGCGCGGCGCCCACAGCACGGCGGGACCACTCGGATGCAGGCGCAGGCGACGCGGATCGACGTCGTGCAGTTCCTGCCGCAGACTGGTCGCCAGCCCCGCCGGCCACGGACGAGACTGTCGGCGCAGGCGCAGGTAATGCACGACCAGTCGCGACAGCATCGCGACTGCACCGGCCAGCCACAGCCAGCGCGACCACGGCGCGTGCGTGGCGGCCACGGCGCCCGCCGTTCCGGCGGCCAGGCTGTCGGGCAGGACGTGGATGGCCGGCAGGGCGCTCCACTGCGAAGGCAGGGCGGGCAGCCACGGCAGCGCGATCGCCAGCATGGGCAGCAGCCACAGGACGAAGGCCGGGCCGGCGCCGAAGGTTTTCCGCACGGGGCGTCTCGCCAGCAGCACCGAGGCCAACGCCGCAGTCACAAGCAGCAGGCAACGCAACAGGCTCGCATCCATCTCAGCGCTCCTTCTTCTCGATGGCGGCCAGCAGCTTGCGCAGCTCGGCCACGTCCTTTGCGCCGAGCTTCTCGTGCTCGCTGAAATGCGCCAGCAGCGGACTCAGCTTGCCGCCGAACACGCGGTCGAGCAGGCTGCGGCTCTCCTGCGACTGCCACTGCTCGCGGGTCAGCACGGGGGCATAGAGGTAGCGCCGGCCATCCTTGTCCGCACTCACCGCGCCCTTGCCGAGCAGGCGGCCGAGCAGGGTGCGAATGGTCTTCTCGTGCCAGTCGCTCTCCCGCTGCACGGCGGCGACGATGTCCTCCGAAGCCTGCGGCGCCTTGCGCCACAGCACTTCCATCACGCGGCTTTCGGCTTCGCTGATCGCGGGAACAGGGTTCGGCATGGTTGCACCTGCAAGGGATTACGGGCGTAGTTTCATTTTAGACTACGCTCGTAATCTTTCCGGTGCAAGGGGTTGATCAGAGCATCCTTACGGCGGCGCTATCTTGATGGTGCTTTCCGACAGCGTGCGGCCATTGCCGTCGCTGGCGCGCAGCCGATAGGAGCCGGGGCGCAGGTAGAGCTTGCTCGTTTCGGTCGGACCCATGAAGGCGTAGCGGTCGGCGGCGATGGCGTCGTTCGGTTCGCCAAGGTAGTACGCGTCGACCACGCAGGGGATCGTGCCCCGGCACAGCGCCGCGTCGATCGCATAGGGGCGCCGCTTGCCGCCCAGCGTGAGCCAGCCCGCCCGTTGCATTTCGTTGGTGTCGATCACGTGCGGCAGGCCGACCTGGTCGTAGTTGAGCCGGCCGCCGTATTTGTATTTGCCGAAGGCCTCGATGCTGAGGGTCGCCGGCAGGATCACGTTGACATCGTAAGCCGCCGGCCGTGCGCTCCATGGCTGGCCGGTCTGGCGATTCAGCAGGATCTCGGGCTTGTCGGACGGGAACGCGTGCGCGAGCCGGTGGTAGGCATCCGAGCTGTCCAGGCCGGTTTCGAGGAAGTCGGTCTGGTCGATGGAGAGCGGCACCAGCCCGGTGAGCTTTTCCAGTTGCATCGCCATCGGCTGCCACTTGCCCAGACGGCCTGGTGCCTTGTCGATATGCGCGTAGCCGGCATGCACGAACAGCCGTGCGTTGGGGTCTTTCGCGAACACGTTCCGGTACAAGGCCTCGGCTTGCGCGGTTTCGCGCGCCTCCCCGGTGAGCGCGTTGTCGTAGGGGACGAGGGTGTAGCCCAGCCGGATCGCCTCGCGCAGGATGTCGCCGTACAGCGGGTCGCGCAGGTATTCCGTGCCGCTCTTGCGCACGGGATAGCCGCGCTTGGCGAGGTCGGGGTCGTCATCGCCCAGCGCCTCGGCAGCGAAGTAGGTGAAGCCCAGCGCGCGCAGCCGCGGCAACAGTTCCAGCGTGAGCTGCCGGGTATGCCCGTCGTGGTGTGCCTCGTTGATCATCACGATGCGCCGTTGCGCCGCGAGTGCGGCGATGGCGTCGACCGCGTCCGCCGATTTCCACTCCGCCGGCGTCGGCAGCTTGAGGCCGTCCGGCAGCGAGTTCTTCAGCGGGAAGCCGAACACCGCCTGGTCGTAGAGGCCGAGTTCGTCCTGCGAAAAGGCCATGAACTGCAGCGCCAGCAACTGGTCATCGCGCGATAGCGTCGGTGCCTTCTGGACGAGGTATTGGTAGCGCGCCAGCGTGGTCGGCTTGCGCTCCATGGCCTGCAGCAGTTTCAGCGAGGACGGGTCGAACGATTGCGCGGCGGCGCTGGCGCTAGCCAGCAGCGCGACAATGAAGCCTGCACGAACGGCGAGTCTGGCCAGCATGGTCACGCCTTTGGGGAATAGGCGCCTCGCATCGTGCACGTTGCCTGCAGTCCGCGCATGACGCGTCGCAGCAGACGGCTACAATGGCCGGATGGATACGACGGGTGGGGACGTACTGATACTCGGCGGCGGGGTGATCGGCCTGGCCTGCGCCTTGTTCCTGTTGCGCCAGGGGGCATCGGTGCGCGTGCTGGAGCAAGGCACGCCCGGCTGCGGCGCCTCGCACGGCAACTGCGGCACCATCACGCCCAGCCATGCCGCGCCGCTGGCGATGCCGGGCACGCTGGGCATGGCCTTGCGCTCGGTGCTGCGCGCCGACGCGCCGCTCTACCTCAATCCCCGCGTCGACGGCCCGCGCCTGCGCTGGCTGCTGGGCTTCGCTCGGCACTGCAACTGGACGGACTTCCATCGTGCCGCCACGGCGCGTTCGGCGATCCTGCAGCGCTCGCGCCGGCTGCTGGGCGAGCTGGTGCGCGACGAGGCGCTGGATTGCGAGTTCGCCGAGGAGGGCGAGCTGTACGTCTATCGCAGCACGCACGCAATGGCGGCCGACGAGCGCCACCACGTCGCCGAGCTCGATCGCCTCGGCATCGAGGTGCGGCGCCTGCGCGGCGACGTGGTGGAGGCGATGGAGCCGGCGCTGAAGCCCGGCGTGGTCGGCGGTCTGTTCCATCCCGGCGATGCACGGCTGCGGCCGGATCGCTACGTGGCCGAACTGGCGCGGCGCGTGCGCGAGCTGGGTGGCGTGATCGAGAGCGGCGCGCGCATCGAGAGTTTCGATGTCGATGGTCGGCGCATCACGCAAGTGCGTACCTCGCGCGGCGCATTCGCGGGCGAGCGCATGCTGCTGGCACTGGGCGCCTGGTCGCCGCTGCTGGCCCGCACGCTGGGCCTGCGCCTGCCGATGCAGCCGGGCAAGGGTTATTCGATCACCTACACGCGTCCCGCCCGCGCCCCGCGCCACGCGCTGGTGCTGCGCGAGGCGCAGGTCTGCGTCACCACCTGGGCCAGCGGCTACCGGCTGGGCAGCACGATGGAGTTTTCCGGCTATGCCGAAGGCCTCAACCGCGCCCGCCTGGAGGCCCTGCGCCGCGGCGCGGCCGCCGGATTGCACGAGCCGGAGGGTCCGCGGCAGCTGGAGGAATGGTGGGGCTGGCGGCCGATGAGCGTGGACGAGGTGCCGATCATCGGTCCCAGCACGCGCTGGTCCAACCTGCACCTAGCCACCGCGCACGGCATGCTGGGGGTGAGCATGTCGGCGGCCACCGGCGAACTGGTTGCCGCGCAGCTCGGCGGTGCCGCGCCGGCGCTCGATCCGCTGCCTTACGCGCCGGCGCGTTTCGGCCTCTGAAGACGCCATTGCCGGGCATGCGTCGGCTCCCTGCCGGTCGCGCGCCGGCGTCGTTCGCGCGGCTTGCGCATCGATGACGCCGGGCCGTGCGCGGGACGGTTTGTTATACGCATCGTCACCAAGCTGAAGCCCGGATATCCGCGATCGATGCATTCCGAAAAATGCGTATCTCGTTCAGTGCCGGTACGTCCGGGGTGCTGCTATTGTGGCCCCGTCGCGCCACCCGTGGCGCCGGGTTCCGGCCGGGTTCGCGATACAACAATTACATCGAGGCGCACCATCATGATCCGTAAGCTTGCCATTGCTTCTCTGCTTGTCGCGGGTGTGGCCCTTTCCGGGTCCGTGCTGGCCCAGCAGGCCGCCCCGGCCGCCGCTCCGGCAGCCGCCCAGCAGGCTGCTCCGGCCGCGGCTCCGCAGGCCGCAGCCCCTGCCGCCGAGCACGCCATGACCTCCGAGCACAAGACCACCAGCCATCACAAGTCCAGCAAGCATCACAAGAGCCACAAGAAGGCCGCCAAGAAGTCCGAAGCCGCTTCGGCTTCCAGCGCTGGCTGATCGCCGGGATTCCCGGTATCACGAAAAACCCGCCGGTACGCCGGCGGGTTTTTTTTATGCGACACGGAATGATTGCAAAGAGCCAGTTTGAAAGTGCGGCCAGGGATGGCCGCCCGTTTGATCTTCGCGAACAGGGACGATCGCAAGAGTTCTCCGCCCGTTTGATTCTCGCAATCAAGGATGATTGCCGACACCAACCACCGCCACGCACTTCAGCTCGATCGCGATTGGCGTGGGCAGCGCGGTGATGCCAACCGTGGTGCGGCAGGCGTCCACGCCGGCGAAGTGCTCGGCGTACAGCTTGTTGTAGGCGGCGAAGTCGCGCGCCATGTCGGTGAGGAACACGGTGACGTCGACCAGGTCTTCCCAGCGGGCGCCGCTGGCTTCCAGCACCGCGCGCACGTTGGCGAACACCTGCCGGCATTGCGCCTCGATGTCGTAACCGACCAGTTTGCCGTCGGCGTCGTGCACGTTGCCGGGGATGGCGTTCGTGCCCGGCTGGCGCGGGCCCACGCCGGAGAGGAACAGCAGGTTGCCCACGCGCCGCGCGTGCGGGTAGGCGCCCACCGGCGCGGGCGCCGCGTCGGTGCGCACGACGTCGCTCATGCCGCGGCGCTCCAGCGCCCGGCGAGGCTGGCCAGTACGCCCTCGTAGGCGGCGGGCAGTTGTTCGTGGCCGCGCACGTCGAGGCCGAGGTCGGTGATGTGGCCGTTGTCCAAGCCGTAGATCCAGGCATGCACGGCCAGCGGCTGACCGCGCTCCCAGGCCTCGCGCACCACGGTGGTATGGCAAACGTTGAGCGCCTGCTCGATCGCGTTCAACTCGCACAAGCGCGCGTGCCGCACCGCGAATGCGATGGCCGGGTCGAGCTTGTCGGGGTGCTTCAGCGCGATGTCGCCGATGTGGCGCAGCCAGTTGTCGATCAGGCCGAGGCGCGATTCCTTCAGCACCGCGCCCACGCCGCCGCAACCGTAGTGGCCAACCACCAGGATGTGCTTCACCTTGAGCACGTCCACCGCGAACTGGATGGTGCTGAGCGCATTGAGGTCGGTGTGCACCACCACGTTCGCCACGTTGCGGTGGACGAAGATCTCGCCGGGCGGCAGGTCCACGATCTGGGTGGCCGGCACGCGCGAGTCGGAGCAGCCGATCCACAGGTATTTCGGCGACTGCTGGCTGGCGAGCTTCTCGAAGAAGTCCGGCTCTTTGGCGGTGGTTTCGGCAGCCCAGCGCCGGTTGTTGGCCAGCAGGTCTTTGATCGAATTCATCGGTGTCCTTCAGTAGCGTATGCAGATGTTCTTCGGCTCGGTGAAGAAGCGCAGCGCCTCCGTGCCGCCTTCGCGGCCGAGGCCCGAGTGCTTCGTCCCGCCGAACGGCGTGCGCAGGTCGCGCAGCATCCAGCAGTTGACCCACACGATGCCGAATTCGAGTTGCGCGGCTAGCCGGTGGGCGCGCGACAGGTCGCGCGTCCACAGCGAGGCGGCGAGGCCGTAGCCGGTGCCGTTGGCGATGGCCAGCGCATCCGCCTCGTCCTCGAACGGGAGCAACGTCACCACCGGGCCGAAGATTTCCTGCTGGTTGGTGGCGGCCTCGTTCGGCAGGCCTTCGATCACCGTGGGCGCCACGAACCAGCCGCGTTCGCAACGACCGGGCACGATCACCGCCTCGCCGCCGCAGAGCACGCGGCCGCCTTCGGCACGCGCCTGTGCGAGGCAGGCCAGCACCTTGTCGTGATGCGCCTTCGAGACCAGCGCACCGAGGTCGCTGGCGTTGTCGTTCGGGTCACCCATGCGCAGTGCGCGCACGCGCTCGACATAGCGCTCGCGGAAGGCTGCGTAGATGGAACGTTGCACCAGCAGGCGCGAACCGCATAGGCAGATCTCGCCCTGGTTGGCGAAGCCCGAGCGCACGAGGGTGTCGAGGTTTTCGTCGGAGAGGTCGGCGTCGGCGAACACGATCGCCGGGTTCTTGCCGCCCATCTCCAGCGACACCTTCTTGAATTGCGCGGCGGCGGCCGCGGCGATGTGCGCGCCGGTGGCGGTGCTGCCGGTGAAGGACACCCCCTTCACCGCGGGATGCTCGACGATGGCCTGGCCCACCGCGGGACCGCGGCCGTGCACGATGTTCAGCACGCCGGGCGGAAAGCCCGCTTCGATGCTGAGCTCGCCCAGCAGGGCGGCGGTGCAGGGCGTGACTTCCGAGGGCTTCGCCACCACCGCGTTGCCCGTGGCCAGCGCGGGCGCGATCTTCCACGTGAACAGGTATAGCGGCAGGTTCCACGGGCTGATGCAGCCCGCCACGCCCAGCGGTTGGCGCAGGGTGTAGTTGATCGCGCCCTGATCCGATGGGCCAAGCGCCATCGCGTGCGACTCGCTGCTCCACGCCGTGACCGCGGCAGCGAAGAAGCGCAGGTTGCTTACTGCGCGCGGTATGTCCACGCGGCGTGCCAGCGCCACCGGCTTGCCGCTGTCGCGCGATTCCAGCGCGGCGAATGCGTCGAGCCGGGCCTCGATCAGGTCGGCGAGACGCTGCAGCAGGCGCGCGCGCTGCTCGACCGGCATGGCGGCCCAGCCCGGCGCGGCGCGTTGCGCGGCCTCGGTCGCGGCGGCGACGTCGGCGGCATCCGAGTCGGGGCATTCGGCGAAGACTTCGCCGGTGGCGGGTTCGGACACGTCGAGCCAGTGATCGGCGCGTGGCGGCACGAGGCGGCCGTCGATCAGGTTGGCGAGTCGCGTGATAGGCATCCGTGCAAGCTTACGCTGCGAGGCCCGCGATTGCACCGGACGCGGGCGTACGCCCGCTTACAAGGAGCGCAACCGCCCGCCGTCCACCGGCAGGCTGACCCCGGTGATGTAACTGGCGGCGGGCGAGGCGAGGAAAGCCACGGCGACGGCGATTTCCGCGGGGTCGGCGAAGCGGCGCATCGGGACCTCGGCTTCCATCGCCTGCTGCACGTCGGCCGGCGGCTTGCCGGTCTTCTGCGCGCGCGCGGCGACGATCTGCTCGATGCGCGGCGTGCGGGTGGCGCCCGGCAGCACGTTGTTGACGGTGATGCCGAAGGGCGCCAGTTCGCCGGCCAGGGTCTTGGCCCAGCTCGCCACCGCGCCGCGGGTGGTGTTGGAGACGCCGATGCCGGGGATGGGCTCGCGCACCGAGGTGGAGATCACGTTGACGATGCGGCCCCAGCCGGCCACACGCATGCCCGGCACCACCACCTGTGCCAGCGTGTGGTTGGCCAGCAGGTGCTGGCGCCATGCGGCGAGGAAATCCTCCGGCGTGGCATCGAGCACGCTGCCCGGCGGCGGGCCGCCGCTGTTGTTGACCAGGATGTGCACCGGCGACGCCGCGACCAGCGCCGCGGCCTGCGCACGCAGCGCGGCGGTGTCGGCGACGTCCACGACGAGGCAGCCGTGGTGTTGCGCCGCCTGCGTGCGAGGCAGTTCGGCGACCAGCGCTTCCAGTGCCTCGGCGCGGCGTGCCAGCACGGTGACGTTCGCGCCCAGCGCGGCCAACTCGATCGCACTGGCGCGGCCGATGCCTTGCGAGGCGCCGCAGACGAGGGCATGACGGCCGTCGAGTTGCAGTTGCATGGGCGTGCTCCCGTGGGGTTTCGAAAGGTGCGGATCAGCCCCAGCGCAGGCGCATCGCCAGCGCGGCGAGCCAGCACAGCCAGCCCAGCCACTGGCTGTAGCGCCAGATGCCGCGCCAGCGGTTGATGTCGCGGTCGTCCAGCAGGGGCAGGGCGGGCGAACGCAGCACGTACTGCATGCGCATCCAGGTGCGCAACACGCCAAGCTTGCCGTCGGTGCCCTCCGTCACCACCTGCCAGTGCTGCGGGTGACGCTGGCGCATCAGCGCGGCAACCCGGAACGGCGCCACGTAGGAGAGCACGAACAAGGCGACGCCGGCGGTCAGCAAGCCCAGGTAGATGGCCAGCACGTCAGCTGCCCTTGGCCTTGGTGGTGCTGCCGCCGGCGCTGGTGCCGGTACTGCTCGTGCCGGTGCTGCTGGTGTTGCTGTTCCATGGCAGCGGCAGGGCGGTGCGCAAGGTGTTCAGCACGCCGTCGCCTTCCTGCGGCTTCTTGCAGATCGCGTTGTCCACGGCCTTGGCGTAGGTGTTGTTCATCATGCCCACCCAGATCGTGCCATCCGGCCCGTGCGGCACGCTGAAGCTGCCGCTGGAGTTCATGTCCAGCGTGGCCTTGCTGTTGAACGCCGCGGGGGACTGCTCCCAGTAGGTCTTGCCGCTCTGTTGCGCCGCCGAGCTGTAGACCAGCAGGTAGCGCGCCAGCGGATTGTCGACGGTGTAGCTGCCGAACGCGCCGGAAGCCGCGTCGCTCCAGCCCATGTGTTCGCACAGCGAGATGTCGGCGCTGGTACCGATCGGCTGGAAGCCGCTGTCCAGCATCACCACGGTGGGCGCGAACAGGTAACTGGACTTCAGCCAGCGGCCGTTCAATTCGGACTTGAACGCCACGCGGTAGGGCAGCTTGGCGCCTTCGGGCAGGCGGAACGCGAGGAAGTAGCTGTGCGTGCCGGCGAGGTTGGCCACGCTGCTGCCGCTGCCCAGGGTGAACGGCTGCGGCTGCCACGGCAGCAGGTTCTGGTAGGAGAAGTCGGCGAAGCTGGTGCAGCACGGCGTGGCATCGAGCAGGTGCTGCTGCGCCTGCTTGAGCGGATCGTCAGTGTTCTCCGGCGCGCGCAGGTTCGGCGGCACCAGGGTTGTCGGCACCAGGTCCTTCACGGTGTGGCAGCCGGCCAGCAGCAGGGCGGCGGCAAAAGCGAGGGCCAGGGCGGGGGACCGATGCTTCATGGGGCAGTACTCAGAATTCGGCCGTCCCCGCCGCGCGCGGATAGGGGATGGCATCGCGGATGTTGGACAGGCCGCAGACGTAGACCAGCAGGCGCTCGAAACCGAGGCCGAAGCCGGCGTGGGGCACGGTGCCGTAACGGCGAAGGTCACGGTACCAGCCATAGGTGGCGGAATCGAGTCCGAATTTGGCCATCCGGGCGTCCAAATGATCCAGCCGTTCCTCGCGCTGCGCGCCGCCTATGATTTCGCCGATGCCAGGAGCCAGCACGTCCATCGCTGCCACGGTCTTTTCGTCGTCGTTGAGGCGCATGTAGAACGCCTTGATCGCCTCGGGGTAGTTCATTACGACAACCGGACGGCCGATATGTTTCTCGGCGAGGTAGCGCTCGTGCTCGGTCTGCAGGTCGATGCCCCAGGCCACCGGGTACTCGAACTTCTGCCCGGACTTCTGCAGGATTTCCACCGCCTCGGTGTAGTCGATGCGCTCGAACGGCTGGACGATGAAGGTTTCCAGCCGGTTGATCGCATCGGGCTGCACGCGCTCGGCGAAGAACGCCATGTCGTCCGGGCGCTCCTCCAGCACCGCCTTGAAGATCGCCTTGAGGAAGGCCTCGGCGCAGTCGGCATTGGCGGCGAGGTCGGCGAACGCGATCTCCGGCTCCACCATCCAGAACTCGGCGAGGTGGCGCGGCGTGTTGGAGTTCTCCGCGCGGAAGGTGGGGCCGAAGGTGTAGACCTTGCTCATCGCCAGGCAATACGCCTCGACGTTGAGCTGGCCGGACACGGTGAGGAAGGCTTCGCGGCCGAAGAAATCCTTGCGAAAGTCGATCTTGCCCTTCTCGTCGCGCGGCAGGTTCGCCAGGTCCAGCGTGGACAGCCGGAACATGTCGCCGGCGCCTTCGGCGTCGGAGGTCGTGATGATCGGCGTGTTGATCCAGAAGAAGCCCTGTTCGGTGAGGTGGCGGTGGATCGCCGTCATCATCGTGTGGCGCACGCGGGTCACCGCGCCGAACAGGTTGGTGCGCGGGCGCAGGTGCGCCACTTCGCGCAGGAACTCCATCGAATGCTGCTTGGGCTGGATCGGGTAGGTTTCCGGGTCGTCCACGAAGCCGGTAACCTCGACTGCATCGGCCTGGATTTCGAAGGCCTGGCCCTTGCCCTGCGAGGGCACCAGCGTGCCCGAGACGATCACGCCGGCGCCGGCGGTGAGGTGCTTCACCTCGGTCTCGTAGTTGCCCAGCGTGGCCGGTACCACCGCCTGGATCGGGTCGAAGCAGGAGCCGTCGCTGACGGCCACGAAGGAGAGCCCCGCCTTGGAGTCGCGGCGGGTGCGCACCCAGCCCCGCACGGTCACCGGGCTGCCTGCGGCGAGTTTGCCGGAAAGTGCCTGCTTCACACTGCATGCCGTGGGGCGGACCGCCGTCATGGATTGAAACTCCCGTGGGTGCGCCGCATCTCGGGCGCATGGATCGCTGGAACGCGCGTCCCGTGGAGCGCGTGGACAAACCGGCATGATAATGTAGGCCTTGCCCGCGTCGCGACCTTTCCGGCGTGCGCGATTCCCGCTTTTGCACGAAACCCGCCTGCCATGACCATCACGATCACTCCCGCCGCCAGCGAACGCATGCGCCAGTTTCTCGCGCAGACACCGGGTGCTGCCGGCGTGCGCTTCGGCGTGAAGCGCACCGGTTGCTCCGGCTTCGGCTACGTGGTGGATCTGGCCCAGTCGGTGGGCGAAGGCGACCGGCTGGTCAGCGTCGACGGCGTGCCGCTGGTGGTGGACGACAAGAGCCTGCCGCTGGTGGACGGCACCGTGATCGACTTCCAGCGCCAGGGCCTCAACGCCAGCTTCGTGTTCCACAACCCCAACGCCACCGGCGAGTGCGGTTGCGGCGAGAGTTTCACGGTGGGCTGAGCTGAGAGCGTCGGCACTTGTGCGCTCATCCGTGAGCGCAGGGGTCAAACGGGCGGCCATCCATGGCCACACTTTCAATTCAATCACTTGCGCGACATTCCGTGCTTCGCGTACAATTCCGCTTCTGTCCGCCCCGCAGGGGGTGTGACGGACACTTGCCTCACCGCATACGGCGGGAGGCTGCGAGGCCATTTCGGCCGCATCCACAAGGAGTCGAACCACGATGTCCCTGCGACATTACGAAGTCGTGTTTCTGGTCCACCCTGACCAGAGCGAACAGGTCCCGGCGATGATCGAGCGCTACAAGGCGCTGATCGAGACCGACGGCGGCAAGATCCACCGTCTGGAAGATTGGGGCCGCCGCCAGCTGGCCTACCCGATCGTCAACCTGGCCAAGGCGCACTACGTGCTGCTGAACATCGAAGTCGGCCAGAACGCGTTGAACGAGCTGGAGTCGGGCTTCCGCTTCAACGACGCCGTGCTGCGCCACCTCGTCATCAAGCGCGACGCCGCCGACACCGAGCCGTCCTTCATCCTCAAGAGCAAGGAAAAGGATGACGCCCGCTCGTCGCGCCGCCGCGACGACGACAGCGATGGCGACGGCGACAGCCGTGGCAACGACCGCGACAGCGACGACTGAGAGGAGCACAGCCCATGTCCAAGTTTTTCCGCCGCCGCAAATTCTGTCGTTTCACCGCGGAGAAGGTGAAGGAGATCGACTACAAGGATCTCAACACCCTGCGCCAGTACGTCACCGAGAACGGCAAGATCGTGCCCAGCCGCATCACCGGCACCAAGGCGCGCTACCAGCGCCAGCTGGCGACCGCGATCAAGCGCGCGCGCTTCCTCTCGCTGCTGCCGTACACCGACAACCACGACGTTTGATCGTGCCTTCGCTCCCTCGCCCGCAAGGGTGGGGGAGCGGAACCCTTCGGACACCCGTCCACGGCTGCGCCTGCCATTTCGGCGCTAACGAAAAGGAATACCCATGGAACTCATCCTTCTGCAGAAAGTCCGCAACCTCGGCGACCTCGGCGACAAGGTCAGCGTGAAGCCGGGTTACGGCCGCAACTTCCTCATCCCGCAGGGCAAGGCGGTGCGCGTGAATGCCGCCAACCTGGCCGCGTTCGAGCAGCGCCGCGCCGAGTACGAGGCCCGCGCCAAGAACATGCTGAGCGAGGCCTCGGCCCGCCAGGCGAAGCTGGCCGACGTGTCGGTGACGATCGAGGCGCACGCCAGCCCCGAAGGCAAGCTGTACGGCTCGGTGGGTCCGCGCGACATCGCCGAGGCGCTGCAGGCGATCGGCCACGACATCCACAAGGGCGAAGTGATCCTGGGCGAAGGCCCGCTGCGCAACACCGGCGAGTTCGAGGTGGCCATCCACCTGCACGCCGACGTGCAGACCAGCGTCAAGGTGATCGTGGTCGGCGAGAAGAAGTAATCCCGCCACCGCAAGCGTGATGGACGGGCGCCTTCGGGCGCCCGTTTGTTTTGGGCGTGGGCCGGGCCGGCGCGCCCTCCCCCGAGTGAAGCCCGGGGGAAGAGGTTGGGGTGGGTGGCCATCGGGCCGCTGTCTTATCCCCAACTTTCCCCAGCTTTTCCACAGGATTCCATCTCGACCCCTGAGACGTCGCCGCGCATCATGTGGGTCTTGTCCGTCGCCGTGCGTCGGCGCCTGCCGCGGCCGCGGCCGGTACGTCTTCTTCGAGGTAGCCCGATGTCCTTCGTACCCGAACGCAAGCCTTCGTCGCCGGCCATCGAGGCGCTGCGCGTGCCGCCGCATTCGATCGATGCGGAGCAGGCGGTGCTGGGCGGCCTGATGCTGGCGCCCGACGCGCTGGACAAGGTGGCCGACCGCCTCGGCGAGGAGGATTTCTACCGCCGCGACCACCGCCTGATCTGGCGCGCGATCAACGAACTGGCGAACAAGGGCATGCCCTGCGACGCGGTGACGCTGGGCGACTGGTTCGAGGCGAACGGGCTGGGCGAGATGATCGGTGGCGCCAGCTACCTGATCGAGCTGGCCAACGGCACGCCCAGCGCGGCGAACATCGCCGCCTACGCCGAGATCGTGCGCGAGAAATCCGTGCTGCGCCAGCTGATCGACGCCGGCACCGGGATCACCGAGGACGGCTACCGCCCCGAAGGCAAGAGCGTGCAGGAGGTGCTGGAGAACGCCGAGCAGGCGGTGTTCAAGATCGCCGAGTCCGGCGCGCGCGGCAAGAAGGATTCCGTCTCCATGCGCGAGGCGGTGAAGGACGCGTTCCGCCTGCTCACCGAGCGCTACGAGAACCGCGGCCAGCTCACCGGCATCACCAGCGGCTTCAGCGACCTCGACAACCTCACTTCGGGCCTGCAGCCCTCCGACCTCATCATCGTGGCCGCACGTCCCTCGATGGGCAAGACCGCGTTCGCGCTGAACATCGCCGAAAGCGCCGCGCTGCGCGCGAAGAAGGCGGTGGTGGTGTTCTCGATGGAAATGTCCGCCTCGCAGCTGGCGTTCCGCCTGATCTCCTCGGTGGGCCGCATCCACCAGCAGCACCTGCGCAACGGCGACCTCGCCGAGGAGGACTGGCCGCGCGTCTCCAACGCGATCGCGATCCTGTCCGAGGCGAAGATCTTCATCGACGACACGCCCGGCCTGTCGCCGGTGGAGCTGCGCTCGCGCGCACGCCGCCTGCACCGCGAGCACGGCGGGCTGGGGCTGATCGTGATCGACTACCTGCAGCTGATGCAGGTGCCCGGCAACAAGGAGAACCGTGCCACCGAGATTTCAGAAATCTCGCGTTCACTGAAGGGGCTCGCCAAGGAACTCAACGTGCCCGTGATCGCCCTGTCGCAGTTGAACCGTTCGCTGGAACAGCGCGCCGACAAGCGCCCGATGATGTCCGACCTGCGCGAATCGGGCGCCATCGAGCAGGACGCCGACGTGATCATGTTCATCTACCGCGACGAGTACTACAACAAGGAATCGGCGGACAAGGGCCTCGCCGAGATCATCATCGGCAAGCAGCGCAACGGCCCCACCGATACGGTCAAGCTCACCTTCCTCGGCCACTACACCAAGTTCGAGAACTACGCCGCCGACTCCTTCGTGGGCAGCTTCGAGTGATCGCGCACCACGCATGAGCCGCACCACCGTCGCCACCATCCATCTCGGCGCGCTGCGCCACAACCTCGCGCGCATCCGGCAGCTCGCCGCGCCGGCGAAGGTGATGGCGGTGGTCAAGGCCGATGCCTACGGCCACGGCTTGGAGCGCGTGGCGCGCGCGCTGGATGCCGAGGCGGAATGCTTTGCGGTGGCCGCGCTGGGCGATGGCCTGCGCCTGCGCGCGGCGGGGCATCGCCAGCGCATCGTGGTGCTGTCCGGCCCCGACCAGCCGGGTGACATTGCCGAGATGCAGCGGCTGGGCCTGGAGGCCGCGATCCACCACGAGGCGCAACTGGCCTGGCTGGCCGAAGCCAGCATGCGGCGCGGGCGCCTGCGCGTGTGGCTGAAGGTCGACAGCGGCATGCACCGGCTCGGCTTTGCACCCGAGCGCGTGGCCGCGGTGCACGCGCAACTGGCCGCGTTGCCGGGCATCGACCCGGAGATCGGCCTGCTCACGCATTTTGCCGAATCCGAAGTGTTCGACGGTGCCGTCACCCGCGCGCAGATCGCCCGTTTCGAGACCGTTACGCGCGGCATCAAAGGCCCGCGCTCGCTGGCGAATTCCGCCGCCGTACTGGGCTGGCCCGCCGCGCACGGCGACTGGGTGCGCACCGGCGGCCTGCTGTACGGCCTGTCGGTGGTGGCAGGGCAGAGTGGCGCCGATCTCGGGTTCCGCCCCGCGATGACACTGAGCACGCGGCTGATCGCGATCAACCGGATCGGCAAGGGCGAGCGCATCGGCTACAACGGCACCTGGACCTGCCCCGAGGACATGCCGGTGGGCGTGGCCGCGGTGGGCTACGGCGACGGCTACCCGCGCAGCGCCGCCAGCGGCACGCCGGTACAGGTCGGCGAAGTGCGCGTACCGCTGGTCGGCCGCGTCTCGATGGACCTGATCACGCTGGACTTGCGCGCGGCGCCGCAGGCACGGGTGGGCGATCGCGTCACCCTGTGGGGCGACGGCCTGCCGGTGGAAACCGTGGCCGCCCATGCCGGCACGATTTCCTATGACCTCACCTGCGGCATGACCCGCCGCGTGTTGTTCGTCGAGGACGAAGGCTGACGTTTCGCGCAGGCAACGCCGTCTCGTCGCCTGCGATGGGCGGCGGTTACCCTTGGCGAAGTCACCTTTGCGCTCGTCCATGAGCGCGAAGGTCAAGAGGCAGCTATCTGTAGTCGCACTTTCCACAGGAGCGGGACTCCCCATGCCAAAGGCCAAGACCGCCTACGTCTGCACCGACTGCGGTGCCGAGCATCCCAAGTGGCAGGGCTCGTGCGCGGAGTGCGGGGCGTGGAACACCTTGAGCGAAATCGTGTTGCAGCCGGCGGTGAAGTCGGCGGGCGCCGCACGTGGCGGCTACGCGGGCAAGGCCGCGGGCGCCAGCCAGGTGATGCCGCTGACCGAAGTCGCGCTGACCGTCGAGGCGCGCACGCTCACCGGCATCGGCGAGCTGGATCGCGTGCTGGGTGGTGGACTGGTCGAGGGCTCGGTGGTGCTGGTGGGCGGCGACCCCGGCATCGGCAAGTCCACCCTGCTGCTGCAGATGCTGGGCACGCTGGGTGTGCAACTGCCCAGTGTCTACGTCACCGGCGAGGAATCGCTGGCCCAGGTGGCTTCGCGCGCGCAGCGCCTGGGCCTGCCGCTGGCGCCGCTGCAGGCGCTGGCCGAGACCTGCATCGAGCGCATCCTCGAACAGGCGGCGCAGGTGCGACCACGCGTGCTGGTGATCGATTCGATCCAGACGATCTGGACGGAATTGCTCACTGCGGCGCCGGGCTCGGTGTCTCAGGTGCGCGAATCGGCGGCGCGACTCACGCGCTTCGCCAAGGAAACCGGCACGTCGGTGTTCCTGGTCGGCCACGTGACCAAGGAAGGCGGCATCGCGGGCCCCCGCGTGCTGGAGCACATGGTCGACGCGGTGCTGTATTTCGAGGGCGAATCCGGCTCGCGTTTCCGCGTGCTGCGCGCGTTCAAGAACCGCTTCGGCGCGGTCAACGAGCTGGGCGTGTTCGCGATGGGCGACAAGGGTCTGCGCGAGGTTCCGAACCCGTCCGCGATCTTCCTCTCCGCGCATGCCGGCCCCACGCCGGGCAGCGCGGTGATGGTGACGCGCGAAGGCACGCGGCCGCTCTTGGTCGAGGTGCAGGCGCTGGTGGATCAATCCTCGCTGGGCAATCCGCGTCGCGTGGCGCTGGGCCTGGAACAGAACCGCCTCGCCATGCTGCTGGCCGTGTTGCACCGGCACGGCGGCGTGGCCGCCTACGACCAGGACGTGTTCATCAACGTGGTGGGCGGCATCCGCGTGCAGGAGACCGCGGCAGACCTGCCGGCTTTGCTGGCGGTGCTGTCCTCGCTGCGCGACCGCCCGCTGCCTGAGAAGACCGTGGCCTTCGGCGAGGTGGGCCTGTCCGGCGAGATCCGCCCGGTGCCGAACGGAGAGGAGCGCCTGAAGGAGGCCGCGCACCACGGTTTCCGCCGCGCCATCGTGCCGAAGGCGAACGCGCCGAAATCCGGTCGCGTGGGTGAGCTGGAAGTGGTGGGCGTGGAGCGACTGGGGCAGGCGATCGACGCTTGCCGGTGATGTTTTCGCACGCGGGGGCGCGGCGACGCGTAGGTCGGGATTCATCCCGACGCGGGCGGATGTCGCGTGGTTGTCGGGCACAGGCAGTGGCACGCAAAAAGTCGCCGGGAGCGATTTTTGACATCGCGTCAGCGATGGCCCGAAGGGCGGCCTCTAGGGATGGTGGCCGCAAAAAAGCCGGCCAAGGCCGGCTTTTTCGTGACGCGCGCTGCGAGCCGGCTTACGCCAGTTCGCGGATCTTCGCGTTCAGGCGGCTCTTGTGGCGGGCGGCCTTGTTCTTGTGGATCAGGCCACGCGAAGCGTAGCGATCCATCACCGGCTGGGCGGCGGCGAAGGCCTCGACGGCGGCAGCCTTGTCCTTGGCCTCGATGGCCTTGACGACCTTCTTCAGCGCGGTGCGCACCATGGAACGGGCGCTGATGTTGCGCAGGCGGCGCTGCTCGGACTGGCGCGCACGCTTCTTCGCGGACTTGATGTTGGCCAAGGTTAGAACTCCCGAATCGCGGGTTGCAGGTTGAAGAAAGAGGCGAATTATGCGGTCGATTCGCCCATGCGTCAAGCATTTAGATGGCTGCCGGCGAGGCATTGCCCGCATTCGGCCACGATCCGGCGGTGATCTTGCCCGCGCCGGCTGGCAGACTGTGCGCTCGTCGCCCGCGCCAGATCCAGGATACGCAACCGGATGAAGTCCCCCAGCATGTTTCGCGGGCTGCTCTCGTTCAGCAGCATGACGATGGTGTCGCGCGTGCTCGGCCTGATCCGGGACATGTCGCTGAACGTGGTGTTCGGCGCCAATGCGGTCACCGACGCGTTCTGGGTGGCGTTCCGCATCCCCAACTTCATGCGCCGGCTGTTCGCCGAGGGCTCGTTCTCCACTGCCTTCGTGCCGGTGTTCACCGAAGTGAAGGAGAAGGGCAGCCACGAGGATCTGAAGGAGCTGATGGCGCGCGTCTCCGGCACGCTGGGCGCGGTGCTGCTGATCATCACCGCGCTGGGTCTGATCTTCGCGCCCCAGCTGGCCACGGTGTTCGAGCCGGGCGCGCTGGACCAGCCGCACAAGTTCGACCTCACCATCAGCCTGCTGCGGCTGACCTTCCCGTTCCTGCTGTGCGTGTCGCTGACCGCGCTGGCCGCGGGCGCGCTGAACAGCTTCCATCGCTTCGCGCTGCCGGCGCTGGCGCCGGTGATCCTCAACCTCTGCATGATCGCGGGTGCGCTGTGGCTGTCGAAGCGCCTGGCCGTGCCGATCATGGCGATGGGCTGGGCGGTGCTGGTGGCCGGCGTGCTGCAGGTGCTGTTCCTGTTGCCGGCGCTGCGCAAGCTGGATCTGCTGGTGTGGCCGCGCTGGGGCTGGAAGCACCCCGAGGTGCGGCGCATCCTCAAGCTGATGGTGCCGACCCTGTTCGGCTCCTCGGTGGCGCAGATCAACCTGCTGCTGGACACGGTGATCGCCTCGCTGCTGGTCACCGGTTCGCAGAGCTGGCTGTCGCTGTCCACGCGCTTCCTCGAACTGCCGCTGGGCGTGTTCGGCGTGGCGCTGGGCACGGTGGTGCTGCCCTCGCTGTCGCGCCATCACGTGAGCACGGATCGCGCGGGTTTCTCGCGGGCGCTGGACTGGGGCCTGCGGCTCACCCTGCTGATCTCGGTGCCGGCGATGTGCGCGCTGCTCATCCTCGCCGAGCCGATCGTGGCCACGCTGTTCCAGCACGGCCGCTTCAACGCGTTCGACACGCGCATGTCCACGCTGTCGATCCTGGCGCTGTGCTGCGGCCTGCCGGCCTACGCGCTGGTCAAGGTGCTGTTGCCTGCGTTCTACGCACGGCAGGACACCCGGACCCCGGTACGCGCCGGCGTGGCGGCCCTGGTGGTGAACATGCTGTGCAACTTCCTGTTCATCGCGCTGCTGTTCGAGCTGTGGGCGCCGGCCGCGGTGCGGCAGCAGAGCTGGCTGGCCGGCATCGCGCAGGTGCCGGGCCTGCACTTGGCGCTGGGCATCGCCAGCGCACTCTCCAGCTATCTCAACTTCGTGCTGCTGTGGCACTGGCTCAAGCGTGCCGGCGTGTACGAACGCCAGCCAGGCTGGCTGCGCCACTGGCTGCGGCTGGCGCTGGCCTGCGCGGCGATGGTGGTGGTGCTGCTGGCCGGACGCTGGCTGTGGCCGGACTGGAGCGACGCGCATACCTTCACCCGGGTCTGGCGCCTTGCCGTGCTAGTGGCAGCGGGCGGCGCGACCTACGCGGCGACGCTGTTCGCCGCGGGCCTGCGATTGCGCGACCTGCGGGCTGGGTGATCGCGCACGAACGCCGGCCCGATATACTTCCGCGATGACGAAACTTTCCCGCGATATCGCAGGCCGATGCCTGGCGCCCAACGGCAGCGTGGTGGCCATCGGTGCGTTCGATGGCCTGCATCGGGGGCACCAGGCCTTGTTCGCGCAAGTGCAGCGCCGTGCGCGGTCCTTGGGTTGCGCACCGGCGGTGGTCACGTTCGAGCCGCTGCCACGGACCTATTTCTCATCCGAGCCGCTGCCCCGCCTTTCCAGCGTGCGTGAGAAACTGCTTGGCTTTGCGGCGGCGGGTTTCGAGCAGGTGCACATGTTGCGCTTCAACGCCGAGTTGGCGGCGATGTCCGCCCATGACTTCGTGCGGCGTGTCTTGGTCGAGCGCCTGGCTGCCAGGGAAGTATGGGTAGGCGCGGACTTCCGCTTCGGCCACAAGCGTGGCGGCGACCTGGCCTTGTTGCGCGAGTTGGGCGAGAAGGCCGGTTTCGCTGGCTGCGTGATGCCGGCCATCCTTCTGGATGGCGCACGCGTCTCCGCCAGCCGCGTGCGCCAGTTGCTGGGGGCTGGCGAGTTCGCCGGCGCCGCCACGCTGCTCGGCCGTCCGTTCGTGATCGAGGGCAAGGTGCAATACGGCAACCAGCTCGGCCGCACGCTGGGCTTCCCCACCGCGAACATCCACCTGCGCGAGCGGGTCAGCCCGGTGCAGGGCATCTTCGCGGTGCGCGTGGGGCTGGGCGAGGGCGAATGCAGTTGGCCGGGCGTGGCCAGCCTGGGCGTGCGGCCCACGGTGAACCAGGTCAGCCAGCCGCTGCTGGAGGCACACCTGTTCGATTTCGAGGGCGATCTCTACGGCCGGCGCATGGCGGTGGAGTTCGTCGCGAAGCTGCGCGACGAGCGGAAATTCGACGATCTGGATGCACTGAAGGCGCAGATGGATCATGATGCGCGTTCGGCCCGGGAGATCCTGGGCATGAATCCTGCACTGGCCCGCGCATGACGTACCGCGAAAAGCCCAAGCTGATTTCCTGCCGCGAGCGCGTTCCCGCGCCTGCGGCCATCGTCATTATTATTTAAGGCATCCGCTCGCAGCGCGTGCGCCTGCCGCCGCGCGCGGTCGGCGGTCACATGACGCTTCGGGCCGGGCGGCTTCGGGGCGAAACCACCGAGGCACCCGATGAGCACGGATTACAAGAGCACCATCAACCTGCCGCAGACGGACTTCCCGATGCGCGGCGACCTGCCCAAGCGCGAGCCGGGCTGGCTTGCCGAGTGGGAGCGGATCGGGCGCTATGCGCGGATCCAGGCGAAGACCGCCGGCCGCGACAAGGCCTTCGTGCTGCACGACGGCCCGCCGTATGCGAACGGTGCGATCCACATCGGCCACGCGGTCAACAAGATCCTCAAGGACATGGTGGTGCGCTCCAAGCTGCTCGCCGGCCACCGCGCGCCCTACGTGCCGGGCTGGGACTGCCATGGCCTGCCGATCGAGATCGCGGTGGAGAAGCAGCACGGCAAGCCGGGCGAGAAGCTGGACGCGCGCGCGTTCCGCCAGAAGTGCCGCGAATACGCCGCCGAGCAGATCGACACCCAGCGCGCCGGCTTCAAGCGCCTCGGCGTGCTGGGCGACTGGGAAAATCCGTACCGCACGATGGACTTCAAGTACGAGGCGGACATGGTGCGCGCGTTGTCGCGCATCGTCGCCAACGGCCACGTGGTGCGTGGCGCCAAGCCGGTGTACTGGTGCTTCGACTGCGGCTCGGCGCTGGCCGAGGCGGAGATCGAATACGGCGACAAGGTGTCGCCGGCGGTGGACGTGGCCTACGACGCGGTGGATGCCAAGGCGCTGGCGGCGAAGTTTGGCGTGGATTCTGGCGACGCCATCGTCGCCGTGCCGATCTGGACCACCACGCCGTGGACGCTGCCGGAAAGCCAGGCCGTGTCGCTGGGTGCCGAGTTGGAATACGCGCTGGTCGAAGGGCCGGCGCGCGATGGCAAGCGCGTGCTGCTGGTGATCGCCGCCGCGCTGGTGGAGAAGGCGCTGGCCCGCTATGGCGCGGAATCGCCCAAGGCGCTCGGTCACGCCGCCGGCGCCGCGCTCAATGGCACCCAACTGCACCATCCGTTCTACGACCGCATCGTGCCGGTGATCCTCGGCGAGCACGTCAGCGCCGAGGACGGTACCGGCGCGGTGCATACCTCGCCCGACCATGGCGTGGAGGACTTCGTGGTCGGCCGCGAGAACGGCATCGGCCTGCTCAACTACATCGGCGCGCGCGGCACCTACCGCGACGACACGCCCAAGGTGGCTGAGCCTGGTGCCGGCTCGCTCGACCTGGCCGGGATGCACGTGTGGAAGGCCAACGACGCCATCGTCGAGTTGCTGCGCGGGCGCGGCGTGCTGCTGGCACACGCGAAGATCGAGCACAGCTACCCGAACTGCTGGCGCCACAAGACGCCGGTGATCTTCCGCGCCACGCCGCAGTGGTTCATCGGCATGGAGCAAGCCGGCCTGCGCGCCACGGCGCTGAAGTCGATCAAGGACGTGCGCTGGGTGCCGGGCTGGGGCGAGGAGCGCATCGCCGGCATGGTGGCCGGCCGGCCGGACTGGTGCATCAGCCGCCAGCGCACGTGGGGCGTGCCGATCGCGCTGTTCGTGCACAAGGCCACGCAGGAGCCGCATCCCGATTCCGTGGCGCTGATGGAGCAGGTGGCCAGGCGCATGGAGCAGGGCGGCATCGACGCCTGGTACGACCTCGATCCGGCCGAGTTGCTGGGTGACCAGGCGAAGGATTACGACAAGGTCACCGACGTGCTCGACGTGTGGTTCGACTCCGGCGTCACCCACTACGGCGTGATCGGCCAGCGTCCCGAGCTGCAACAGGGCAGCGCGTCGCAGTACAAGGTGATGTACCTCGAAGGTTCCGACCAGCACCGCGGCTGGTTCCAGTCCTCGCTGCTCACCTCGGCGGCGATCCACGGCCGCGCGCCCTACGACGACGTGCTCACCCACGGCTTCACCGTGGACGCCTCGGGCCGCAAGATGTCCAAGTCGCTGGGCAACGTGGTGGCGCCGCAGAAGGTGATGGATACCTTGGGCGCCGACGTACTGCGCCTGTGGGTGGCCTCGGCCGACTACCGCAACGAGATGAGCGTCTCCGACGAGATCCTCAAGCGCGTGTCGGACGGCTACCGCCGCCTGCGCAACACCGCGCGCTTCCTGCTCGGCAACCTCGACGGCTTCGACCCCGCGCAGCACCTGGTGAAAGTGGAAGACAGCCTGCCGCTCGACCAGTGGGCGGTGCAGCAGGCGTTCGACGTGCAACAGGCGGTGGTCGCTGCCTACGAACGCTACGACTTCCCCGAGGTGGTGGCGCGCGTGCAGAACTTCTGCACCAACGAGATGGGTGCGCTGTACTTGGACATCACCAAGGACCGCCTCTACACCATGCCGACCGACAGCCACGGCCGGCGCAGCGCGCAGAGCGCGATGTACCGCATCGCCGAGGCGCTGGTGCGCTGGCTGGCGCCGATCCTCGCCTTCACTGCCGAGGAAATCTGGCAGGCGCTGCCGGGCCCGCGCGGCGAGAGCGTGCTGCTGGAGACCTGGTACGACGGCCTGGCCGCCACCCAGGCCTCGCTGGAACAGCGCCGCTGGTGGAGCGACCTGCTGGCGATCCGCGACACCGCCGCGCGCGTGCTCGAAAGCATGCGCAAGGACGGGCAGATCGGAGCCGCGCTGGAGGCGAAGCTGGCGGTCCACGCTGACGAGGCCACGGTGGCGCGCTACGCGCCAGCGATGGATGAGCTGCGCTTCTTCTTCATCACCTCCGACGTGCGCCTGGACAAGGCTGGCGGCCAGCCGGATGACGCCGTGCTCACCGAGCTGGAAGGCGCCGACGTATGGGTCTCGGCCACGGTCAGCGAGGCCGCCAAGTGCGTGCGCTGCTGGCACCGCCGCGACGACGTGGGCCATCACGCCGAGCACCCGGAGCTGTGCGGCCGCTGCGTGAGCAACGTGGAAGGGCCGGGCGAGGATCGCCGCTGGTTCTGATCCGCCTTCCACCGTGGTACGGCGCTTGCCGTACACCCTCCCCTGCGTGCAGGGGAGGGTTGGGGTAGGGTGGCTTTTGACCTGCTCTCCCATCGCCGGAATCACCCCCTCCCAGCCTCCCCCTGCACGCAGGAGGAGGAGTGAATCGGAAGCTTCATGCCCATGACCACCAAACCCAACGCGCTTCCCTGGCTGCTGCTTTCCGCCCTCGTCATCGCCCTCGACCAGCTCAGCAAGTGGTGGGCACTGGCCGCATTGCAGCCCGCTGGCATCCCGCATCCGGTGATTCCCGGCTTCCTCAACTGGACGTTGGCCTTCAACCCCGGTGCCGCCTTCAGCTTCCTGGCCCTGGGCGGCGGCTGGCAGCGCTGGTTCTTCGTGGTGCTGGCGCTCGTCATCAGCGCGGTGCTGGTGGCGTGGCTCGCGCGCACCGGGCGGCGCGACTGGCGCACGGCGCTGCCGCTTTCGATGATCATCGGCGGCGCGATCGGCAACCTGATCGATCGCCTGCATGCCGCGGCGGTGACCGATTTCGTTGACGTGCAGTTCGGCGCTTGGCATTTCGCGACCTTCAACGTGGCTGATTGCGGCGTTAGCGTGGGGGCGGTGATGCTGGTGGCATTCGGCCTGTTCGGCGGCAAGGGGCAGGACGGCGTGCGATAATCGGTATCCGCTCCCTCCCCTGCGCGCAGGGGAGGGTTGGGGAGGGGTAAAGCCGTTGGCCTCACCCCCTCCATCTCCCCCTGCAAGCAGGGGGAGGGATAACGCCACGGCTTTCACTATGGACATCCTGCTCGCCAATCCCCGCGGTTTCTGCGCAGGCGTCGATCGCGCCATCGCCATCGTCGAGCGCGCGCTGGAGTCGTATGGCGCGCCGATCTACGTGCGCCACGAGGTAGTGCACAACCGCTACGTGGTGGACAAGCTGCGCCACGACGGCGCGGTGTTCGTCGAGGAACTGCACGAGGTGCCCGACGGCGCCACGGTGATCTTCAGCGCCCACGGCGTTTCCAAGGCGGTGCGCGAGGAAGCCGAGCGGCGCGACCTCAAGGTGTTCGACGCCACTTGTCCGCTGGTCACCAAGGTGCACATGGAAGTGGCGCGGCTGGGCCGCATCGGCCGCAGCGTGGTGCTGATCGGCCACGCCGGCCACCCCGAGGTGGAAGGCACCATGGGCCAGTGGAACCCCGCCAACAGCGGTGAGATCCTGTTGGTGGAATCGGTGGAGGATGTGGCGGTACTGACGCCGAAGTTCCCGCATGAACTGTCCTACGTCACCCAGACCACGCTGTCGGTGGACGACACCAAGGCCATCATCACGGCGTTGCGCGCGCAGTTCCCCGACGTCGAGGGACCACGCAAGGACGACATCTGCTACGCCACCCAGAACCGCCAGGACGCCGTGCGCCGGCTCGCCGACGCGGTGGACCTGATGCTGGTGGTCGGCTCGGTCAACAGCTCCAACTCCAACCGCCTGCGCGAGCTGGCCGAGAAGCAGGGCGTGCGCGCGCACCTGATCGACGGCGCCGAGCACATCGAGCGATCCTGGCTGGATGGCGTGAGCCGCATTGGCCTCACCGCGGGCGCCTCCGCACCCGAGAAGCTGGTGCGCGACGTGATCGCCCGCCTGCAATCCTGGGGCGCCGGCGCGGTGCGCGAGCTGGACGGCGAGCCGGAGACCATCACCTTCGCCCTGCCCAAGGAACTGCGCGTCGTCGAGAGCGGCCCGGCGGCAGGCTGATCCGGCTTGCGCCCCATCCGGCCGCCCCGTAAACTTCGCGGCTCGCCATCGCCGGAATAGCTCAGTTGGTAGAGCGGCGCATTCGTAATGCGTAGGTCGCAGGTTCGACTCCTGTTTCCGGCACCAGGTCACGACAAAAGGCCCGCAGCGATGCGGGCCTTTTGTCGTCTGAGCGCCACGTGGTCGCTCGCGTGCCGGGGCATGTGAGTCGCGTTTCGTGTCATCCACAACGTGTTTAGCGGAGTCCGCGACGTGGCGGCGAACAGGTTTGGCGACGCCAGCCTGCCGCTTGTCGGCAAATTCTTGCCGTTCATCCTCGCAAATACTTGACGAAATAACTTGCGTCGCTACCCTGCGAATTCACGGGCTCAGGGGAACGCTCATGCCAGTCCAGCCGCAGCCAGCGGACGTCTTGCCAGGCGCGCCACGCCGCTGGCGTCCCATCGGCGGGCAGGCGCCGACGCGGCGCCGCCAACGCGGCTTCACCCTGGTCGAGCTGATGGTCACCGTGGCCGTGGCCGCGGTGTTGCTGATGATCGCGGTGCCGAGCTTCCGGAATATCACGCTTTCCAACCGGCTCAACACCGCCGCCAACGACCTGGTCAACGCGATCAGCGTCGCCCGCATGGAGGCGGTCAAGCGCAACGCCAGCACCCAGTTCTGCAGCAACTCGGCCGCCGCCAACACCAGCGACACGCTTGGCGGAGCGTGCGGCACCGAAAGCGGCGCGGTCTGGGCCATGAGCGGCGGTACCTCCAGTCGGGTGCTCGTCAGCCCGATCAGTCTTGTTTTGCCCGTCCAGGTCAGCGGTGACCTGACCGCACTGCGTTTCACCACGCAAGGGCAGGCGCGCAATGCCCTCGCCGCGGCCACTGCGCCTTACAGCGGCGTGGTGGCAGACATCTGCATCAGCCAGCTGAGTCGCGACAACCACCGCCTGATCACCATGACGGCGGGCTCGATCCTCGCCACCACGACCACCAGCGGAGACTGCCCCTCGTCATGAACCGCATGATCTTTCCTCTGCGGCATCCATGGTGCCTGCGTTCCCGGCAAGCTGGCGTCGGACTGATCGAGGTTTTGATCGCCGTGCTGGTGCTGTCGGTCGGTTTCCTCGGCATCGCCGCGTTGCAGGCGCGCTCGTTGTCGATGAACAACAGTTCGATGGCGCGCAGCGTGGCCGTCATCGGAACCTACTCGATCCTCGATGCCATGCGCGCGGACTTGGCGTCGGCCCAGAACGGCGCCTACAACAACAAGAAGGTCACGGGCAATGCCTGCCCCACGGATACCAGCACGCTGGCCGGCGTCCAGCTTGCCCAATGGTGCGGCCAGCTGGCAGCCAGCCTCGGCTCGGCTGCCAGCACCACCGGGACGGTCGCCTGCACGGGTACCGCAGGCGATTGCACCATCACCGTGACCTACGACGACAGCAAGTCCGGTGCGGCAGGCACCGGCAGCACGACCGGCACGCAAACCGTCACCACCAGGGCCATGCTATGAACCGCGGTCGCCGCACGCATGCCTTGCGCGTCAGCTCGTGCGCGCAGCACAACAGGAGCGTGGCCGGCTTCACCCTGATCGAGCTGATGGTGGCCATGCTGCTGGGCCTGATCGTCATTGGCGGCGTCAGCAGCGTGTTCCTCGCCAACCAGCAGGTCTACCGCACCAATGCCGCGCTGAGCGACGTGCAGGACAACACGCGCATGGCGTTCGAGATGCTGGCGCAGGATATCCGCAACGCCGGGCTCACCGGTTGTGACAGCAGCGGCAGCGGGAACATCACCAGCGTCCTCAAGAACAGCCCGGGTGGTGGCGGCACCGTCTGGTGGGCCAACTGGAACAACGCGCTGATCGGTTACGGTGCCGGCACCGCCGCCGATCCGGCACCGCCGGCAGCCACGCCGGCCGTGGCCGGCAACGACTCGTTGCAGCTCATCGGTGCCAACAACGCCGGTCTGAGCATATCTAGCCACAGCACGGCCACGACGACGTTCACGCTCAACGAAACCAGTCCCGATCTGGCAATCGGCGATGCGATGATCGTGTGCGACCCCCAGTTCTCGGCCATCTTCCAGTCCACCAGCTACAACAGCGCCGCCAAGACACTCGGCTACAGCACGCTTACCACCACGCCTGGCAACTACTCCAACATCCTTGCGAGTACCGGCGTTCCCTATGCTTTCGGGGCCAACGCGTCGATCGCCAGATTGAGCGCGGTGGACTGGTACATCGGTGCCACGCCGCCTCCCGTGGTCGGAGGCTTCTCGCTGTATCGCGTGCAGCTGGTCAACAACGCTGGAGTGCTCGGAACGACCACGGATGAAATGGTGCGCAATGTCACTGCCATGCGCATCCAATATCTCCAGTCAGGCAATGCCGCTTTCGGACCGGCGAGCTCGATCACCAACTGGGGGGCGGTAAGCGCCGTGCAGGTCCAGCTGACGCTGCAAAGCACCGACCAGCGCGCCGGTGTCGACGCCAAGCCGATCACGCGCGTCTTTACCGCCTCCACCACCGCACGCAATCGGGTGAATTGAGATGAGTCACGCTCTTACGCTCGCGCTTTCTCTGCCGGAACCAGCTCGAACTTGCATCGGTATCGCTGCGGACACGACGTCCGTCGCTTACCCGACGGTGGTGCGCCCAGCCGGTGCATGCAACAAGCACGGTCAGCCACCGGCGTATGCCGGCCAGCGCGGCGTGGCCTTGGTGACTGCGCTGATCCTGCTGGTGGTAATCACGCTGGTGGGGCTGGCGGCGGTGCGCGGCACCGTCATGCAGCAGAAGATGGCGGCCAACTTCAGCGATCGACAGATCGCCTTCCAGGTAGGTGAGGCAGGGCTGCGGCAGGCGCATATCGTGGTGCAGGCCTTGCAGCCATCGTTGCCACCGTCCCGCCCGACCTTGCCAGCGACCATCCGGGACTGCTCGCCGAAGGCGGCAACCGTCATCAAGTGCATGGCCAATCCGCTGAGTGACGGCACGCTGCCGGCAGCGAACATCCAGTCCGTGGCCAAGGCGTCGTTTGATGCCGGCAACCTGGCTGCCGCACAGCCGCAGTACGTCATCGAGTACATGGGAAATTTCAGCGGCCCCGCCCCCTCGGTGATCGACCTCGGAGGCAAGGGACGCACCTACGCATGCACCGACAGTCCGACGAGCCCAAGCAAGAATCCATGCGCGGATTTCTATCGGATCACCGTCCGCAGTGGTCCGGCTGCCGGGGGCGACCGGGCGACCGTCGTGCTTCAGTCCGTCTTCAGGCGATGAGGCCGTGGCCCGCTTGCCTGACATTGTCCGACACATGAGGCGGGTTGCGGCGCTTTCCCCGGGCATTGTGCCGAGGTGGAGAACGGTCTGCACCGAGCCACGCCATCGAGTTTGTCGCATCGCCGAGGATCGATCGGCGCCAGTCCGGGATATCCGGTCAAAGAACAAGGGGAAGGTCATGCCCATCAAACACACCCAGCTGGCATCCCTGTTCGCAGGCCTGCTCTTGTCCGGTGCGGTCACGGCACAGACCAGCTACAAGGAGAATTTTTCGAGTGGGACGACCAACAACCAATGGCTTGCGTTGAATGATGCCTGCCTCACGGCGGGCAGTGCGGCCAAAGGTGCCGGCGTCATCCCGGGCTGCGCGAATATAGGGGTCACTGCTCCCAAGGACGCCATCGGTTCCGGTGCGCTGCGCCTGACCCCGCCTCAGACCAATCAGACCGGTGCGATTCTCTCGAATTTCACCTTTCCCATGAGCCAGGGCCTGCAAGTCACGTTCACCACCTATACGTATGGTGGCGACAGTCAAAGCCCGGCAAAGGATGGCGCGGACGGCATCTCGTTCATGCTGACCGACGGCACCGCAGCTGCTCCCACGGTGGCCGGTGGACTAGGCGGCAGCATGGGCTACAGCTGTTCCAACAGCAACGCTACGTATGAAGGCATGGCCAATGCCTATCTTGGCCTGGGCATCGACGAGTTCGGGAATTTTCTCAACTCGGGTGACAACACCGACACTGGCATTCTCAATTCGCGGGCCACCGGCGGCACGAAGGCGTATGGCGACAACTCGTATTCGAATGGGCTAACCGGGATAAGCGCCGGTGGCGGCTCTCAATACCAGCCCCAGCGTATTGGTTTGCGTGGCGCCGGCAATACGACGTGGGCATGGTTGAAGGCGCAGAATTCCGCTTATTATTTGGGGAGTGTGGACGCAACAAAGACCAAGGCTGCATGCAGTTCGGGTAAATATGTGTCCTCTGGTTCAGGGACTAAGAATAATCCGTACGTTTACACGCAGATCCCGTACAACTACAAAGCGATCGGTGGCGGCTATCAGGTACTGCCCACGGGCACGCTGATTGCCAATGAGGGCTCGCCGACGCGAGCCGGCAATCCGAGTGCTCCGGCCGACTACACCAAGAACACCTGGCCGATCACCTACAAGTTGACGCTTTCCCCGGGTGGGCTGCTGAATTTTTCCTACAGCTACAACAACGGCGCGTTCCAGCCGGTGCTGGTAAACAACCAGATCACGGCCAGCAACGGCCCGGTGCCGGCATCCTTCCGTTTCGGTTTCTCGGCCGGTACCGGTGGCAGCTACAACGTTCATGAAATCACCTGTTTCCAGGCCGCGCCGCTGCAGTCCAACAGCAGCGCCAGCGCCAATACGGTGCAGTCGGGGCAGGTAAAAACCGGTTCGCAAATCTATCTGGCGTCGTACTCGTCGGATAACTGGTGGGGCTCGCTGGTATCCAATTCGCTGGTTACCTCCGGCAACACCGTCAGCATCGCCACCGTGTCCAACTGGGACGCCAAGTGCGTGCTTACCGGCGGCCTGTGTTCGGCGATGGGGACGGATGCCCAAGGCAACCCGACCACGACCATCGCAGCACAGGGTCCGACCGCGCGCACGCTGCTGACCTGGGACAGTGTTGGCGGCAAGGCGTCGCCGTTGGAATGGGCCAGCCTCACCACAGCCCAGCAGACCGCCCTGAACAGCACCGATGGTGCGGGCGCGAATCGCCTGAAATGGCTGCGAGGTGATCGCTCGACCGAGCAGCTGGCCAGCCCGACCCCGGGCAATCTGCGCGCGCGGACCGCAGTGCTGGGAGACATCATCAATTCCAGTCCGACCTGGGTAGGTGCTCCAGTGCCAGGCACCAATCCCGACGTGTTCAGCGATGGCCTGTACGGGAGTTCGGTCGTCCAACCCGAGAACCAGAGCGGTGCGCAGGCCTACAGCAACTTCGCCAGCACGAACGCGACGCGGCTGAACGTGGTCTACGTGGGCGGCAATGATGGGTTCCTGCACGGGTTCCGCGCCGGCGCCTATGACGCCGCCGGCAACTACACCCCGACCAATGGCGGCGGCACCTATACCGGCACGATCAATGACGGCAAGGAGGTGCTCGGGTTCATGCCGTCGGCCGTGCTTTCCAGCGCGGCGACGGCCAGCCTCGCCAACCCGACCTATGTGCACGGTTATTTCGTGGATGCCACCCCGACGGCAGGCGACCTGTTCTACAACAACGCATGGCATACGTGGCTGGTGGGTGGAGTGGGGAGCGGGGGCAAGGAGGTCTACGCGCTCGACATCACCAATCCGGGCAATTTCTCGCAAAGCACGGCCTCTTCAGTCGTCGTGGGCGACTGGACCAGTGCCACGACGGGCCTGTCGCATCTCGGGCAAACCGTCGGTTCGCCGATCATCAGCCGCATGCACAACGGACAGTGGGCGATCATCTTCGGCAATGGACTGGGTAGCGGTGCGTCGGCAGGCGTGTATATCGGCCTGGTCGATTCGAGCACCGGCGCAGTCACGTTCCAGTTTCTCGACACGGGCGTGGGTTCACCGACGAGCGCGAACGGCATCGCCTATGTCAGTCAGGGGGATCTCGATGGCGACAACATCACGGATTACCTCTACGCCGGCGATCTGCAGGGGAATGTCTGGCGCTTCGACGTCACCGGCAAGACGGCCGCGAGCTGGGGTGTTTCGAAATTCGGGAATGCGGCGGCAACGCCATTGTTCGTAGCCAAGGACGCAGCTGGCAATCGTCAGCCCATCACGACCGCGGCCTCCATCGCCGCCGTCAGGACCGGCAGTGTCAACCGGGTCATGGTGCTGTTCGGTACCGGCCAGAAGACCCCGCTCAGCGCGACCAATCCGGATGTCTATGCGACCGGTACCCAGACCTTCTATGGCATCTGGGATTGGGACATGAACGCATGGAACGTGGCGGTTGGGTCGAAAGCACAGTACGCCAGTCTGACGGGGGCCCAGGCGATTGTCCGGAGCAAGCTCATGGCACAGACCCTGGTGTCGACGTCCGCCGGCGCCGGCTCGGTACTCGGCTTTCGCAATCTGAGCACGACCAAGATGGTGTGCTGGCTGGGCAGCACGACCTGTGCGGGGGGGGCGGGAGGCAACACCCAGTATGGCTGGTTGTTCGACTTTCCCTTGACCCAAGAGCAGATCGTCTACAACCCGTCCATCATAGATGGTGCGGTGGTGGTCAGTACGGCCATTCCACCGGTGATATCGGCGATCCAGTGCAATCCCGGACTGCAGAGCGGCTGGACGATGGCATTCGATCCGGCATCGGGAGGGGCACTCCCCAACGGCTTCTTCCCCAATGGAAGCGGGGCGTTCGGCAATAATTCCGACGGCTCGGCGGTTGGCGGGATCCAACTCAATGCAGTTGGCAGTGCGACCACGGTCACGGACAACGGCCAGACGTATTTCGTGACCCAGACGGTGACTGGCGTACCTGCCCTCAGCAAGGTGAATCCACCCAGCACTGACATACCGTCGCGCATCTCCTGGAAGGAAATCAGGAATTGATCGGTGCGTCCGCAGGAATGGAGTGGAGCGCGAGTAAAGCTGGTTGGCCGATGGGAGCAAGTTGCGTCATGAACAAATCATTTTGCGGGCACATGAATGGTCGTGGCCCGGCACCGGGCTTCAGCCTCATCGAGCTGATGATCATCGTGGCGATCATCGCGATCCTGGCGGCCATTGCGGTTCCCTCGTACACACGCCATGTGGTCAAGACCAAGCGCGTGGCGGCGCAAGCCTGCCTGTCGGAGTACGCGAACTACATGGAGCGCTACTACACGACCAACCTGCGCTATAACCAGGACACCAGCGCCACGCCGGTGGCGAATCCGGTTTCTGACGGGACGCTGGTGCTGGATTGCGCATCGGCAGCGCGGACCGGCAACGACTACAGCTACGCCACGTCGGCGATTGCCGCGGCGAGCTACACCCTCACGGCCACGCCGCAAGCGGCGCAGGCCGCTCGCGATACCCAGTGCGGCACGCTCTCGCTCGACCAGGCCGGCGCGCGCGGCCCGGCCACGGCGGGTTGCTGGTAAGCGAAATCAACCCGCCTGCAGGCGCGCCGCCAGCCCCGAGTGGCGCTGCGTGCGCCGGGCGATCATCTGCTCGACGATCGCCGCGCTGCCGACGAGGCTGAAGCAGCGGCGGGCGCGGGTGATGCCGGTGTAGAGCAGTTCGCGCGTCAGCACGGCGTTCGGCTCGGGCGGCAGCAGCAGGGCGGTGTGTTCGAACTCCGAGCCTTGCGACTTGTGCACGGTGAGCGCCCAGGCGGTTTCCGCGTCGGCGAGCCTTGATGGTGCGACGAAGCGCAGTCGTGTGCCGCCGGCGTGGTCGGCGGCGGTGGCGAGGAAGGCCACGGCCAATCGCGTGCCGCCGCGGCCGTCGGCGGCGGGCAGGCGCAGGCACAGGCCGATGTCGCCGTTCATCAGGCCCAGGCCGTAGTCGTTGCGGGTGAGCAGCACGGGGCGGCCTTCATACCAGCCTGGACCGTCAAGGGCATGGCCGTTCTCGATCAGCCCGCGTGCGCGCAGCGCCGCGGCGAGTTGCCGGTTCAGGCCTTCCACGCCATGCGGGCCCTGGCGCAGCGCGCACAGCAGCTGGAACCGGTTGAACGCGTCCAGCGCACCGCGCGCCCAGGCTTCGTGCGCCTCCATGCCGGCATCGGCGGCGGGGCGATGGGCGCGCAGCCATGCTAGGTAGTGGCGATAACCGCAAGGCGCGTCGCCGAGCTGGCGCGAAGCGGCGATGCCGTCGATCGCCAGTGCTTCCAGCGCGGCGGCATCCGCGTTCGGCAACCAGGCGAGATCCGCCGGTGTAGCAGCCAGCAGGTCCCGCACGGCGAGTGCATCGCCCGCGTTCACTACGCGCGCCAGGCGGCCGATGCCGCTGGTCGCGCCGAAGCGGTGGCTCATGCGCAACATGGCGATGCGCTGGTCCAGCGGTTGCGCGTCGGGCTGCATGAAGGCGGCGATGTCGTCGCCGGTGGTGGCTTCGATCCATTGCGCGGTGGCGGCGTCGTAGTGGCCGGCGTCGGCGCGGCGGCACAGGTCGCCCAGCACCGCGCCGGCCTCCACCGAGGAGAGCTGGTCCTTGTCGCCGAGCAGGATCAGCCGCGCGTCTCCGGGCAGCGCGTCGAGCACGGCTGCCATCATTTCCAGGTCGATCATCGAGGCTTCGTCGACCACCAGCACGTCCAGGTGCAGCGGGTTGCGCGCATCGTGGCGGAAGCGGCGCGTGTCGGGCCGCGCACCGAGCAGGCGGTGCAGGGTGGTCACGTCGACGGGAATCGCCGCGCGCACCGCGTCGTCCACGTCCAGTTGCCTGATCTGCTCCGTGATCGAGGCGTTGAGCCGCGCCGCGGCCTTGCCGGTGGGCGCGGCGAGGCGGATGCGCAGCGGCTGCGCGTGCTCGCGCAGCTGCAGCGTCTGCAGCAGGCCGAGCAGGCGCACCACGGTGGTGGTCTTGCCGGTGCCGGGGCCGCCCGTGATCACGCCGAACGCGCCGCGTGCGGCCAGCGCGCAGGCGACGCGCGGCCAGTCGGGTGCCGTGCCTGTCGCAGGAGCGGCCGTAGGAGCGGCTTCAGCCGCGATTTCATGCCGCGCGTTGTCGCGGCTGAAGCCGCTCCTGCGGTCGGTGGGAAACAGCCGCGCCAATTCCTCGGCGAGATGCGGCGAGGCCGGCTCCGTGCGCGCCACGCGGGCGAGGACGCCCTGTGCCACGCCGCGTTCGTGGCGCCAGTAGCGGCGCAGGTACAGCCGCGTGCCGTCGAGCACCAGCGGCGCGTGGTCCGGTTCGCCCGCATGGCTCGCGGCGAGCAGCGGCGAAGCGGGCGGGCCGTTCGCACGCAGGTCGTCGGCGAGCACGCGCCAGTCGGCGGGCCAGTCCTGTTCCTCGGCCAGGGCGGGGAGCAGGTCGAGGTCCAGGCACAGGTGGCCGTCGGCCAGCTGCCGGCTTAGCACGGCGGCCAGCCACAAGAGCACGGGCGGGGCCAGCGCATCGCGTTCGGCGAGGAAGCGCGCGAAGGCCACGTCCAGTGGACGCAGGCGCTGCTGTTCCAGTGCGCGGTCGAGCAAGGCTTCAAGCGCCATGGCCGATGCCCCCCGTGGCAAACAGCTGGTCCAGCGCGTCGACCAGCGCGAACGGCAGCCGTTCGACGTGCACGCCGTGGCCGGCGCCGTCCACGCCGCGCAGGTAGAGGTAGAGCACGCCGCCCATGTGGCGCGCGTAGTCGTAACCGGGCAGGCGGGCCTGGAGCTGGCGATGCAAGGCCAGCGTGTAGATCGCGTACTGCAGGTCGTAGCGACTCTGCAGCACCGACTCGCGCATCGCCGCCGCGGTGTAGGCGCCGGCGTCGCGGCCCAGCCAGTTCGACTTGTAGTCGGCCACGTACCAGCGGCCCTCGTGTTCGAACACGAGGTCGATGAAGCCCTTGAGCATGCCGTTGACCAGCTTGGGCGCGAGCGCGGGGCGCGGCGCGCCGGCCAGCGTGTGCGTCGTGACGAGCCGATCCAGCGCCTGCGCCTGCACGTGCCTGGCCTCGAACCAGAACTCCAGTTCGGCGCGGTAGCGCTGCGGATCGCGGAGCGCGGCCAGCGGCACGGCGTCGCCATCAGGCAAGCGCAGCGGCGTGCGCAGCAGGATGGGTAGCCAGGCGCTCAAGGGTGTGATCCAGCGTTTCCAGTCGTGCGCCTGGCAGCGCCGCGCGATGGTTTCCAGCAGCAGCGGCGAGGGCGCGGCGGCACGGGCGAAGCCTTCTTCGGCGCAGTGCTCCAAGAGCTCGTGCAGGAAGGTGCCGGGTGCAGCGCCGCGGGGGAAGGCGTGAATGCCTTGCGCGGCGGGGGCGGCCTCGGCGGTGTCGTCCGCCTGCGTGGCTTCGGCCAGCGTGGACTGGGCGGGGGTTTCCGGCGCGGTGTTCGGCGTGGCCTCGTCGTGCTGGGCCAGCGCGCTGTAGCTGGCGATCCACCACGGCGTGTGCGGGGGCAACGTGCACCGGCGCGCGTCGCGCGGCTGGATCGCGTGGTCCTGGGGCCGGTAGCGCTGCGTGTCGGCCTGCTCGGGCAGCTCGGCGACATGGATGGCGCCCTGGCCTTGGGCGAGTTGGTCGACGCGTGCGCGCAGCTCTGCGGGCTCGATGGGCTGGCCGCCGGACAGCACGTAGCCGAAGGCGGACTTGTGCAGCTCCGACGCCTTGCCGTTGCCGTTCTTCAGGCAGGCCACGCCCAGCCAGCACAGGTGGCGGGCGCGGGTAAGCGCCACGTAGAGCAGGCGCAGATCCTCCTGCAGGCGTTCGACCTCGGCCTGCTTCCAGGCCTCGGCGTCGGGGCGCAGGTCGAAGTGCGCCGCACCGTGCGCGTCGTGCCACAGCAACGGCTTCTTGTCGCTGGTTTCGCGGAAGCCGCAGACGAAGGGCAGCAGCACCACGGGGTATTCCAGGCCCTTGGATTTGTGGATGGTGACGATCTTGATCAGCGCGGCTTCGCTCTCCAGCCGCACGATCTGTTCCTCGGCGGCCTCGCCGCCGGCGGGGTTGGCGACCTGCGTGGCGAGATGGCGGATCAGCGCGTGCTCGCCATCCAGCCCGGTGGCGGCCTGCTGCAGCAGTTCGGCCAAGTGCAAGAGGTTGGTGAGTGCGCGTTCGCCGTCGGCGCGGGCCAACAGACGTGCGGGCACGCCGAAACGATGCAGCAAGTCGTGCAGCATCGCGAGCACGCCGTGGCGTTGCCACAGCGCATGCAGCTGGCGGAAGTGTTCGCCGCAGGCTTCCCAGTGCGCCTCGTCGGTGTTCAGGCGCTCCAGCTCGGCCAGGCTCTGGCCCATGCACGGCGTGGCCAGCGCGGTGCGCATGGCACGGTCGTTGCCGGGCTGGGCGCAGGCGGCGAGCCAGGCGAGCAGTTCCGCGGCTTCGGCGCTGGCGTACACCGACTGGTTGTCCGAGAGATAGACGTGGGCGAGGCCGCGCGCGTGCAGTGCCGCGCGCATCGCCGCGGCGTCGTGCCGGTCGCGCACCAGGATGGCGATGTCGCCGGGCTGCAGCGGCATGAGCTGGCCGTGCGCGTCCACGAAGCCGCAGCGGCCTTGCTGCGCGGCGGTGAGCCAGGCCACCAGCTGCGCGGCGGCGTGTTCGGCCATGGTCTCGCGCCAGGCGCCCGAGCTGAGTGCCGATGCGGACGTCTGGACGGCCACGGGCATGGCGGGCAGGGTTTCGCCGTCGAGCTGCAGCTGTTCCGTGCGACCCCTGGCGTCCACCTCGATGAAAGGCAGCGCCTTGCCGAAGCCGAAGGCGCCGTCGTCGTATGGGTCGGCAAACAGGAAGACCCGGTTGACGGCCTTGACCAGTGCCGCGGTGGAGCGATGGTTGGTGCCCAGCGTCCAGTGCGGCTTGGCGGCCCGCTCGCGCGCGGCGAGGTAGGTGTGGATGTCGGCGCCGCGAAAGCCGTAGATGGCTTGCTTGGGGTCGCCGATCAGCAGCAACGCCTTGCCTTCGATGCCCACGTAGCAGCGCTGCAAGATGCGCCACTGCAGCGGGTCGGTGTCCTGGAACTCGTCCACCAGCGCCACCGGATATTGCGTGGCGATCAGGCGCGCCAGCGCATCGCCCGCCGCACCGTGCAGGGCGGTGTCCAGGCGCTTCAGCATGTCGTCGTAACCGAGCTGGGCCAGCCGGCGGCGGGCTTCGTCCACGCGTCGTGCCACCCAGGGGGCGGCGTGGGCGAGCAGCAATGGTGGAAGCGCCAGGATTTCGGCCCGGCGGGCCTGCACGTGTTCCAGTGCGGCAAAGGCCGGGTGCGCGGGAGCTTGCTTGTCCTTGGCGGTGCATTCGGTCAAACGCGACTGCGTGAAGCGCGCCAGCGTATCGTCGCCGAGTTCGCCGCCCTGGGCCCACGCGCGCATGGTGGCGAGGTGGCCGGGAAGGTTTTTCGGTACGACCAGGTTGCCCTTGAGCACCTTGGTTTCCGAAGCCGTGAGCAGCATGGCCTCGATCGCGTCGACGGCGGCCAGCCACGCCTGGCGGGCCGTGGCCTCGGCCTCGTGCAGCGCGCCGGCAGGGGCGTCGAGCAGGTCCTTCGGTGCGCGCGGCGCGGGCAACGGCTGGCCGTCCAGCTGCAAGCGATCCGCGTGGGGCAGCAGGGGCGCGAGCGCTTTTTGCAGCTCCGCCGGGGTCTTCCACGCGCCGAGGAACACGGCGGCGGCCTCGCGACCCAGCGTGAAAACATGGCCGCGCCAGTAGTCGCGCACCGCATCGGCGAGCAGCTCGGCCTCGTCGGCCACCACGTCCGCGCTGGCGGCCTCGCCGCTGGCGAAGGCGTGCTGGCTGAGCATGCGCTGGCACCAGCCGTGGATGGTGAACACCGCGGCCTCGTCCATCCACTGCGCGGCCAGTTCCAGCTGGCGCGCGGCGCGGGCGCGCTGCTCGGCGTCGGGGTAGTCGGCGATCAGCGCGGCGAGGGAATCGTCGGGCGCGCGCTTGTCGCGGAAGGCTTCGGCCGCTTCCGCCAGCCGTGTGCGAATGCGTTCGCGCAGCTCGGCGGTGGCGGCCTTGGTGAAAGTCATCACCAGGATCTGCGCGGGCAGCAACGGCGCGCCGCCGCCGTGGCCCAGCACCAGGCGCAGGTACAGCGCGGCGATGGTCCAGGTCTTGCCGGTGCCGGCACTGGCTTCGATCAGCTGGGTGCCGGCCAGCGGCAGGCGCAGCGGGTCGAGCGCTTGCGTGCTGTTCATGCGGCGTCATCCACGACGCACGCGGCGTCCAGCAGCGGGCGGTACAGATGCAGCCAGTCCTCGAAGCCGGCGGCGTGCAGGGCGGCGAAGTCGGGCCAGCTGCGGGCCAGCGCGGGTTCCTCGTCCACTTCGCCGCGACCGTGCTCGCCGTCGTTGTGGTCGTAGCGTTTGCTGGCGACCGCGGCGGTTGCGTCTGCGAGAGCGGCGGCGGACTTCTGTTTGTCCGGCGGGGATTTTGCGTTTGCCGCCTCGACCTGCAGCCAGGCGAACGCGGTCTTGCGCGCGAGCGGCAGCGGCGCGCACAGGCCGGCGGCGAAGGCGGCGAGCAGCGCGTCGAGATGGCGTTGTGCGTCGGCGGTATCCAGCTGGCGCAGTTGCACCATGGCATCGGGCGCCACGATGTGGGTGGTGACGGGCAGCGCATTGGCGTTCGCCAGCAGGTGCGCCGCCCAGTGGGCCAGCAGCTTGTCGTGGCGCAGCTTCTTGTCCGGCATGAGCAGGCTCGCCGTGGCCACGAGGCAAACGTGGCTGCCGTCGTCGTCCGTGCGCAAATCGTCCAGCGCGTCCTCGATGCTCAACCCGTGCGCCGCGCCATACAGCGCATGACTTTCACCGGTGAGCGGATAGTGGGCATCCAGCGCGTGCCAACGCGTGGCGACGCGCGCGGCGGCGGCTTCCATCGGTGCCAGCGTCAGCGCGCCGAAGCTGCCAGGCGGCAGCGCGCCTTGTTCGTGCAGGCGCTCGGCGGCAGGCGCCAGCGCGTTGTTGCCGGCGTGGATGGCGGTACGCAGCAGGGCGTCGGTGAATTGGTGGTTCTCCAGCGGATCGAGGGCGAAGGGCTCGTGGTCCGTGTCGGCATCGTCGTCGCCGGCGAAATGCACGCCCAGGCGTTCGGCGTAGAAGAGCCTGGCCGGCGAGCGCAGGAAGCGTTGCAGCAGGGCGAGGTTCAACGGCGTTTCGCGCGGCCACGGCGCGAGCGTGGCGGCTTCGGTTTCGCGGCGGGGCTGCCGCGCGCGTTGCCACTCGGCGGCATAGGTGAATAGGCGCGCGTCACTGGCGGCGTCGAAATAGCGCGGGCTGAAGGCTTGCAGCGGGTAGTCGGTGGTGAGGGCAAAAAGGGGGTCAGAGTCGCCTTTCGATGACGGGTCCGTTTCTGATTCGGTCGCCTCGCCCGAAAGGCGACTCTGACCCCTTTTTACCCAGCCGGCGGCGAGGTAGTCGCGCAGCTGGCCCACCAGCACCGAAGGCGGCAGCTCGCTGTTGTCGCGCGCGCTCTTGCCCACCCAGCTCACGTACAAGGCGTCGCGGGCGGCGAGCAGGGCTTCCAGGAAGAGATAACGGTCGTCCTCGCGGCGCGAGCGGTCGCCGGGACGTTGCTGGCCGGGCGTGGCCATCAGGTCGAAGTCCGGCCCGTTCGTGCGGCGCGGGTAGGCGCCGTCGTTCATGCCCAGCAGGCAGACCACGCGGAACGGGATCGCGCGCATCGGCAAGAGCGTGCCGAAGCTCACCGCGCCGCCGAGGAAGCGCTGCGAGAGGCGGCTTTCGTCCACGACGGACAGCCAGTGCTCGCGCACCACGGGCAGCGGCAAGGCGTCGGCGAAGCCCGCTTCGTTGCAGGCGCGTTCCCACGCCTCCAACGCCTCGTGCAGGCGCTGCAACAGCACGGCGTCGCCGTCGTCACGGCCGGCGTCGAACATCGCCGCGAGCAGGCCGCGCAGGCGCTCGCTCCATTGCGCGGGCGTGGCCGGCGTGGCGAGCAATTGACCGTAATGGTCGAGGCTGTCCAGCAGCAGGGCCAGCGGGCCGACCAGGGCGGCATCGAGGCCGCCCACTTCGTCGTAGGGCGCGATGCCATCCAGCGAGGCGCCGTCGCCCACGGCGTAGCCCAGCAGCATGCGGCGCAGGCCGAAACGCCAGCTGTTCTGCTCCTCGGGCGGCAGGCCCAGCGTTTCCTTTTGAGCACCGTCCAGCCCCCAGCGGATGCCGGCGCCTTCGATCCAGCGGCGCAGCACCGGCAGGCCGGCCTCGTCCACGCCGTAGCGGCGGCGCAGCGCGGGCGTGTCGAGCAGGTCGAGGATGTCGCCCGCGGCGTAGCGCGATTCGGGCAGGCGCAGCAGCTGTTCCAGCGCCACCAGCAGGGGCGCGGCGCCGCGTGCGGGGCGATCGGCGATGCTGCAGGGCAGGAAGCGCGGATCGTCAGCCGGCAGGCGGCCGAACACGGCCTGGATGTGCGGCGCGTAGGTCTGGATGTCCGGCACCATCACCATCACGTCGCGCGCCGCCAGCGCTGTGCCCTTGCGCGCGGCCTGCTCGAACATCGCGAGCAGGTTGTCGTGGAGGATCTCCACCTCGCGCTGCGGATTGTGCGCGACGTGGAAGCGCAGCGAGTCGTCGCCCGCGATCAGCGACTGGCGTTGCGCGGGATCGGCCGGCAGCGGTTCGAGGTCGAGGATGGCCTGCTGCACCTGGTGCAGCAGGCTGTCGCGGCCGGGGTCGACGAACAGGTCGATGTCGCGGCCCAGCGCGGCGAAGCGCGGGCGGTAGGCCGCGGGGGTGTCGAAGCTGTCGAGCAGGCGGATGTAGTCGCGGCCCTGCTTGCCCCAGGCGGCGAGCAGCGGGTTCGCGTGCAGGTGCAGCTCTTCGTAGCGCGGCTCGGCGGGCAGGCCGGGCTTGCTGGCCTGACGGCGCTGCTCGGCCTTGAGCAGCTCGCGGTCCTCGATGATGTCGGCCCAGTAGTGCCGGCACGGGTTCGTCACCAGCAGCAGCACCTGGCAGACGCGTCCCAGCGCGGTGAGCGCCTCCAGCGTCTGTTGCGGCAGCGAGGAGATGCCGAACACCACGAGGCGTCGCGGCAAGCCGGCAGGGCGTTGTTCCAGCGCCGCGGCGCGCGCAAGGAAGGCGCGATGCATGGCGGCGCGATGGCTGTCGCGCTGCGAAGGGCCGACATCTTCCAACAGCGCGCGCCACAGCCTCGCCTGCCAGCGTTGCGAGACGGGCAGCGGCTCGCGTTGTGCGCGTAAATCATCGCGCAGCCCGTCGCGGCCATGCTCCCAGTCATCCAGCCAGTCGGCGCGGTAGACCTGGTACTGGTCGAACAGGTCGGCGATCTGCTGCGCGAGCTGGAAAAGTTTGATTGGGTCGGGCTTGCCCGGGTCGGCTTGGCCTTCGCCCAGGAAATGCCGCAGCGGCGCGAAGTCGGCGTGGCCGAGTTGCGTGGGCAAGAGCCGCATCAGCCGCCAGGCCAGCCGCGACTTGTCGAATGGCGAATCGGCCGGCACCGCCTCGCGGCCCAGCACGGCGCGGTAGGCCTGCCACAGGAAGCGGCCGGGCAGATGCATTTCCACCGCCGCGCTGATGCCCATGCCGCCCGCGTCGCGCGGGCGCGCCAGCGCCAGCTTCAGCCACTGCGCGATGCCGTTGCTCTGCACCAGCATCGTCTCGTCTTCCAGCGGCGCCAGCGGCGTGCGCGCCAGCCATTCGACCAGCAGGTCGCGCAGGTCTTCCAGATGGTTGCCGTGCACCACCATCAGGCCCGGCTGGATGGCGTCTGCGACTGTGGCGGATGAAGGAACTGGCACGGGCGTCCTGGCTGGCGTTCGCTGCCGAGATTGTCACCGACCGCGGGCTGGAAGTCGCCTCACTGTCGCATCGCGCCGTCTCGTTGCATGCGACGCCAAACGAAACGGCCCGGAATGCCCGGGCCGTTTCCTTGAGTCGTGCGGCCATGCGTGGCCACTCGTCGGATGTCCGCGATCAGGTAATCGCAAAGAAACTTCACTGATTGCGGCCAGGGAAGGCCGCCCGTTTGATCTTCGCGATCAAGGATGATCGCAAGATGCAGCCTCAGTCGTTCACCCACACGCCCACGTGGAAGTGCCAGCCGTCGTTGCGCTGCTCCCAGTGCGGGTGCACGTAGTGGTAGCCGGGACGCGCCTCGCGCCAGTGGCCGGCCACCGCGATGTAGCGGCCGTGCTCCCAGCGCCAGTAGCCATGCACCCAGACATAGCCGCGGCGCGGCGGCGGCACTTCTTCAACGATGCGCGGCGGCGGCGGTTGCGGCGCGATCACTTCCACCACTTCGGGCGGCGGTGGCGGCGCCTGGCGCTCCACGATCACTTCGCGTTGCACCGGGCGCGGGTGGTAGACCGGGCGCTCCTCGACGCAACCGGCCGCCACCGCGGCGGCAGCGGAGACGATCAGCAGACCTGCAAGACGTGACGACATGGGTTCCCCTCGTTGGGTGTGGTGAAGCGTGGATGGCGTTGCCGCGCCATGGAAAGCGACGGTGAGTCTAGGGGGCGAAAACTGCGACGAAACGGGCGCGGCATCGCCGCTCGCGTCGCAGGTTGTTGCATGTTCAGCGGGCCCAGTAGCCGGCGCTGAAATGCCAGTGGCCGCGCGGTCCCTGTTGCCAGCGCGCGGGCATGTAGTGGTAGCCCGGATGCACGCGCATCCAGCGGCCGCCCACCCACACGTGGCGATGCAGGCGCGGACTCCACGACCAGTAGCCAGGCGCCCAGGCATAGCCGCGACGCGGCGGCGGCGCTCGTTCGAAGCGTGGCGGCGGCGGAGCCACGCCGATGCCCACGCCCACGCCGACCGACACCTGCGGCACGGCCTGTGCCGCGGGCGCAGCGGCGAATCCGGCGCCGGCCAGCGCCAGCGCGGCGGACAGGATCAGGGCGGAAGACTTGCGATTCATCGTGCTCTCCGTGATCGCCGCGAAAGGCGGCGTGCGGTACGGAAAACGCCGCCCTGCGGCGACGTGTTGACGCGTGTCCGGAGGCGCGTTCAGGTTCGGGTGGGTGGCCGACGTGACGACCGCCCGGGCATCGCGGGGCATATCGGTTCGTCGTCATGGCAAAGAACGAACGGTCGTGCTATTTTTTGCACCCATGGAAACCGTGACTCCCGCCGGCAAGCGCGCCGCCACCCGCGACACCATCCTCGACCACGCCTATGTGCTGGCGCGCAGCGACGGGCTGGAAGGGCTGTCCATCGGCACCCTGGCGGCCGACGTGGGCATGTCCAAGAGCGGCGTGTTCGCCCACTTCGGTTCGCGCGAGGACTTGCAGCTGGCCGTGCTCGACCTGGGTGCGCGGCGCTTCATGGCGCACGTGTTGCTGCCCGCGCTGAAGCAGCCGCGCGGCCTGCCGCGCCTGCGCGCGATCGTGGCGCACTGGTTCGCGTGGGCGCGCAAGCACCAGAGCGGTTGCGTGCTGCTCTCCGCCGCCAGCGAGTACGACGGCCGCGACGGCGCGCTGCACGAGGCGGTGGTGGCGCAGCAGGCCGGCTGGCGCCGCGAGCTGCAGAAGGCGATCGCGCAGGCGGTGGCCGAGGGCCACCTGCGCGCCGACACCGACACCGCCCAGCTCGCGTTCGAGATCTACGCGCTGCTGCTCGGCCTGCACCATGACGGCGGACTGTTCGGCTACGACGAGGCCGAGCGACACACCGCCGCGGCATTCGAGCGCCTGTGGCGCAGCTGGCAACCCTGACCCCTTCCCGCACGAGGCGCTCCCCATGTCCCCACATGCCGCTTCCGTTTCCACCCGTCTGCGTCTCGGCGCGCTGCGCGCCGGCTTCATGCTCGGTGGCCGGCTGGTGCCGAAGCGCACCGCCGACCGCGCCGCGCAGCTGTTCGCCACGCCGTTCGCCAGCAGCCGCAGCCGCGCGCTGGCGACGCCGGAGGATGCGGCGATGCGGCGCGGCGAACTGCAGATCGGCGGCGAGCGCATCGCCACCTACGTCTGGGGCGACCCGGCCCGCCAGCCGTATGCGTTGCTCGCGCACGGCTGGTCCAGCTTCGGCCTGCGCTTCCAGCCATGGGTGGACGGCCTGCGCGCGCTGGGCTACGCGGTAGTGACGTTCGACCAGCCCGGCCACGGTCGCAGCAGCGGCCGGCTGTGCACGCTGCCCGAATTCACCGCCACGATCCGCGCGGTCGGCCGCCACTACGGCGAGGCCGCGCTGGCGGTGGGGCATTCGCTGGGCGCCGCCGCGCTGGTGCTGGCGCAGGACGAGGACTGGCACGCGCAGCGCCTCGTGCTGGTGGCGCCCGCCGCCGACATGGCCGACGCGGCCAGCCGCTACTTCCATCTAGTGCGCCTCGGCGAACACCTGCGCCAGGCCTTCTACGACTGGCTGCTGCGCCGCACCGGCATCGGCGTGGAGCAGTTGGAGGTGTATCGCCACCTGCCCGCGCTGGGCCAGCCCGCGCTGATCGTGCACGACCTCGACGACGCCGACGTGCCGTGGAGCGAGGGCGAGCGCTACGCCCGCTACTGGCCCGGCGCACGCCTGCTCAGCACCGAGGGGCTGGGCCATCGCCGCGTGCTGGACGCGCCGGACACGATCAACGCCGCGTTGGCCTTCGTGCGCGGCGAAGCGGTGGGCGAGCGCGTGGTCGGCACGAGCGAACTGCCGTTCGGCGTGGCTTGAGCGCTGTTTACTACAGGAAACTTGAAGACCCTCGTCGGCCTAGTGTGTTGCTTTTCAACAGCCGAAAGGCTGGCCCTGTCGGGGTCAAGCGCGTATTGAATGATTCCCGAAAATCCTGTGTATGCAGCCAAAGTTCACTGTGGGTCGAAAGCGGGCATGCTATGTACGCCATGTCATACGTCTAGCCAGTTGGTGAGTCCATGAACAAGAAGAAAGAGCATGGCAGCAGCGGCCAACGCGTTAGTAGCTATTCCAGCCCAATAAAGCTCCGGGTCCTTGGACCTTTTATATGTTTTGTAGACGAGCGTCGCGCCCCCAGTCTTAAGACCCCTGACCGTGATGCATGTGAAAACAATGAAACAAAGCAATTGGACCCACGGTTGATTGAACCAGTAATCAAAGTTCACCATGTGCGTTCCCCAGAAGATCTTCGGCCCTGCCTTCTGATGTCCGCTCCAAACCGAAAGCGGGCTCATGACGAACCCGTTTCGGCGGGCGCAGGCCCTGCGATTCCTATGCCCCAGCTCACAACGGTACCGGATTCCTGCTTCCGCAAGAGTGACAACCAAAGAGGTTCCTACAGGCAACTCCGCAACCGGCGCACGCCTTCCTCGATGGCGCGCTCGTCCACGCTGCCGTAGCCCAGGATCAGGCCGCTGCGTTTCACGTCACCGCGATAGCACGGCGACAGCGGTCGCACCGACACGCCGGCCTGTGCCGCCCGCTGCGACAGCGCGACGTCGTCCATTCCGTCGGGCAGCAGCGCAGTCAGCTGCATCCCTGCCTCGGCGCCCACGATCTCCAGCGCACCGGGCAGGTGATGCTGGATCGCCGCCTGCAGCGCCGCACGCCGCGCCGCGTACAGCATGCGCATGCGGCGGATGTGTCGCGCGAAGTGGCCTTCGCGGATGAAGTCGTGCAGCGCCCTCTGCGGCAGCATCGGCGAGCAGGTATCCAGCGCGTCGCGGGCCGCGCGGAACGCCGGCAGCAGGTCCTTTGGCACCACCAGGTAACCCAGCCGCAGCGCGGGAAACAGCACCTTGCTGAAGGTGCCCACGTAGATCACCCGCGCGTCGGCATCCAGCCCCTGCAGCGCGGCGATCGGCCGGCTGCCGTAGCGGTATTCGCTGTCGTAGTCGTCCTCGACGATCCAACTGCCCGTGCGCGCCGCCCACTGCAGCAACTCGATGCGCCGCGCCGCGCTCAACGTGGCGCCCAGCGGGAACTGGTGCGAGGGCGTGACGTAGGCCAGCCGCGCGGTCGGCGCGCGACGGATGCCCGCGGCCACGTCCAGCCCTTCGGCATCCACCGGCACCAGCACGGGCAGGGCGCCCACGGTTCCCAGCGCCTGGTGCGCGCCGGGGTAGCCGGGTTCCTCCACCCAGGCGCGGTCGCCGGGGTCGAGCAGCGCGTGCGCGCAGATCTGCAGGCCGTGCTGCGCGCCGCTGGTGATCAGGATCTGTGCGGCGCCGGCGTGCGCCGCGCGCACCGTCGCCAGGTATTCGGCGATCGCCTCGCGCAGCGGCGCGTGGCCCATGGTGTCGCCGTAGACCAGCGCGTCGGCGCCGACGTGGCGCGCATGCCGGCTGAGCAGGCGCGACCACACGCCGTGCGGGAAGTGGGCTAGCGCGGGCACGCCCACGCGGAACGCGCCCTGGCTTTCCAGCCAGCTCTGCGGCGGCGCGGCCATCGCCGCCACGCGCGCGGCGACCCGGCGCGGCGCCGAAGGAGCGGTTGCGATCGCTGCGCGCGGCGGTCGCCGCTGCGGCGTGCCCGCGCCCTCGTGCGGGATTGCCGCGGCCACGCAGGTGCCCGCGCCGGTGAAGCTCTCCAGATAACCCTCGGCATGCAGCTGTTCGTAGGCGCCCAGCACCGGCAGGCGCGAAACGCCCAGTTCGCCGGCCAGAGCGCGCGTGGAGGGCACGCGCTGGCCCGGTCGCAGCCGGCCTTCGGCGATCGCACGGCGGAACCATTCCGCCAGTTGCTGGTAGATCGGCCCGCCGCCTTCCAGCGCGATCGCCGGCACCAAGCCGGTAGGCACGGGCTTCGTCACGCCTTGTCGAGTGGTCATGTCATGTTCTCGCCCGGTGGCTATTCGCTCGTACCACTTGCCTGCCTAGTCTGCGCGCTACGGACAGGCGACGGAGGTGTCGGTGGTCATGCGTTGGCAGGTGAAAAGGGCGCGGTGGACGGCGCGCCGCCTCGCGGCGCTGTGCGCCGCGCTGCTGGGCATCGGCGCGGCCGTGGCGCAGGACGCCGGCCCGCCGCGCCAGGCGCTGGACGACGCCTGGTGGACCGGCCCGATGCTGGCGAACTCCGCCGAGACGTTGCCGACCGGGCACATGCTGATCGAGCCTTATTTCTACGACGTCACCTCGAAGGGTTCGGACGCGTTCGGCTCGCGCGCCTACGTGCTGTACGGGCTCACCGACCGGCTCACCGTGGGCCTGATCCCGATCATCGGCTACAACCGCGTGAGCAACGGGCCGGGCAGCTCGGGCATCGGCCTCGGTGACCAGATCCTGCAGGCGCAGTACCGGCTCACCCGCTTCCACGAAGGCAGCTGGCTGCCCACGCTCGCCGTGCAACTGCAGGAAACCGTGCCCACCGGCCGCTACGACCGCCTCGCGCGTGCCAGCGACGGCATGGGCGGCGGTGCCTGGGCCACCACGCTGGGCCTCAACGCGCAGAGCTATTTCTGGATGCCGAACGGCCGCCTGCTGCGGGTGCGGCTCAACCTCACCCGCACGTTCAACGGCGATGCCGACGTGACCGGCGCCAGCGTCTACGGCACCGCCCCCGGTTTCCGCGGCACGGCCCGTCCGGGCGACGCGTTCTACATCGGCACCTCGTTCGAATACAGCCTCACCCGCCGCTGGGTGCTGGCATTGGACCTGTTCCGCAGCCACGGCGCGGCCACCCGCGTCGATGGCAGCGCCGACCCGGTCGATGCCTTGCCCACACCCGTGCACCTGCGGGCCGGCTCCAGCGACGCCTACGGCTACGCCCCGGCGGTCGAATACAACTTCAGCGCGAACCTCGGCGTGCTGCTGGGCGCGCGCGTGATCGTGGGCGGCCACAACGCGACGCGCTCGGTGACCCCGGCCATCGCGATCAACTACGTCCATTGACGTCGACACCGATTCCCTGCGGAAGGACAAACCCCATGCGCGCAACCACGATCTGGCAGACCTGCCTGCTTGCCCTGGCCACGACGATGGCCTGGCCGACGCCATCGGCCGCGGATGCGGCGCAGGGTGTCGACCAGCAGCACGCCTTCGACTTCCATTTCGGCACCTGGCGTACCCACATCAAGAGCCGGGACGTCACCGCATCGGGCGTCGGCGCATGGACCGAATTCAACGGAACCGTGATCGACCAACCCTTGTGGAACGGGCGCGCCAACATCGAGAAGATCGAAGCCGCGGGAACCGGCGGCCACTTCCAGGGCGTGACGTTGTTCCTCTACAACCCGAAGTCCGGGCAATGGAGCGAGCACTTCGCCGGCAGCAGCGACGGCACCATGCAGGAGCCTTCGTACGGCGAGTTCGCCAACGGTCGTGGCGTGTTCCATGGCCTGACCGAGGTCGCTGGCAAGAAGGTCCTCGAACGCGACATCTGGTCGGCCATCACGCCGGACTCCTACCACTACGAGATCGCCTCTTCGACCGACGGCGGCAAGACCTGGGTCACCAACTTCGTGGCGCAACTTACCCGACTGAAGAAGGCGCCCGACTACGATGTGCCGCACGCCCAGGGCACCGGGCCGGAGCACGACTTCGACTTCAACACGGGGCGCTGGTCGACCCGGATCCGGGCGGTGCTGAATCCCCTCGCATCACCCGGCGCGTGGAGCAACCTGGGCGGCACGCATGCGGTGTATCGCGTATGGGACGACTGGGCCAATATCGGCCAGCTCGAAGTGGACGGGCCCGGCGGCCATGTCGAGGACCTCGCGTTGCGCCTGTACGACCGCAAGACCCGGCAGTGGCGGGTCTACTTCGCGAACAGCAAGACCGGCACGCTGGCCCCGCCGATGGTGGGCGAATTCAAGGGCGGCGTGGGCACCTTTATCGGCATGGACGAGGTCGAGGGCAAGACCGTGCTGACCCGCAACGTCTGGTCGGGCATCACAGCGAAATCCTGCCGGCAGGACTGGGCCATCTCGACGGACGGCGGCAAGACCTGGGTGCCAACCTGGACTTCCGTCGACACGCTGGGCGGCTGACCCCGCTGCAAAACGCAATCAGCTGACGAGGAAGCGTCGTGGCCTCGATATGCAAGGACATCCTGCTGGATGCCGATCCCGACGACGTGTGGGCGGCCATCAGCGACGTCGGCGCGGCCCACGAACGCCTCGTGCCGGGTGTGCTGGTCGACACCCGGCTGGATGGCAACGCCAGGATCGTCACCTTCGCCAACGGCCTGGTGGCGCGCGAGCTGATCGTCACGCTCGACCATGACGCCCGCCGCTTCGTCTATGCCTCCGTCGGCGGCCGGGCCGCGCACCACAACGCGTCCTTCCAGGTCTTTGCTGATGGCGCGCGTCGCACGCGCCTGGTCTGGATCACCGACGTCCTGCCGGACGAACTGGCCGAACCCATCCGCCAGAACGTGGAGCTGGGCGCCGCGGCCATGAAACGGGCGCTGGAAAGGAAGCCCACGCCCGATGATCCCGGTGCCGGCGTGCACTGAACCATCGCCGTCGCTTGACGGCCGCTTTATCCCGCATCCCCCAAGCTGGCAGCCCCGTCCCCGCGGAGCCCGCCATGCCTTACCAAACCATCAGCCAGCTGCCCGATGCGGTGCGTGACCACCTGCCGAAACACGCCCAGGAGATCTACAAGGAAGCGTTCAACCACGCCTGGGACGAATACGCCGACGTGGACAAGCGCCGCGGCGACGAGTCGCGCGAGGAAACGGCGCGCAAGGTGGCCTGGTCGGCGGTAAAGCAGGGCTACGCCAAGGGCGAGGACGAGCGCTGGCACCCCAAATAGACCGATCCTTGCCGCCGCGCATGTGGCGGTGCACCAGCGGGCGCGGGGACGAACCACTAGAATCGGCGGGTTCAAGCACACGATGTCGGAGTCGCCATGAGTTCCCCCGCCAAGCACGTCCCCGCCGGCGCCACGCAAACCGAGACCACCCCGCTGCGCTTCGTCACCGCGGCCAGCCTGTTCGATGGCCACGATGCGGCGATCAACATCATGCGCCGCATCATCCAGAGCCAGGGCGCCGAGGTGGTCCACCTGGGCCACAACCGCTCGGTGGAGGACGTGGTGCGCGCCGCGCTGCAGGAAGACGCCGACGCCATCGCGCTGTCGTCCTACCAGGGCGGCCACGTCGAGTACTTCAAGTACATGGTGGACATGCTGAAGGAGAAGGGCGCCGGCCACATCCGCGTGTTCGGCGGTGGCGGCGGCACCATCACGCCGGAGGAAATCAAGGAGCTGCAGGCCTACGGCGTGGAGCGCATCTACCACCCCAACGACGGCATGAAGCTCGGCCTCGTCGAGATGATCGAGGACGTGATGCAGCGCGCCGGCAAGGCCGCCGCGCAGCGCACGCCCGACACCGCCGAATCCAAGGTGAACGTGGACGACGAGATCTCCATCGGCCACATGCTCAGCGCGATCGAGGAGGGCAAGCTTTCCGCCACCGACCTCGACCACCTGCGCAAGCAGTGGAAGCTGGCCGGCAAGGCCACGCCCGTGCTGGGCCTCACCGGCACCGGCGGCGCGGGCAAGTCCAGCGTGGTGGACGAGCTGCTGCTGCGCTTCCTGCACGCGTTCCCCGAGATGCGCATCGCCGTGCTCGCGGTCGATCCGACGCGTCGTCGTTCAGGCGGCGCGCTGCTGGGCGACCGCATCCGCATGAATGCGCTGCGCAGCCACCGCGTCTACATGCGCTCCATGGCCACGCGCCGCCAGCACACCGCCACCAACGCGGTGCTGCACGACTGCATCGACTTCCTCAAGGCGCAGCCCTACGACCTGGTGATCGTCGAGACCGCCGGCATCGGCCAGAGCGATTCGGAGATCGTCGACCTGGTCGACTTCCCGGTCTACGTGATGACCAGCGACTACGGCGCGGCCAGCCAGCTGGAGAAGATCGACATGATCGACTTCGCCGAGCTGGTGGTGCTGAACAAGTTCGACCGCCGCGGCGCCGAGGACGCGCTGCGCGACGTGCGCAAGCAGTGGAAGCGCAACCACACCGCGTTCACCATCAAGGACGAGGACGTGCCGGTGTACCCCACCATCGCCAGCCAGTTCAACGACCCCGGCGTCACCTGGATGTTCACCAACCTGTGCCGGCTGATGCGCGACAAGAAAAGGGGTCAGAGTCACTTTTCGAGCGCGGGTGCGGACAAGGTTCCAGATGGCGGGTCGAAAAGTGACTCTGACTCCCTTTCTTCCCCCGGCTGCGACTGGAAGCCCCAGCTCGACACCACGCTGAAGGAACCGCGCGCCACCGTGCTGATTCCCGGCGCCCGCGTGCGCTACCTCGCCGAGATCGCCGAGCAGGGCCGCGGCATCAACGCATCCGTCGCGCACCAGTCGGAAGCCGCCAGCAAGGCGCAGCACTGTTACGAGTCGCTGAAGGAACTGGGCGACGCGAAGCTGCCCAAGCCGCTGGAGCTGTACCGCAGCGAGGATTTGCATGCCGCCTCACCTTCACCAACAGTCATCCCGGCGCAGGCCGGGATCGCATCCCCCACGGACGATCAACCGAAGAGCGATTCCGGCCTTCGCCGGAATGACGAGCACACCATCGACCGCACCCTCCTGCTCCTCCGCCAACGCTACAACGCCGCGCTGAAGGAACTGAGCCACGAGTCCATCCACCTGCTGCGCGACTGGCCGAAGCTGCGCGAGTCGGTGACCAAGGACGTCAACGAATACAAGGTGCGCGACAAGACCATCCGCGTGGAGAACTACCGCGAGTCGTTGAGCCACCAGAAGATCCCGAAAGTCGCGCCGCCCAAGACCGCGAGCTGGGGCGACCAGCTGCTGTTCCTCGGCAAGGAAAACCTGCCCGGCCACTACCCGTACACCGGCGGCGTGTACCCGTACCGCCGCAGCGGCGAAGACCCCACCCGCATGTTCGCGGGCGAGGGCACGCCCGAGCGCACCAACCGCCGCTTCCATTACCTCAGCCAGGGCGGCGCCGCCACGCGCCTGTCCACCGCGTTCGACTCGGTCACCCTGTACGGCGAAGACCCGGCGCCGCGCCCCGACATCTACGGCAAGATCGGCAACTCCGGCGTCAACATCGCCACGCTGGACGACATGAAGAAGCTGTACTCCGGCTTCGACCTCAGCGCGCCCACCAGCTCGGTGTCGATGACCATCAACGGCCCCGCGCCGATGATCCTGGCGATGTTCATGAACACCGCGATCGACCAGAACGTGGAGAAATACCTCAAGGAAGATCCCGCGCGCTGGGCCGCGGCGGAAAAGACCATCGCCGCGCTGTATCCGAACGGCCGCCCGCAGTATTCCGGCGAATTGCCCACCGGCAACGACGGCCTGGGTTTGGGCCTGCTAGGCGTCACCGGCGACCAGCTGGTGGATGCGGAGACCTACGCGCGGATCAAGGCCGAGACGCTGGCCGCCGTGCGCGGCACCGTGCAGGCCGACATCCTCAAGGAAGACCAGGCGCAGAACACCTGCATCTTCAGCACCGAATTCGCCCTGCGCATGATGGGCGACATCCAGTCGTACTTCGTGGAGCACAAGGTCCGCAACTTCTACTCCGTCTCCATCTCCGGCTACCACATCGCCGAAGCCGGCGCGAACCCGATCAGCCAGCTCGCCTTCACGCTGTCCAACGGCTTCACCATCGTGGAGTACTACCTCGCGCGCGGCATGAAGATCGACGACTTCGCGCCCAACCTGTCGTTCTTCTTCTCCAACGGCATGGACCCGGAATACACCGTGATCGGCCGCGTGGCCCGCCGCATCTGGGCCCGCGCCATGCGCGAGCGCTACGGCGCCAGCGCGCGCAGCCAGATGATGAAGTACCACATCCAGACCTCAGGCCGCTCGCTGCACGCGCAGGAGATCCAGTTCAACGACATCCGCACCACGCTGCAGGCGCTGTACGCGCTGTTCGACAACTGCAACTCGCTGCACACCAACGCCTATGACGAAGCGATCACCACGCCTACCGAAGAAAGCGTGCGTCGCGCGGTGGCGATCCAGATGATCATCAACAAGGAGCTCGGGCTGAACTTCAACGAGAACCCCTGGCAGGGCAGCTACGTGGTCGAGGAACTCACCGACCTGGTGGAAGAGGCCGTGTACAAGGAGTTCGAGGCGATCAGCGAGCGCGGCGGCGTGCTCGGCGCGATGGACACCATGTATCAGCGCGGCAAGATCCAGGAAGAGTCGATGTATTACGAGCACAAGAAGCATGATGGGTCGTTGCCGTTGATTGGGGTCAATACCTTCCTGCCGAAGGATCATGGTGGGGAGATCGCGACCGAGATCGAGTTGATTCGGTCGACGGAGGAGGAGAAGGGGCAGCAGATTGCGAACGTCAAGGCGTTCGGCGTGGCGCGCAACTCACTGGCGCCGGAGAGCCTGAAGCGCTTGCAGGACACAGCGCGTGAGCGGAAGAATGTGTTCGAGCAGCTGGTGGAGGCGGTGAAGTACAACTCGCTGGGGCAGATCAGCCACGCGTTGTATGACGTGGGTGGGGAGTATCGGCGGAACATGTAGGTCAAAGCTATTTTTTGCTTTTCCCATTTCACTTATGGAGGCCGGCGTGCAGATTTGGCGAACATTCGAAGAAAGAGTTCGATCCATTGCCTCGCTTCGCTGGGGTTCCAAGTGCTCACCGTGCCACGAGCACGGTGTGGATTTCGATGGATTAATTAGAATCTCTCACGAAGAAATGGTCGTGATCGAGATAACGACGAATGTAACGCTGCAAAAAGTCAGAGAAGATATTGCAAAAATTGTTCCGTTCCGTATTAAATTGCTCGGAGAAGGAGTTTTTTGTCGTGCCTACATCGTTTTAGACGACGCTCCAACGAACTCTATGAAAGAGGCTGGAGCTGAATCGCACATTCGCGTGATCTCATTACAAGAGTATGAGCAGGAATTTTTCGACTTCGAGTCATATCGAGAGCTCAGGGTGTTGCAACCATTTGGCAGCGCAGTCGACTCACGGACTGGCGAAAATGATCAGAGAGAATTTGTGCCGGTTCGTTATACCGTCGACGGTGGTAAGCAAGACTTAACGATCGGAGACATAGCAGAGAAGTTGATACGGGGTGGAACCGTCGTATTGACCGGTGACTACGGAACGGGGAAAAGCCGGTGCGTGCGAGAGATATTTACGACACTTTCAAAATCTGTGACTGAATCAGGGGCTTATCCTGTCGCAATCAACTTGCGCGATCATTGGAGTAGCTCCAACGCATTAGAAATTATCGCTGGGCATCTTGGAAATATTGGGCTGCAGGGTTCCGTCGATAACATAGTTCGACTCTTGAATGCAGGTGGGTTAGTGCTCCTGCTTGATGGGTTTGATGAAATTGGGACGCAAGTCCATGATCCAAAAGCGAGGGATCGCCGAGCACTCAGAAAACATGCAGTCCGCGGTCTCCGTGACTTGATTATACGTGCTAAGGCTGGGGTCCTACTTACTGGGAGATCGCATTTTTTTGATAGTGACAAGGAGATGTTCGAGTCGCTTGGGGTGGCGAATAGCCATAATGTAACTATTGCACGTGTTCCTGACAATTTTACCGAGGCGGAGGCCGCAATCTATTTGTCTGGTTTGCACGTGAAAACACTCTGCCCGGGGTGGTTGCCCAGGAAGCCTCTTGTATTTCAGTTGCTCGCTGAGATCGATGTGACCGAGGTCGAGCAGCTGTTATCTAAGGATTTCGGAGAATTTGAGTTTTGGGGCGCGTTCTTTTTTGCCGTCTGCATCCGCGAGTCCAGAGGTGTTTCTGAATCAGTATCTGCCGAGACTGTTCGAGAGATCTTGCTTGAACTGGCTGCGCGGTCACGATACTCGCCAGTCTTTCTCGGGCGTCTGACACCAAGAGAAATCGATGAAGCTTATGAAACCGTGGTTGGTAGTATTCCGGATGAGGCTGGGCGTCTATTGTTGGCGCGGTTATGTACTCTTGGTCGAATTGAACCTGAGTCGCCCGATCGCCAGTTTATTGATCACAGTTTAGTTGATGTGCTAAGAGCAGAGCATCTTGTAAATGAAGTGTCTTCGATGAGTGAAAGGTTCGTTCGGACGAAATGGCAACAAGGTCTGCGGGTTATCGGTGCCATTCATGCGGCTAATCTTGTTGAAATGTATGGGCTGCATAACTCGTGCTTTTCTTACATTAGAAAATTCGGTGTGTCGGCAAATTCGTGGATGCTTGGTGAGATAGTGTCGATATTATCTATTGTAGGCACTGGAAATGTTGATTTTCATTCTTTAAAAATCATAGATGGATATGTTCCAGTTTTGAATTTGCACGGCAAGTCTCTTCTAAATCTGCACATATCAAATTCGGAGATTGGCGTTTTAGATATTGACAGGACTACGGTTACTTCTTCCCACGGAATTTCGGTTGATGGTTGCATTATTAATGCAGTAAATGGCGTTTCTGGGCCGGCCGGCATGCCTGCTTGGATTTCTGGTACGGACATAATCTATTTTGATCAGCTGAGTAACGCATCTGCAATTAAGCAGAGCGATATCTCTCGTCAGAACAAGCTTCTACTCGCTATTATTCACAAAATTTTCTTCCAGCGTGGAGCGGGTCGCGAAGAGGCGGCCCTAAGGAAAGGTGGTTATGGCCAAGAGTACAGCGCGAAAGTTGTCGGAAAGATATTGACATTGCTTATGAGAGAGGGTGTTATAGATCGCCATAAAGGTAGTGATGGTTGGATATACGCGCCTGTTAGGTCTGCCACGGCTAGAATGAATAAGATTCGCTCGGAGCTATCTCTTTCAGACGACTCGATTTGGCGTGAAGTCTCTGAGTTCAAAGATTAGGAAAAGGCAAAACAGGGGTCAGAGTGCACTTTCCGTGCTTCGCTCTGGAGACTTTTTGCGCGGGCGCCCGATTTTCGCCGGTCCTGCACGGCGTGACAGTTGCGCTTCGATAACCGTGCGGAAGCGCTCAGATCCCAGGGCGTGTTGACGTTGCAGGTGGATGCGGATGGCGTCGAGATGATCCTGGGAAAGGTTTTCCACGGCGAGGGCGCGGTAGGCGCGATGTCGCTCCTGGTCTGTTCTGCCCAACGCCAGATAGGTCGGGTGCGGATGGATAAGCGGATCGTCGCGGCCGAAGGCATTGTGTGCGTGGCTCGACCATGCGTAGTCGAGCGGATCGGCGGTCATGCGGGCGCGGACCGGGTTCAACTCGATATAGCGGTAGCAGTGCAGCAGGTAGGTTTCCCGGTCTACCAGTGATGACTTGTAGCGTCCTTCCCACAACGTGCCGGTGCGCCGGTAACGATCGTTGATGTAGCGAACGTAGCGCCGCCCCAGGGATTGCATGACGCGCGCAACCTGGCCGCTGGCGGCGGGCGTCATCAACAGATGCACGTGGTTGGTCATGAGCACGTAGGCGTGGACGTTGCATCCCTCGCGCATGGCGATCTCGCGCAGGTCTTGCAGGTAACGCACACGATCGATGTCGGTGAAAAAGCACGGCTGGCGATCATTGCCGCGCTGGACGACATGCTGCGGTATCTGGGCAAGATCGAGTCGTGGCTGGCGAGGCATGGCGGCATCCGTGCAGGCGCGTCTCCAGTTTTCCCACGCACCATGCGACGGTCTGTCGGGTCACGCCACCATCCCCTGTCGGAAAGTGCACTCTGACCCCGGTTTGCCCAACGCCACGGCCTACAATGGCCCCACTGACCACCTGCGACCCACCTGATGACCGAACCGCTACGCCTCGACAAACACATCACTGCGCTGGCCGGTTGCTCGCGACGCGAGGCCCAGCAATACATCGAAGGCGGCTGGGTGCAGGTCGACGGCAACGTCGTGGAAGAGCCGCAGTTCATGGTCGACACGCAAGTCGTCGAACTCGATCCCGCTGCCCGGCCGACTCCCGCTGAGCCGATCACCCTGGTACTGCACAAACCCGCTGGATACGACAGCGATGCCGGCGCAAACCCGGCCAGCGCGCTGGTCACCGCACTGACGCGCACGGCTGACGATGCCTCCGGCGTGCGCCCGTTGCGGCGACACCTGCATCGACTGACCTCGCCGCTTTCGCTTCCGACAGGTGCCAGCGGGCTATTGATCTTCACCCAGGACTGGCGCGTCGTGCGCAAGCTGACCGAAGACGTCAGTCGCATCGAGCAGGAATTTGTCGTCGATGTGGAAGGCACGCTGATTCCGAACGGGCTGGCCCTGCTCAATCACGGCCTGCGCTTCAACAACTATGCGATGCCGCCGATCAAGGTCAGCTGGCAGAGTGAACAACGGCTGCGCTTCGCATTCAAGGTGTTGCGGCCGACCCAGATCGAGCCGATGTGCAACGCGGTCGGGCTCACCGTGCTGGCGATGAAATGCCTGCGCGTGGGGCGTATTCCGCTGGCGAAGCTGCCGCCGGGACAATGGCGTTACCTGGCACCACACGACCGTATCTGAGAAAAAAGGTGTCAGGAAAGAGGTGCCAGGGACAATTCCTGACGGCAATGAGGGGGAAGCTGGAGGCGTGGGCGACGTGGCATGCCGCAAGCGTGGCGCGCGGTGTTCGCCAGCGCAGTCGGACTATGGGCGCGATGGGAGCAGGGCCGTGCCTGCAGGCCGGGTCTTATTTTCCTCCGTCGCCTTTGGTGCGGCTCGAAGGCTTGCCGGAAAGTGGCCCGGCCCCGAAAGGCATGGTGACCTCCGGCACGCGAGCCAGGCTCCCGCAGGGTGTATCACCCTCCGTGGACCGGGTCGGGATTTACTGCGCTGCCGTATGGCATCGAACTCGCAGGGGAGGGCGCCATGTCGCGGGAACGGGCGCTGAAATTCGTGATGATCGCAAGCGGGCTGCTTTTTCTGGCGGGCGTCTATCCGCTGGCCATGTCGTTATGGCAGTGGCAGCACGTCGACGAGCTCGTGCCGATGTTCCTCAGCCTTTACGTCACGCTCGGGGTTTTCCTGCTGATGGCGGCGCGGAATCCCTCGGAGCACCGCAGCCTCATCGGGTTCGCGGCGTGGTCGAGCTTCGCGCATGCGGGCGTGATGCTGGTTCAGGCATACGACAACATTGCCGGTCGCCCGGAGTTGTTCGGCATGTCCGCCATCTTGATCGTGATCGGCGTGCCGCTGATCGCCCTGATGCCGAGGAAGCCATCCACGGCACCGCCAGTCACGTCCCGGGTTTAGAGGGCAACAGGACAGGTGCCGGGGACAATTCCTGGCGGGGGGCGTCGCGTTCGCCAGACCCCGTTCGGTGCCAGCCGGGCCAGGGCGCCCGGTTGCCGCCGGAAGTCGCCCTGACCCGTTTTGATCCCGACTTGCGGCGGGTGCTGTCGCCTAGTTGGAAGCCGAAGGCTGGGCCGTCGAGGCTGCTGCCGCGGGCGGCGCGGCCGTAGCCGTGCCGGCAGGCTGTGCGCTGCCAGCCGCAAATTGGCCAACCTGCAGGACGAACGGGGCCTGCTGCCCGGACGGCAGCGCCGCGGGGTCGGCGTACACCTCGATCGTGTAGGTCGCCGCCGCCGCCACCGGCGCGAACCAGGCGTTCGTCCCGGTCGTGCTGGTGTCGACCAGTTGATTTCGGGTCGAATCCTGCACCTTGAAATGCAATTGCGGATTCTTCGAGGTGAGATGGACCGAGACGGTCGTGCCTGCGGCCACGGAAACGGTGAAGTCTTGCGTGGCGGCACCGGCAGCCAGGCTCCCCGCGGCTTGCGTCCAGGGATTGTTGGCCTGGAACGTCATGGCGGTCGTCGAGGGGCGCAGGTCTTCGACTCCGTACTGTCCGATCTGCAGCGCGTATTTCGCGGTCTCCGCGCGCTTTTCCGCGGCTGGGTCCATGTAGACATGGATCGTGTACGTGGTGGCTGCCGCGTTGGGAGTCGACCAGTCGGAAGTGCCCGCTTTGCGGGAGTCGACCACTTCCTGGCCGCGGCTCTGGTCGGTCACCTTGAAATACGCGTTTGCGTTGTTGCTGATGAGTTTGACCTGCAAGGTCTTGCCGGCCGCGATCGCCACGGCGTAATCGTGTGAGCTGTCGGTCTGGTCGAGATGGCCGATTTCCTGCGCCCAGACACTGTTTGCCGGGAAGGTCACCGTGTCCGGCGTGGCTGCAAAAGCGGGCGGCGTCATGCAGGCAGCGGCCATGCCGAGGCCCATGCCCATGGCGGTGCGGCGGAGAAGAGGGAAGCGTGACATGCGTGGAATCCTCGCGTCGTTGGGTCTGCGGTGGTCAAACCAGGGAAAAGCTGTCCGGGACAATTTTGATGCTGACACTTTTTGTCGAACGGCGACGGGTCCGTTCGTCGTGAGGAGAACGGCAGCCACGGGGGCTGCGCGGCCTCGGGAGCATGACATGAGTCGGTACCTCATCTACTTCAACCAGGCGTGGGTCGGCGAACACAGCGGGGCGTGGTTCGCCGCGCGCGGTCCGCTGGCGCGCGCGGTCGTGGACGAGATGAAGGCGGCCGGCGCCTACGTGTTCGCCGGGGGGCTGGAGGAGGACCCGCAGGATGCCTTCAGTGCGGATGCCACCAGCGGCACGCTGACGTTCACCGACGGGCCTTACGTGCGCCACCCCCAGTTCCTGGGCGGATTCACCGTGGTCGACGTGGCCGACGAGCAGGCGGCAAGGCAATGGGCCGGCAAAGTGGCCGAGGCCTGCGGCTGGCCGCAGGAGGTTCGCCGGTTCAAGTCGTAGCCCGTGCCCGAACGAAAGTAGGTGGCGAACATCCGAGGCCGGGTCCGGACCGGCGTGCACTTTGCCGACCGCGTGCCGGTTGATCCCGGCGGCGAAATGGCGCCCCCTCGGGCCGTTTCGCGGCTGCTATGGCGACGGCATGACGTGCTGCCGCCGGCTGTCGAACACGACGGACGTTTCCACGCGCAGCACGACATCGTGGCGATTGAAGTGCTCCGATATGATCGCTTTCAGATGCTGCATGTCGCGCACGACGACATCGACGATGAGGTCGGAGCGGCCCGCCACCAGGAACACGTGGCGGACTTCCGGAAGGGTGGCGGTTGAACCGACGAAGTCGTCGACCACCCCGACCTCCAGCTTGCCGAGCTGCACGAACAGCACGGCCTCCAGCGCGAACCCGACCGCCTCGAGATTGACCTCGGCATGCGCGCCAAGCAAAACCCCGCGCGCCCTGAGGGATTTGACCCGCTCATGGCAGCTCGACGGTGCAAGGCCTACCGCCGCCGCGATCTGCTTGTTGGAGAGCCAGGCGTCCTTCGTCAGAAGACGCAGGATGGCGAAGTCTGTTCGGTCGAGGTCGGTTCCGGTGGCCATGATTCCGAAATCTGTTCGATTGACGGTGAATCAATCCTAATGACATTCTAAACACATGACAAATAAACGAATTTCATACGTCGCCTTGGTCGCCATGTCATTGCCATGGGTTGCCGGCGCCACGCCGCCCGCTGTCTGCAATGCCGCATCCAGCCCCCTCCCGGCCGCCGTCGCGGCAAACGGCGCCGTTGCGCAGCGACTGGTCGCGGAAGAGCGGGCGAGCTGGAACCTGGCCATCCAGCGAAACGCCGGTGCCTACCGGGCCTTCCACGCCGCGGACTTCATCACGGTGACCGGCGGTGGCGTGGTGGGCAAGGCAGCCAGCGAAGCGTCGGCCATGGATGCGCAGGTGCGTTTCGATCGATGCGCGCTTTCAGGATTCGACGTCCGCTTGGTTGCGCCGAATGCCGCGCTTGTCACCTACCGCGTGCAGGCGGCGGGGCTCGACCATGGGAAAGCGTTCCGGCTCGACGGTTACGCATCCTCCTTGTGGATGAAGCGGAACGGTGCCTGGTTGAACGTGTTCTACCAGGCGACGCCCGCATCACGGCGGTAATCGTGCAACGGGAAGCGCGTTATTGCTTTGCGCTGCGGAATGAGGAAAAAGATGTCCGTCAAACCCGGGCCAGCTCAGGTGCATATATTGCTTTCGAACCTGGGGAAACGTCGGTGGCGCATCAGTCGGCACTCGGACTAGCAGGCCCGGAATGTCATCCGTCGACCGTTGCAGGTGCTCGGCCCTGGAAACGGATCGGCGCTGGAACGCACTTGTGAGCGAATTTGCCCATTGTTAGATTGCCGCCTCCCCGTGTGGGGCGAGCCGAACGACAACAAGGATGCGGTGTATGAAGCCAGTGGTGCGCGTGTCGATTCTGCGGTGTGCTCCGGAGCACTTCGCCGAGCTCCGGCAAATGGCGGCGGAGGCCGATTCCGTCCTGCGTCCCGGCATAGAGGCCATGGACGGATTGCTGTCCTTCTATTTCGGGGCGGATGAGGCGACATCTTCGTTGACGAATGTCAGCCTTTGGACCAGCCTCGAAGCCGCCAAGCAGTTGGACACGTTCCAGCCGATGCTTGATCTGGGGAAACCCTTCATCGCAAAGGGGGCGACGTTCGAGCGCCCCATCATGAACTACGCGACATTGTGGCAGTTGAAGGGTTCCGCCTCGTTCGACGAAGCAGCGTCGTAACGATTCGTGGCCATCGGTTTGCCGGGAATCTCAGCAAAACAGCAGCAAAACAGGGGTCAGAGTGCACTTTCCATTGGCTTGGCACTCAAAGCGTGGGCGACGGGGCTGAAGAAACGGGGTCATTGAACAGGCGTTTTCGCGAACCATGCCTTCCTGGATTGGCAGGTCTCCATGGCGCGCTGGTAGCCTTCGCGTGCGCTGGTGCGGGCGATATAGGATTTCTCAGTTTCGCCAAGGGTGATGCCTGCACCGTGTTGCGCCAATTCCAGCGCGTACGTCACCGAAATGTCGGCGGCGGTAAACATCTCGCCGGCGAGATAGGGCGTGCTTGCCAGCTGCCGCGTCACCAGGCCCAGCCGGCTTTGGAAAACGTCCAGCGCCTGATCGGCGCTCCAGTTCTGCCGCTCGGACTCCGGCGCAAAACTGCGCGCGCCGACGACGAAGTAGACGGAGGCCGCCAGGCCGGCTTCGCCAAGATGAAGGAACTGCTGATAAGCGGGGAACGCCGGATCGTGGGGGGCGGGCGCCAGCGGTGTGGGCCCGTAGCGGGCCATCAGGTACTCCATGATCGCAATGGACTCGACCATGGTGACGTCGCCGTCCCGGATCGCCGGGATGAAACCGGCAGGGTTGATGGCCAGGAACTCCGGGTCTTTCTCGACGCCGGCCAGAAGGTCCACCGGCCGCAACCGATGCGCGAGCCCCATCTCTTCCAATAGCCAGACGACCCGAAAGCCTCTTCCTTCGCCAAAGACCGTGATCATCGTGAATCGTCCTCCTGGGGTTCGGCCTTGTCGGCCCTGCGACAGGAAGACGAACGGGGCCTTCGGAAATCGACGTCGGCCCAACGAACGCCGGAAGAACGGGTTCAGGTTGACCCCGTCAGGCGGGACAGATTGCGAAAGGGTGATGAGGATCACGTTTTTCTTGCATCGCCCTGGGGCGGCCTAACGATTGATAAAGGTTCGCCTGCGTAATTTGCAGCGCTGGATCGGACGTTGATCCATTCCCCCCGAGATGTAGACGAAGGCTTGTCGCAGGCACCCGGGGAACCGACGAGTCTTGGAGTCTTGAATGAATTTTCCCCGCAATGTCTCGGCGGGGCGTCTCGCGTGCGCCCTCGCTTCCAACCCCTCCGCTGCTTCGACCCCTGCCGTAGCCACCGGTCCGCGTGCCTTGGGCAAGCCGTCCAGGTTCCTGCGCGGCGTGGGCGCAGGCGGCTGCGCCACGCTGTTGACCGTGCTGATGACCACGCTGTCCGCGAATGCATTTGCCGCGACGGTACCCGCCGTGACCGCGGCGCATCCCCGGTTGATCCTCGATGCGCCGACCCTTTCGGCCCTGCGCCAGAACGCCGCCGCCAACACGCCCGAGTGGCAGATGCTGAAGACGGTCTGTGACTCGTACATCGGCGGCACGGTGAATTACCCGACCGGCGCCACCTACCCGAACCTGCCCAATATCGGTTCGGGTTACCAGGGCGAGTCTTACCTTCCGGCGCTGCTGTCCGAGGCGCTCTGCTATCAGACCTTGAAGACCAGCAACCCGACCGCTGCGGCCACCTACGGCGCCAAGGCGGTCGATATCCTGATGAAGATGGCTGCGCCGTACGGCAACCAGGGTGAGAACCCGAACGTCGATGACGGCTACGCCATGCGCTTCTACGGCGTGGGCTTCGGCCTGGGTTACGACTGGCTGTACGACCTGCTGACCCCGGCCCAGCGGACCCAGGTCTACACCACCGCCAATGCGTGGGTGACGTCCTTCGAAACGCAGACGTTCGAATACAACCACCCGCAGAGCAACTACTTCGCCGGCTACTTCCACGCCAAGGCGGCCATTGCGCTGGGCACCTACGGGGACAATCCCAGCGCGCCGGCGCAGTGGAGCGACTGGTACACCCATCAGTTCGGCCAGCGCGTGCAGCCGTTCTATGCGCAACACCTGACCGGTGGTGGCTGGCCGGAAGGCTTTGCCAACTACGCGCCGCTCGGCATCCTCAACATGACGCTGCCTGCACGCGAGGTGATGACGGCGACCGGCACGGACATCATCCACCCCGCGGCGGCACCGTACAGCTTCCCGCTGGACAACGCCGACTACATGATCCATTTCACCTGGCCGTCGCGTGCGTATTTCGACGACCGCGACATGAACCACGCGGATGGCTCGGCGATCGGCATCGGGATGCCCGGCACCACGCAGGTGGGCCTGGCGGAAATGATCCTGGGCGAGATCGGCTACTGGAAATCGCCCAAGGTGGGCGTATTCCACGAGTACCTCAACGAGGTCAGCACGGCCACCAACGGCTTCAATTCCTCGGACCCGTGGCTGCTGTTCCTGGAGACCAATCCCGCCACGCCCACCACGTCGCTGACGTCGCTGCCGCTGTCGTACTTCGCCAGTGGCATGAACGCGGTGGCGGCGCGCTCGGACTGGGGCACCGCTGCCAGCTGGATGTCGTTCCGCGCAGGGCCGTACACCAATGCGCCGGCGCAGGGTGAGCAGTACTTCGACCAAGGCAGCGTGGCGCTGACGCGCGGCAATACTCCGCTGCTGGTCAACGCCGGCGGCTGGATGGTGCACGGGCCTACCGGCAGCGCGGACGAAGATCGCGTCTACAACGACAACTACGGCAGCAGCGACGGCACGCTCTACATGGGCGACCGCCAGCTCTACAACATCTTCTACGTGTTCAACAAAAGCGGCGGCAAGATCGTCGAACCCGGCGGGCAGGCAGCGTACACAACCGAAGACAACCAGGTGCGCACGCATGTCGCGGCGTTCGAGGACGGTGGGCCGTATGTCTACACCCGCGCCGAACATATCGAGGATATGTATCGCAAGTTTTCCGCCGGTCCGGCCGTGGCGGCCTGGTCGCGCGAGGTGGTGTACCTGCGGCCGCATCGGTTCGTCGTCTACGACCGCACCACGGCCGGCAGCAGCGCCTACGACCAGTACCTGGCGTGGCATTTCCCGGCCACCCCGGCCAAGGGCTCGGCACCGAGCGGCGAGACTCGGCTGGACGTGACCTACAACGGAACCTATGCCGGCGCGATGACCTCGGTGCTTCCCGCCAATGCGACCATGACCACGGTCGGTCTGTATCCGGGCAGCAACCCGGTGAAGGTGTGGCAGGTGCAGGAACGCGCGCCGACCGCGGGCCTCAGCCAGCAGTGGTTGAACGTGTTCGATACCTCGACGTCGTCGACGGCCGTGGCCTCCGCCACGCCCGTCACCGTCAACGCGGGCGCCATCGTGGGCGTGAGCCTGTCGGGCAGCGACGGCAACGACGTGGTCATCAACAGCGCCGGCGCCGCGGGCACGCCCATCAGCGGAGCCATCAGCTACACCGTGCCCGCGAATGCCGCCACTCACGTGGTCACCGAGCTGGTCCCGATGGCCGCCTATTCGGTGACGGCGGCCTACGTCAACGGGCAGCAGCAGGTGAGCGTGTCGCCCGGCGGTCCGTTCATGGCCAGCGCCAACGGCGTGCTTGCCTTCAACGTCAGCGGTGGTGGCGCCGTGACCGCGGTTCCGCCACCGCCTGCACCGGCTCCTGCGCCGGCACCCGCACCGGCACCCGCGCCGGCACCTGCACCTGCACCCGCACCGGCACCGGCGCCCGCACCCGCACCGGCACCCGCACCGGCACCTGCACCCGCACCCGCACCGGCACCGGCGCCCGCACCGGCACCCGCACCGGCACCTGCACCCGCACCGGCACCTGCACCTGCACCTGCACCTGCACCCGCACCCGCACCTGCACCTGCACCTGCACCTGCACCTGCACCTGCGCCTGCGCCTGCGCCTGCGCCGGGCGGCCAGCTGCAGAACGACATCCCCGTGAGCGGCTTGAAGATCTCCAAGGGTGGGGACCTGCGGTACACCGTGACGATCCCCAGCGGCGCCACCTACAGCGAGGTGATGACCGTGAACGGAACGGGCAACGCCGATCTGTACGTCAAATACGGCTCGGCGCCGACGCTGACCAGCTACGACTGCCGCTCGTACCATGCCGGCAACAACGAGCTGTGCACCTCAAGCAACCCGAAGCCCGGTACGTACTACGTCCTGGTGCATGCCCGGGCGAGCGTCACCGGCCTGACCATTCGGGCCCAGTGGTTACCGTAAAAGCGGGTGACGTCACCCGTCGGTGACGTTCTGGAAAGAGAGGCTCCGCGATGGCCAGCCATCGCGGAGTCGACCACTCGCAGCCCTCTCCGCACGCTTGCGATCCCATCCCCGGATCAGCCCGCGCGGATCAGAATCCCGGCGGCCGTTCTCCGGCCACCGCCACCTTCGCCTCCAGTGCGCGGCCGACGCGGCCCAGCGTGCCTTCCTCGAACAGGCGGCCGATCAGGGTGACCCCGTAGGGCACGCGATGCGGCCCGGCCAGCTTCGGCAGCGGGTGCTTGGGGTCGGGCGCCCAGTCGCTGCGTACCTCGTTCACTTCCACGAAGCCGGTGCGCAGGGTCAGCGAGGGCTGGCCGCTCATGTTGGAGATCACCATCATCTCGTCGCGCAGCGAGGGCACCAGCAGCAGGTCCACCTCGCCCATCACGCGCTCCATTTCCTTCGCCACCTTGCGGCGCAGGCGGTCGGCCTGCACGAAATCCACGGCGGAGAGGAAGCGCGCTTCGCGGAACAGGTTGGGCCAGGCATCCGGGGTCTGCACGCGCATCCGGTCGGCGGCGCCGGAGAGCGTGAGCTCCTCGAAGGCGGCGGCGGCTTCGGCGAACAGCAACAGGTTGAGGTCGTCGTACGGCCAGTCGGGCAGGGACACTTCGGTGGGCACCAGGCCGAGCGCGCGCAGCTGGTCCAGCGCGGCGCGGTCGAGATCCGTTGCCGGCGCCACCTTCATCCAGCCGGGGAAGTAGCCGACCTTGAGGCCCTTGATGGACTGGGCCGCGTCGTAGTCCAGATGCGCCGCCACGCTGGCGCTGTCGCCCGGGTCGGTGCCGCGGATGGCGTCGAGCACCAGCAAGGTGTCTTCCACCGAGCGGGCGATGGGGCCGAGCTTGTCCATCGTCCAGCACAGCGTCATGGCGCCGGTGCGCGGCACGCGGCCGTAGGTGGGGCGCAGGCCGGCGGTGCCGCAGCGCATGCACGGGCTGATGATGCTGCCCTGGGTTTCGCTGCCGATGGCGAACGCCACCAGGCCGGCGGCCGTGGCCGAGGCGGGGCCGGCGCTGGAGCCGGAGGCGCCTTCCTGCAGCAGCCACGGATTCATGGTCTGGCCGCCGAACCAGATGTCGTTGAGCGCCAGCGCGCCCAGGCTGAGCTTGGCCACCAGCACCGCGCCGGCTTCGTTGAGCTTGCGGGTGACCGCGCCGTCGTCCTTCGGCACGCGGTGGCGGAACGGCTCGGCGCCGTAGGTGGTGGCGATGCCGGCGGTATCGAGCAGGTCTTTCGCGCCCCACGGGATGCCGTGCAGCGGGCCGCGGTAGTGGCCGGCGGCGATCTCCTTGTCCGCCTGCGCGGCCTGCGCCAGCGCGTGCTCTTCGCACAGGGTGATGACGCAGCGCAGCTGCGGGTCGAAGCGCTTCAGGCGTGCGAGGTAGATCTTCGTGAGCCGGGTGGAGCTGAGCTTGCGTGCGTGGATCCACGCGCCGAGCCGGGCGACGGACGCGAATGCGATGTCCTCGTCCTTGGCCGGCAGCGGCGCGGCCGCCAGCTTGGACGGCACGAAGCGATCATGCGCGGGGCCGACATGCGCGCGGCCCATCGCCGGAAACCAGGTGGTGGCTGGCGCCAGCCCTTCCTCCAGCGCCACCTTGCGCGGGCCCGTGCGGCGCTCCAGCAGCGCGGCCATGGAGGTAGGCCAGTTGGCCACCGCCATTTCGCGCTGCGCCTCGGTCATGCTCACCTGCGCCAGCTTCTCCGCCTCGGCGAAGGTGGCCGTGGTGAGCTTCGGCCCCGCCGGCGGCGCGGTGTTGAACGCTCCCGGCGAACCGGGCGGCGTCGTGGTCGGGGCGGGGTTCTGCCCGGTCTGCGCCAAGGCGCTGCCGGCCACCACCGCACCCAGCAGGCCCAGCGGCGCCTGGGTCAGGAAATCGCGACGAGTCTTCATGGTTCTCCCCGATGCGCCCTGCAACAGGAGCGCGTTGCCGTCGAATCCGGTGAGAGTGCGGCCGGCGCCGCGCCCCTGGCATTCCGAATGCGTCGGAATGGCTCGGCACTGTGAAGGACCCTCGGTGCGGGCACAAGAGCCAGGCAAGCTCGCACTTTATTTCGGCAGCAGGCTCACCTCACCGCGGCAGGTATCCAGAACTCGATCACCTTGGGGTCGCCATGCAGGCGGGTCGGCAGCGGTAGCGGGGTCGGTGCCGCCTGGAGGAAGCCGGGCTGGGTACCGATCCAACCGGCCAAGGCGCGGGCGCAGGCCTGGGCCTGGTCGTTGGAGGCGTTGTACAGCAGCACGGGACGGGGCCAGCTCGCCGGTTGCCGGTGCCCGGTTTTACGGGCGGTATTGGCCACGTTCTCGATGCCCGGCGTGCTCAGTCCGAAGGTACCGAACTGGGCCAGCAGACGACTGGCCATCGCGCGCTGGCCCTCGTCGTAAATCTGGATGTAGACCACGAATGGCCCGGGCGTCGTGCTCGCCGCGGCGCCGCAGGCCTGACTGACCTCGCTGCCGGCGACTGCAGTGCCCGCTGCTGCCGATGGCGCCGCCTTCTCGACGGCGGCGTTGCCGGGGAGGATCGCAGCGCCGGCGGGGCCGGGCGAGGGAGGTGCGGGAGGAGG
>NZ_MUNP01000028.1 GCF_002001105.1 Rhodanobacter sp. C06 | reverse complement strand
GGCTTCGGCGGTGGTGGCGGGTTCAGCGGAGGCGGCGGCAGTTTCAACGGCGGCGGCGCCTCGGGGAGTTGGTGAGATGGCGCGCCTGCAACGCCTGCTGATGAACCTCGGCGAAGGCTGGTTCCAGCTGCATCGCCGCTTTCCCGCCAGCCTGCTGGACGAGATCGCCGCGGCGGTGGCCGAGGGCGAACGTACCCATCGGGGCGAAGTGCGCCTCGCCGTGGAATCGCGGCTGTCGCCGCTGGCGGTGCTTGCCGGACTCGACGCGCCCAGACGCGCCCGCCAGTTGTTCGGCCAGCTCGGCATCTGGGATACCGAACACAGCAACGGCGTACTGCTCTACGTGCTGCTGGCCGAACACCGCATCGAAGTCGTCGCCGACCGCGGCATCGCCCGCTACGTGGCGCCCGACGAATGGGCGGAGGTCTGCACCCACATGCGCGACGCCTACGCGCGCGGCCAGTGGCGCGAGGGGAGTTTGCAGGGCATCGCCGACGTGCATGCGCTGCTGCAGCGGCATTTCCCCAGTGACGGCACGGCGCGTCCCGACGAGTTGCCGGATCGGCCGGTGTTGCTGTAACGGACAGTGGATCGCCGGTCCGACACCGGCGGCAGGTACCGACAAAAAAACCGCCGGCAAGCCGGCGGTTTTTTTGTTGGTGACTTCCGGCGATGCAGGCATCGCCGGAAGCTGCGCGGCTTCCCTTACAGCGAGAAGTCGTAGCGTGCCGACAGGCGCACCGAACGCGGTGCGGTGAAGCCCAGTTCCTGGCCGTAGAACTGGCTGCGGGTGACGGTGTCTGTCGCGTACTGCGGGTTGTACGCCTGCGGTACCTGCTGGTTGAACACGTTCAGCACGTCCGCCTGCAGGGTCAACTGCTTGTTCGCCCACTCCGGGGTATAGGCCACGTTGAGGTTGACCGTGTACACCCACGGCGTGCTGCCCTTGGAGCCGCGCGGCGAGAGGCCGTAGTCCGGCGACGGTGGCTGATAGGCAAGGTTGGGTTGGCCGTTGGGCAGGGTCGGCGAAAGCGTGATCGTGCCCGGCGTCCCGCAGTAGTGGTAGTACGCACCGGTGTACAAGCCCGCGTCCGGCGTCGGATAGAAGCTGGTGCAGGTCTTCGGGCGACCGGAAGTGATGTAAGCACTGGCGCCCACGCGCCATTCCGGGGTGATCTGGTAGTAGCCGAACGCCTTGATCTGGTGTGTGCGGTCGTTCGGCAGGCGGCCGTTCGAACCCACCATCAACTGCGGCAAGTCCCAATCCTGGGTCTGCGAGACGTCGTTCTGGCCACCGCTGCCGGTGTCCAGATCCGAAGCCAGCTGGCCCTCGGTGTCGCCGTAGCTGCGCGAGAACGTGTACATCAGCTTGCCGTACCAGTTGTCGTTCTTGTACGTAGTAAACAGGTCCAATGCGTAGTACTGACGCTTCAGCTTGGGCATGCCGAGCTGGGCGTTGCTGTAGGTCACGGACTTGAAGCTGCCGTCGGCCTGCTCTTCCAGGAACGTGTTGGCCACGCCCGGATTGAACAGGAAGCACGCGCCGCCCAGAGCCTGGGTGCAGGTGTCGTCGATCGCGCTGCGCAGGTTGCGGTAGGTCAGCTTGGCGCCCCAGTTGAGGGCTGGGGTGAGCTGCTGCTCCATGCCCAGGATGTACTCGTCCTGGAAGTGCGACTTCATCCCCTTCGCCGCCACCGTGCGCGGATCGGGCGCCGTGCCGCACTCGAGGTTGGAGGACACCGCGTTGCCCGGGCCCGGGCAAACGTGGCCCTTCGACTTGTCGACGGCGATTGGCGTCAGGCCCGTCGGCGCACCGGTACGCGGATCGGTGCCGGTGTAGGTGAAGTATTCCTGCGTGTACAGCGAGGCGGCCGCACCACGCACGGCCACGTTGTTCGGCGGCGCGAGGTGGTAGCGGCCGGCGTTGGCGAACACCTTCAGCGAGGAGTCGCCGAACACGTCCCACGAGAAGCCCAGGCGCGGGGCGAGCTGGTTGCGCTGCGAGACGAACGGGACGCCGTCACCGGTGTAGTTGGTGAACTGCTCGTTGCGCAGGCCGATCACGGCCAGCATGTTGTCGTTGAGCTGCCAGCGGTCCTCGATGAACTGCGAGGACTGGTCCACCTTCACGTCGGCGAAGTGGGTGTAGTACTGCCGGCGGGCGAAGTAACCCTTGTTCGGGGTCGGGCCGGGTACGCCCAGGCCCGAGTTGCCGCCCGTCGCCGGCGCACCCACGCCGAGGCCGGCGTTGATCGGGTTGTTCTTGTTGGCGGTCTGCTGGAACACCCAGACGTAGCCGCCGGCGTACTCGTCGCCGGTGATCGAGTGCGCCTGCTGGTAGTCGGCACCCACGTGCAGGGAGTGGTCGGAGATGCGGTATTCCACGTCCAGGCGCCAGCCATGGGTTTCGTCCTTGGCGCCGAGCGGCAGCACGGTGGTGGCGAACTGGCAGGCCGGGTAGTAGGTGATGCCCGGCATCTGGTTGATGGCGGTCGTGTTGCCCGAAATGCGCGGGCAGGTCGGGTCGTACTGCCACGGCGTGTTAACGTGCTGGATCGTCTGTTCGCCGTACAGCGCACTCACCGTCAGGCTGTCGGTGATGTAGCCGGTGTACTTGCCGATATACAGCTCGCCGCCGTCCTTGGTGTACAGGCCGCCGGCCTGCACGTTGTCATGCGTGTAACCGTTGTAGTTGAAGCGCGACAGGTCGCTGAAGTACTGGGTCTTGTCGGAGACGCCGGTCAGCTCGAGGATGTTGCTGTCGTTGATATTCCAGTCGATCTTTGCGTTCCAGCGCGGCATCTTGTAGCTGTACTCGTTCCAGCCGTTGGCGATGGTCGGCGTGCTGATCGCGTTGCTGACGCTGGTGCCGTTCCGCTTGTTGATCTCGCCGGTGGCGTAGACGAACAGGCGGTCCTTGATCAGCGGGCCGCTGATGTAGGCGCCGTAGTCGACCAGCGAATACTGGTTCTTGTTGCGGTAGGCGTACAGCGTACCGTCGGTGGCCGGGTAGGCGCCGGTGTTCGGGTAGCGCTGGTTGATCGGGTTGGCGCGCAGGCGCTCGGGCGACCAGTAGGTGAACACGCCGGCCTTCCACTCGTTGGTGCCGCGCTTGGTGATGATGTTGATCACGCCGCCGGTGGAGCGGCCAAACTCGGCGCCGTAGCCACCGGTGAGCACCTGCTCCTGATCAATCGCGTCGAACGGCAGCGTGCTGAAGCCCAGCGCGGTGAGCGGGTTGGTCACCGCGTAGCCGTTGATGTAGTACGCGTTTTCGGACGCCGCCGAACCGCCGAAACTGGGCGCGGCAGTGTAGGACGAGTTGTTGATCACGCTGGGCGCGAGCAGCGCCACGGAGGACAGGTCGCGGCCCATTGGCAGCTTCGCGAGTTCGTTGGCGGTGAACACCGTCTTGGTATCCACCGACGAGACGTCGATCGAAGGCAACGCCGAGGCCACCACCGACACGCCTTCCAGATTCTTGGCGCCTGCGGCCGAACCGAACGACACTTCCACGCCGCCGGCGATGTTCACCAGCACGTTTTCGCGGGTGCTGACGGCTTGGCCATTGTCCTGCAGCGTCACGGTGTAGGTGCCGATCGGCAGCGAGGTGATGCGGTAGCGGCCGGCGCTGTCGACCGGGATCGAGCGCTCGAAACCGGTGTTCACGTTGCGGATGGTCACCGTGCTGCCGTGCTGGCCGGTGACTTGGCCGAAGATCGAGCCGGAAGCCTGCTGCGCGAGCGCGCCGGTACCGACCAGGCCCAAGCCGAGACCCAGGCTCAGCGCCAGAGTCGTGCGACGCAACGAGTGCGTCGAAAAAGTCGTGCGATTACTCATGAAGTACCTACTCCCCAAGTGGTTCCGGTCGGACCGGAAAACTCCCCAATGCTGAAAAACGACGCAGCTTCATGCGCTTGCTTCCGCATGGCGCTGCCCTGCCCCTCACCGACTGCAAGTGCAGGCCGGCAAGGCATCGGCGAAAACCGTAGATTGGACACGTACGTTCTTGCGCCTCCTTCGGAACATAACGTGCCCGTAACGAACATTCAACAATATCTTGCGATACGCGTACGCACGTTCTTTCGGTAGATGCTTGGCGGAGGGCTTGGGATCGGGGAGTGGCGGTTTTGCATGCGCCGTGTCGCTCGGGCAGCGCGACAGCCCAAAACGGGCCTTGCGAGCCCGCTTCAAAAGGTCCTGGTTCCGGAGAACTCGGAACTTCTGGTTGTACGACAGGCAGGAGTAGCGGTCCGGGGCGCTCCTCGGCCCGGGCTGGCGGTGCCGGACGGCCGCCCGGCGGCGCGGCCCGGCGCCATGCGGCCGCGCAAAACGAGGAAGGCGCCGAAGCGCCTTCCTGTCGCGTATCAGATCGCGTTCGTGATCAGGGCGGGGTGGCGCCCTTGCCGATGTACTTGGCCAGGAAATCCTGCATGCGGTTCAGGCGTTCCACGTTGTTGGCCTCGGTGTAGAAGCCGTGGCCCTCGTTGGGTTTGGCCATCCATTCGTAGGGCTTGTGCGCGGCATCCAGCGCGGCGCGCATCGCCTTGGCCTGGGCGAACGGCGCGCGTTGGTCGGCCTCGCCGTGGATCAGCAGTACCGGCACGTCGATCTGCGCCGCGAGATGGTCGGGCGAGTTGGCGGCCAGCGCAGCGTCGTCCTTGCCGATCACGTTGGTGAGGTAGTTCCGGCCGGAGGCGCGCGTGCGGATGTCGCCCTTCTTGTACATCATCGCCAGGTCGTAGATGCCGGCATAGCCGATCGCGCACTTGAACAGTTTCGGCGCGCGGATCACCGACATCAGCGCCGAGTAGCCGCCGAAGCTGCCGCCGTACACGCAGACCCGGTCGGGATCGGCGTACTGCTGCTGCTCGGCCCACTTCACGCCGTCGATCAGGTCCTGCTGGATGCGCGTGCCCCACTTGAGGTAGCCGTCCTGCTCGAAGTTCACGCCGCGGCCGCCGGAACCGCGGTAGTTCACCTGCAGCACCAGGTAGCCGCGGTTGGCGAGGAATTGCGCATCCCAGTCGAAGAACCAGTCGTCGCTGACGCCGTGCGGGCCGCCGTGCGGCAGCAACACCATCGGCAGCTTCTCCATCGGCACGCCGTTCGGCACGGTGAGGATGGCTTCCAGCTCCATGCCGTCGCTGGCCTTGAAGCGCATCGGTACGCGCTCGGCCATCTTTGCCGGGTCGATCCACGGCGCCGCAGTAAACAGCGGGATCACCTTGTAGTGCTCGGTGTCGATCAGGTAATACGTACCCGGATCGCGGTCGCTGCTCACGGAGAACAGCAACTCGCGACCGTCCTCGCTGAAGTTGATGAAGTCGACGAACTCGCCGGGGAATTTCTGGCTGATCGCCATGTACAGCTTTGCCGCCGGCAGGGACGGATCGACGTAGATCGGGCGTGGCGTGCCGGTCGTGGTGATGACCGCGAACGGCTGCAGCGGCGGAGCGGTCCACTGCGCATTGCCGACGCTGCCGAAGTCGTCCTTCGCCAGCAGCTTGCGGTCGGCGCCATCCAGGCGCTGCTCGACCAGCTCGGTGGGGCCGCCGGTGGCGCTGTACTTGGCGTAGATATGCTGGCCGTCCGGCGCCGTGGCGAACGGGGCGAAGAGCTTGCCGGTTTGCGCCTTGCCCAGTTGCGCCCAGCGGTCGCCGAGGCGCTGGTAGGCCACGTACTCGAAATCGGTGTTCGTGCCGTAGGCGAACTCCACCTTGCCCTCGGGGCCGACCATGAAGCTGAGTCCGCCCACGCCGATGTCGCCGATCAGGTGGCGCACGTTCCTCATGGCGTCCACGTCGAACAGCCGGCTGTGGTTCTCGTCGTTCCAGAGCTGGGCACCGAGATAGAAATGGCCGTTGGCCTTCGCCGGCAGCCCGTCGATCGAGCCCCAGCCGTCATCGGCCTGGCGGGTGTCGCCGCGCGTGCCGTAACCGGACTGGTAGCCGAACAGGTAGTCCTGGTGGGTGCCGTCCACGTTGGTGGCGAGGATCTCGCCGGTGCCCACGGGCCGATCGATGGAGCCGAGCATCTTGCCCTTCTCCACGACCAGCCGGGTCGGGCTGACCCATTGCACGTCAACCGGCATTTCGAACTTCGGCATGCGCAACATGCTGACCGGCTTGCTCATGTCGGCGACGTCGTAGATCACCAGCGCGTGGTTGCCGCCGTCGTCCATGCGCACCGCGATGTGCTGGCCGTCGGGCGACAGCCGTGGCATCGACATGCTGGCGTGGCGGGCGAAACTTTCCACCGGAATCAGGTCGGCTGCCGCCGTGACGGCAGGCAACCCCAGGCACGCCGCGACCAGCGCGGCACACAACTTGCGCAAAGACATCATCCTTGCTCTCCCCTGTTGGCGTGATCCGGTCGTGGCGGATGCTCCCCTGCACCTTGGCTGACCGGATTCGCGGCAGTGTAGCCGCCGTGCCGCGCCTTGTCCCGGTACACTGAGTGCCTTGCCTGCCTGATCCCCGACCGCATGACGCAGCCCCTCGTCGTCGATATCAATCCGATCGCCTTCCATCTCGGCCCGGTGCAGGTGCACTGGTACGGGTTGATGTACCTGGCGGGCTTCTTCAGCGCCGCTGCGCTGGGCGAGTACCGGCGGCGCAAGGGCCGCCTGCCGGTGACGCGCGACGCGCTGGGCGACCTGTTCTTCTACGGCATGATGGGTGTGATCGCGGGTGGGCGGATCGGCTACATGCTGTTCTATTACGCGGGCGGCCTGCGCTGGATCTGGACCGATCCGCTGGCGCTGTTCAAGGTGTGGGACGGCGGCATGAGCTTCCACGGCGGCCTGCTCGGCGTGCTGGTGGCGGGGCTGTGGTGGTCGCGCAAGCAGCAGCTGCATTTCTTCGACACGGTGGATTTCGTGGCGCCGCTGGTGCCGATCGGCCTGGGCCTCGGGCGGCTGGGCAACTTCATCAACGGCGAGCTGTGGGGCAAGCCCACGCAGCTGCCGTGGGGCATGGTCTTCCCGCACTCGCACGGCGAAGATGTGATCTATGCGGCGGCGCATCCGGCCTGGCAGGCGCAGCTGGCACAGCTCGGCGGCCTGGTGCGCCAGCCTTCGCAGCTGTACGAGATGGCGCTGGAAGGCGTGGTGATGTTCGCCGTGCTGTGGCTGGTGTCGATGAAGCCGCGGCCGCGCTACCTGATCTCCGGCCTGTTCGCGCTGATGTACGGCGCCTTCCGCTTCGCGGTGGAGTTCGTGCGTCTGCCGGACATCCAGCTCGGCTACCTCGCGTTCGGCTGGGTGACGATGGGGCAGATCCTCTCGCTGCCGCTGATCGCCGTGGGACTGTGGCTGCTGTGGCTGTCGCGCCATGCGCCCACCTTGCGCCTGTACGAAGTGGCGATGCCGGTGAAGGACGGGAAATGAAGGCTTATCTCGACCTGCTGCGCCACGTGCTGGAGCACGGCACGGAGAAGGCCGACCGCACCGGCACCGGCACGAAGAGCGTGTTCGGCTGGCAGATGCGCTTCGACCTTGCCGATGGCTTCCCGCTGGTCACCACCAAGAAGCTGCACACCAAGTCCATCGTCCACGAGCTGATCTGGTTCCTGCGGGGCGACACCAACATCGCCTACCTCAAGGAACATGGCGTCAGCATCTGGGACGAATGGGCCGATGCACACGGCAACCTCGGTCCGGTCTACGGCAAGCAGTGGCGCGCGTGGCCTACCGCCGACGGTGGCGCGGTGGACCAGGTCCGCTGGGTGGTGGAGGAGATACGTCGCAACCCCGATTCGCGCCGCCTGATCGTCAGCGCCTGGAACGTGGGCGAGCTGCCGAAGATGGCGCTGATGCCTTGCCACACGCTGTTCCAGTTCTACGTGGCGGACGGGAAATTGAGCTGCCAGCTCTACCAGCGCTCCGGCGACATCTTCCTCGGCGTGCCGTTCAACATCGCCAGCTACGCGCTGCTCACCCACATGGTGGCCCAGGTCTGCGGGCTGGGCGTGGGCGACTTCGTGCACACGCTGGGCGACGCGCACCTGTACAACAACCATGTGGAGCAGGCGCGGCTGCAGCTGTTGCGCGAGCCGCGCCCGCTGCCGAAGCTGGCGCTGAATCCGGACGTGCGGGCGCTGGAAGATTTCCGCTACGAGGACATTGCCATCGAGGGCTATGCGCCGCATCCGGCGATCAAGGCGCCGGTGGCGGTATAGCGGGCTGTCGAAGACGGCCCGCTATACCGCGATCCACGGACGGATCGCGCGTCACGCGATCGCAGGGCGGTCGTGTGACGGAGCCAGGCCCGGCGATGCCGGGCTTGGCGAGCCTGGAAAGGGCAGGACAGACCTTTCCAGACATAGGCAAAGGTTGTTCACACGCTCCCGTCATCGTCTCCAATCGCTACAATCGGCGTGTGGCAAGACCCTCGACGTCATCCCTTCGACTTCCGAATTTTGCAAGGAACCCAGATGGCCATTTCGCTGATCGCCGCGCTCGACGAGAACTTCGCCATCGGCCGCAAGGGACACCTGCCCTGGCACCTGCCGGATGACTTGCGCTGGTTCAAGCAGCTCACCGTGGGCAAGTACGTGCTGATGGGCTACAACACCGCCGTGTCGATCGGCCGCGCGTTGCCGGATCGCACGAACCTGGTGATGTCGCGCCGGCACGAGGCACCATTCCCCGGCCAGATCACCGTGCGCTCGATCGACGAGGCGCAGGCGCGCTGCGACCACACCGGCCTGATGGTGATCGGCGGCGGTCAGGTGTTCCGCGAGGCGCTGCCGATTGCGCGCCGGCTGTATCTGACCTGGGTCAGCGCGGCGGTCGATGGTGCGGATACCTTCTTCCCCGGCGTGCACTTCAGCGACTGGACCGAGGTCTCGCGCGTGCACCACAAGAGGGATGCCGAGCACGCCTACGATTTCGACATGGTCGAGTACGTCCGCGGCAGCTGAGTGTGAGCGGCGCGCCGCTGCATGTGCTGGCCGGCGCGCTATGCGACCGTGAGGGTCGCGTGCTGCTGGCCGAGCGTCCCGCCGGCAAGCATCTGGCGGGCCTGTGGGAATTCCCCGGTGGCAAGCGCGAACCCGGCGAGGCGCCGCTGGATGCGCTGGCGCGCGAGCTGGACGAGGAACTGGGCATCGCCCTGGTCGAAGCCGCGCCGCTGATCCGCGTGCCCTGGCGCTATCACGAGCGCGCGCTGTTGCTGGATGCCTGGCGCGTGACGGGCTGGCAAGGCGAGCCGCGTTCGCTGGAGGGGCAGGGCCTGCAATGGTGCTTGCCGATGCAGGTGGACCTGGCCACGCTGGCACCGGCCGACCGCGCGATCCTGCAGGCATTGCGACTGCCGCCGCATTACCTCATCACCTCCGCCGAGGCGTCGCCGGCCGAACGTGAACAGTGGTTCGAGCGGATCGTGCGCGCTATCGAGGCGGGCGAGCAGTTGGTGCAATTGCGCCTGCCGCTGTGGCCGCGCGCGGCGGTGCGCGAGTTGGCCGCCGCGCTGCTGCCGTTGGCGCACGAACACGGTGCGCAACTGCTGCTCAATGCGGATATCGAGGGCGCGCAGGCGCTGGGTATCGGCGTGCACCTGACCGGCGCACAACTGGCCACGCTCGCCGCGCGCCCGCTGCCGCTGCAGCAAGTCATCGGCGCGAGTTGCCACGATGCTGCACAACTCGCGCAGGCGCTGCACCTGGAAGCGGATTTCGCCACGCTGTCGCCGGTGGCGGCCACCGCCAGCCACCCGCAGGTGCAGCCGCTGGGCTGGGCGCGGTTCCGGGCAATGGCCGAGGCCGCCGCGATGCCGGTCTACGCGCTGGGCGGCATGACGCCGGCGCAGCTGGCGCAGGCGCACGCGATGGGCGCGCAGGGCGTGGCGGGAATCCGCGGCTTCTGGCCCGCGTCGTAGGAGCGGCTTCAGCCGCGGTCGTTTGATCCGCGCGGTGCGGTGGTCGCGGCTGAAGCCGCTCCTACGCGTCGCTTTCCGACAGCGATTTCAGCAACTGGAACAGCTCGCGGAACGCCCGCGGCGGCTTGTTCGGCGTGACCTGCTCCACGCGCGCCTGGCGGATCAGCGCGCGCAGGTGCTGGCGGTCGACGCCGGGATGCTGCTCGATCAGCGCAGACACCGCGTCGTCGCCGTCCTCGCCCAGCAGCCGTTCGCGCAGTGCCTCCAGCCGGTGCATCGCGGCGGTTTCCTGGCGCTGCTTCTCGCGGTTCTCGCCCAGCGCCGCGCGCACCGCGGCGAAGGCCTCGTCGTCGTGGCGGCGCATCACCTTGGCGAGGAAGGCGAGCTGGCGCTTGTGTGCGATGTGTGCGGTGACCTTGCGGGTGGCCTCGACCTCGCGACGCACGTCGTCGGGCAGTTCGAGCTTGGCCAGCCGGCTCGGCGGCAGTTCCACCAACTGGCTGGCGAGCGCGAGCACGGCCAGCGCGTCGCGGCGCTGCTGGGTACGGCTGGGGCCGTAGTCGGCGTCGTCGAGTTCGGTCTGGTTGCGGCTGCGGCTCGGGCTCACGGTTTCGGTTCCGGAAGAAGGGTGGCGTCAGGCGGGCGTGTCGCCGTCGGCGGGTTCGGCTTGTTCGAGCGCAAAGCGCGCGATCGGTTCGCCATCCAGTTCGATGGTTTCGGCGAACATCGCCGCCGGGCGCACCCACAGGCCGTGTTCGCCATACAACGCTTGGTACACCACCAGCTCTTCCAGCGTTTCGCTGTGGCGGGCGGTGCCCAGCACGCGGTAGCGCTGGCCCTTGTAGTGGCGGTAGACACCGGGGACGGTCGCCATGCGCGTACTCCGCGATGCGTTGCAGTTGGCCGCGGCGCCCCCATCTGGGCAGACGGCACGGCGCGGATCGTGCATTCTACCCGTTTGATCTTCCAGAGACTTCATTCGTGAGCGAAACCGCCCTCAGCACCGACCGCAGCCAACAGGACCTCGATCGCCTGGCCCAGCTCGCCGAGGACGTGATCCGTCGCGCCCGCGCGGCCGGTGCCAGCGCCGCCGAGGTGGCCGCCAGCATCGACACCGGACTCAGCGTGAACGTGCGCCTGGGCGAGGTGGAGACGGTGGAGCACACCCGCGACCGCGGTTTCGGCCTCACCGTGTACTTCGGTCAGCGCAAGGGCTCGGCCAGCACCGCCGACCTCAACCCCGATTCGATCCAGGCCACGCTGGACCAGGCCTGCGCCATCGCGAAGTTCACCGAGGAGGATCCCGCCGCGGGCCTGGCCGACGCCGCGCGCATGGCGACGGATTTCCCCGACCTCGACCTGTGGCATCCCTGGGCCGTCGATACCACGGACGCCATCACGCTGGGCCAGCGCATCGAGGATGCCGGTCGCGCCCACGCGGGCATCACGAATTCCGACGGCGCCGGCGTGCAGGCGGGCGAGAGCCTGGCGGTGTACGCGAACTCGCACGGTTTCGTCGGCCGCGAGCGCGGCACCCGGCATTCGCTGTCGCTGTCGCTGATCGCGGGTGAAGGCGAGCGCATGCAGCGCGACTACTGGTACGACAGCGTGCGCAGCGCCGGCGATTTCATCAGCGCCGAGGCACTGGGCGACAAGGCCGCCGAACGCACGCTGGCACGGCTGGACGCGCGCAGCCTGTCCACCCGCGAATGCCCGGTGCTGTTCGCGCCGGAGATCGCGCGCGGCCTGGTCGGCCATATGGTGGGCGCGGTGAGCGGGGGCGCGCTGTATCGCCGTGCCAGTTTCCTGCTCGACCACGCGGGCAAGGCGATCATGCCGGCGTGGCTGCATGTCGATGAACAACCGCATCTCCGGCGCGGCCACGGCTCCGGCAACTTCGACGGGGAAGGCGTGGCCACCGTCGACAGCGCGCTGGTGCAAGGCGGCGTGCTCGCGCGCTATGTGCTGGGCAGCTATTCGGCGCGCAAGCTGGGCCTGGTCTCGACCGGCAATGCCGGCGGCATCCACAACCTGCGCGTGGCGTCCGGCGCGGCCGACGGCGAAGCCAGCGATTTCGCCGGCATGCTGCGCCGGTTGGGCACGGGCCTGCTGGTCACCGAGGTGATGGGGCAGGGCGTGAACACCATCACCGGCGATTACTCGCGCGGCGCGGCCGGTTTCTGGGTGGAGCACGGCGTGATCGCGTACCCGGTCGAGGAGATCACCATTGCCGCGAACCTGCGCGACATGTACGCGGGCATCGTGGCGACGGGCGCAGATGTCGACCCGCGCTCGCACATCCTTTGCGGCTCCATTCTGCTGGGCCGGATGACAGTGGCGGGCGGGTGATTCCTGCGGCATGCTGTGCGGGCGTTTGACCAGTCCGCACAGCCGGCTGCCTGCGGCGCGCGGTCCACTCACCGGGGAGGATTGCTCATGAGTACACCGTCGGACCAGATGCCGCCACCGCCCACCACCACCGAGGCGAGCAGCGACGATCGCAACCTGGCCATGCTCACCCACCTGTCGGGCTTCGTCCTCAGCGTGATCGTGCCGCTGATCGTGTGGCTGATGCACAAGGACCGCGCCGACAAGGCGTATCTCGTGAAAGAGGCGAAGGAGGCGCTGAACTTCCAGATCAGCGTGCTGATCGGCTACGTGATCTGCGGCGTGCTTGCCGTGATCCTGATCGGCGCGCTGCTGGCCTGGCTGCTGTGGCTGGCGAACCTGATCCTGTGCATCGTCGCCGCGGTCAAGGTCAGCTCGGACGGCAGCTATCGTTACCCATTCGCGTTGCGCCTGGTGAGCTGAATCACGGGTTCCGCCGATACGAAGAGCCCGCGGTGCGGGCTTTTTCCTCTCGCGACATCGTCCTCGCCAGTCGCCAGTCGCCAGTCGCCAGTCGCGCCATCGCCGACGCGATGTCAAAGCCGGCTCCGAGGATTTGTTCAGCGGTGGCGTTGCGCCGCGTAACGGGCCAGTTCGGCCAGCAGCTCGCCGCGCGGTCCCAGCGGGGCGATCGCATCGAGTGCGGTGGCGGTGAGTTCGCCCAGCCGCGCGCGCGAGGCGTCGAGGCCGAGGATCGAGGGGAAGGTGGGCTTGTCGGCGGCGGCATCCTTGCCAGCGGTCTTGCCGATCACCGCGGACTCGCCTTCAACATCGAGGATGTCGTCGCGCACCTGGAAGGCCAGGCCCACCGCGGCGGCATAGCGATCCAGCGCGGCGAGCGTGGTTTCGTCGGCGCCGGCGGCGAGCGCGCCCAACTGCACCGAGGCGCGGATCAGTGCGCCGGTCTTGCAGGCGTGCATGTGTTCGAGTTCGGCCAGGGTGAGCTTGCGGCCCACCGCGGCGAGGTCCAGCGCCTGGCCGCCGGCCATGCCTTCGGCGCCGCAGGCGCGGCCCAGCGCGTGCAGCATGCGCATGCCGGTGGCCGGGTCCGGTGCCGCGCCAGGTGCGGCAAGGATTTCGAAGGCCAGCGCCTGCAAGGCATCGCCCGCGAGGATTGCCATCGCCTCGCCGAACACGATGTGGCAGGTGGGGCGGCCGCGGCGCAGCGCGTCGTCGTCCATCGCCGGCAGGTCGTCGTGCACCAGCGAATAGGCGTGGATCAGTTCCACCGCGCAGGCGGCGGCGTCGAGCGCGGCCTCGTCATGGCCCAGTGCATGGGCAGTGGCATAGACCTGCAGCGGGCGCAGGCGCTTGCCGCCGCCCAGCACGGCATAGCGCATCGCGCGGTGCAGTTCGACGGGAGCTTGCTCGGCATTGGGCAGGCAGGCGTCCAGCGCCTGTTCGGCGCGCTGGATCAACGCTTGCAGTGCGGGCCCCAGCTCAGTGTTCGGGTTCAAACGGTTCGGCGCTGTCGGGGGCTTCGGGGTCGAGCAGCAGGCGCACGCGCAGTTCGGCCTGTTCCAGCGCCTGCTGGCAGTGGCGGTACAGGCCGATGCCGCGCTCGAAGGAGGCCAGCGATTCGTCCAGGCTCAGCTCGCCGCCTTCCATTTTCGCCACCAGCTGTTCGAGCTCGTCCAGCGAGTGTTCGAAGTCGGCGGCGGGCGGGGTCTTGGCGGCGGGGGAAACGGTCTTGGCCATGGCCGGCAACGCTAGCGCAGCGGCGGTCGGGAATCAATGCGACAGCTTGCCGTTGCGGTGCCTGGAGTGCGGTTTTGCAGGCGTTTCGGCAGTCTCATGCACCGGCCTGCCAGCGCGGTCGACTGCCGGCGGCGGCGAACAGTTGCCGCCCGCGTGCGCTGCACCAGCGGTCGGCCACCGCGACCAGCGTGTCGTCTTCGTACAGCAGCGGGCAGGCCAGACGTTGCCATGGCGGCAGCGCGGCCTGCTGGAACAGGTCGCGCAGCTCGCGCGTATGCGCGTCGCCGGCAGGCCTGATGCGTTCACCACCCTGGCGCAGGCGCACGGTGAGCGGCGCGGGCAGGCGGGCATGTTCGTTGTCCAATGTCAGCTGGCCGCCATCGGGCAACACCAGCGATTCGCCCTGCCAGTGCGCTCGCCAGGAAGGATCGATGGCGGGCCGCGGCGCGCGTGCCCACAGCCGCCCCTTCCACACGTGCAGTTCCGCACCGGGCCAGCGGATGCACGGCGACTGGCCCGGGCGGGCGGCACACTGGCGTTCGATCTGCGCGCGCTGCGCGGTGGTGGGTGCGGGCAGTCCGCGCGCACGCAGCCAGTGATCGAGCAGGGGCTCGCGCAGCCCGGGAGCAAGCGCCAGCCAGCCGGCGGCATCGAGGCTTCTGCTGGCGGCGTCGTGCAAGGCGTCGAAGGCGGCCAGCCAGTGCGTGCGCAGCGCGTCGGCGGCAGCGCGGTTGAGCGCGGCGCTGTGCAGGATCGAGTCCGTCGCCTGCGGCCATTGCGCGGCGAGGCGCGGCAGGATCTCATGGCGCAGCTGGTTGCGGGCGAGCCGGGTGTCGGCATTCGAGGGATCGTCGATGCAGGCCAGGCCGTGCACGACGATGTAGTCGTGCAGTTGTGCGCGTGTGATGTCATGCAGCAGCGGCCGCCACAGCGTGCCCGCACCCAGCGGCCGGCGCTCGCGCATGCCGCCCAGTCCTTCCGGACCTGCGCCGCGCAGCAGCTTCAGCAGCACGGTCTCGGCCTGGTCGTCGCGGTGGTGAGCCAGCAGCAGGGCCTCGCCGGCGCGCAACTGCGCGGCGAAGGCTGCGTAGCGGGCGTGGCGGGCGGCGGCTTCCACGCCCTCGCCGCGCTGCGATTCGACGTGCACGCGCACCACTTCGCACGGCAATTCCAGCCCGGCGCAGAAGCGGCGGCATTGCTCGGCCCAGGCCGCGCTGTCCGCTTGCAGGCCGTGGTCGACGTGCAGGGCACGCAAGCCGCGTTCGCGCGCCGCGGGCAGTTGTGCCAACGCGTGCAGCAGGGCGGTGGAATCCGGGCCGCCGCTGTAGGCCACGCAGAGCACGGCGTCGGGGATTTCCGCCAGCGCGGCGGCGAGGTGTGCGGGCAGCGTGCGCTTCACTTCTTGCTGTTGCGGGGCCGCACGTAGAGGTGCTTGCCGTTGCCGATGTGGCGCTCCTCGGTCTCGAACAGGCCGATGCCCTTGATCAGGCCGCTGAGCTTGGCATAGCCGTAGTTGCGCGGATCGAAGTCGGGCGACTGCTTGTTGACGATGCTGCCGACCGCGCCGAGGCTGGCCCAGCCGGCCTCGTCGGAGGCCGCCTCGATGGCGCCGCGCAGCAGGTTCATCAGGCGCGCGTCGCCGCGCAGCTCCTTGGCCGAGCGCGGCTTCGGCGCGGCCTCGGGTTCGCTTTCGCCGGTGCCTGCCAGCACTTCGGTGTAGATGAACTTGTCGCAGGCGGTGCGGAACGGCTCGGGCGTCTTGCGTTCGCCAAAACCATAGACGGTGAGCCCGGACTCGCGTATGCGCGAGGCGAGCCGGGTGAAGTCGCTGTCGCTGGAGACGATGCAGAAGCCGTCGAAGCGTCCGCCGTAGAGCAGGTCCATCGCGTCGATGATCATCGCCGAGTCCGTGGCGTTCTTGCCCACCGTGTAGCGGAACTGCTGGATCGGCTGGATCGAGTGGCGCAGCAGCGCGTCCTTCCAGCCGTTGAGGTCGGGCTTGGTCCAGTCGCCGTAGATGCGCTTGACGTGCGCGGTGCCGTATTTGGCGATTTCGGCCAGCAGGCCTTCGACGATGGCCGGGCGCGCGTTGTCGGCGTCGATCAGTACGGCGAGCTTGTCGTGGGCCATGGCGGTTCCCGGCAGTCTGTGTGCCGTCGATGGTAGCGCCGGGCGTATCGCGGCGGCGTTTATTCCTGGAACGCGCCGTAGCTGCGCAGGCGGCGGTAGCGCTGTTCCAGCAGGTCGGCCGTCGGCATCGCCTGCAGTTCGTCGAGCTGGTTCATCAGCACGGCCTTGAGGCGGATCGCCATCGAGCGCGGGTTGCGGTGGGCGCCGCCCAGCGGTTCGCGGATCAGCTTGTCGATCAGACCCAGTTCCAGCAGGCGTGGCGCGGTGAGGCCCAGTGCCTCGGCGGCGTCCTTGGCGCGCTCGGCGCTGCGCCACAGGATGGTGGCGCAACCTTCCGGGGTGATCACGGAATAGGTCGAGTACTGCAGCATGTTGGTGCGGTCGCCCACGCCGATCGCCAGCGCGCCGCCGGAGCCGCCTTCGCCGATCACGGTGCAGATGATCGGCGTCTTGAGGTCGGCCATTTCCAGCAGGTTGCGCGCGATCGCCTCGCTCTGGCCGCGTTCCTCGGCGCCGATGCCGGGGTAGGCGCCCATGGTGTCGATCAGGGTGAGCACGGGCAGGCCGAAGCGCTCGGCCATCTTCATCAGGCGCAGCGCCTTGCGGTAGCCCTCGGGTCGCGGCATGCCGAAGTTGCGCCGGAGCTTGCCCTTGGTGTCGCGCGCCTTCTGGTGGCCCACGATCATCACCGCGCGGCCGTTGATGCGGCCCAGGCCGCCCACGATCGCGCCGTCGTCGGCGTACATGCGGTCGCCGGCCAGTTCGTGGAATTCCTCGCACATCACGCCGATGTAATCGAGGGTGTACGGCCGCGCCGGGTGGCGCGACAGCTGGGCGATCTGCCAGGAACTCAGGTTCTTGAAGATGTCGTTGGTCTTGAGCTTGAGCTTCTCGCGCAGCCGGCCGACTTCCTCGTCGATGTTCAGCGCCTGGCCGTTGCTGGTATGGCGCAACTCCTCGATCTTCGCCTCGAGCTCGGCAATGGGTTGTTCGAAATCGAGGAAGTTGGGATTCATTCGCCGAGGTTCATGGCACGGAAGCCCGGCAGTATACTGGGCGTGTGAAAAAGGCGGGAACGGCGGCGTATGGGTATCCCGGCACTCCGGGCGGAGCGAGGTTGCGGCACATGGATGTGCCGCCCGTGCCCAGGCGCTTCAGCGCCTGCGCAGCGGAGGTGCAGTCGGCCTGTGGCCGGCTGTACCGACCCGAAAACCGCCAGGAAGGCGGCTTTCGGGATCAATAAAGGCTCTGGCTCTGGCGTATGTCTGCGAGCGGAAGCCAAAGACACTGGATGACTCGCTGCGCTCGCCCCTTCGGGGGCGCCTTGTGGGCGTTCTGCGCGCTCCGCGCTTGTCCTGCTTGACCAGCCTTCGGCTGTTGAAAGGCTCCTCGCAGGAATGACGAGTAAACAACCCGGGCCGAGCGTCTCAGCTCTCGCCCTTCACCATCCGCAATCGCGCAGCCGTCACCCCCGGCAACGCCCGCACCGCGCGCAGCAGGTCGGGAATGGCCTCCACCCGCCACTCCTCGCCGAGCTCCAGGTCGGCCTGCGCCGTGCCGTTGTGGTAGCCGTGCAGGCTGACGCTGGCGCGGCCGCCGCGGAAGCCGGCCAGGGTCTGCCGCAGTTGTTCCGCGAAGCCCGGGCCGATGCCGTTCACTTTCACCTGCAGCAGGCGCGCATGGCGCCGGCAGGCATCGGCCAGAGTGGTGGCGCTGCGTGCGCGAATCTGGAAGCCGCCACCGGAGAATTCGTCGATGCGCAGGCCGCCTTCGACGATCAGCAACTCGTCGCGCACCAGCAGCGGCGCCACCTGCTGGTACAGCTCGCCGAAGAAGCTCACCTCGATCGCGCCGGTGCCGTCCTCCAGCCGCACGAAGGCGTCGCTGTCGCCGCGCTTGCGCACGGCCACCACCATGCCGGCCGCGGTCCACGGCGTGTCCGGGCCGCGGCGGAAGCGGTTGCCGTCGTCGCCGTCGTTCTTGCGTGGCCGTGGCGGCTGATAACGCTCGACGATCTCGCCCAAGGGGCAGGTGGCGAGCTGGGCCAGCTCCTCGCGCCAGGGATCGACGGGATGGCCGGAGAGGTAGTGGCCCAGCGTGTCGCGCTCGCCCTGCAGCTTTTGTTCGAGCGGCCAGTCGGGCGCGGTGGGCAACTCGATCTGCACTACCGGCGCGGATGCGCCCATCGCGGCGCCGAACATGTCGTTCTGGCCGGACTGACGGTCGCGCAGGTGCTGCTCGGCGGCCTTGATCGCGTCGGGCAGTTGCAGCGTCAGGCTGGCACGGTTCGGCGCCAGCGCATCCAGCGCGCCGGACAGGATCAGGGCCTCCAGCACGCGCCGGTTGAGCTTGGTGGGATCGACGCGCCGGCAGAAGTCGGCGAGATCCTTGTACGCGCCGCCGCGCTGGCGTTCCGCGACGATGGATTCGCAGGCGCCTTGGCCCACGCCCTTGATCGCGCCCAGGCCGTAGCGGATTTCCTTGGACTTGGTCGCCACGAACATGTAATCCGAGGCGTTCACGTCCGGCGGCAGCACGGCGAGGCCGATCGCCTTGGACTCGTCGATGAAGGTCACCGCCTTGTCGGTGTTGTCCATGTCCGACGAGATCGTGGCCGCCATGAATTCGGCGGGGTAATGCGCCTTCAGCCAGGCGGTCTGGTAGGAGACCAGTGCATACGCGGCGGCGTGCGACTTGTTGAAGCCGTAGCCGGCGAATTTCTCCATCACGTCGAAGATTTCGTCGGCCTTGTCGCTGCCGACGCCGTCCTTCGCCGCGCCCTCGCGGAACTTGGCGCGCTCCTTCGCCATCTCCTCGACTTTCTTCTTGCCCATCGCGCGGCGCAGCAGGTCGGCGCCGCCGAGCGTGTAGCCGCCGACGATCTGCGCCATCTGCATCACCTGCTCCTGGTAGACCATGATGCCGTAGGTCTCTTTCAGGATCGGCTCGACGCGCGGGTCGGGGTACACCACTTCCTCGCGGCCGTGCTTGCGCGCCACGAAATTGGGGATCAGGTCCATCGGGCCGGGGCGGTACAGCGCACCCAGCGCGATGAGGTCGTCGAAGCGGTCGGGCTTCGCGTCCTTCAGCATGCGCTGCATGCCCGACGATTCGAACTGGAAGATGGCAACCGTCTTCGCCTTGGCGAAGACCTCGGCGTAGGTGGCGGCGTCGTCCAGCGGCAACTTGGCGATGTCCAGCGGTTCTTCGCCCAGCGGATCGTAGGCCGCCGCCGGCTGCTGCGACGTCCCTTCCCCTGCGGGCAGGGGAAGGTGCCCTACAGGCGGATGGGGTTGCGTCTGCGCGCGGCGCACGTTGATCGCCTTCACCGCCCAGTCGATGATGGTGAGCGTGCGCAGGCCGAGGAAGTCGAACTTCACCAGGCCGACGGCTTCCACGTCGTCCTTGTCGTACTGGGTGACCACGCCGCCGCCGCCCGCTTCGCAATACAGCGGCGCGTATTCGGTGAGCGCCTTCTGGCCGATCACCACGCCGCCGGCGTGCTTGCCGACGTTGCGGGTGAGGCTTTCCAGCTTCAGCGCGAGGTCGATCAGCGGGCGCGCCTCGTCCTCGTCCTGCGCGTACAGCTCGCAGAACTCCTTGACGACGCGGTCCTTCTCCTTCTGCGACTTCTCGCTGCGGCCCAGCGCGTCGGACAGCGTGAGGTCGAGCGGGCGCGGCGGGATCAGCTTGGCGATCTTGTCCACCGCGCCGTAGCCCATGCCGAGCACGCGGCCGGAATCGCGCAGCACCGCCTTCGCCGCCATCGAGCCGTAGGTGATGATCTGGCTGACGTGGTCGCGGCCGTACTTGCGCGCCACGTAGTCGATCACCTCGTCGCGGCGGTCCATGCAGAAGTCGATGTCGAAGTCGGGCATCGACACGCGTTCGGGATTGAGGAAGCGCTCGAACAGCAGGTTGAACTGCAGCGGGTCGAGGTCGGTGATCTTCAGCACCCACGCCACCAGCGAGCCGGCGCCCGAACCGCGGCCCGGGCCGACCGGGATGCCGTTCTGCTTGCCCCAGTTGATGAAGTCCGCCACGATCAGGAAGTAGCCGGGGAAGCCCATCTTGATGATGACGTCCAGCTCGCGTTCCAGCCGCGCCTCGTAGTCGGCCAGCGTGTGGCCGGGCGCGAGCGGCGCGGCGGTGAGGCGTTCCTTCAGGCCTTGCCGCGCCAGTTCGCGGATGTAGCTGTCGAGGTCGTAGCCCGCGGGTACGGGGAAATCGGGCAGGTAGTAGGCGCCGAACTTCAGTTCGAGGTTGCAGCGCCTCGCCAGCTCGACGGTGTTTTCCAGCGCCTCGGGGACGTCCGTGAACAGCTCGGCCATTTCCTCCGGGGATTTCAGGTACTGCTGATCGCTGTAGTCGCGCGGACGCTTGGGGTCGGCCAGCACGCGGCCCTGGTGGATGCACACGCGCGCCTCGTGCGCCTCGAAGTCATCGCTTTTGAGGAAGCGTACGTCGTTGCCGGCGAGTACCGGCAAGCCGAGTTCGGCGGCCAGCGCCAGCGCAGCCTGGTTCCAGGTTTCCTCGCCCTCGCGGCCACAGCGTGTGAGCTGGAGATACAGGCGGTCGGGGAACAGCTTCGCCAGCGGGCGCAGCTTCGCCAGCGCGGCATCGTGGCCTTGCGTCAGCGCGCTGCGCGCCACCTCGCTCTCGCGGCCGAGTAGGGCGATCAGGCCATCCGTCGCGGCGGCGCTGAGCCAGCCGGCCTCGACCAGCGCGCGGCCACCGTGCTGGCCCTCCTGCCAGGCGCGCGAGACGAGCCGCGACAGGTTGAGGTAACCCTCGCGATGCTGGCACAGCAGGGTGAGTCGCCACGGGCGCGGATCGTCCGGCGCGGCTATCCACAGGTCGCTGCCGCAGATCGGCTTGATGCCCGCCGCGCTGCAGGCCTTGTAGAACTTCACCAGCGCGAACATGTTGCATTCGTCGGTGAGCGCCACTGCCGGCATGCCTGCCTGAACGCAGGCGGCGACCAGCGCCTTGATGCGGATGGTCGAATCGACCAGCGAATACTCGCTGTGCAGGTGGGTATGGACGAAGCGTGCGGGCATGCGGATCGACGCGGTGAATCCATGCAGGCTAACCGGCACCCGAGCCAGCGGCAAGATTGACTTCCGCGCGACGCGCCTGCCGCGGGGCGGCGGCTGGATTCCGGTGATCGAAAGTCGCCGAGGGGGGCTACAGGCTGCCGCCGGCGTGGCCGACGGCGGATGTGGCTGTGGTCCCGGCGAGCAACTCGTTGATCTCGCCCACCAAGGTGTCGAGCATGTCTTCACCGTAGCCGATGTGGACGTGCGCCACCGTGCCGTCGCGACGCAGCATCACCATCAGCGGAATGCCCTTGTCGCTGCCGTAGGGCCTGCCCAGTGCGCCATCGCGGTCCCAGGTCATCAGCAGGCCGGGCAAGCGCGGGCGCAGGGCGCGCACGGTGTTCACGAAGACGCGCCGATCCTCGCGATAGTTGACGGTGACTACCTGCAACGGCAGGCCACGCCGGGTCGCCAATGACTGCAGGTTCGCCAGCACCGGCATTTCCTTCATGCAGTAACCGCACCAGGTGGCCCAGAAACTGACCACCACGACCTTGCCGCGCAGCGACGAAACCGTCACCTCGTGGCCGTCCTGGGTCGTGCCCAGCGCGTCCGGCGGCGTGTCGCCCGGTTGCACATGCGCGTGGACGGCCACGCAGAACATCAGTCCGAGCAGTACGGCGGCGATACGGCGCATGTCATCCCTTCCCCCGGGTAGCGTCGCCAGCGTAGCGAGCGGCGCGGGGCAGGGGAAGCATCGCCGCTCAACGGACATGGAAGCGTTCTTCCTCCGGTTCCTCGCTGGGTGGCAGGTAGTGGCCGAGGCTGTCCACCTTCAGCGGATGGAGGTTGTAGTCGGCATGCAGCGGCAGGTTTTCATCGGCGCCGCCGGTGGCGGGTTCAGCCTGCACCGGTACGGGCATGCCGGCCGGCACGGGGGAAGCGGTCGGATGGTTGGACGGGAGCATCATGGCACGACTCCTGCGATGGGCGATGCGCGTTGTGCGCAACGTTGGCAGCAATCGGCGGGTCAGCTCTGGCGGGACGTCGCCGCTGCTGCGGACGCGTCCATGCGGACGGGCTTCCTGTAGTGAATGATGCTCCCGCGCGGAGAAAAGTTGCATAGACCGATGGCCTATGCCGATGAATCTCACCGGCGGGCGATCAGCAATCGGGGCCGTCGCGGAACAGCGTTGCCTGATCCAGCAACACGCGCACCGGCGCGAAGCTGCGCCGGTGCTGCACGCAGGGACCGAGCCGCTGCAGTGCGGCCAGGTGGGCCGGCGTGGGGTAGCCCTTGTGCACGGCGAAGCCGTAGCCGGGATGGACGTCATCCAGCGCCACCATCAGCCGGTCGCGGCTCACCTTGGCCAGGATGGACGCGGCGCTGATCGCGGGTTCCAGCGCATCGCCGCCCACGATGGCGCGGCCGGGGCAGGGCAGACCCTTCGGCAGCTTGTTGCCGTCCACCAGCGCCTCCCGCGCGGCCGGCACGAGGCCGGCCACGGCGCGGCTCATGCCGGCCATGGTGGCCTGGAAGATGTTGAGCCGGTCGATCTCCTCCGCCTCCACCACGATCACGCAGTGCGCCAGCGCGCATTCGACGATCTGCGGATACAGCGTTTCGCGCCGCTTCTCGCTGAGCTTCTTGGAGTCGTCCAGGCCGGCGATGGGACGGGCGGGGTCGAGGATCACCGCAGCCACCACCACCGGGCCGGCCAAGGGACCGCGACCGGCCTCGTCCACCCCCGCTCTTAAAAAACCATTGTTTGGCAAGGTCGGGGTACTCATGGCTGCAGAGGTGTTGGTGGGAACGGAGCTGCACAGCGCGTTCGCCTCCTCTCCCCTCCGGGGAGAGAATTGAGGTGAGGGGCCGGGGTTTGTGAAGGGCGGCATCGGAGCATGCCTTGAAGCAACCCTATCGCCAGCTTGTCCCCTCACCCCAGCCCTCTCCCCGGCGGGGAGAGGGAGAAGATCATGTGCCTCCTCTTTGCTTCCGGGAGAGTAAGGAGAAAAGCTACGCCTCTCCGCCCAAGGAAGCAGGAGATGATTCGCGCTGCATCAACTCCCCAATCGCCCCGGCCGCCGCTTCCGCCGCGCCGCCCTCCAGCTCCGCGCGCAAGGCACGGTGCAACTGCTCGAACGCCGCCACGATGGCGCCGCGGCGTTCGCTGTCGTTGAACAGCGCGAGCACGGCGTCGGCGAGTTTCGCGGCGGTGCAGTCGTCCTGCATCAGTTCGGGTACCAGCACCACGTGCTCGCCCATGCCGCAGGCGCGGGCGAGGATGTTCGGCAGCGCGTAGACGTCGGTCTTGAGCATGCGCAGCAGCTTGGCGATGCGGTAGCTGGCGGGCGCGACGCGGTAACCCACCACCATCGGCCGCTTGGCCAGCATCGCCTCCAGCGTGGCGGTGCCGGAGGCCAGCAGCACCACGTCGGCGGCCTGCATCGCCTCGTGGGCCTGCCCGTCCAGCAGCTGCAGCGCGGCGGCATCCTGCGGCGTCCCGGCGATCAGGGCGCGCAGCCGTTCCAGCATGCGCGGATTGGCGGCGGGGATCACCACGCGCAGCCCGGGCAGGGCTGCGGCCACGCGGCGTGCGGCGTCGAGGAAGGGTTCGCCCAGCCGCGCCAGTTCGTTCCCGCGGCTGCCGGGCAGCACGGCCAGCACGGGTGCGTCCTGCGGCAGCTGCAGTGCTGCGCGCGCGGCGGCGCGGTCGGAAACCAGCGGAAAACGGTCGGCCAGCGGATGGCCGGTGAAACGGGCATCGATGCCGTGCCTTGCGTAGATCGCCGGCTCCATCGGGAACAGGCACAGCACGCGGTCGGCCGAACGGCCGATCTTCGCGGCGCGCTTTTCGCGCCAGGCCCACACCGAGGGGCTGACGTAATGCACGGTGCGCAGGCCGGCCCGCTTGAGCCGCCGCTCCACGCCGAGGTTGAAATCCGGCGCGTCGATGCCGACCACCACGGCGGGCTGGGCGGCGAGCAGGCGCGCGACCAGCGCCTTGCGCAGTTCCAGCAGGCGCGGCAGGTGCGACACCACTTCGGCGAGGCCGAACAGCGACAGTTCGCGGATGTCGTACCAGGATTCGAAGCCCTGCGCCTGCATGCGCTTGCCGCCGATGCCGACGAAACGCGCGTGCGGGTAGCGCTTGCGCAACGCCGCGATCAGGTCCGCGCCGAGCTGGTCGCCGGAGTCTTCGCCGGCGAGGAGGGCGATGAGCGGGGCTCCGGTGGCTTCTGCGGTCGGCATGGTTCAGCTGTCAGAACAAAGGCAGGCGCGCTTGCCTGATTTGCTGATATGCGCTGCGCGCATATCAGCGGGCGAGTGCGCGTTCACTGCGATCGATGAAGTCGAGCATCGCGCGCACGTCGGCGCTGTCCTCGGCCTGCGCGACGAGTTGCTCGCGCGCCTCGGCCTGCGACAGGCCGGCCATGTACAGGGTGCGGTAGGCGCGCTTGATCGCGCTGACGCGCGTGCCGTCGAAGCCGCGGCGCTTCAGGCCTTCGCTATTGATGCCGCGCGGGCGGCCGTGCTGCTCGTTCGCCATCATCAGGAACGGCGGCACGTCGGAGCCGACCAAGCAGCCCATCGCGATGAAGGCGTGCGCGCCGACCTTGCAGAACTGGTGCACGCCGGCGTAGCCGGAGATGATCACCCAGTCGCCGATCTCCACGTGCCCGGCCAGCGCCGAGTAGTTGGAGAACACCACGTGGTTGCCGACCTGGCAGTCGTGCGCGACGTGCACGTAGGCGAGCAGCCAGTTGTCGTCGCCGATTCGGGTGATGCCGCCGCCCTCGCCGGTCCCGCGGTTGATGGTGACGAACTCGCGGATCAGGTTGCGGTCGCCGATCACCAGCTCGCTGCGCTCGCCGGCGAATTTCTTGTCCTGCGGATCGCCGCCGATGGAGGCGAACTGCGCGATGCGGTTGTCGCGGCCGATCCGGGTCGGCCCCTCGATCACCACGTGCGGGCCGATCACCGTGCCGTCGCCGATCTCCACCTCGGCGCCGATCACGCTGTAAGCGCCGATGGCGACGTTGGCGCCGATCTTCGCGGCGGGATCGACCTGCGCAGTGGGGTGGGTCGAGGCGGCTTGGGTCATTTTTCCGACCTCGCCGCGCACATCAGTTCGCAGCTGGCCACTTCCTTGCCGTCCACCAGGGTGCGCGCCGCGAACAGGCCCATGCCGCGCATCACGCGCTTCACCGATACTTCCAGCCGCAGCTGGTCGCCCGGCACCACCGGCGCGCTGAAGCGCGCGTTGTCCACCTTGACCAGGTAGAACAGCGGGTTGGCGGTATTGCCTTTCATGCGGTTGCTGAGCTGGGTCAGCAAGCCGGCGGTCTGCGCCATCGCCTCCACGATCAGCACGCCAGGCATCACCGGGTGGCCGGGGAAGTGGCCGTTGAAGAACGGCTCGTTGATGGTGACGTTCTTCAGTGCCACGACGCTCTGGTCGGGCACGATCTCGATCACGCGGTCGACCAGCAGGAACGGATAGCGGTGCGGCAGCAGTTGCTGGATCTGTTCCACGTTCACCGGCAGGGTCACGGGGGCGGGGGCGTCACTCATTGTTCTTGTCCTTTTCCAGCGCCAAGAGGCGGCGCGCGAAATCGTCCAGGTGCTTGAAGCGGGCGGCGCTCTTGCGCCACTGGCGGTTGTCCTGCAGCGGCGTGCCGGAGGAATACTCGCCCGGTTCGCGTATCGAGTGCGTGACCAGGCTCTTGGCGGTAATGGTAACCCGGTCGGCCAGTTCCAGATGGCCGAGCACGCCGGCATTGCCGCCGATCTGGCACCAGCGGCCGATCCTGGCACTGCCGGCCACTGCGGCGCAGCCGGCCATCGCGGTGTGCGCGCCCACGTGCACGTTGTGGGCGATCTGGATCTGGTTGTCGAGGCGGACGTCTTCCTCCAGCACGGTGTCGTCCAGCGCACCGCGGTCGATCGTGGTGTTGGCACCGATCTCGCAGTCGTCGCCGATGCGCACGCCGCCGAGCTGGGGGATCTTCAGCCAGTGGTCGCGCTCGAAGGCGAGACCGAAGCCGTCCGAACCGATCACCGCGCCGGGATGCACCAGCACGCGCCGGCCCAGCGTCACCCGCGTCACCAGGGTGACGCGCGCCACCAGGCGCGACTGCGCGCCCACCGTGCAGTCCTCGCCCACGATGCAGTGCGGGCCGAGCACGGCACCGTCCTCGACCGTCGTGCCGCGCTCGATCACGCAGCACGGGCCGATGCTGGCGCCGGGGGCGACCTTCGCGCCGGGGTCCACCACCGCGCTGGGATGGATGCCGGGGGCGGCGGCGGGCAGGCGTTCGTACAGCGCGGCGATCTTCGCGTAGGCCACGTAGGGATCGGCGGCGATCAGCGCGTCGACCGGGCAGTCGGCCAGGTGTTCCTCGCGCAGGATCACCGCGCCGGCGCCGGTGGCGGCCAGTTGCGCGGCGTACTTGCCGGTGGAGAGGAAGCTGACCTGTCCAGCGTGCGCATGCGCGAGCGTGGCGACGCCCTCGATGCGGCGGCTGCCGTCGCCCTGCAGGCGCAGGCCGAAGCGTTCGGCCAGCTCTGCAAGGGAGTGGCTGGCAAGGGTATGGCTGGGATGCTGGCTCAATGGTGTCTCCGCGGCGGCTCGTGATTGTATCGGCCGGGACCAAAAAGCGAAAAGCGCGGCAAGCCGCGCTTTTCGCTGGTGCGACGTGGTTCCGCCCGGTCAGAACGTGGAGCCGAAGGTGAACTGGATGCGTTCCTCGTAGTGGCCGTCGTCGGCCTGGGTGCGGAACGGCAGCGCGAAGTTGATGATCATCGGGCCGATCGGTGCCTGCCAGTGCAGCGACAGGCCGGTGGAGGCACGCAGGGTGCTGGCACTGAAGCTCTGCCAGTTCGCGTAGGCGTTGCCCACGTCGACGAACCAGGACACGCGGGCGGTGTTGACGTCCTTGAGGAAGGGTAGCGGCAGGTACAGCTCCGCCGTGCCCAACACCTTGAATGCGCCGCCGATCGGCTGCGCATACGAGTAGTAGCTGCCGCTGCAGGTGCCGCTCGCGTCGGGCGTGCCGGTGCCGGAACAGATGCGCGGGCCCAGGGTGTTGTCCTGGAAGCCGCGCACGTCGCGTACACCGCCGGAGTAGAAGTTCTCCCAGAACGGGAAGTCGTTGCGCACGTCGGTGAGGGTCTGGCCGTTGGCAGCGTAGGCGGCCTTGAGCTGGTCGAATTGCGTGTCGCTGATGCCGTTCTGGCCGTAGGTCTTGCCGTAGCCCACCTGGCCGTCGAGATAGAGCACGAAGCCGTGGCCGATCGGCCAGTAGTGGTTCGCCTCGCCGGTCAGCTTCCAGTACTTCACGGTGGAGGTGGGCAGCGCCACCTCGGCGTTCAGCGACAGCACGCCGCCGCGGGTGGGCGCCCAGTAGCCGTTGCGGGTATCGAGGTTCCAGCCCAGTGTGCCGATCGTCGAGTGGACGGTGTAGTTGCCGATCTCGTTCTGGTAGTCGACCAGCTGCTGCGGCGTGTAGCCGGGGATCGAGTTGATCTTGTTGCTGCTGAGGCCGATGCCCGCGCGGATGCTCTGGAAGTCGGTGATCGGGATGCCGAGGTAGGTGGAGACCGCCTTCTGGCTGGTGGAGTAGTTCGCGAACTCGCTGTTGTCGACGTTGCCGTAGTCGGTCTTGGAGTAGGTGGCGCTGTAGCCGATGCCCACGCCGTTGTCGGTGAGCGAGGGGTTGTAGTAGTTGACGTTGAACTTAGTGTAGTAGCTGCTGCGCTCGCCGCTCACCGACACGCTGTCGCCGGTGCCGAACAGATTGCGCTGCGATACCGAGGCGGACAGGATGATGCCCGAGTACTGCGAGTAGCCGACGCCGAACTGCAGGCTGCCGGCGGATTGCTCCTCGACCTTGACGGTGACGTCGACCTGGTCGTCCGAGCCCGCCACCTTCTTCTTGTCGATGTCGACCTTCTTGAAGTAACCCAGCTGCTGCAGGCGGATCTTCGAGCGGTCGATCGCCGCCTGCGAGTACCAGGAACCCTCGAGCTGGCGCATCTGGCGGCGCAGCACGTCGTCCTCGGTGCGCGTGTTGCCCTCGAAGACCACCCGGCGCACGTACACGCGCTGGCCCGGTTCGATGTAGAGCGTGAGGTCGACGGTGCGCTTGTCCTTGTCGAGCTTGGGATACGGCGTGACCTTGGCGTAGGCGTAGCCGATGTTGGCCAGCAGCGCCTTGATCGCCTTGGTGCTGGCCTCGATCGCGCCGCGGTTGAACACCTCGCCCGGCTTGACGAACACCAGCTGGCGCAGCGTGGTTTCCGGCAGTACCAAGGTGCCGAGCAGCTTCACGTCGGAGATCTTGTAGATCTCGCCTTCCTTGACGTCGGCGGCGATGTACATCGACTGCTTGTCCGGCGCGATCGTCACCTGGGTGGAATCGACGCCGAAGTCGGCGTAGCCGCGGTCCATGTAGTAGGACTGCAGCTTCTCCAGATCGCCGGAGAGCTTCTCGCGCGAGTACTGGTCGTTCTTGGAATACCAGGACATCCAGTTCGGCGTGCCCAGCTCGAAGCCGTCGCGGATCTGCTTGTCGGTGAACGCGTGGTTGCCGACGATGTTGATCTCCTTGATCTTCGCCACCTGGCCTTCGCGGATCTCGATGTCGATCGTCACGCGGTTGCGTTCCAGCCGCACCACGTGCGGGATCACCGAGACGCTGTACTTGCCGCGGTTGTAGTACTGGTGGATCAGCTCCTGCTGCACGTTGTCCAGCGCCAGCCGGTCGAAGGTCTCGCCCTCGGCCAGGCCGATCGACTTCAGGCCCTTCTTGAGGTCGTCGGTCTTGATGTCCTTGTTGCCGCGGATGGTGAGCTTGGCGATCGACGGCCGCTCCACCACCTTGATCACCAGGATGTTGCCGTCGCGCTCCATCTCCACGTCGCTGAAGAACTTGGTCTGGTACAGCGCACGGATCGCCCGCTGCGCGGTGGCGTCGGTCATGCGGTCGCCGCGGCTCATCGGCAGGTAGTTGAACACCGTGCCGGCGGAGATGCGCGAGAGGCCGTCGATGCGGATATCCGAGATCACGAACGGATCGAAGGCAAGCGCGTTGGCGGAGAGGGAGGCAAGCAGCAGCAGGGCGGCGATACGCTTCATCGTCGATTCCGGTGGAGGGTTTCGATCAGGCCGCCGGCCCGATCAAGGCACGCGGCAGGGCAGGGCCCTGCCGCGAGAAAGAGCAGGTGCCCGCGAGGGGCACCGGGTGCAGCAAGCCGCCGCGCGATGGCGCGGCTGGCACGAACGTTTGCAGCGTCGACGAACCGGGGGCACGGAGCATCGGCGTCACGACAGCAGCAGGCGATGGATGTCGTTGTAGAACACCAGGCCCATCAGGCTGAACAGCAGCACCAGCCCGATGTACTGGCCGATCGCCATGGCCTGCTCGCTGAGCGGGCTGCCCTTGAGCAACTCGATAAGGTAATACAGCAGGTGGCCGCCATCCAAGACGGGGATCGGCAGCAGGTTCAGCACCGCCAGACTCAGCGAGACCATGGCGAGGAACTGCAGGAACCAGGCCAGGCCCATGTGGGCGCTGGCGTTGGCCATCTGCGCGATGCCGATCACGCTGGACAGGTTCTTGGTGGAAGCCTCGCCACCCAGCATCTTGGCTATCATGCCGAAGGTCTGGGTGACCTGGCGCCAGGTGCCGGTCAGCGCCTCGTGCAGCGCGCGCAGCGGGCCGTAGCGCAGCGTGGCGGTTTCCATCGGTGGTGCGCCGATGCCTATCATCCAGTCGGCAGGCCGGCCCTGCAGCGACTCGCGTTCCGCCACCACTTCCAGCGGAATCGTCCGGCCGTTGCGCTCGACCACGATCGCCAGTTTCGGCGACACCGCCGCGTCCTGCTGCACCAGCTTGCCCAGCGTCTCGAAATCCGCCACCGGCTTGCCGTCCACGCTGAGGATGCGGTCGCCGCCCTGCATGCCGGCCAGCGCGGCAGGCTGGCCGTCCAGCACGGTGGCCGCCACCGCGGGCGGCGATGCCAGCCGAAGACCCAGGGTGGTGAAGTACTGATCGATGGTCTGGCCGGGTGGCAGCTTGTCCAGCGGGAACACGAGCTGACGCTGCGCGCCGTCGGGGTCGCGTATGTCCAGCGGCAGCGGGGTGCGGCCCAGCAGGGCATTGGCCACCGCATCCAGCGAATCGCTCCAGGTGGTCACCTCGCGGCCGTCGACGCTGAGGATGCGGTCGCCCGGCTGGATGCCCGCAACCGCCGCCATGCTCTGCGGCTTGGCGGTGACGATCGGCGCCGCGTCGGGCCGGCCCAGCATGAACATCAGCCACAGCGCGGCCACGGTGAAGATCAGGTTGAAGCCCGGTCCGGCCAGCACGATCAGGATGCGCTTCCACACCGGCTGCGTGGTGAATTCCTGGCTCTCGAACTGCGGCGGCACCACGCCCTCGCGGGCGTCCAGCATCTTCACGTAGCCGCCCAGCGGGATTGCGGCGATCCGGTATTCGCAGCCGTCGCGGCCGATGCGCTTCCACACCGCGTTGCCGAAGCCCACCGAGAAGCGCAGCACCTTCACGCCGCAGCGGCGCGCGACCCAGTAATGGCCGAACTCATGGAAGGTCACCAGCACGCCCAGCGTGACCAGCAACCAGAATACCGAGCCGAAGAAGGAAGTCATCAAGCGCCGTGGCGGGAAATCAAGGGTGACAGGATATCAGCAAGACTCGGGAGCCTGCTCATGGTTCCCAAGTGCTCCGCGCCGGGAACTGTTTGCGCGCAGGCCAAGGAAGAACGAGGAAGTGGACGTCCGTCCACGACCGAGTGATGACGCAGGGATGCGGGCAAACAGACCCGGCCCTTCGGGTTGTCATCGAGTGGCCGCCATGCGGTAGCGCGTAGCTTGACCTGCCGGCCAGGCAGGCTCGGCGCCACGCACCACCACCACCTGACGGCCACTCGAAGACAACACGGGGTACTTGGGAATCATGAGCAGGCTCCTTGCAACTGGCGCCGGGCCGCGGCCCGCGCCTCGCCGTCGCGTGCGACCAGAGACTCCACATCGACCACGGCAAGCGGCGGCAGTTCCGCCAGCACGCCCTCCACCACCTCGGCGATGGCGAGGAACGGCAGGGCGCCGGCCAGGAAGGCCTCCACCGCTACTTCGTTCGCCGCGTTCAGGATCGCCGGCGCGTCGCCACCCGCGCGCAGCGCCTGGTAGGCGAGGGCGAGGCAGCGGAAAGTGTCGAGGTCCGGCGCCTCGAACTCCAGTGCGCCGCAGTGGGCGAGATCCAATGGCGCCACGCCGGATTCCACGCGTTCGGGCCACGCGAGCGCATGGGCGATCGCGGTACGCATGTCCGGGTTGCCGAGCTGGGCCAGCACCGAACCGTCCACGTATTCCACCAGCGAGTGCACCAGGCTCTGCGGGTGCACCGCCACCTCGATCGCAGCGGCGTCCGCGCCGAACAGGTGGTGGGCCTCGATCACCTCCAGGCCTTTGTTCATCAGGGTGGCCGAATCCACCGAGATCTTGCGGCCCATCGACCACTTCGGATGCTTGCAGGCCTGGTCCGGGGTCACCGTCGCCAGTTCGGCGCGCGTGCGACCGCGGAACGGGCCGCCGGAGGCGGTGAGGATCAGCCGGCGCACGCCGCTCTTCGCCAGCTCCGGCCGGCCGCCGGGCAGGCACTGGAAGATCGCATTGTGCTCGGAGTCGACCGGGATCAGCGTGCCGCCACCGGCGCGCAGCGCCTCCAGCAGCAGTGGGCCACCGAGCACGATGGATTCCTTGTTCGCCAGCAGCAGGCGCTTGCCCGCCCGCGCGGCGGCAAGCGTGGAGTCCAGCCCCGCGGCACCGACGATCGCGGCCACCACGGTGTCGCACAACGTGCCGGATGCGGCGGCGGTGAGCGCGTCATGGCCGCTGGCCACCTCGCAGCGCACGCCGGTTGCGGCGAGCCGGCGCGCCAGCTCGCCTTCCAGCGCGGGATCGGCGATCACTGCCAGCTCGGGGCGATGCGTGGCGCACAGCGCCGCCAGCGCCGCCACGTTGCGGTGCGCGCTGAGCACGCTGGCGCGGAAGCGGTCCGGATGCCGCGCGATCACGTCCAGCGTGCTGGCGCCGATCGAGCCGGTGGCGCCCATGACGGCGACGCGTTTCATGGCCTTTGTCTCTTGCGGGGGAATCGGGAGTCGGAAATGGGGAACAGGAAAAGCGGATTATCGGCGAGTTTGCTGGCGCGAGGCACGAGCCGCGCACCGCGGTTCGATTCCCTGTTTCCTGTTTCCGATTCCCGGCCTTTCATATCCCCAGCAGCCACAGGCCCAGCGCGAACACCGGCAACGCGGCGAACACGCTGTCCATGCGATCCAGCAAGCCGCCGTGGCCGGGGAAGATCGTGCCCGAATCCTTCACCTGTGCATGGCGCTTCATAAGGCTTTCCAGCAGGTCGCCCACGATCGAGGCGGCCACGGTGAGCACGGCCAGCACGGCGAGCCCGAGCAGGGCGGCGCCGCGCACGCCCAGCAACCAGCCGCCGATAAGGCACACCAGGGTGCCGGCGACCAGCGCACCGTAGGCTCCGGCGCGGGTCTTGCCGGGGCTGATCTGCGGCGCCAGCTTGCGCTTGCCGAACCGGCGTCCGCTGAAATACGCGCCGATGTCGGCAGCCCACACGATGAGCAGGGCCAGCAGCATCCACCAATGGCCGTGCGGCTCGCGACCGTGCAGGGCGATCACGGCGATCCAGGCGGGGAACATCACGAAGACGCCGGCCACGAGCTTCAGCGCGCGGTTTTCCGGCGTCGGCGCCGCGCCGAACGCGAAACGCCCCAGCCACACGCAGGCCAGCAGCCACCACGCCACGCCCAGCACCAGCAGCGGCGGCGTCAGCGCGCCGGCATGCGCGAACCACAGCAGCACGAACAGCGCGGCGGCGACCACCAGCAGGGCGATGCGCATGACGGCTTGCCGCACGCCGGCGAGGCGCGCCCATTCCTCCAGCGCGCCCAGGAACAGTGCGGCACCGACCGCGGCGAGCCACGGCGTGGGCAGCAGCAGGATGATCAGGATCGCCAGCGGCGCGAGCAGCAAGGCGGTGAGGACGCGCTGGAACAGCATGCTTACCCCTGGGAGTCCGTGGCGATCTGTTCGCCGGTGCGACCGTAGCGGCGTTCGCGTCGGCCATAGTCCTCGATCGCCCGGTGCAGGCAGGCCTGGTCGAAGTCCGGCCACAGGGTATCGGTGAAATGCAGTTCGGCATAGGCCGCCTGCCACAGCAGGAAGTTGCTGAGCCGGCATTCGCCGCCGGTGCGGATGAACAGGTCCAGCGGCGGCAGCTCGGCCAGGCACATGAAACGGTCGAGCGAGGATTCGTCGATGGCCGCGACGGCCAGCTCGCCGCGTGCCACCGCGGCGGCGGCCTCGCGCGCGGCTTGGGCAATCTCCCAGCGGCCGCCGTAGTTCACCGCGATATTGAGCTGCAACTTGCGGTTGCCCGCGGTGCGCGCCATCGCGGCCTGCATGCGCTCGCGCAGCGGCGCGTCGAACGCGGCCAGGTCGCCCACGAAGCGCAGCCGCACGCCCTGGGCATGCAGCTCGTCGGTTTCCTTGTCCAGCGCACGCACGAACAGCGCCATCAGCGCGCCGACTTCCTCCTCGGGCCGCTTCCAGTTCTCGCTGGAGAAGGCGAACAGCGTGAGCGCCGCGACGCCCTCGCGCAGGCAGCCTTCCACCACCTCGCGCACCGCCTTGCGGCCGGCGTTGTGGCCGAAGCTGCGTGGCCGGTGGCGCGCCTTCGCCCAACGGCCGTTGCCGTCCATCACGATGGCGATGTGGCGGGGGATGGCTGGCGTCTTGGTCATCGACGGGAGGGGCTTTTGTCTCCTTCTCCCCTCCGGGGAGAAGGTGCCCCGAAGGGGCGGATGAGGGGCGGATGCTCGCGGTGATGCTGCATCAGAGCGAGCTTGAATTGCGAGGGTGTCGCAAGCTTGGCCCCTCACCCTGGCCCTCTCCCCGGAGGGGAGAGGGAGAATGCGCGGCGTGCGGGTTTGCCGCAGCACGCATCACATGGACATCAACTCGTCTTCCTTGGCCTTCACCACACCGTCGACATCCTTCACGAAACGGTCGGTCAGCTTCTGGATCTCGTCGTCCGCGCGACGCTCCTCGTCCTCGCTGATCTGCTTGTCCTTGAGCAGGTCCTTCAGCTTCTGCATCGCATCGCGTCGCACGTTGCGGATCGCGATTTTCGCGTTCTCGCCCTCGTGCGACACATGCTTGGCCAACTCCTTGCGGCGCTCCTCGGTGAGCGGCGGCATGTTGAGGCGGATCACGGTGCCGGCGGTGGTGGGCGTGATGCCGATGTCCGAGGCCAGGATGGCCTTCTCGACCGGGCCGACCAGGCTCTTGTCGAACGGAGTGATGATGATCGAGCGCGAATCGCCCAGCGCGACCGAAGCCACCTGGTTCAGCGGCATCTCCGAACCGTAGGCGGGCACCTTGATGCCGTCCACCAGCGCGGTGCTGGCGCGGCCGGTGCGCAGGCGGGTGAGCTCGTGCTTGAGCGCGTCGATGCTCTTGCCCATGCGGGTCTGGGCATCGGTCTTGATGTCGTTGATCATGGGCGTGTCCCGGTGGATCTGGCTAGCCGGCGAGTATAGCAGCGCCGGCCGTGGCGGCCGGCGGCGCGGCCCGGGTGCTTCAGTTGTGCACCAGGGTCCCCACCTGTTCGCCGCGCATGATGCGCAGCAGGTTGCCCGGCACGGTCATGTCGTAGATGCGCAGCGGCGTGTTGTGGTCGCGGCACAGTGCGATCGCGGCGGTGTCCATCACCTTGAGGTTGCGTTGGATCACCTCGTCGTAGCTCAGCTCGTCGTAGCGAGTGGCGTCCGGGTGGCGGGCGGGATCGGCGGTGTACACGCCGTCGACCTTGGTGGCCTTGAGCAGCAGGTCCGCGCCGATCTCCACCGCGCGCAGCGCGGCGGCCGAGTCGGTGGTGAAGAACGGGTTGCCGGTGCCGGCCGCGAACAGCGCGATGCGGCCCTTCTCGATGTGGCGGATCGCGCGGCGGCGGATGAAATCCTCGGCCACGTCGTGGATCTGGATCGCGCTCATCACGCGGGCATAGCCGCCGCGCTTCTCGATCGCGTCGGCCATCGCCAGCGCGTTCATCACGGTGGCCAGCATGCCCATGTGGTCGCCGGTGACCCGGTCCATGCCGGACGCGGCGAGGCCCTCGCCACGGAAGATGTTGCCGCCGCCGATCACCACGCCCACTTCCACGCCGGCCTTGCGTACCTCGATGATCTCCTCGGCCAGCCGGCCGATCACCTTCGGGTCGATGCCGTAGTCGGCCTCGCCCATCAGCGCCTCGCCGGAGAGCTTGAGCAGGATGCGGCGGTACTGGGGCTGGTCGCTCATGGGGACTCCGGATTGTGATGGCGCAAACCGGCGCATTGTAGCGATTGCGGTCGGGCGCGGCGAGCGCGCGGCGAATCCCGGGCATGAAAAAGGCGGAGCCGCGAGGCTCCGCCTTGGTGCGGCGCGGGGGTCAGGCGAGGTTCTTCGCCGCGAATTCCCAGTTCACCAGGTTCCAGAACGCTTCCAGGTACTTCGGGCGAGCGTTGCGGTAATCGATGTAGTAGGCGTGTTCCCACACGTCCACGTTGAGCAGCGGCTTGTCGCTGCCGGTGATCGGCGTGGCGGCGTTGGAGGTGTTGACGATGCCCAGCGCGCCGTCCGGGCGCTGCACCAGCCAGGTCCAGCCCGAGCCGAAGTTGCCGGCGGCGGATTTGGTGAACTCCTCCTTGAACTTCTCGAACGAGCCGAACGCCTTGCTGATCGCGTCGGCCAGCTTGCCGTTGGGTTCCTTGCCGCCCTTCGGACCCAGCGAGTTCCAGTAGAAGGTGTGGTTCCAGATCTGCGCGGCGTTGTTGAACACGCCGCCGGAGGACTTCCTGATGATGTCTTCCAGCGCCGCGTCCGCGAACTCGGTGCCCTCGATCAGCTTGTTGAGGTTGGTCACGTAGGCCTGGTGATGCTTGCCGTAGTGGTACTCCAGCGTCTCGGCGGAGATGTGCGGTTCGAGCGCGTTCTTTTCGTAGGGCAACGGGGGGAGTTCGATCGCCATGAGAGGCTCCTTGACGGTGGCTGGGGGAAGGTATCGCGGCGGCCGGCGACGGCCGGTGGTCGACTGATACAATACCGATCTGTCCGCATTGTAAAGATGAAACACCCAGCCATGGACGTAAACGAGCGAATCAAGTCGCTGCTCGCCGCGCACCCCATCGTGCTCTTCATGAAGGGCACGCCGGAGTTCCCGATGTGCGGTTTTTCCAGCCGCGCCGCGCAGGCGCTGCAGCGGGCCGGTGCGCCATTCCACGCGGTGAACGTGCTGGCCGATCCGGAGATCCGCGCCGCACTGCCGCACTACGCGAACTGGCCGACTTTTCCGCAGCTGTTCATCGAGGGTGAACTGATCGGCGGCTGCGATATCGTCGTGGATCTCGAAGCTTCCGGCGAGCTGGCGCGCATGGCCGGCGACGTGACTGGGGCGGCGCAGGAATGACGCTGCCGACGATGCGGCTTCCCGCGGGCTGGGTGCCCGCGCGTACCTCGCTGGCCGGTCGCGTGGTACTGGTCACCGGCGCCTACGGCGGCCTCGGCGGCGCGGTGGCGCGTGCGGCGACGCGCGCCGGCGCGACCGTCATCGTCAGCGGCAAGCGCAAGCGCCAGCTGGAGCAGTTGTACGACGCGATGCTGGCCGAGGGCCTTGCCGAGCCGGTGATCCATCCGCTGGACATGGAAACCGCCACGCCGCGCGAGTACGCCGCGCTGGCCGACGGCCTGCGCCACGATTTCGGCCGGCTCGACGGCATCGCGCATTGCGCCGCCAGCTTCGCCGGGCTGACCCCGCTCGCGATGCACAAGCCGGACGACTGGCTGCGCGCGATGCACGTCAACGTCAACGCGCCGTTCGCGCTGACCCAGGCCTGCCTGCCGCTGCTGCAGGAGGCGCCCGACAGCGCGGTGGTGTTCGTGCTGGACGATCCCGAGCGGCTGGCGCGCGCGCACTGGGGTGCCTACGGCGCCTCGAAGGCGGCACTGGAGCGCTTTGCCGCCATCCTGCACGAAGAGACCGACGAGAGTCCGCTGCGCGTGCATGCGCTGCTGCCCGCGCCGATGCGCACCCGGCTGCGCCGGCAAGCGTACTTCGGCGAGGACACGATGCAGCACCCGTTGCCGGACGCCGCGGCGGAAGCCATGGTCTGGTTGCTCGGCGCGCAGGCCGCGTCGGCGCGCGGCCATGTGCTCGATCTGCGGGAAACTGCATGACGGACCGCCATCGTCAAACAGGGGCGTGCTGATGGAAACGCAGATGACCACGTTGTCGGCGGGAATCATGCTGTTCCTGATCATGGACCCGCTGGGCAACATCCCGATCTTCCTCAGCCTGCTCAAGGACGTGCCGCCGAAGCGCCGGCGCCGCGTGATGGTGCGCGAGCTGCTGATCGCGCTGGGCGTGCTGCTCGGCTTCCTGGTGGGCGGGCAGGTGCTGCTGAGCCTGCTGCAGCTCAAGCCCGATTCGATCAGCATCGCCGGCGGCATCGTGCTGTTCCTGATCGGCATCCGCATGGTGTTTCCGCCGGCGGACGGCGGCGGCATCTTCGGCAAGTCCGGCGGCGGCGAACCCTTCATCGTGCCGATGGCGATCCCTGGCGTGGCCGGCCCTTCGGCGATGGCGGCGCTGCTGCTGCTCACCAACACCCAGCCGGGGCGCACTGCCGACTGGGCCATCGCGCTGGTCGGCGCGTGGCTGGCCACGGCGGTGATCCTGTTGTGCTCCACCTACCTGTTCCGCTGGTTGGGCGAGAGCGTGCTGACCGCGCTGGAGCGCGTGATGGGCATGCTGCTGATCGCGATGGCGGTGCAGATGTTCCTCGGCGGTTTGGCGGCGTATCTGCACCTGCACATCTGAGTCCGGTTGTCGCTTCCTTGCGGGGCTCCACTGCCGCGATTGCCGCCGCGGTGAGATGCGTGAAGATGCGCGGCATCGAACGGGCGATTTACGGAAGCCGGGCCACTCCCGCGTGCAGCTTGGTCTCGGTTTGCTGCCGACTGCTGCGAAGCGTCCGGTGATGGGATAAACAGAGTGGCGACACTTGCGCGTGGTCGGCGGCAATCGTAAAAATGTCGTCAAGAAAGCTCGCCAAAATGCTAACATTGGCTTGAGGATTCCACGGGCGAATCCCAGAGAGTTCAGCGGTTGTGGCGTGATTTGCGCTGCCGGGCCGCGCGGGTAAAACCGCATCCATCCACCTGACCCAGAGGGTCAGGTTTTTTTGCGCCTGAAGAAATCGTTTTTTCTTGCAGGAATGGCAAGAAATTGATGGATGCGCTCCGGCTCGTGCGAGCGATGGGCGTCATTCCGAACCATTTGCATAAGCCCGATCGGCTGCAGGGCCATGCAGGGATGGTGACGGATTGCGCTGCTCGCGAGGTCTGCACGGCGTCCGAGCCAAGTGCCGACTCTTTGCTCCGGGGTTGCAGGTCGAATCCGAATGAAAATCCACCAATGGGGTTCCGACGAATGAAACGAAATCATCTTTCCCTGGCGATCGCGCTGGCCTGCTGCATGGCGTCGGGCCTGGCGCTGGCACAAACCACCACTAGCCAGAACGGCACCGACACGACCAGCCCGGCCAAGCAGCAGCGTGCCAACGTGTCGAGTACATCGAACACCACGACCTCGAACGACACCCGTCGCGTGCAGCAGCTCGGCGCAGTCACCGTGCAGGCCCAGAGCCTGGCGTTGGGCGGTGGCCTGATGTCGGTGCAGACAGCGCCGAAGGCGGTTTCCACGATCAGCCGCGATGCCATCGTCAAGGCGGCGCCGGGTGGCACTTTCGTGCAGATGATCGACAGCATTCCCGGCGTGGATGCGTCCACCGACGACGTGACCGGCCTCAACGACGGCAATTACAGCATTCGCGGTTTCACCAATGACGAGATCGGCGTCACCGTGAACGGCGCGCCGATCAACGACAGTGGCAGCTACAGGATTTACTCGACCGAATACGGTGATACCGAAAACATGGGCGACATCACCGTGTTGCAGGGCTACCCGGACGTGGATACGCCGATTGCCGGCGCCGCGGGCGGTTCGATCGCCTGGGTCACGCTCGATCCGCCGCACACGGCCGGCCTGGACGTGAGCCAGACCTTCGGCAGCAACGATTATCGCCGCACCTTCCTGCGCCTGAATACCGGCGACACCGGCCCGGTGCGTTCCTGGGTGTCGTATTCCAACAACTCCGCTGACATGTGGCGCGGCGCAGGCCAGATGCAGGTGACCAAGGTCGATGGCAAGTCGATCTGGACCATCGACGACAACAATTCCATCTCGGCCTCGTTCCAGTACAACCGCGAGGTGAAGAACAGCTACGACAGCCTGACCAAGGCGCAGATCGCGCAATACGGCTACGACTCCGGCTACAACACCACGCTGACCGGCAACCCCAGCACCGACAAGAACTTCTATCTGCTGCACGTCAATCCGTTCCGCAGCTGGCTGGCCAGCCTGGATGGCGAATTCCGGCTGAGCGACAACCTGCGCCTGTCCGTCGTGCCCTACTTCCAGTACGGCTACGGCGGCGGCGGCAGTGGCGCCACGTTCACGGAAACGACGTCCACGCAGAACCTGTACCAGTACACCAACCAGGATCTCAATGGCGACGGCAAGCTCAAGGGGACCGACCTGGCGTATGGGCTCAGCACCTCGTACACCTATCGGCCCGGCATCATCGCCAAGCTGAATCAGGATTTCGGCGAGGACAACAGTCTCGAGTACGGCTTCTGGTGGGACAAGCCGCGCCAGCAGCAGGCGCAGGTGTTCAGCCCGGTCGACCCGGCCACGGGCGTGCCCTCCGACCTGTGGGGCCAGGTCGACCTGATCCGCTATCCGGACGGCACGGTGCAGAAGACCTACAACGAATACACGCAGACTGATACGCGCAAGTTCTTCGCCACCGACACCTGGACGCCGAACGACAAGTGGACGTTCACCCTCGGTGCCGCCTACCTGTGGGAAGAGCGCAGCGGCTACGACTACGAGTGGCCCGGCTCGGTGCGCAAGTACTACAGCCAGATCGGCGGCCACTTCACCGCCAGCTACCACAAGGTCAGTCCGACGGCGGGCGTCAAGTACCAGTTGAACGACGAGAACCAGTTCTACTTCGGCGTGGGCAAGACCTTCCGCGCACCGATCAATGGCGCGCTGCTGCAGAACGCCGCGGTGGCGAATGCGCCGGGTGCGCTGTCTTCCGGCAACTACTCCACCAAGCCGGAGACGGCGACCACCGCCGACCTCGGTTGGCGCTACTACGGCGCCCGCTTCTCCGCCAACGTGGATGCTTACGCCTCCAACCTGCGCAACAAGCAGGTGTCGGGTTATGACGAGAACACCGGACAGACGGTCTACCTGGCGCTGCCCATGGTGCAGATGCGTGGCGTGAGCAGTGAGGCCAGCTACAAGTTCACGCCGAACTGGACCCTCTACGCTACCTACACCTACTCCAAGGCGACGCTGAAGTCTGACGTCAACACGCTGGGCGACGGCATCTACGACACGAACGGCAAGACCTTCCTGAACACGCCGAAGAATTCCGGCTACCTGCGCCTCAGCTACGACCAGGGGCCGTTCTGGGCCAGCGTGGACGCGAAGTACCGCGGCGCGGTCTGGGGCGACTGGTCCAACACGGAGAAGGCTGGTGGCTACACCGTGTTCAACTTCAATGCGGGCTGGAAGTTCGGCGACTTCGCCTCGTGGTTCCGCAAGCCGTACATCAAGCTCAACGTGTTCAACATCACGGACCGCAAGGCGCTGACCTACGCCAACAACATCGGCTCCTTCCTCGCGTCGAACCCCGGCAAGATCAAGGACGCGAACGGTACGGTCCTGTACGCCTCCGCGCCGTACTACTCGCTGCTGCAGGACCGGGCGGTCATGGTGACCTTCGGCGCCTCGTTCTTCTGACCGAACCCGTGGCCCGCGCAAGCGGTGTCTCCGAAGCCGCCTCCTCCGGGAGGCGGCTTTTTTCGTGCTGGTGCCGCGCAAGTGGGTAGTCCTTGCGATCGCGGCGAGGGTTCGCAAGCGAGTGCGACGATTCCGTTAAAAGTTACGATTCTGTAATATAATGCGGTTACATTCGTCGTGATGGGTCCGGGGCGACCTTGCGGTCGCACACCCCGGTACATCAAGTTATTTCAATGGAATCAGTTACTTAAAATGGCAAGAGGGATGGACCCTCTGCGCTGGTCCCGTGTTTCTCTTGCGAATCTCTCAGGGGTCGAATCTCGATGAACAATAGTCTGCGCACCAAACTCCTCCCGGTAGCCATCGCCACGCTGCTGGCGGCCTCGCCCGTGCTCGCCCAAGACACTTCGTCCTCGATCAGCGGCCGCGTGCTCGACGCCAATGGCCAGCCGGTCGCCGGCGCCACGGTGCAGATCGTGCACGAGCCGTCTGGCACCACCAAGATCACCACCACCGGTGCGGACGGCCGTTACGCCGCGCAGGGCCTGCGCGTGGGCGGCCCGTTCGACGTGACCGCGTCCAAGGCCGGCATGGCCCAGATCGAGCAGAAGAACGTCTACCTGCAGCTGGCGCAGGACACCTCGGTCAACCTGACCGTGGGCGCCGAGCAGGCCAAGCAGGTGAAGGACCTGGGTGCGGTCACCGTGTCGGCCAGCGCGCTGATGCAGACCTTCACGCCGGACAACAAGGGCATCTCCACCAACGTCTCGCAGCGCGAACTCGAAGCCGCGCCGGCGCCGGACCGCTCGATCCAGAACATCGTGCGCATGGACCCCCGCGTGGTGATCACCGACCGCGAGCGCGGCGAGATCTCCGCGGTGGGCCAGAACAGCCGCTACAACAACATCACCGTCGATTCGATGAGCGCGAACGATCCGTTCGGCCTCAACGCGAACGGCCTGCCCACGCTGGGCACGCCGATCTCGATGGACACCATCGCCGAATACAACATCTCCACCGCGAACTACGACGTGGCGAACCGCCGCGGCCTCGGCGCGGCGGTGAACGCGGTGACCAAGAGCGGCACCAACGATTTCCACGGCTCGGTGTACTACGCGTTCCAGAACGACAAGATGATCGGCGACAACCGCCAGGGCGCCAGCTACAAGGGCTTCTCGCGCCAGTGGACCGGCGGCGCGACGATCGGCGGCCCGATCATCAAGGACAAGCTGTTCTTCTTCGCCTCGATGGAGAAGAGCACCCAGGTGGCGGCGGGCAGCCCCTACGGCCCGGCCGATTCCGGGGCCGCCAGTCCGGTGGCTGGCCTGACCTCGGCCCAGGTCGACCAGATTCGCCAGATCGCCGCGCAGAAATACGGCATGACCGACCTCGGCAGCGTGGGCGGCGGCAACTCCAACCTGCAGGACAAGCGCTACCTCGGCAAGATCGACTGGAACATCAGCAACAACCACCGCGCCAGCTTCACCTTCAGCGAAACCAAGGAAACCAAGCCGATCATCACCGGCAGCCCCACCAACCTGCGGCTGTCCAGCGGCTGGTACACCACCAAGGTCGACAACAAGAGCTACGCGCTGCACTTCTACGACGACTGGTCGGACGTGTTCTCCACCGATACCACCGTGTCGTACCGCAACTTCACGCAGAACCGCGGCCCGTACAACGGCGTGGCGATGCCTGACGTCACCGTGTACCCGGGCGTCTTCGGCGGCCCGAACGTGGAGTTCGGCACCGAGTACTCCAGCCAGGCCAACGTGCTGAAGGTGAAGACCTGGAACGCGGCCTGGGCCGGCACCCTGTTCCTGGGCGACCACACCGTGAAGGGCGGCTTCGACTTCGAGCGCGGCGAGTACTACAACCTGTTCCTGCAGAACCTGTACGGCAGCTACATCTTCGAGAACCTGACCGGTGGTCCGAGCAACGGCCTCGACGCGTTCGCCCAGGGCCTGTACTACCAGTACCGCTACAACCGTCCGGCCAACGGCTTGTCGCTGGCCGACACCGCCGCCGCCTACAACCTCAACCAGTGGGGCGTGTTCCTGCAGGATACCTGGCAGGTCAACAGCAACCTGTCGGTGCAGTACGGCGTGCGCGTCGACATCCCGCTGATGAGCGACCGGCCGATCTACAACCCGACCTTCGCGGCCGCGTTCGGCCGCAGCAACCAGACCACGATCAACGGCAACCGCGTGGTGCAACCGCGCATGTCGTTCAACTACAGCTTCGATACCGAGCACATGACCCAGCTGCGCGGGGGCGTGGGCCTGTTCGTGTCGAACCCGCCGGGCGTGTGGCTGGGCAACATCTTCTCCAACTCCGGCATGACCCAAACCCAGTTCAACTGCGGCCCGACCCAGAAGGGCTGCAACAGCAACCTGCCGGCGTTCAGCCCCAACCCGAATGCGCAGAACGACGGCACGGCCGGCACCGGCCAGATGACGGTGAACACCATCTCGCCGGGCTTCCGCATCCCCAGCGCGTGGAAGTTCAGCCTGGGCTTCGACAAGGAGCTGCCGTGGTGGGGCCTGATCGCCACCGCGGACTACCAGCACATCAAGCAGCGCGACGCGATCTGGTTCCAGAACATCAATACCGGCGCGCCCACCGGCGTGTTGCCTGACGGTCGCCTGAGCTTCTACCGCTATCCGAACCTGGATCCCAAGGCGAAGAACCAGACGGTGACCTACAACGCCAACCCGGCGTTCTCCAATGCCAACATCAACCTCGCCAATTCCAGCCAGGGCAAGGCCGACAGCCTCACCCTGGCGCTGAAGAAGCCGTTCGCGGACGGCTGGATGGCGATGACCGGCATCACCTGGGGCCGCTCCACCGAGGTGAATCCGGGCACGTCCAGCGTGGCGCTGTCCAACTACTCGAAGAACTACCTGACCAACCCCAGCGAGAACGTGGCCAGCACCTCGAACTACTCGATCCCGTGGCGCGTGATCGCCTCGCTGACCTGGCAGCACCGCTTCTTCGGCGACTACGCCACCACGTTCGGCGCGTTCTTCGACGGCCACTCGGCCTCGCCATACAGCTGGACCTATGGCAACGACGCGAACGGCGACAGTTTCGCCAACGACCTGGTGTTCATCCCGAAGCCGGGCCAGGTGGAGTTCCGCCCGGGCACCGATCCGGCCCTGATCCAGCAGTTCTACGACTACATCCAGGGCAACGAGTACCTGCGCGACCACGCGGGCAGCATCGCCAAGCGCAACGGCGCCCGCGCCGGCTGGATCAATCAGCTGGATCTCAGCTTCAGCCAGGAGATCCCCGGCATCTTCAAGGGCAACAAGGGCGAGGTGCGGCTGGACATCTACAACTTCGGCAACATGCTCAACAAGAACTGGGGCATCGAGAAGCGCGTGCCGTTCCCGGGTGCTCGCGCGCTGGCCGACTTCTACGGCGTGGATACGGCCACCGGCAAGTACATCTACGACATCAGCTGCGGCGGCGCCAAGACCTGCACCAACTACATCCAGAACGGCCACTACAGCCCGCAGCCGATCCCGGTGTACATCAACAACAACGATGACCTGGCCCAGCGCTGGTCGGTCCTGCTGACCGTGAAATACAAGTTCTAAGCTGTCAGCGGCAATGCAGCATCAGGCCGGCGCCCGCGAGGGCGCCGGTTTTTTTGTCATGGCGCACATCCTTGTGCGTCACCCTTGCGGGCGCCGGCAGCATGCAAAACGGCACGCCTGCCGTTTTGGCTTGACGCGGCTTCGGTCGAGGCGGGAAGCTTCGGGGTCGCCGCATCCGCGCGGGCGTGTGCCCGCGGGACAGTGGCATGGAGATGTTGATGAACGATGCAGGTGCCGGCGCCGCCGGTCGCAACGCCACGGTGAGCGCGCGCATCTCGCCCGCCGGTGGCCTGGACATCCTTTCCCGCCACGAGGTGGCGCGCCTGCGCGGCGCCAGCGACTCGGGCCTGCACGCGCTGCTGCGCCGCTGCGCGCTGGCGGTGCTGACCTCGGGCGCGATCAGCGACGATCCGCGGGCAATCCTCGAGCAGTATCCGGACTTCGACATCCAGGTGCTGCAGCAGGACCGCGGCATCAAGATCGAGCTGACCAAGGCGCCGGCGCAGGCCTTCGTGGACGGCCAGATCATCCGTGGCATCAACGAGCTGCTGGTGGCGGTGGTGCGCGACATCGTCTACGTGTCCACCCAGCTGGAGCAGATCGGCACCGATCTCGAACCGTCCGACGCGCTGACCCAGGTGGTGTTCGAGATCCTGCGCAACGCGCGCATCCTCAAGCCTTTCATCGACCCGAACCTGGTGGTGTGCTGGGGCGGCCACTCGATCTCGCGCGAGGAGTACGACTACACCAAGGCGGTGGGCTACCAGCTCGGCCTGCGCGGCATGGACATCTGCACCGGCTGCGGCCCGGGCGCGATGAAGGGGCCGATGAAGGGCGCCACGATCGCGCACGCCAAGCAGCGCCGACGCAACAACCGCTACATCGGCATCACCGAGCCCGGCATCATCGCGGCCGAGTCGCCGAACCCGATCGTCAACCAGCTGGTCATCATGCCGGACATCGAGAAGCGCCTCGAAGCCTTCGTGCGCATGGGCCACGGCATCATCGTGTTTCCCGGCGGCGTGGGCACGGCCGAGGAGATCCTCTACCTGCTGGGCATCCTGCTGCACCCGGACAACGCCGGCGCGCCGTTCCCGCTGATCCTCACCGGGCCGAAGCAGTCCGCCGCCTATTTCGAGCAGATCGACCGCTTCCTGCGCCTCGCGCTGGGCGACGCGGTGGCCGCGCACTACCAGATCATCGTGGACGATCCGGCTGCGGTGGCAAGGGCGATGGCCAGAGGCATCGACAAGGTGCGCAACAACCGCCTCGACACCAAGGACGCGTTCTTCTTCAACTGGGCGCTGCGCATCCCGCTGGAATTCCAGACGCCGTTCCGCCCCACCCACGAGGCGATGCGCGGCCTTCAGTTGCGCCACGGCCGCCCGCTGCACGATCTGGCGGCCGACCTGCGCCGCGCGTTCTCCGGCATCGTGGCCGGCAACGTGAAGGAGGAGGGTGTGCAGGCGATCGAGCAGAACGGCCCGTTCGACATCGACGGCGACCGCGACATCATGCAGGCGCTGGACAAGTTGCTGCGGGCCTTCGTGGAGCAACATCGCATGAAGCTCCCAGGCGGCGCGGCCTACGTGCCGTGCTATCGCGTGATCACCGGCTGATAGGGCGTATACGGGACGTCCCGGCGGCTTGACAGTCCGCCGCCCGATCGACAAACTACGCAGCTCCCGCCCGAATAGCTCAGCTGGTTAGAGCACTTGACTGTTAATCAGGGGGTCGCTGGTTCGAGTCCAGCTTCGGGCGCCAGACAAATGAAAAGGCCGGCAGCGATGCCGGCCTTTTTGCGTTCATGCTTTCGCGATTACTGCGCTGCGGCGCAACTGGCGGCCTGTTCTGCGCTGGCCTTCGCACCGCGGACGCGGCCGGAGTTGGCGATCACCACTACCAATGCCTCGTCCGGCCGGTCGTGGCGGCAGAAGCGCCAGGTGTTGGTCATGCCGCTGGCGCTGCCGTCGCTCTGGAAGCGCACGAGCCGACGGCCGCTGTCGCCGAGGATGGTGATGCCGGCGTAGGCAGCCTGGCTACGCAGCGGTGCCGCGTCGGGCTGGCCCTTGCGCGCCGGGTCGTGGCCGATCAACCAGCCGGATTCCCAGCGTGTCTCGCCGCTGCACTGCACGCCGTCGCGGCTGGGGCAGAACAGGGTGGGCTTGCCGCTGAGCGCCGCGCTGCCGCGCGTATGCTGCAGGGCGGCGATGAACTCGATTTGCGCGACCTGCACCTGGTTGCGCTGGAGCAATGGCGCCAGCGACGGCACGGCGATCGCCGCCAATACGCCGAGGATCGCCACCACCATGATCTGCTCGATGAGGGTGACGCCGCGTTGCCTCTCACGGTGGCTGCAAGCCTGTCGCATCGCCATGACGCGCTCCTGCACGGGCGGAAGGGCCATGCTAGGAAGCCGCGTCCGTGGGGCCAGCCGTCCGGCGGCTGGCGCCGGCGTCGGCGTCTGCTGACAAGAGCTGTCAGCAGCGGCGATTTAATATGCGGGCATCCGCCCGCATATCGTCCGCCATGACCGATCGCTTCGAACTCGTCGCCCCCTACCAGCCTGCCGGCGACCAGCCCGAGGCGATCCGCCGCCTCAGCGAGGGTTTCGAGGCGGGCCTCGCCGCGCAGACCCTGTTGGGTGTCACCGGCTCGGGCAAGACCTACACCATCGCCAACGTGATCCAGCAGGTGCAGCGGCCCACCATCGTGATGGCGCCGAACAAGACGCTGGCGGCGCAGTTGTACGGCGAATTCCGCGAGTTCTTTCCGAACAATGCGGTGGAGTACTTCGTCAGCTACTACGACTACTACCAGCCGGAAGCCTACGTGGTGGCCTCGGATACCTTCATCGAGAAGGATGCCTCGATCAACGAGCATATCGAGCAGATGCGGCTGGCGGCGACCAAGGCGCTGCTGTCGCGGCGCGACGCGATCATCGTGGCCACGGTGTCGGCGATCTACGGCCTGGGCAATCCCGAAGACTACCTGTCGCTTCGCCTGATCCTGGCGAAAGGCGAACGCATCGAGCAGCGCCAGTTGATCCGCCAGCTCACCGAGCTGCAGTACGCCCGCAACGAGATGGAACTGCGCCGCGGCACCTATCGCGTGCGTGGCGAGATCATCGACGTGTTCCCCGCCGAGTCGGAAACCGAGGCGCTGCGCATCGAACTATTCGACGGCGAGGTGGAAGGGCTGGCGCTGTTCGACCCGCTCACCGGCGAAACGATCCGCAAGGTGCCGCGCTACACGGTCTATCCGCGCACGCATTACGCCTCCACGCGCGAGAGCGTGCTCAACGCGATCGACACCATCAAGGACGAGCTGAAGGAGCGCCTGGAGGTGCTGTACCGCGACAACAAGCTGGTCGAGGCGCAGCGGCTGGACCAGCGCACCCGTTACGACGTGGAGATGATGGCCGAGGTGGGCTACTGCCAGGGCATCGAGAACTACTCGCGCCATCTGTCCCGGCGCGCGCCGGGCGAGCCACCGCCCACGCTGTTCGACTACCTGCCGGCCGACGGACTCTTGGTGGTGGACGAGTCGCACGTCACCGTGCCGCAGATCGGCGCGATGTACAAAGGCGACCGCTCGCGCAAGGAAACCCTGGTGGAGTTCGGCTTCCGCCTGCCCTCGGCGATGGACAACCGGCCGCTGCGTTTCGAGGAATGGGAGGAGCGGGTGCCGCGGGCGATCTACGTCTCGGCCACGCCGCGCGATTACGAGTTGCGGAAATCCGGTGATGCCGTCACCGAACTGGTGGTGCGCCCGACCGGCCTGGTCGATCCGGAAGTGGAGGTGCGCCCGGTGCGCACCCAGGTCGATGACCTGCTCGGCGAAGCGCACAAGCGCATCGCGATGGGCGATCGCGTGCTGGTCACCACGCTGACCAAGCGCATGGCCGAGAACCTCACCGAATATCTGTCCGAGCACGACGTGAAGGTGCGCTACCTGCATTCGGACGTCGAGACCATCGAGCGCAGCGAGATCATCCGCGACCTGCGTCTGGGCGAATTCGACGTGCTGGTCGGCATCAACCTGCTGCGCGAGGGCCTGGACATGCCCGAGGTGTCGCTGGTGGCGATCCTCGACGCCGACAAGGAAGGCTTCCTGCGCTCCACCGGCTCGCTGATCCAGACCATCGGCCGTGCGGCCCGCAACGTGCGCGGCAAGGCCATCCTCTACGCCGACGAGGTCACCCGCTCGATGCGGGCGGCGATGGATGAGACTGCCCGCCGCCGCGAGAAGCAGCTCGCGTACAACGAAGCGCACGGCATCACGCCGACCACGGTGGTGCGCCGCATCGCCGACATCATGGAAGGTGCCCGCAGCGAGGCGCCGACGCGCGGCCGTGGCGGCAAGAGCCGGCAGCGCGCCGTGGCCGAGCCGATGGCCAGCTACGAGGCGATGGACCCGGCCAGGGCCGCTGCCGCCATCAAGAAGCTGGAGGCGCAGATGTACAAGCATGCCCAGAACCTGGAGTTCGAGGACGCGGCGAAGCTACGCGACCAGATCCATCAATTGCGCGAGCAAGCGCTGCGCTGAGCGGGGCTGGGCGGCTTGTGGCTGGCCCGGGAGTCGCCTATACTGCGCGGCTCGTGCGGCCTCTGCCACGCGAATCGGGCGGTTAGCTCAGCGGTAGAGCACTACCTTGACATGGTAGGGGTCACAAGTTCGATCCTTGTACCGCCCACCACCTTCAAACCAGCAACGGCGCGGCTTTCGGGCTTTGCGCCGTTTCTGTTTCCGGTGCGGGCTGACCACGCACTGACCCCGCGAAGCCACGGCACGTCTTTCGCCAGATCGGTCAGCTACGCATCGAGCGCCTTGCGGGCTTTTCCGAAGTAGGCCGGTCGTACTTGGCATAGCCGCCCGTTGTGGCTGCCGCCTCGCCCCTCTTGTGGCCGATCAGCCCTGAAACTTCCCAGCCGGGCACGCCGCGGCGCCGCAGTTCCGAGGCGACCGTGTGCCGCAGCGCCTTGGGGGCGAACCACGCAGGCAGCCCTGCAAGCCCTTTTTCTTTCGGTGCGATTCGGTGCCGTCACCCATTTCCATACCTTTCGACACGCACCGGCACGAAACGCCGGCAAGCTTCGAGAGATGCTCTGATTAACCCCGGCACAGGCGGCACGATGCGAGGCAGATACGCGTGCGGCGGTGCGTGACGCAACCCGGACCGGGGGACTGTCTGGGTAATACGCACGGCGGCGAACGCGGCTCCTGACACCATCCGGGCACGTGAACCGGGCACTCGGACCGGCTTGGCTTCCCGCACATTGCCGCGCCCCGACGGTGGGAGGTCGGCGGTGCATCGGGGCGGCGGCTTGGCAAGTTGCGGGCCGGCGGATCGGTGACGCCTGCACCGGGGTTAATCAGAACATCCCATAGTGGATTCGCTGGCTCAGTGATTGATGCTTTCGAGGGAAATCCCTTTCGTCGCTGGCCCGAACACGCCGATGACGGCGATGCCCACGACCATGGCAATGGCAATGAATACCGCCACCGCCAGTGTGCCTCCCGCGTTCAGCAGATAACCAATGGCCAAACCGGCGAAGGCCGCCGCAATGCGGCTCCACGAATAGACGAAGCCCACCGCCCTGGCCCGTATCCGGGTCGGATAAAGTTCCGCCTGGTAGTTGTGGTAAGCGTAGGACATCACGTTGGCGGCCAGCGTGAACACCACACCCAGCACGATCAACAGGACCGGGCTGCTCACCGTGGCGAAGGCGAGCATGCTCACACCCATCACCACCAGGCCAAGAATGATCTGCAGCTTGCGCTCGATCCGGTCGGCGAAGAGCACGCCGAGCAGCGGCCCAAACGGGTTGGCGATGGCGATGACGAAGGAGTATTCGAGGCTGTGCGTGATGGTGATGCCACGCGCGATCAGCAGGGTCGGCACCCACGCCGCAAAGCCGTAGAAGCCGATGACTTGGGCCATGTTGAACACCGACAGCATCAGCGTGCGCGTGCGGTACTGCGACGAAAAGATTTCCGCGAAGCGACCCCGGCCAGTCTCCTCGACGTGCGCCAGCGCGGGGGGCGACAGAGGCTTGCCGGTCTCCCTGACTACCCGCTGTTCGATCGCCGCCATGATGGCTTCCGCCTCGTCGGTACGGCCTTGCAGGGCCAGCCAGCGCGGACTCTCCGGAATCCCCTGCACCAGCAGCCACACCAGCACTGCGCCGAGCGAGCCGATCAGCACCACCCAGCGCCAGCCGTCGATGCCGAGTGGGCTGAGCGGCACCAGCAACCAGGCCAGCAACGCCACCAATGGCACCACGGCGAACGTGATGAACTGATTGACGGAAAACGCGCGGCCACGCTCCGCACCCGGGATCAGTTCGGAGATGTAGGTGTCGATGGTGACCAGCTGCACCGCGAAGCCCACGCCGGCGATGAAGCGCCAGACGTTCAGCATCTCGCCGGTCTGCTGGAACGCCATGATGGCGGTGCAAGCGACGTACCAGACCAGCGACCACGTGAATACCGGCCGCCGACCGAAGCGATCCGGGAGATGCCCCAGCAGCACCACGCCAAACCACAGGCCGGCGAAGGTGCTGAAGACGAACGTGCCGAATCCCGCGATCTTGATGCTGCCGAGCCCGGCAAAGAACCCCAGCGACTGCGCCGTGAACAGGCCCGACTTGATCATTCCCGGCGCCACATAGCCGGTGAAGAACAGGTCGTAGAACTCGAAGACACCGCCCAGCGAGATCAGGATGACGATGGTCCAGACCGTGCGGGATGGCGGCAACCGGTCGAGCCTGGCGGCAATTCTGGTGGATTCGATCTCTGACACTTGGATCTATCTCCGGATCGGATTGGAAGGAAGGCTTGCCCCGGTCGGAGCGAGTCCATTGCGCTGCGAGACATCGATCATTGCGTCAAGACTTGATCCAGTCCCGAGTGACGTAGCTGATCGCCGGGGCGGTCCCGGGCGCGTTTCCGCCGGCCGGAACGCCGCCAGAAAACTCGACGCCCGCCGCCAGGTAACCATGCCGACATCAGAACGACACCTTCACGTCGCCATATACCAGCCGTCCGATCGGCGAATACGTGCTGATATCGCTGTTGATGAACTGGTTCGTGAAGGCGCGCGGGAAGTTCGGCGGCATCTTGTTGCCGATGTTGTTCACGCCGAGGGAGAGCGTGAGCTTGTTGCCGTCATCGCCACCGCCCGGCCCAAGCGTCCAGGTGTAGGAACCGTGCAGATCCCACACGCTGTAGCTCGGCACCCGGATGCCCGGGAGCGTGCCGGCGGCACCCTCGTCCTGAACCGAGGAGATGTAGGTGTTGGCCAAGGTGATATCCAGGTTCTGGAGCGACCAGTCGAGTGTCGAGTAGAAGCGATACTTCGGCAGCGTGCCGGCGAACACGCCGATGTTGCTGGCCGCGCCGGCGTATTGCTGGAACGCATCGCCCGGACGGCGCTGGAACTTGAACGAATTGAATATCGTGCCCTTGCTTGACAGTTCCCAGGACCCGTACTTGTTCCAGGGCAGGATGTAGTCCAGCCCCAACAGCCAGGAATGTTCGATCAGCACGCTCTGGTTGCGGAACTTGTCGATGACGTAGAGCTGGGAGTATTTGCTCGGATCCGGCTGGCCGGTGATCGGGTTGGTCAAGAACGCCTTCAGGGACCCGGGGGTGCCGAAAGGACTGCTGCCGCCGAGGTTGGTGAAGTTGCCCGTGCTCACGCTGTCGAAGTAGGGCGAGGCCGAACCGGAATCGTTGACGGACTGCAGGATGCGGGTGAAGTCCGCGCCACCCGGGAAACCGCGCACGGTGATCGAGGAGTAGTCCGCGGTCACCGTCAGACCGTTGATGAAGTTCGGGTGGAATTCGAAACCTATCGAGCGCGACTGCGCCTTGGACGGCTTGAGCGACGGATTGACGCCGTCCTCGCCGTTGAAGGTGTTGCCGACCGCGTAAGGCTTGCCGAACACGATGCCGATCAGGTTGTCGGTCACCGGACGGGTGTCGAACGGCCCGTACGCCTGATACAGCGGCGGGGCGGCGAACGACTTCGTGTAGGTCGCATGGACCACGAGCTGGTTGTCGAAGGGCTCCCAGCGGAAGCCGAACTTCGGCGACGTGCCGTTGCCGGCGTCGCTGTAGTGCTCGAAGCGACCCGCGGCCGTGAGGTCGAGCCGGTGCAGGCCCGGGATGTGCATCTTGTCCGAGGTGATCGGAATCAGCACTTCGGTGTAGGCCGCACTCACGTCGCGACCGTGACTGAACGGGTCCGTGTACAGGCCGCCGACCCAGTTCTGGGCGTTGCCGGCGGTGGAACCGGTGACCGGATCGGTGACGCGGCCATTCGGGTCGGCGTGGCCGGAAACGCCTTCATGCCGCCAGCCCACGCCGACCGCGACGCTCACCGGGCCCGCGGGCAGTTGGAACAGGTCGCCAGCGACATGCGCATCCCAGGAATAGAGCTTGCTGTCGCCATTCAGCACCTCGGTGCCGAAAATGTTGGCCAGGGCGGCCGCCGGGTTGCCGGTCACGGCGAAGGGGTTGAGCGCCGGCTGCAGCACCAGCCCGTTGTTGATCGAATAGCCGCCGTAGACCTTGCTGTAGGCGCCGCCAGCCACCGGGTTGCCGTTGGCATCGTAGCCACCAGCGACGGCGGCTTTCAGGTTGGGCTTGAAAAGCAGGTTGGTGTCGTGCTCTTCCACCTTGCTGTCGCTGTAATCGACGCTGGTCTGCCAGGTCCACGTGGCGGACAGCTTGCCCTTGAGTCCGGCGGAGAAGCGGTATGCATCGGTGGTATCGAACACCGCCTTGGGCCGGGACATGTCGGCAAACGTCACGCCCGTCGCGGTGGTGGTGAGCGGGTTGTAGGGCGCCCCGGCCGGCACGGTGAGCGAGGAGAACGCAAAAGGCTGGCCCGCCGCCTGCCACGCCGTGGAATGCACCTTGTTCTGCGAAAGCATGACGTCGCCGAAGGCCGTCACCCGGCCGCCGAGGAATGGCTGCGAGTTGATCGTCGCGACGAAGTTCTTGTGCTCCTCCTGCTGCAGCAGCATGGCGTACTTCGAGTAGTCGAAGCCGTTGGACAGTTTTGCCGCGCTGGTGGCGTTGTAGGTGCCTGGCGAAAGACTCGCGTAGCTGCCAGCGGTGGCGGCGGACCCGGTTGGAACGTTCGGCGAGAGCAGCCCCGGCGCCAGCACGTAGTTGCCCCCGCCGACGACGCCGGGCAGACCCGTGCCCGGAACCACACCGTAGGTCGGACTCGTGAACGAGCGGTCGCTTTGGAACAGCGGGCTGGTCTTGGAGTAGCTTGCGGTCGCCGTGATGTTCACCGGGCCGAGATCCCCGCCCACCGTGACGAATGCCGAACGGTCGCGGTAGCCACCGTCCGCCACGCCGTAATGCGCGCCGGCCGTGACGCCGTGGTAGTCGTGCTTGAGGATGAAATTGACCACGCCGCCGACGGCATCGGCGCCGTAGAGCGACGAGGCGCCGTCCGTAAGCACGTCGACCCGTTCGAGCGCGGCAGCCGGAATCTGGCTGACGTCGACGAAGTTCTTGCTGCCGCTCAGGCCGGCGACGCCATCCAGCGCCATGCGCTGGCCGTCCACCAGGACCAGGGTCGGCAGGTTGCGCAGCTCGATCTGCGAGCCACCCGCCGTGAATTGATTGTGGTTCTGCGCGTTGCTCGGACCCGCATTGCTGCGGCCGGCAAAAGCGGGGATCGCCTTGCTCAGCGCATCGAGCATGTTGCTCGAGACGCCGGTTTGGCGGAGCGAGTCCGCATCGAGGGTGGTGACGGGAACGGCCACGTCGTTGGGGTTGACCGGCAACAGCGTTCCGGTGACGACGACGCGCTGCAGTTGCGCGGCCTTGTCGGCCGATGGCGGGTTCGCAGTCGGAGCGCCGGTTTTCGAGTTCGGAGTCTGCTGGTCTTGCCCTGGGGTGTTTTGTGCGGATGGGGCATGACCGCCGTCATCCGCCGGTTTCGAAAAAGCCGACGGCGCGGCCAGGCAGGCGGCCAACGCGACAGCGATGCAGGACAGCTTGGGCAACTGTTGCTGAGACATGATTCCCTCCCCGGGAAGCTGCGCGCAAATTCCCTTTGGCTGACAGCGTGGATTCAACGATTGATTGGAGGCATCCGGTCTGGTGGCTCACGCTTGCGTGGGTCGATCGCCGTGAAAACACCATCCCGATGCGGATTTGTATTCAGTACGCCTTGCCCGGCATTGGCGCTCCTCCCCGGAGCGCTTGATGACGTGGCGGAAACAGGTGGTGCAGTTCTACTGGTACCGAAAATCACACGAAAGAAAATCCATATGCGGGTCTTGCGCATGCGGCCCATCGGCAATCGCCACGGAACTGGTCCATCCACATCCATCCGACAAGGTTTGCCGATGCGCTGAAATCCGGAAATTCAGTTCTTTTGGTAGGTCAACACGGTGAACGTCTGGTCGAAATAGAAGTTCGGGTAGAACGGTGCCACCGCGGTATTCACTTTCATGGCCGGATCGACGCCTCCTTCGGCCGCGACCAGATAGACGCGATCCCGTGCCGTATCCAATGCCAGCGTCCGCGCCATCGGCCGCGTGGTGATGGCCTGGTCGAGCGCATAACCGTTGGCCCCTGTCTGCTTGATCACCACCAGATTGGCGTCAATCCCATTGGCCGTGTAGATGCGATGGGTCGCCTGGTCGTAGATGACGCCGTCGTTGCCGCGACCGATCGGGAGCGTGGCTACCATGGCTCCGCTTGCCGCGTTGAGCACCGCCAGCACTGGCCGGTCGCTGCGGCAGCCGACGAAGATGCGTTGATCGCCGGCGTCATAGTCCAGCCCGACAGGCTGGTGGCACGGCGCGGTCGACCAACTGGCGGTCACGGCATGCGTGCGGGCATCGATGCGCACCACCTTGTCGCGGTCGCGCTCGGCGACGAAGATATTGCCATGTCCGTCCGGCGCCGATGCCTCGATGTTGCCGCTGTCCAGCGGCAACGTGGCGACGAGCTTGCCGCTGCTGGCATCGACGAACGCCACCTTGTGGCTGTCGCCCATGGTGAAGAGCAGTTGCCCGGTCACCGGCTCGTAGCTGCCGGCGTCGGCGCTCTGCCCGAAGTGGATATGGCGGATGGTTTTCAGCGACGACAGCGCGAACTCGGTGCTCGTGCCATCGGAGTTCACGCTGAACCCGCGATCGAGCCGAGGCACCAGGATCGCCTTGTTCGCGCCTTTGCTGCCGGCAATCGTGGCAACCACCTTGTGCGTGGTCACGTCGAAGACAGTGACGCCGTCGTGCCGGCGGCCGATGAACAGGTGCGACCGTGCGGCGTCATAGGTCAGGTAATCCCACCCCGGTGCCTTGCCCGGCAACGCCACCGCGGAACCGAGATGGTAGAAGTTCGTGGCGCGCCCCGGTACCGGCAGCAGCGCGAAGCAGAGCAAGGCGAGCGGCGCCACCAATCGGCTGCGTGACGGCATCGCTTTTCGCTGTCGGTCCGGGCGCATCATCCGCTCCTAGTTGCCCAGCTTGAACCAGAGGATCTCGCCGCCCTTGCCGTGCTCACCTGGCGAAGCGGCCAGGTACAGGCGATCCAGCTGCGGAACGACGATGCCCGACTTGGCACCGGTGGCGCTGGCGATCCACGGCCGCGCGGCGTAGAGGTTGGGCGTGACCTGCTGGAACACGCCGAGATGGCCGTCGCCGCCGGGTACATAGACGCGCTTGCGGGCGCTGTCCCAGAACAGCCCGTCCGAAGTCGCCGGCGCATCCAGCATCGCCACCGTGGCGCCGGTGTCCGTATTGAGCACGAACAGCTTGCTGGGGTTGCGGGTGCCGACGAACAGGCGATGGTCCGCCTCGTCCAGCGCCATCGTCAGGTTGGTCTGGGCGCCGCTGAGCGGCCAGTGCGCAATCACCTTGAGCGTCTTCTTGTCGACCACGGCCACATAGTTCTGGTCGGCCACGTTCACGAACAACCGACCGCCATGCTGCTCGGCCTTCACGGCCTCGACGTGGTCCGAGTCGAACCTCAGCTTGGCGTACACATGGCCGGTGAGCGGATCCACCTCGTTGAGGAAGCAGTCCTTCATGCCGACATCCTTGCCGCCGGTGACGATGTACAGGTGGCCGGTCGAGGGATCGTATTCGGCCGAGTCGGCACCCGGCGCCAGCGTGATGTGGCCCACGACCTTCAAGCTGGTGGCATCCAGGATCTTGGTCATGCCCTTGCCGCTGTCGGTGACGATCAGCCGGTTGTGCTCGGGCAGGTAGACGAAGGCGTGTGGCGTCTCGACACCGTGGAGCGTGCGCTCGTGCGCGCCGGTCCTCAGGTTGAACAGCTCCACGGAGCCGTGATCCTCCGCCGCCAGGAACAGCCGGTTGCCCTGGACGTCGACGCCGAAGTGGTCGAAGTCGCCGGAATAGCCGGGGTGCCAATCGGTGCTGCGTCCGATCAGCGTCGCCGTTGGATTGGGATCGGCGACAGCCACCGGGGCGACCGGCTCCATCAGCTTGGCCAAGTCGGGGATCTTCGCGCGCAACTCGTCGCGGATGGCGAAGCCTTCGCGCTCAAGTGCCTTCTTGTCGTCGCCAGGCTTGTACGGAAGCACGATGCCCACCGCGCCAAGGGTCTTCCCGCTGGCGTCGAGCAGGCGCGTCTCGACCTCGAAGCGACGGCCGTTGACCTCGAGGTTGGGAATGCCGGTATTGATGGCGCGCATGTCATCGTCGTCGGCCGGCTTGCCGAAACGGCCGATGCTGGTACCCACCACCACGTTGGTCGATTTGCCCGGCGGCACGATATGCAGCATCAGGATCAGCAGCCTGGGATGCGCGGCCATGGTCTGATCGACCAACTGCTGCGCATAGGTATGCGTCGGGATGGCCGGATCGAACTGGTAGGCCTGGGTAAGGTTGCCGACGTTGGAGATCTTGCGGCGCAACTCGTCGCGCACTGCCTCCGCATTTTTCGCCAGCGCTGCCTTGTCATCGCCTGCCTTGTACGGGTAGACGATGCTCACCGCACCCACGGTGTCGTGGGTGACGTCCTGCAGCGGCAACTCGACTTCGAAGTGGTCACCTTCCGCGTTCACGGCCATGGCCGGCTTGCCGGTGTTGACGACACCCATATCGTCGGAGTCGGCCTTCTTGCCGATGCGCCCGATATTGGAGGCGATGATGATGTTGTCGGCCTGCTTCGGCGGCGTCACGTGCAGCGCCATGATCGCGATGTCCGGATGCGCGGCGAGTGTCTCGTCGACCAGCTCCTGGGCATAGGTTTTGGTCGGGGTCTGGGCCAGCAGCGGTGATGCCAGCAAGGCTGTTGCCAGGAACAGGGCGGTACGGCGCATGGAAGATTGCCTCAGTGGTGGGATGGCGGGTTGGAAATGCGGGTGCGCTGGATCGGAGCGTTGCTGCATTCTGCGAGCTGCACCTTGCGGATATCTGTAGCGATTCTTAAAAGAAATTAAGCTGATGCCTGGCGTCTCGGCGGTCACGGCGGGCATCCAGGTCGTTGCAACTGGCACCGCAATCCGGCGGCACGACCACGTCGCCTTGGCTGACGTTCCGGGCGCATCCTCGACAGCTACTCGCCCAGCTTGAACCAGAGGATCTCGCCGCCCTTGCGGTGTGCGCCGGGCGAAACGGCCAGGTACAGGCGATTCAGTTCAGGGACCACGATGCCCGACTTCGCGCCGATCGCGCTGGGAATGCGTGGACGTGCTGCGTAGAGATCGGGGGTGACCTGCTGGAACACGCCAAGGTAGCCGTCGCCGCCGGGTACATAGACGCGCTTGCGGGCGCTGTCCCAGAACAATCCATCCGACGTCGCCGGCGCATCCAGCATCGCCACCGTGGCACCCGTGTCGGTATTGAGCACGAACAGCTTGCTGGGATTGCGGCTGCCGACGAACAGGCGGTGGTCGGCTTCGTCCAGCGCCATCGTCAGATTGGTCTTGGCGCCATGGATCGGCCAGCGAGCCATCACCTTCAGCGTCTTCTTGTCCACCACCGCCACGTAGCCGTGGTCGGCCACGTTCACGAACAGCCGGCTCCCGTGCTGCTCGGCCTTGACCGCCTGGGTTTGATTCGAATCGAAGCGCAGCGTGGCGTAGACGTGCCCGGTGAGCGGGTCCACGTCATTGAGGAAGCAATCCTTCATGTTCATGTCGTGGCCGCCGGTGACGATGTACAGATGACCCGTCGAGGCGTCGTACTCGACTGAATCCGCACCGGGCGCGGTCAGCTTGATGTGGCCCACGACCTTGTAGTCGGTGGTATCCAGGATCTTCGGCCCGCTCGTGCCGCCGTCGACGATGATCAGGCGGTTGTGCCTGGGCAGATAGACGAAGGCATGCGGGATCTGGATACCGATGCCGCCGAGGGTGCGCTCATGCTGGCCAGTCCTCAGGTTGAACAGTTCCACCGAGCCGTGATCCTCCGCCGCCAGAAACAGCCGGTTGCCCTTGACGTCGACGCCGAAGTGGTCGAGGTCGCCGGAATAGCCCGGGTGCCAGTTGGTGCTGCGTCCGACCAGCGTGGCGGGCGGGTTGGGATCCGCCGCGGCCGCGGGCGGTGTCGTGCTGCCCCGGTAGGGCCGGACCAGCTCGGCGAGACTGGGGATCTGCCGGCTCAGCTGGTCGCGCACATCCTCGGCACGCCTGGCCAGCGCTGCCTGGTCGTCGCCCGCCTTGTAGGGATACATGAGGCTCAATGCGCCCAGGCGTTGGTGGCCGGCATCGAGCAAGGGCAGTTCGACCGCGAAGTGGTCGCCGGCCTTGGTGACCTCCAGATTGGTCTTGCCGTTATTGACGACGTTCATGTCGTCGGAGTCGGCCTTCTTGCCGATGCGCCCGATGTTGGACGCGAAGATGACGTTGTCCGACTGCTTCGGCGGCGTCAGGTGCATCGCCACGATGGTGATGTCGGGATGTGCGGCGAGCGTCTGGTCCACCAGATGCTGGGCGTTGGTCTGGGTCGGTTCCTGCGCGAGTAGCGGGGAGGCCAGCAAGGCGGTCGCCAGAAGCATTGTGTAACGCATCATCGATGTTCCCTTGACTGACGAAACGAATGAAGTGGGATGCTCGTACGGCAGCGGAAAGCGCCCAAGACCGACGGCAATGAATTCGAATCCACGATGGTCCCCTGGCGGCCGGTTCGCACCGTCGCGTGGCGCACACCGTAGGTCATCGGCCTGACGGCAACCTGTAGACATTCTTAAGAAATCGTCAGGTTTGAACGCGTTGTGCGACGCGTCACCGGCTACACGCAATGCTGGCCTACACTCGCCACGCAATGTCGCCTGACAGGTGCACCATGAAGATCCTCGTCGTCGAAGACCAGCAGCGTCTCGGCCAGTTTCTCAAGCAAGGGCTCAGCGAATGTGCCTACACGGTGTGCTGGGTTGGCACCTGCGAGGACGCGCGCGATGCGCTCGCCGAGACCAACTACGACGTGATCATTCTCGACCTCAGCCTGCCCGACGGCGACGGCCTGCACCTGCTCTCGGAATGGCGCCGCGCCGGCTTCAACGAATCCGTGCTCATCCTCAGCGCCCGCGACGCGGTGGAGGACCGCATCAAGGGTCTCGACCTCGGCGCCGACGATTACCTGCCCAAGCCCTTCAGCTTCGATGAGCTGCTCGCCCACGTGCGTTCCCTGCTGCGGCGCCAGTCGGCGGTGAAGCAGACCGTGATCACCCATCGCTGCGTACGCATGGATCTGTTGAGTCATACGGTCAAGCTGAAGGACCAGAACGTCGATCTCACCAGCCGGGAATTCGCGCTGCTCGAAATCTTCATGCAGAACGCGGGGCGCACCCTGACCCGCTCGTACATCTCGGAAAGAATCTGGCCCGGTCTGACGGACAACAATCTGCTGGACGTCTACATGAGCCGCCTGCGCACCAAACTCGAGTCCAATCCGACCGAACCGCTGTTCAAGACGCTGCGCGGGATCGGCTATCAGCTGGTATGAAATCGATCGGCGCGCGCATCACGTTCTGGTTCGTACTGAGTGTCACGCTTACCCTGGCCTGCTTGTTCGTCGCCGGCCACCAGCTGCTGAAGAACTACGTGATCCACGACCTGGACCTGCTCAATGCCACGGAATTCGGGCAGATCAAGGCGCGCCTTGGCTCGGACTATCCGACGCTGAATGGCGCGATCATCAACGAACGCATCCGCCAGACCACCGAATACGCCTCGGTGCTTTTCTATATCAGCATCGACTCGCCCAAACAGGGCAACCTGTTCCGCTCGAAGAACCTGGCCGGCAATCCGCTGCCCGACGTCAAAGGCAAGCGGGTCTTCAACGGCACCATTCCCGGCATCGGCGAGCTGCGCATCGCCGAGTTCGTGCTGCCACCGTTCGATGTCAGCATCGGCACGCCGGTGGGCCAGATGCGCCGCGCCATGGTGGCTTATTCCGAAGTCAGCCTCGCGCTGCTGCTGAGCATGATCCTGGCCAGCATCGTGATCGGCCTGGGCCTTTCCCGCCTGATGCTGCGACCGGTTCGACTGATTGGCGAAACGGCCAACCGCATTCGCTCCGACAATCTCACCGAACGCATCGGCGTCACCGGAGTCGACGACGAGATCTCCGATTTAGCACGCTTGTTGAACCAGATGTTCGATCGACTCGAATCCTCGTTCACCCAGGTACGCCAGTTCAGCGCCGAGGTATCGCACGAGCTCAAGACCCCGCTGTCGCTGGTGCGGCTGCATGCCGAGAAGCTGCTCGCCGACGGCAACCTGGATCCGACACAGGAGGAGGCCGTACTGGTGCAACTGGAGGAACTGGCCCGCGTCAACCACATGGTGGATGAACTGCTGTTTCTGTCGCGTGCCGAGGCACAGGGCGTCCGCATGAGCCTGGTGCCGCAGGATCCACATCGCTTCCTGCAGAACTTCGAGCAGGATGTCCGCGCCTTGGCCGAGCACCAGGGACGGCGCCTGCGCTACACGCACCGCGGCGAGGGCGTGGTGGCTTTCGAGGAACGCTGGCTTCGACAAGTCGTCCTGAACATCCTCACGAATGCCTTGCGAGCCTCGCCGCCCGGCGGCCTGATCACGCTGCGCTCGGAGTTCGTGCCTCGTTACTGGAGGGTCAGTGTTGAGGACGAGGGACCGGGCTTGACCATGGATCAGTGCGAGCGGGCCTTCGACCGCTTCGTGCGCTTCCATCAAAGTGGCGAGGAGGATCGCGGCAGCGGCTTGGGCTTGGCCATCTGTCGCAGCATCATCCAATTGCACAATGGACGAATCTATGCCGAGCCGCGCGCAGACGGCAGGGGCCTGCGCGTGGTGTTCGAGCTGCCCGCCAGCGACGAGCGCGAGCAGAACCCTGTGTAACGCAGGTTCCTTTGCTGGCCAAAGAATGTTTGACTCGTGCTGTCGTGGTCACTCTGTTCGTCTCGAGCCAGCCATGGAGTTGCGACTGGCAAGGGCGCCGAGTCCGGGCCGTGCTTGCCCTGCCTGGGGTCGTCGATGTTGATGTAGACGCAGCTGGCGTCGCGCTTGCCACTGAAAACGATGGCATCGGCCGCCGCCCGCACATCGGTGCCGGTGACTTTCCGCGCGAAATGGTTCCAGCCGTGCCAGCCCATCGGCGGGACGGCGGCCACGTGCGTTTCGGCCGTCACCGGTGCGGTGATGAACATGGTGGCCTGGGCGAGCGAGAGAACGAGCGAACGCATGCAGCGTGCTCCGCTGGTGGGTGGCGCGGCAATGAACTGCGCACTGTCTCGGCCGCAACAGCACGGGCAAAACACGCGTTCCCGTCATGCAGTGGCGTGGAAGTGGCCTCGGCTGACCAGGCTGCGCGAGGTCAAAGCCAGCTGGGGAGCAACTCCGGCACTGGGCATGCTGCAGACGCACATGGAGAAACGTTAGCGCGGACTTTTGATTTCGCAATTGTCCGATTTTAGTGCGGCGCGACAGCATCCAACATGCGCTGAAGCGATGAGCTTGCGAACGGGCTCGGGCTGGTTGCGCATCTCGCGGGGGAGCCGACGGACTGTCGAAATGGTCGGCCATGTCAAATCTTGGGGAGAGACCAACATGATGGGCAACACCACGTTTGATGCCGGACGCCGTTACGCGGCGAGGAAGCTCCCGATGGCGCGTTTGTCCAGCGCAATCGCCTTCGGACTGCTGTGCTGTGGGCCGCTGGCGCTGCATGCGCAGCCGGCCGCATGGGCGCCGCAGGGGCAGCCGCAGGACCAGGAGGCGTCGCAGGCAGCTGCAACCAGCGCGAAGCCATCGAAGAAAAAGGCCGAGAAGGCGGGCGCCAAGCAGACCAAGGACCTCTCTGCCGTCGTGGTGACCGGCATCCGCGCATCAGTCGAGAAGGCGCAGGACATCAAGCGCGACGCCGACACCTTCGTCGATTCGTTGTCCGCCACGGACATCGGCGCGCTGCCGGATCGCAGCGTCACTGAAACCCTGTCGCGCATTCCCGGCGTCACCATCGACCATTTCCTCTCGCAAGGCGATCCGGAACACTTCTCTGCCGAAGGCAATGGCGTGCAGGTGCGCGGCCTCACGCAGGTGCGTTCCGAATTGAATGGCGGCGACAGTTTTTCCGCCAACGGCGGGCGCGCCCTCAGCTTCCAGGACGTGCCATCGGAATTGATGTCCGGCGTCGACGTCTACAAGAACCAGACGGCCGAGATGATCGAGGGCGGCCTGGGTGGCACGGTGAACCTGCGCACCTTCATGCCCTTCGACTTCCAGGGCCAGAAGATCGCCGCTTCGGCCAGCGAGAACTACGGCAACTTTGCCGAGAAGTACAAGCCGTCCGCCTCGGTGCTCTACAGCAACCGCTGGCAAACCAGCCTCGGCGAAATGGGTTTCCTCGTCGATGTCGCCGATTCCCGCCTGGCCACGCGTACCGATGGCCTGTTCGTGCGTCCGTTCTTCAAGAACGCGGGCGGCATCTGGGTGCCGCGCGGCGCCGACTGGCGCACCCTGCGCTACGACCGCAAACGCGATGGCGCCTATCTGGCCTTCCAGTGGCGCCCCAACGACGACGTCGACCTTTACGCCACCGCGTTCCAGAGCAAATACCACGAGGTCTGGAACGAGGATGCGATCTTCGTGAGCAACGACCCGACGCAGGTGATGGTGGACGCAAGCCAGCCGAGCGTGGTCAATGGTGGCGTGTTCCAGTCCGGTCGCCTCACGCAGAACGGCGGCGTGCCGATGGGCACCGACATCCAGGCGTCCAACAGCCACTCCAAAACCACGAATTTCTCCACCGGGATGAAGTGGCGGCTGGGCACAAGCACCGAACTCACGAGCTCGTTGCAGTTCGTCAAGGCCACTACAAGCAGCCTGGATTCCACGGTGGCCCTGGGCACCAACGTGCCCTACATCGACGTCGCCCTGAACGGCAACAGCCCGCCGCGCATCGGTGTCGATTCCAGCTTCACCGGGGACCCTGCCAACTACTACTGGGGATTCACCCAGGACCACCAGGACCAGAACTACGCGAAAGAACTGGCCTGGCGTGCCGACATCGACCACAGCTTCGTCGACGGGTTCGTGCAGGGGGTGAAGGCGGGCGTGCGCCTGACCAACCGCTACGCCAACAACATCGATACCGGCTACCACTGGATACCTGTGTTCCAGACCTGGATGCAGGGCTGGGCGATGCCTGCCGGCGCATTACCCGGCTTGGACTTGAACGGCACGGTCAATAGCAACCTGGTGCACCTGGACACGTTCAGCAACTTCTACCGGGGCGGCGCGGGCACGCCGGGTGCGTTCTATGCACCGGTGCTGTCGACTGCGCTGGGCTATCCGGGCAGCTACGCGGCCATCCACGACGCCGCCATTCCGTATTACATCGGTGGCGGCTACAACGTCCCGTACCAGCCCACGCTGCTCGATGCCGCGTACACCAACCTTCAGCACGAAAAGACCTATGCGGCGTACGCCATGCTCGACTTCGGGGTGGATGAGGTCGGCCTGAGCGGCAACATCGGCGTACGCGCGGTGAAGACCAGGAACGCCGCCGATGGCTTTGTGGTGTATCCAAACCAGGCGTTGGCGCCTTATCTGGGCACGGGCCAGTCTTCCCCCATCAATGCGCGCAACGAGTACACCGACGTCCTGCCCAGCTTGAACGTGAAGTGGGAGTTCGCTCCGAACTGGATCACGCGCTTTGCCTTCTCCAAGGCGATTGCGCGGCCGGATTTCAGCCAGATGCAGGCCTATCAGATTCTCAATGCCGGGGTGCTGTCGGGCTATACGCCGCCGGCCGGCACAACCACCCTGCCACTCGACAAGCTGACCTTGACCGGTAGCTCCAACAGCAATCCGTACCTGACGCCGATGAAGGCCAACCAGTTCGATCTGTCGCTGGAGTGGTATTTCGACCAGGACCGCGGCGGCATGGCCTGGGTCAACCTGTTCCACAAGGGGATCAGCGACTATTTCCGCAACGAGTCGCAGTTCGTGGCGTATCCGGGTGTCGACGGCAACAACTACCAGTATCTGATCACCCGTCCGGTGAACGTCGGCAAGGCGACGATCGATGGCGCGGAAATCGGCTGGAACCAGTTCTTCGATTTCCTGCCGGTCAAGGGCTTCGGCATGTCGGTGAACTACACCTACATCCGGAGCAGGACCCATGTGCCGAACGACACCACGGCGGTGCCGATCGATACGGATGGCTCCACCTACGGCAGCCTCCCGGCAGATGGCCTGTCGAGGAACTCCCTCAATGTCGCCGGCTTCTACGAGCACGGTCCGTGGCAGATCCGGCTGGCCTACAACTGGCGCAGTCAGTATCTGCTGTCGATCGGCCCGAATGGCTACAACGGCACCGACAACAACATTCCGTGGAAGCTGCCGGTATTCGCCGATGCCTACGGACAGTTGGACGGTTCGGTCTTCTACGCGTTCAACGAGCACGTGAAGCTCGGCCTGGAAATGAACAACCTCAACAATGCCGAACAGCGCACGATCATGGATCAGAACGCATCCGGCAAGCACGTCACTTCCTGGTACGTGAACGACACCCGTTATGCGCTGACGCTGCGCGTGGCGTTCTGATCGTGCAGTGCCTGCGCAGGCCATGAGGGTTCCGGCATGGAGCAGGGCATCCGGCGTCGGGTGCCTTGCCGGGCGCCTGAAAAACCTCACCACGTTCCGGCATGTTAAGCGCGGAGGCCGGGATGACGACAAGGTGAGAGAGAGTTTCTTCGACATGTTCAGAACCATCGGCGCCATGGCCTGCTCTTTGTTCTTCGCGCTGAGTGTCCACGCCAGCCAACCCGCCGCCACTCCCTACCACTTCACCAACGTACGCATCGGTGGCGGTGGCTATGTCTCCGGTCTGCTCTTTCACCCCTCGGTGCGCGGCCTGTATTACGCGCGCACCGACGTGGGTGGCGCTTATCGCTGGGATCAGGAACACGAACGTTGGCAGCCGCTGACCGACTGGATCGCGGCGAAGGACGCCAACCTGCTCGGCATCGACAGCCTCGCGATCGATCCGTCCGATCCGCAGTGGCTGTATCTCGCCGCGGGCATGTACACCACACCCCAGGCAGGCGATGCCGCGATCCTGCGTTCGCACGACCGGGGGCGCAGCTTCCGGCGCGCGGATCTGCCGTTCAAGCTCGGCGGCAACGAGCTGGGGCGCGGCAACGGCGAGCGGCTGGCGGTGGACCCGAACGACGGCCGCGTGCTGTTCCTCGGCTCGCGCGATGCTGGCTTGTGGCGCAGTGCCGACCATGGCGCGCACTGGGCGAAGGTGGACGGTTTCCCCGCCGTGGCCACCTCGCCATCGTCCAGCGCAAGCAATGCCTGGCGCACGCAACCCATCGGCATCGTGTTCGTGGTGTTCGATCCGGCCAGCGGCCGGCGCGGCCAGCCGACACCGGTGATCTACGCCGGCGTGTCCACCCGGCAGGCCAGCCTGTTCCGTTCCGCCGACGGCGGCCGCAGCTGGAGCGCCGTGCCGGGCCAGCCCGTGGGCCTGCGGCCAAGCCACATGCACCGCGCCAGCGACGGCGACTATTACCTGAGCTACGGCGACGAGCCCGGTCCGGACACCATGGACGACGGCGCCCTCTGGCGCTGGCAGCCGGCCAGCAGCCGTTGGACCGACATCACGCCGATACCCGATCAAAGCCGGCCCGGCCGCGGCAAGCCCGCGGGCTTCGGCTGGGGCGACGTCGCGGTGGCGCCCTCCGATCCGGCGGTGCTGGTTGCCAGCACGCATCATCGCTACACACCGCACGACCTGCTGTTCCGCAGCACCGACCGCGGCGCGCACTGGGTCGAGGTGTTCGCGCATTCGGTGTTCGACCGCCGCGAGGCGCCCTGGACGGTCGAGCACACGCCGCACTGGATGACCACCGTGGCCATCGATCCGTTCGATCCCGGCCACGTGATCTTCGTCACCGGCTACGGCCTGTGGTCCACGCGCGACATGGGCCGGCTCGATGCGGGCGGTGAGGTGCACTGGACGTTCGTGGATCGCGGGCTGGAGGAAACCGTTCCGCTGGGCCTGATCAGCCCGCCGCAGGGCGCGCACCTGCTGAGCGCGCTGGGCGATCTGGATGGCTACCGCCACGACGATCTCGGTGTGGCGCCGCTGCAGTTCCAGGCGCCGCCGCGCTACGCCAACAGCGAAGCCATCGACTACGCGGGGCAGCGGCCGGAGCGGATCGTGCGCAGCGGCTACCTGCGCGAGCCGTTCGGGCCGGCGGTGCGCGCGTCCTGGTCCGATGACGGGGGACGGCGCTGGCAGGCATTCGCCAGCGAACCACCGGAAGGCGAGGGCGCCGGCAGCATCGCGCTGACGGCTGATGGCAGCGGCGTGCTGTGGGCACCGCGCAACGCGAAGCATGTTTGGCTCACGCGCGACTTCGGCCATCACTGGCAGGTGGCGGCGGGCTTGCCGGGCGGCGTGAACGTGCTCGGCGACCGTTTCGATGCGCAGCGTTGCTACGCCTTCGACGCGAAGAGTGGTGCGCTGTTCGTCAGCCACGACGGCGGCGCCAGCTTCGCGCCGCTGGCCGGCGCCTTGGGCGCCGCCGCGCGCGGCCATGACCATGTGCAACTGCGGGCCTCGCCCGATGCGGCTGGCGAACTCTACCTCGCTGCGCGCGACCTGCTGCTGCTGCGCGGCGAAGACGGCGGCAAGCTGCAGGCGACCTTGCCCGGGATCGACGGCGTCGACGCCTTCGGCTTCGGCAAGTCGGCTCCGGGGGGCCACCAGTCCACGCTGTTCGTGGCCGGGCGCCTGGACGGACAGCAGGGGATCTACCGTTCGGACGATGGCGGCCGGCACTGGCGGCGCATCGACGACAACGCCCACCAGTACGGCCGCATCACCCATCTCACTGGCGACCCGCGCGTATTTGGTCGCGTGTATCTGGCCACCAGCGGGCGCGGCATCGTCTATGGCGATCCCGAGGAATCCACTCCATGAAAATGCTTTCTCTCTCTGCGGCGCTGGCGTTGGCTTCGTTGTTGCCGGGCGTCGCACAGGCCACGCTCGACTTGCCGCTGCTGTACTCCCGGGGCGCCGTGTTGCAGCGCGAACGGCCGATCCACGTATGGGGCTGGGACACCCCCGGCACAAAGGTGAGGCTGGATTTCGACGGCAAGCAGGCAAACGCGGTGACCGACGCGCAGGGGCGCTGGCAGGCGACGCTGCCGGCGCATGCGGCCGGTGGACCGTATGTGCTGGAGGTCGACGACGGCCACGAGCATCGCCGCATCGGCGACGTGCTGGTGGGTGACGTATGGCTGTGTTCCGGCCAGTCGAACATGGAGTTCATGGTGTCGCAGGGGCGCGATGCCGAGGCGGAGCAGGCGCGCGGCGACGATCCGTCCATCCGCCAGTTCAAGATCCCGCACAGCTCTGCCATCAGGCCGCAGCGGCAATTGCAGGGCGGCAACTGGGTGGCGGCAAATCCGTCCACGGTGGGCCAGTTCTCCGCTGTGTGCTGGTTCTTCGCGCGCGACATGCAGGCGCGCACGCACGTGCCGCAGGGGCTCATCAACAGCAGCTGGGGCGGCAGTGCCATCGAGGCATGGACGGACGCGCAGACCGGCCATTTCGACGTGGCGGCGGTGGCGGCGAAGAAGCAGGCCGACGATGCAGCCGATGCGGTGGGGAATGCACGGACCTACAAGCGCATCGCGCACTGGCCCGCGCTGCACGCCGATGTCAAAGCCGCCGATGGCTCGCTGGCCTGGGCGGCAGAAAAACTCGATGTCTCCGACTGGGACAGCCTGCCGGTGCCATCCGACTGGGAACCGGTCGGTTACTACGACATGGACGGCGTCGCGTGGTATCGGAGGCAGTTCACGCTCAGCGCCGCCGAGGCCGCGCAGGGAGTGACGCTGGGCCTGGGCCGCATCGACGATTCCGACCAGAGCTTCGTGAATGGCCATCCGGTGGGCCACATGGATCTCGCGTGGAATACGCCACGCATCTACAAGGTGCCCGCGGCCGACTTGCACGCCGGCAACAACAGCATCGCCGTGCGCGTGGACGATCTTGGCGGCGGTGGCGGCATGGCCGGCAAGCCCGACGAGGTCTACCTGCAACTGGCCGACGGCACGCGTCGCTCGCTGGTGGGCCAGTGGCGTTTCCGCCCCGCCGCGGTGACGGTGGTACCCACCAGCCAGGATCAACTCACGCCGACCCTGCTCTACAACGCGATGCTGCATCCGCTGATCGGCTATCCATTGCGCGGCGTCGTCTGGTACCAGGGCGAAACCAACGCGAGCGCGAGCAATGCGCTGCGCTACCGCGGCCAGTTCAAGGCGCTGATCGAATCCTGGCGCGCGCAGTGGGGACGGCCGGATTTGCCCTTCTTCTGGGTGCAGCTGCCCAATTTCAAAGCGGGCGAGGACACCGCCACGGAAAGTCCGTGGGCCGAGCTGCGCGAGTCGCAGGCCGCCGCCCTGTCGCTGCCGCACACTGGGCAGGCCGTCATCATCGATCTCGGCGAAAGCGACAACATCCATCCCACCGACAAGCAGGACGTCGGCCACCGGCTGGCGCTGGTCGCGCGCCGCGTGACTTTCGGCGACAAGTTGGTCGACGCCGGCCCGCTGTATCGCGGCATGCGCGTGGATGGCAGCCACGCCGTGCTGTCGTTCGACACCCAGGGCGAGCCGTTGGCGGTGCGCGGTGGCGGCCAGGACGTGCATGGTTTCGAGCTGGCCGGCGCGAACGGCCGCTACCACCCTGCGCAAGCGCGCATCGAAGGCACCACCGTGGTGGCGGTGAGCAACGCGGTCGGGCACCCGGCATCGGTGCGCTATGCGTGGAGCGAGGACCCGGTCGCGGCCAATCTCGTCAATCGCGATGGCCTGCCAGCGGCGCCGTTCCGCAGCCGGGAGCGGTAGACGATGAAGCCGCACTCGAACCATCGATTCCGCCGCATGGGCAGGTGGTCGCTGCTGCTCGCTGCGGCAGCCTGCCTCGCCACGGCGTTGCCCGCCATCGCCGCCACTCCGCTGCCGCGCCTGGTCAGCGCCCACGGCCGCCACATGTTGCTGGTGGACGGCCAGCCCTGGCTGATGCTGGGCGCGCAGGTGAACAACTCCAGCGCGTGGCCGGCGATGCTGCCCGAGGTATGGCCGGCGATGGATGCGCTGCACGTGAACACCGTGCAGGTGCCGATCGCCTGGGAGCAGATCGAGCCCAGCGAGGGGCATTTCGATTTCAGCTTCCTCGACACCTTGCTGAGCCAGGCGCGCGAGCATCACGTGCGCCTGGCGCTGTTGTGGTTCGCCACCTGGAAGAACAACGGTCCCGCCTATGCGCCGGCCTGGGTGAAGCTGGACAACAAGCGCTTCCCCCGCGTGCTGAAGAAGGACGGCGACACGCTTGACTCGCTGTCGCCGTTCGCGGCATCCACGCTGGACGCCGACCGCGCCGCCTTCACGGCCTTGATGAAGCACCTGCGCGCCATCGACGGCGAACGCCATACCGTGATCATGGTGCAGGTGGAAAACGAGTCGGGCACCTACGGTACGGACCGCGACTACTCCACCGCCGGAGACAGGCTGCTGCAATCGCCGGTGCCCGCGGCGGTGCTGGCGAAAACCGGGCGCAAGGCCGGCAGCTGGACGGCCGTGTTCGGCAAGGACGCGGCGGAGTTCTCCTACGCCTGGGCCATCGCGCACTACATCGACCAGGTCGCCGCCGCCGGCAAGGCCGTCTACGACTTGCCGATGTACGCCAATGTCGCGCTGCGCGATCCGTTCCATCCGGGCCCGCCAGGCGGCTACGCCAGCGGCGGTCCCACCGACAACGTGCTCGGCATCTGGCGCGCGGCGGCGCCCGCGCTCGACCTGATCGCACCGGACATCTACCTGCCGGAGTACGCGAAGTACACCGCCGTGCTGGACCGCTACAGCCGCTCCGACAATCCGCTGTTCATTGCCGAAACAGGCAGCGCGGCGCCGTATGCGCGCTACGTGTTCGCGGCGCTGGGGCATGGCGCCATCGGCTTCTCGCCGTTCGGCATGGATTTCACCGGCTACTCCAACTGGCCGCTGGGCGCACGCAAGATCGACGCCGATACGCTCAAGCCTTTCGCGCTGGACTACGAGCTGCTGCGTCCGATTGCCTCGCTGGTCGCCAAGGCCGGCTTCGAGGGCAAGCTGTGGGGTGTATCCGAACCCGAGCAGACGCATACCCAGCAGATCGACCTGGGCGCCTGGCAGGCGCAGGTCGGCTACGGTCTGCCGCAGTTCGGCATGCCCGAGGCCAAGGGCAATCCCACGCCGCAGGGTGGCGTGCTGATCGTGCAGATCGGCCGCGACGAATACCTGGTGGCCGGCTGCCACGCGCGTGTGAGCTTCCAGCCGGCCGGCCGCAACGCTGGCAAACATGCGTTGTTCGAGCGCGTGGAGGAGGGCCGCTACGTCGACGGCCAATGGCAGTTCCTGCGCGTGTGGAACGGCGACCAGACCGACTGGGGCCTCAATCTCACCAGTGAACCGCAGTGGCTGCGCGTGAAGCTGGCCACGTACTGAAGGATGTCTGCATGATCCGCTGGAAAACGCTTTCCGTTGCCTTGCTGCTCGCCGGCGTTGCCCTGCCGGCGCTGGCCTCCGGGCCGCAGCCTGATTCGCCCGCGGTCGAACATCGCGTCGACGAGCTACTGCACAAGCTCACGCTGGAGCAGGAGGTCGCGCTGGTCGGCGGCACCGACGGCTTCGACATCCGCGCGGAACCGTCGATCGGCCTGCCGGCGCTGGCGATGTCGGACGGACCCTACGGCGTGCGCATGGGCGGCAGCTCTACGGCCTACGCCGCCGGCATCGCGCTGGCGGCGAGCTGGGATCCGGCGCTGGCCCAGCGCGTCGGCACGGCGATGGGGCGCGATGCGCGCGCCCGCGGCATCAGCTTCCTGCTCGGGCCAGGCGTGAACATCTACCGCGCGCCGCAGAACGGCCGCAACATGGAGTACTACGGCGAGGATCCGTATCTGGCCGGCCGCACCGCCGTCGGCCTGATCGACGGCATCCAGAGCCAGGGCGTTGTGGCAACGATCAAGCACTTCGCCGCCAACAATGCCGAGTACGACCGTCGCCAGCTCAATTCCGTCATCGCGCCGCGGCCGCTGCACGAGATCTACCTGCGCGCGTTCGAGATGGCGGTGAAGCAAGGCCACGTCGGCGCGGTGATGAGCAGCTACAACCAGCTCGACGGCGAGTACACCGCCGAGAACCGCGAGCTGGTGAGCGGCATCCTCAAGCACGATTGGGGCTTCGACGGCCTCTTCATGTCCGACTGGGGCGCGGTGGACGACGGGCTCAAGGCGTTCAAGGCCGGCCTCGACCTGGAGATGCCTGCAGCCGACAAGATGCAGCCCGCGCTGCTGCTGTCCGGCTTGCGCGACGGCACGCTGTCCAGGGCCGAGCTGGACGACAAGGTGCGGCGCATCCTGCGCACCACGGTGCGCTTCGGCTTGCTCGACCGGCCGCAGCAGGATCTGGCGCAACCGTTGTTCGACCTCGCCAACGACCAGGTGGCGCTGGACTCGGCGCGCGAGTCGCTGGTGCTGCTGAAGAACGCGAACCACGTGCTGCCGCTCGACGCCGGCGCGATCCGCACCATCGCGGTGATCGGCCCCGACGCCTACCCCGGTTATGCCACCGCCGGCGGCAGCTCGCACATCGACACCTTCCGCACTGAAAGCATCCTCGGAGGGATCGTCGACTACCTCGGCCAGCACGTGCGTGTGCTGTACGACCGCGGCCTGCCGTCGCCCGATACGGTGTTCAAGCGCGACGGCTTCGCCACCACCGACGGCCAGCCCGGCCTGCGCCGCGAGACTTTCGACAATCCCGATTTCCGTGGCACGCCGACCGCGACCGGTGTGGACGCCCACGTCGACCAGTGGAAGCCGGAGCTGTGGACCACGCCGGCCGCGCAGCGCCGCAGCCTCCGCTGGAGCGGCCGCTACGTGGCGCCGCATGCGGGGCGCTACCTGTTCCTGACGGCGGCGGCGAGCGCCGACAGCTATACGCTCTACATAGACGGTAAGGCGGTGATCGCGCAGCCCAAGCGCGAGGGCCAGGCACCGCTGTACGCTGCACTGGATCTCAAGGCGGGGCAGGCGGTGCAGGTGCGCCTGGACTACATGCCGGACGTGGATTACAGCCGGATGGGCCTGGGCGTGGTGCCGGTCGATGAGTTGATCTCGCCGGCCGCCCTGAAGATGGCGGCGATGGCCGATGCCGTGGTAGTGGCAGTGGGTTTCGACCCGACTTCGGAGAGCGAAGCCTACGACCGCACCTTCGCGCTGCCGTGGGGCCAGGAGGCGCTGATCCAGGCGGTGGCGAAGGCGAACCCGAAGACCGTGGTGACGGTGACCTCGGGCGGCGGCTATGCCACGGCGGACTGGCTGGGTCGGGTGCCGGCGCTGCTGCAGAACTGGTATCCGGGGCAGGAGGGCGGCCGCGCGGTGGCCGAGGTGCTGTTCGGTGCGCGCTCGCCGGAAGGCAAGCTGCCGATCAGCTTCGAGCGCCAGCCGCAGGACAACCCCACACACGACTATTACTACGCGCCGCCGCATGCGCCGGGCGCGCACCCCACGGTGCGCTATGGCGAAGGCCTGTTCGTGGGCTACCGCTGGTACACCAGCCACCCCGACAAGCCGCAACCGCTGTTCCCGTTCGGCTACGGCCTGTCGTACACCACGTTCGCGTTCTCCGGTCTCGAGGTGAAGCCGGCGGCGGCGCGCGACGGCGAGCCGGTGCAGGTGTCGTTCGTGGTCCGCAACACGGGCAAGCGCGCGGGCGCGGAAGTCGCGCAGGTCTACGTGAGCGATCCATCGGCCAGCGTCGAGCGGCCGGAACGCGAACTGAAGGCGTTCGAGAAGCTGGGCCTGGCGCCGGGACAGAGCCGGCGCGTCACCCTCACGCTCGACCGGCGCGCGTTCGCCTATTACGACCCCGAACTCAACGACTGGAAGATCGACCCGGGCCGCTTCGTGATCAGCGTGGGCGATGCCTCCGACCACACACCGTTGACCGCCGACCTCACGATGGAGAAAACACCATGAGCCGTGTCCACCTGTCCTTGGCATGCCTGCTTGCCTTCGGCCTGTGCGCCGGTGGTGCACGGGCCGCATCGGCAGTGCCGGCCAGCCACGTCCAACGGCTGGCCGACGGCGCCGCCATCAGCTTCGACGGTTCGCCGCAAAGGCTGCGCTTGCAAGTGGTGTCCGACCGCATCATCCACGTTACCGCGGTGCCGAAGGGTGGCTTCGACCTGCCGCCCAGCCTGATAGCGCTGAAGACCGGCGGCGACGGTCATTTCAACGTGGGCGAGCACGACGGCACGGTGACCCTCGACACGCCGGCGATCGAGGCCCGCGTGTCGCTGCGCGACGGCGCGGTCAGCTTCTATGGCCATGACGGCAAGCCCATCCTGGCCGAGCAGCCGCATGGCCGCAGCTTCACGCCGGTAATGGTGGACGGGAAGTCGTTCTACGCGATCCGGCAGCAGTTCGCCTCGCCATCCGACGAAGCGTTCTACGGACTGGGCCAGCACCAGGAAGGCGTGCTGGACTACAAGGGCAAGGACGTCGAACTGGCCCAGCACAACATGGACATCGGCATTCCGTTCGTCGTGTCTTCGCGCAACTACGGCGTGTTGTGGGACAACAACTCGATCACCCGGTTCGGCGATCCACGTCCCTACCAGCCGATCGACCACGGGCTCAAGCTGTTCGATGCCGACGGCAAGCCCGGCGCCCTCACCGCCAGCTACTCCGTGGACGGCAAGCTGAAGCTGCGCCGCGATGAAGCCGGCGTCGACTACCAGTACCTCGACGACCTGAAGCGCTGGCCCTCTGCGCTGACCGACGCAAAGGGCGTCACCGGCGGCCCGGGCCAGACGGTGGAATGGAAGGGCGCGTTGGCCAGCGACGTGGCCGGAACGCACAAGTTCCGCCTTTACGCCAGCGGCTACTTCAAGCTCTATATCGACGGCAAGCTCGTGCTGGACGACTGGCGGCAGAACTGGAACCCGTGGTATCGCGATTTCACCGTGGCGATGAGGCCCGGCGAGAAGCACGCCATCCGCCTCGAGTGGACGCCGCAGTCCGGCTACATCGCGCTCGACCACCTCGATCCGCTGCCGGCGGCAGAGCAGGGCGAGCTGTCGCTGTACTCCGAGCTGGGACACGCGGTCGACTACTACTTCATCGCCGGCAACAACCTCGACGACGTGATCGCCGGCTACCGCGAGGTCACCGGCAAGTCGGTGATGCTGCCGCGTTGGGCCTACGGCTACTGGCAGAGCCGCGACCACTACGAGACGCAGGAACAATTGCTGGACACCGTGGCGCGTTACCGCCGGCTGGGCCTGCCGCTGGACAACATCGTGCAGGACTGGCGCTACTGGAAGGACGACGCCTGGGGCTCGCACCAGTTCGACGCGACGCGCTACCCCGATCCCAAGGGCATGATCGCCAAGGTGCACGACGAGCACGCGCACTTCATGATCTCGGTGTGGCCGAAGTTCTACCCCGCCACGCAGAACTACAAGGAGCTGGCGGCGGGCGGCCACATCTACCAGCGCAACATCGAGGAGGGCGTCAAGGACTGGGTGGGACCGGGCTACCTCAGCTCGTTCTACGACCCGTACTCGGCCGCGGCACGGAAGATCTACTGGCGGCAGATCCGCGAGAACCTGGGCGACCTCGGCGTCGATGCCTGGTGGCTGGACGCCACCGAGCCGGACATCAACTCCAACACCAGCATCGCCGAACGCAAGATGCTGATGGGGCCGACGGCGCTGGGCCCGGGTGCGGCGTTCTTCAACAGCTACCCGCTGATGACCACCACCGCGGTGTACCAGGGCAGTCGCCAGTCCTACCCGGACAAGCGGGTGTTCATCCTCACCCGCTCGGCCTTCGCCGGCCAGCAGCGCAACGCCGCCGCGAGCTGGAGCGGTGACGTGGTGGCGCGCTGGAGCAACCTGCGCGACCAGATCTCCGCCGGCATCAACTTCTCGCTGTCGGGCATCCCGAACTGGACCACCGACATCGGCGGCTACGCGATCGAAGACCGCTACATGAAGCCGGACGCGAAGAACCTCGCGGAGTGGCGCGAGCTCAACCTGCGCTGGTTCCAGTTCGGTGCGTTCAGTCCGATTTTCCGCTCGCACGGCCAGGGCGTGCCGCGCGAGATCTACAACATCTCGCCGCCCGGAACGCCGGTGTACGACGCGCTGGCCTGGTACGACCACTTGCGCTACCGGCTGATGCCGTACATCTACACGCTGGCGGCGGACACCTGGTGGCACGACGGCACCATCATGCGCGGCCTGCCGATGGACTTCCCGCACGACGCCAAGGTGCGCAGCATCAATGACGAGTACATGTTCGGGCCGGCCTTCCTCGTCGCGCCGGTGACGCGCTACCAGGCGCGCAATCGCGACGTGTACCTGCCGGCCGGCAGCGACTGGTACGACTTCAACACCGGCAAGCGCTACGCCGGCGGACAGACCGTGCAGGCACCGGCGCCGCTAGCGCGCATGCCGCTGTTCGTGCGCGCCGGCGCCATCGTGCCCAGCGGACCGGCGGAGCAGTACACCAACGAAAAGCTCGCCGCGCCGATCACCGTGCTGGTCTACGCCGGCGCCAACGGCCACTTCTCGCTTTACGAGGATGACGGCATCGATTACGGCTACGAGCACGGCCACTACTCGCGTATCCCGCTGGACTACGACGACGCCACCGGCGTGCTGACCCTCGGCAAGCGCGAGGGTGACGGCAACGGTGCGCCGGTCAGGCGCGAGTTCATCGTGCGTCGCGTCGGCGCGACACATCCAGACCCGTATGCCGCCGGTGCCGGCCACGACGTGCGCATGGATTACGACGGCGGCGAGCGGAAGGTGCGGCTGTGAGCCATGCATGCGTCCGTTGCCTGACGGGTGCGGACCGATGACGCACCTACCACCCACCGCCCCCGACCCGGCAACCCTGGCGGTGGCGCCATGATCGGGCCGATCGTTGTGCGCAACCTGCACGAACAGGTGGTACAGGAGTTGGGGCGTCTGGTCGTCGGCGGCCACCTGCCGCGCGAAGAGGTGCTGGCCGGGCGCATGAAGGTGAGTCGCACCGTGCTGCGCGAGGCGATGAAGGTGCTGTCGGCCAAGGGCCTGATCGAATCGCGCCAGCGGACCGGTGCCCGCGTGCGCGACGCCAGGCGCTGGAATCAGTTCGACGCCGACGTGCTGGCCTGGCGCTGTGCCTTGCTGCCCGCAGGGGATTTCGTCGAGAAGCTGCTGGAGATGCGTGAGGCCATCGAACTCGCCGCCGCTGTCGCCGCCGCGCAGCGGCACGGCGACGAACAGCTGAGACGCATCGAGGCCGCATGCGATGCGATGGCCGCGGCGGCCGATCCTGCCACCATGGCCAGCGCGGACCTGGCCTTCCACGAGGCCGTGCTGCACGCCACCGGCAACGAACTGATGATCTCCATGTTCGCGGTGATCGGGAACGCGCTGTCCGCTTGCCGCGCATCCGCCGTGCACACCGCCGGCGATGTCCGGCTTGCGCTGCCGCGGCGCCGGAAGCTGCTGGGCGCGATCCGTCGTCGCCAGCCGGAAGCGGCGCGCCGGGCGATGCAGGAGATGCTGGCCGAGCCGCGCGGCTGAAGCGGCATGAGCGGGTCGGGCGGTACGCCGCATACCGGCCCGTTCGTGCTCGCCGCTGGTGCGCGAGTCGCGCTGCGCGGCTCATGCCAGCGGATTGCCATCGATCGCGCGGTAGCTGAAGTCGCCCAACCGTGCCGTCCCCTTGCCGGCGCAGTAGATGCCGAGCTTCAGGCTCAGGAAATCGCCGAACACGTTGTGGTGGATGCCGGATACTTCCATGCGCAAGGTGTGCAATTGCCAGCTGCGGCCGTCGTCGTGCGAGTACTCGAACGTCACCACGTTGTGGTCGTTGGTGAGGCGCACGCGCACGCGGCGGTTCGGCCGCTGGATGCGGGCCCAGTCCAGCTCCTGCGCGTATTCGAAGGTCTTGATCGTGTCCGGCGTGAAGCCGACGCCCACGAAGGCCTTGTGGTTGTAGAACAGCAGCAGTCCCGCCTCTGCATCGGCGGAAGGCTCCAGTGTGAGCTCCGCCACGTAGGCACGGTCGCCCACGCCGCAGACCATCGGCGAGCTGTCCGCCGGCGACGTGCCAGCACCGGCCAGCTCCATGCCGCCGCCGGCACGGCGGACCCGCCGCATTTCGTCCGGGCGCGGATCGTGGAAGGACCACTGGGTGCCGAACTTGTCGCTGGAAAAGTCGTCCGACAGCGCGAAGCCGGCCGGGCTTGCCTTGCCGCCCGAGGGTTTGCGCAGAGGTCGCGACAGATCGCCTCCGGTGGCCACCGGCCAGCCGTCCGCCGTCCATGCCATCGGTTCCAGGAGGGTCTGGCGGCCCAGCGTGCGAAAGCCGTTCTCGTAGCCGTGGTAGACCATCCACCAGTCGCCGGCCGGCCCCTCGACGAAGGTGGCATGCCCGCGCGACCACCACGGTTCGGCGGCCGACTGCGTACGCACGATGGGGTTGTGCGGGCAGTTCTCCCACGGCCCATGCACCGAGCGCGAGCGCGCCACGATCACCATGTGGCTGGTGGGCGGCCCAGCTGTGCCGCCCACGGCGCTGACCAGGTAGAACCACTCGTTTCGCCGCAACAGCTTTGGGCCTTCCGGCGCGAAGTCCTCGACGATCCAGTCCTGCGGATATTGCCATGGCGTGTAGGCATGCACGAGTTTTCCGTCGGTGGCCAGGCCGTCGTCGCGCAGGCGGATCATGCGGATGCCGTTGACGAACAGATAGCGCCTGCCGTCCTCGCCGACCACATGCGCGGGGTCGATGCAGCCTGGGATGCCGAGGTCGACCGGCTCGCTCCATGGGCCGGTGATGCGTTCCGCCGCAATCACGAAGATGGACCAGTCGCCGCCGGGCCGTTGCGCCGGCAGGTAGATGTAGTAACGGTTGCCGTGCTTGCAGAGGTTGACCGCGAAGACGTTGCCCATCGGCTTGCACAGGGCGGTCGCGATCGGCGTCCAGCCGACCAGGTCGGTCGAGTGCCAGATCGCCAGCCCCGGTGAAGCAGTGAAGGGCGTGAACGTCATGTAGTAATCGTCGCCGTCCTTGAGCACGGCAGGATCGGGGTGATCGCCGGACACGATGGGATTGCGGTAACTGCCGTCGCCGAGAACGGCCATGCGCTGGCCCTCGATGCCTTTGTCCCAGTGCGGACCGGAGTCGGCGCATCGCTGGCCGGGATCGGCCTTCGCCATCCGGGCCAGTGGTGCGGCGATCGCGCCCGTCGCCATGGCCTTGAACAGATTTCTGCGCGCAAGGTTCGGCGCGACGGCGGTGGTCGGAAGCGTGCCATCGCTTGCCGCGTCGAGGTGGTTGGTGGGTTTCTTCATGGCGTATCCGTCGCGGTGCGAATGGCGTAGACGAAGGCTGCGGGGCCGGCGGGACGCGAACCGACATGGAGCACCAGTCCTTGCCCGGTGTTTTCCCAGTGCACCGGCGTGGACGAACCCAGCAGGCGCACGTCCCGCACGCGGTCGGCCGGCTTGATGCTGCGGATGACGGTCGTGCCGTCGGCTGGCCAGCCGAACTCGATGGCGTACAGCAGGTCCTTGTTGCGGGTGAAGCGGAAATCGTCGGTGGTCCAGGGCCTGGCCAGTTGTTCCTTGAAGGCGCCGGTGGTCGGCGCGGTGGGGCCTTCACCGGACACGCGCCACGGATGGCTGCCGTAGATCGCCGCTCCATTGGTAGCCAGCCATCGGCCGATTTCCAGCAGCACGGCCTGTTCCTGCGGCACGATGGTTCCGTCCGGTCGCGGACCGACATCCAGCAACAGGTTGCCGTTCTTGCTCACCACGTCGGCCAGCAGCTGGATGATCGAGGTGGCCGAACGGTAGATGTCGTGCTCCACGTAGCCCCATGAGCCGTTGCTGATGGTGGTGTCGGTCTGCCACGGCGTGGGGCGGATATCGCCCAGCTGGCCGCGCTCCACGTCGAGGACCGCACTCCCGGCGGGCAGCGCATGCAACTTGTAGTTGAGCACCACGCCGTCGCGTTGCGCACCGCGGTTGTAGTAGTAGGCGAGGAACTCGGCTAGCGCGCCGCGGAATGCAGGGTGGCCCACCCACCAGTCGAGGTAGATCAGATCGGGCCGGTAATAGGCTTCCAGTTCTGCCGTGCGTGCCAGCCAGTCGTCCACGTAAGTGGGCGAGACGTAGGTCCAGTCCTGTTGCAGGTCCTGGTCGCCATCCTGCGCGAAGTGCGGCACGGCGGGGCCGTAGAAGTCGGCATCGGCTGGATCGTTCACGTCGGAGGCGAGCTCGCGGCCGTGGTCGAAGAACCAGTCGTGTTCGGCGCGATGCGAGGACAGACCAAAGCGCAGGCCTTCGGCACGCACGGCTCGTTCCAGCGCCGCCACCACGTCGCGCTTCGGCCCCATCAGCGCGGCAGTCCAGCGCGACAGCCGCGAGTCGTACATGGCGAAGCCGTCCGAATGCTCGGCCACCTGCACGACATAGCGCGCGCCGGCCTGCTTGAACAATCGGGCCCACGCCGCGGGATCCCAGTGCCGTGCCTTGAAGCCGGCGATGAAATCCTTGTAGCCGCGGTGCGTCAATGGGCCAAGGGTGTCGAGCTGGTGGGCGTGCTCGCGTGTCGTGCCGTCGTACATGTTGCGCGGGTACCACTCGTTCGCGAACGCCGGCACGGCGTAGACGCCCCAGTGGATGAAGATGCCGAACTTCGCGGCACCGAACCAGGTCGGTGCCCGGTATTGCGCGAGGGAGATCCAGTCGGGGCAGAACGGCCCGATGGCATCGCCTTGCGCGACTTCGGCCAGCAGTGCCTTGCGCTCGGGTGCGTAGCGCGCCGTGGCGCGCTGCCAGGCCTGATCCATCTGCGCCGGTCTGAGTGTCTTCGCAGTGGGAGCGTCGGATTGGCTGTCTGGCTGTGCGGCCCATGCCGCCGAGCCCGCCACGACGCATGCGGACAGCAGGCATCCGCGAAGCAGGGCAGGATGCAGTCTGCGTGGAAACCTGGCGTGCGGGAAGAGCGACATGGAATGTCTTGGCGAAGGGGTCGTCAGACGCTAGCAGCAAGCACACGCCAGCGAGGCCGGATGTGCGAACGCATACGAAGAAACGTTAGCGTCTGCTGCTGATTTCGCAATTGTCGCCTCGGCGACGCCATTTCACGATCCGCTCAAGCAAGCGGGCTTCCACGACGTCCGCTGCAATCGGTTCGACACGCCATGTCAGTGTTTTCGTCGGTTTGTGCGTCCTCCCCGCGCACGCCGGTTCCCATCGGCACATGCGTCACCCCCGCACGTGCCGATGCTTTTTTGTTCATCGGGTCGCGTCGAACCAGGTGGCGGCACGGCATGCCAGCGTCTGCGGGAGGCGAATGCTCCGCAGGTGCGACGGGCGCGTGCCACCCAGGCACCCGGGTGGTGCTTGTTACGGTGCCGTGTCGTCCACCACGGCCAGCCCCTCCACATCGTCGGGAGCTCCTTCGCCGCCTTGCAGCCCTTCGGCGTACTGGCGCGGCGTGCAGCCGAGCTCGCGGCGAAATACCGCATACATGTACTGCAGCGAAGTAAAGCCGCTGCGCACGGCCACGTCGGCCAGCGGCACGGCGGAGTCGACCAGCATCCGCCGCGCGGTCTGCAGCTTGTGGCGCAGGATGGCCTGGTGGACGGTCAGCTTGAGTTCGCGCTTGAAGTGCTCCTCCAGCAGGGTGCGCGACACACCGACATAGTCGGCGACCTGGTCGGTCTTGATGCCGAGGCAGGCGTATTGGCGGATGTAGTGCAGTGCCCGCATCACGTACTGGTTGTTCATCGGTTCGTGCCGGCTGCTTGCCTGCACGTTGATGCCCTTGGGCGGCACGACGATGCGCTGCTCGGCCAGCCGTCCGCCGTGCAGCATCTGGTGCAGCAGCCGGGCGGCGGTATGGCCCATTTCCTCGGCGCCCTGGATCACCGACGTCAGCGGGATGCGGCTGAGCAGTTGCGCGATGGGATCGTTGTCGATGCCCACCACCGCGATCTCGGCCGGCACGGGCACGTCGGCCACGATGCAGGCCTGCAGCAGGTGGCGCGCGCGCGCGTCGGTGACCGCGATGATGCCGATGGGCTTGGGCAGCGAACGCACCCAGTCCGCGATCGCTTCCTGGGCGATGCCCCAACCGCCCGCACTGGTGGGCGAGCCGCGGAACACCTGGCCTTCGAGGTTGTCCACGCGGGTCATGCCGAGGAACGCCTGCTCGCGTTCAAGCGCCCAGCGGTTGCTCGGCGTGGGCGGCAGGCCGTAGAAGGCGAAGCGCTGCAGCCCCTGGTCGATGAGGTGATCGTAGGCCAGGCGAACGAGCTTGGCGTTGTCCGTGGCCACGTAGGGAATGCCTTCCGGATAGTTCGCCGGGTCGGCGTAGGAGCCGCCCACCGCGACCACCGGCAAGGGCAGGCCGCACAGCGTCTCGCCCACGATGGGGTCGTCGAAGTCCGCGATGATGCCGTCGCCGCGCCAGTGGTGGATGCCCACGGTACGGCAGCGGAAATCCTCTTCCATGAACAGGTCCCACTCGACGCGCGTGGACGTCAGGTATTGCCCGATGCCCGTGAGGACGTGACGGTCGTAGACCTTGTTCGCGTTGAAGAGCAGGGCGATGCGGTGAGGGGATGGCATGGATACCACGATCTGCTGGGACGGCATCTACCGGATTGGATCGACGATACCTGCTGGGTCGACTGCGTACATGCGGCAATGCGGCACGGAAAATGACCTGCGCGATGACGGATTTCGCAATTGCGGCGCCGCAACGTCGAACGCAGCATCGCAGTCGAGGCGCAGCGCGATCGCCGCGGACGTGGCCGTCTGCCGCGCCGTCACGGATCGTGCGACGAGTGATTGCCGGCACGACCACGACCGGTCTGGATCCGGATTCCTGAAAAGGGTGGGTATCTTGAAAGCTTCGACGAGGAATGCGGCGCCGGCCAGCCGCGATGCCGCAGAGGGCCAAAGGCAGGCAGCGGCGTGAGCGTTGTTGTCGGCCTCGACATCGGCACCCAGAGCGTCAAGCTGCTTGTCTACGACGCCGATCGTCGCCGCATGCTTGCGGTTCGCAGCCGGCCGCTGGCGCTGGTCGAGGGCCCCGACGGCAGCCGCGAGCAGCATCCCCAATGGTGGCTTGAGGCGGTCCGGCAATGTTTCGCGGATCTCGATGCCACCCTGCGTGCACGCGTCGTGGCGATCGGGGTTTCCGGCCAGCAGCACGGTTTCGTCCCGCTGGACGCGGCGGGCGAGGTGCTGGCACCGGCCAAGCTGTGGTGCGACACCAGCAGCTGGCGCGAGTGCGACGAGATCATGGCCGCGGCGGGCGGTTACCGGCAGTGCATCGCGCTGGCGGGCAATCCCATCTTGGCGGGCTACACGGCTTCCAAGCTGCCGTGGACGCGCAAGCATCGTCCGGACGTCTATCGCCGGCTCGCGGGCATCCTGCTGCCGCATGACTACATCAATGCGTGGCTCACCGGCGAACGCTGGATGGAATGCGGCGACGCCTCGGGCACAGGCTGGCTGGACGTGCGCAGGCGCCGCTGGTCCTCGGCGATGCTGGCGGCCACCGATGCGGAGCGCGACCTGTCGCGCTGCCTGCCGCCGCTGGTCGACGCGCATTTCAGTGCGCCCATCGCACCCGCCACCGCCGACGAACTGGGCCTGCCGCATGCGGTGCGCGTGTCGGCCGGCGGCGGCGACAACATGATGGCGGCGATCGGCACCGGCAACGTGCAGCCGGGCGTGCTCAGCGTGAGCCTGGGCACCTCGGGCACGCTGTTCGCCAGCGCCGATCGTCCGGTGGTGGATGCGGAGGGGCTCTGGGCGGCGTTCTGTTCGTCCACCGGCGGTTGGCTGCCGCTGGTCTGCACGATGAACTGCACCGTGGCCACGGCGCGCGTTGCCGCTGCCTTCGGCTTCGAGGCCGGGGAGGGCGATGCACTGGTCGAGCGCACGGCGCCAGGCGCGGACGGCTTGCTGATGCTGCCGTTCTTCAATGGCGAGCGCACGCCCGACCTGCCCACCGCACGCGCCAGCCTGCATGGCATGACACCGGGCAACTTCACCCGCGCGAATGCCTATCGCGCGGCGATGGAGGGCGCGACCTACGCGTTGCGCCACGGCCTGGACGCCTTGCGCACCGCCGGCCTGGATTTCGGGACGATCCGCCTGACCGGCGGCGGAGCGAACAGTGCGCCGTGGCGGCAACTGCTGGCCGACGTGTTCGAGCTGCCGGTGGAGATACCCGCGGAAACCGAGGGCGCCGCCTTTGGCGCCGCCTTGCAGGCGTTGTGGGCATGGCGCTGCAGTGGCGGAGACCAGGTTTCCATCGCCGAGCTCGTACACGAACACGTGGCGCTGGACGGTTCGCGCGCGGTGCAGCCACGGGCGGCGAACGTGGCCGCGTACCAGGAGCCTTACCGGCAGTTCCTCGCACTGCTGAAGGTCGAGCGGCATACCCATGGCCGGATCGCCGGCAACGCTCCCCCCGAACTTCCCCAATGAAGCAACCCGCAGAGGCAACGCATTCCATGAATACTCCCTTCGTCGGCAAGCGCGAATATTTCGGCGGCATCGGCCGCATCCCCTACGAGGGGCGCGATTCGGACAACCCGCTGGCGTTCAAGCACTACGACGCGAACCGGAAGATCGGCGACAAGACCATGGCCGAACACCTGCGCTTCGCGGTGTGCTACTGGCACAGCTTCTGCAATGCGGGCCATGATCCGTTCGGGCCGGGAACGCGGCACTACCCTTGGGATGCCGGCGACGCGCCGATGGCCCGCGCCGAGGCGCGCATGGACGCCGCCTTCGAGTTCTTCACCAAGCTGGGCGTGCCGTACTACTGCTTCCACGACATCGACATGGCACCCGACGCCGACGACGTGGCCCAGTACGAGCAGAACCTGCGGCATATGGTGGCGCTGGCGAAGGAGCGCCAGCAGGCCACCGGCATGAAGTTGCTATGGGGCACCGCCAACCTGTTCAGCCATCCGCGCTACATGAACGGTGCGGCCACCAACCCCGACTTCGCGGTGGTGGCGCGCGCGGCGGTGCAGGTCAAGGCCGCGCTGGACGCGACGGTGGAGTTGGGCGGCAGCAACTACGTGTTCTGGGGCGGTCGTGAGGGTTACGCCTCGCTGCACAACACACAGATGAAGCGCGAGCTGGGACACTTCGCGCGCTTCCTCGCCATGGCACGTGACTATGGCCGCAGCATCGGCTTCAAGGGCAACTTCCTGATCGAGCCCAAGCCGATGGAGCCCATGAAGCACCAGTACGACTTCGATGCATCCACGGTCGCCGGTTTTCTGAAGGAGCATGACCTGGATCGGGACTTCAAGCTCAACATCGAGGCAAACCACGCCACACTGGCAGGCCACAGCTTCGAGCACGATCTGCAGGTCTCCGCCGACCACGGCCTGCTCGGCAGCATCGACGCCAACCGCGGCAATCCGCAGAATGGCTGGGATACCGACCAGTTCCCCAGCGACCTCTACGACACCGTGGGCGCTATGCTGGTGGTGCTGCGCCAGGGCGGGTTGGCGCCCGGCGGCCTGAACTTCGATGCCAAGGCACGCCGCGAATCGACCGACGGCGAGGATTTGTTCATCGCCCACATCGGCGGCATGGATTCCTTTGCGCGGGGCCTGGAAGTGGCGCATGCGCTGCTGACGCGCTCGCCGCTGGAGCGGTGGCGCGCGGATCGCTATGCCAGTTTCGACGAAGGCAACGGCCGGGCGTTTGCCGACGGCCGGCTCGGCATGGAAGACTTGCGCGCCCACGCGCTTGCGCACGGCGAGCCGTCACAGCGAAGCGGCAAGCAGGAGCGCTACGAGAACCTGATCAATCAGTTCCTGGTGCGCGCCTGACCGCGCATTTCACACGCGGCGGGTCGCGGTATCGGGAAACCTGCGAGCCGACCAAAGGGGAGCCAGACGTGGACATGTACAGCGCAACGCTTGATGCCACCGGACCGCTGGAGCGGACAGAAAACACGCGGCTGATCGTGCAGATCAGCTGCGTGGCCACCTTGGGTGGATTCCTGTTCGGCTTCGACAGCGGCGTGATCAACGGCACGGTGGACGGCCTGAAGCTGGCCTTCCACTCCAATGCCGCCGAGATCGGTTTCGAGGTGGCCTCGATGCTGCTGGGCTGCGCCGTGGGCGCGTTCTTCGCCGGACGCGCGGCCGACTACCAGGGGCGCCGCACGGTGTTGATTGCCGCGGCTATCCTGTTCCTGTTCTCGGCGCTGGGCGCCGGCGCCGCACACGACGTGGCGTTCTTCGTCCTCGCGCGCCTCACCGGCGGTTTTGCAGTCGGTGCAGCCAGTGTGATCGCGCCGGCCTACATCGCCGAGGTGGCACCCGCGCGCTACCGCGGGCGCCTCGCCACGATGCAGCAGGTGGCCATCATCAGCGGCCTGTTCTGCGCCTTCCTCAGCAACTACCTGCTGGCCAGGGCGGCGGGTGCGTCCACCGAGGCGCTGTGGCTGGGCCAAGACGCATGGCGGTGGATGTTCTGGATGCAGGTACTACCATCGTCGCTGTTCCTGGTCTCGCTGGTGTTCATTCCCGAGAGCCCGCGCTTCCTGGTGATGCGCAAGCGCGAAGCGGAAGCGGAAGTCGTGTTGGTTCGCCTGTACGGTCACGATATCGCTCGCGCGAAGCTGGGCGAGATCGGCACTTCACTGGCGCAGGACAGGCACCGCCCCAGACTGTCCGACCTGATGGACAAGGCCACGAACCGGGTTCGCCCGATCGTGTGGGTGGGCATAGGGCTGGCGGTGTTGCAGCAACTGGTGGGTATCAACGTGGTGTTCTACTACGGCGCCGTGCTGTGGCAGGCCGTGGGCTTTTCCGAGAGCGATGCGCTGCTGATCAACGTGGTTTCCGGCGGCCTCAGCATCGCCGCCTGCCTGGTGACCGTGGCGCTGGTGGACCGGATCGGCCGCAAGCCGCTGCTGTGGATCGGTTCGCTGGGCATGGCGGTGGCGCTGACACTGGTGGCTTGGGCGTTCGCGCATGCGCACATGGATGCCAGCGGCAAACTCGGGCTGCCGTCACCGATGGGCACGCTGGCGCTGGTCGCGGCCAACGTCTACGTCGTGTTCTTCAACATGTCGTGGGGGCCGGTGATGTGGGTGATGCTGGGCGAGATGTTCCCGAACCAGATTCGCGGCTCCAGCCTGGCGGTGTCCGGCGCCGCGCAGTGGATCGCCAACTTCGCCATCACCATCAGCTTCCCGCTGCTGTTGGTCGGCATCGGGCTTGCGCCCACCTACGGCATCTATGCGGTGGCGGCAGCGTTGTCGACGGTGTTCGTGCTCCGCTATGTCAAGGAAACGCGGGGCAAGGAACTGGAGCAGATGTAAAGACATTGGGATCAGCCTTGTCCCGATCGATTTCAACTGCAGCAGCCATCCCTATGGGCGTGTTGAAGACCGCCCAAAGTCGCTCGGCCAGTACGCCGGTGGCCTGGAAATAAATCTCTTTTGAGTACGCAGGTCGCCGCTCCCGCAACGGAGGATGGCATTCGCTGCACACCCACAGGCGGGCTGGCGGGAACAGCGTCAGCATCATCGCGCGTGGCTGAAGACCCTCTCCGCGCACGAGCTCGACTCTGATCGCGCCACGCCGCAGGGAAATATCCGAGGTCTTGCCTGGCGGTTCGACAACGAAGACGGTCGGTGCCAACCGATTTCTCGCGTGGTGTCGGCTGCACGGCAATGGTGCAAGCCGAAGAAAGCCGCACCAAAGCGGGTGCACTCTGCTGCCCAGGCAGCTCCAAAAAATCCGCCAATCCCCTGTTTTCATGGTGGCGCTAGCGCTGGCATGCGTGTTGCTACGCAACAATCCAGGCGGACAGGGATGTGTCGCTGCGCGGCCGGGTGCAGGAGGCGATTCGTCATCTTCGGGCGGAGATGCTATGTCGGGCAAGGCGACGCGGATCGAGCTGTTCCAGTGGCGCACGCCGCAGATGCGTGCGTTCCATCTGAGCTGGCTGGCGTTCTTCGTGTGTTTCTTCGCGTGGTTCGCGGTGGCGCCGCTGATGCCACTGCTGCGGGCAGAGCTCCGGCTCAGTCCCGACCAGGTGGCGAACGTCACCATCGCCGCCGTCGCGATGACCATCCTCGGGCGCCTGCTTGTCGGCCCGCTGTGCGACCGGCTGGGGCCGCGACGCACCTATGCGGGCCTCTTGCTGCTGGGTTCGATTCCGGTGTTCGGGATGATGTTCGTGCAAGGTTATGTGTCGTTCCTGATCGTGCGCCTGGCGATCGGTGCGGTCGGCGCGGGCTTCGTGATCACGCAGTACCACACCTCGGTGATGTTCGCGCCCAACGTGGTGGGCACCGCAAACGCAACCGCCGCCGGCTGGGGCAACGCAGGCGGTGGCGTGGCGCAGGCGGCAATACCGTTGGCGCTGGCGGGTGTGCTCGCGTTTGGCGTGGGAGACCGTCTCGCATGGCGTCTCGTCATGCTGCTGCCCGGCGTGCTGATGGTGATCGTGGGTGTCCTGTACTGGAAGTTCACCCAGGACGGTCCGGAAGGCGATGGCCGCGGACAGGATGCCGCCGGCCGGGGCAAGCCGGGTGGCTGGATGGCGTTTCGCCAGGCAGCCGGCAACTACCGAGTGTGGATGCTGTTCGTCACTTACGCGGGCTGCTTCGGCGTCGAACTTTTCGTGCATGGCGTGGCGGCTTCCTACTACGTCGACCACTACGGGTTGAGCCTGCGTGGCGCGGGCCTGGCCGTCGGCGGCTTCGGTCTGCTGGCCTTGTTCGCGCGGGCGATGGGCGGCATGGCGTCCGACCGGCTGGCGCGCAGGCGAGGCCTGCTGTCCCGCGTGCGACTCCTGTGCGCGCTGATGTTGTGCGAAGGCGTCGGGCTGCTGTGCTTCTCGAACGCGCAAGGCGTGGCCATGGCGGTGGCGGCGATGCTGGCTTTCGGCCTGTTCATGCACATGGCCTGCGGGGCGACCTATGCGCTGATGCCCTTCGTCGATCGCAAGGCGCTGGGTGGCGTGGCGGGCATCATCGGTGCCGGCGGCAACGTCGGCGCCGTTGCGGCCGGGTTCCTGCAGAAATACATCGGCTCGGTGCAGCACACCTTCGCGGCGCTCGGCGGCTTCGTGATCGCCGGCTCGCTGTGCGCGCTCGCTGTGCGCTTCAGCCACGAGCACGTGGCCAGCGAGGAACAGCTGTACCAGGAGGCCTTGCGGCAGGACGTTCTGCGGCAAGTGCGAGGGCCATCGGCGGATTCCACGGGGAGTGCATCGATATGACGACGCGACTGGTCGTGGTGGGCAACGGCATGGTGGGGCACCGGTTGCTGGAAGAGCTGGCGACCCTGCAGCCGCCGGATCTGGAGATCACCGTGCTCGGCGAGGAAACGCGGCCGGCCTACGATCGGGTGCACTTGTCGGAGTTTTTCTCCGGCAAGACGGCGGCGGAGCTGTCGCTGGTGGCGCCCGGCTTCTTCGAACAGGCGGGAATCCGCTTGCGGCTGGCGACCTGCGCCACCGGCATCGATCGCGCGCGGAAGCGCGTGACGACCGCCGATGGCAACGAACTGCCCTACGACAAGCTGGTGATCGCCACTGGTTCTTCGCCCTTCGTGCCGTCGATTCCGGGCAGCGACCGCGCCGGCTGCCTGACCTACCGCACGCTGGACGACCTGGATGCGTTGTCGGAGTGGGGCGGCCGGTCGAAGCACGGCGTGGTGGTCGGCGGCGGTCTGCTCGGGCTGGAATGCGCCAAGGCCTTGCGCGACACGGGGCTGGAGACGCACGTGGTGGAATTCGCCGCGCGCCTGATGGCGGTGCAGGTGGACGACAGCGGCGGGCAGATGCTGCGCAAGGCGATCGAGGATCTGGGCCTGGTGGTGCACACCGGCCGGAACACCCAGCGGATCGTCGACGGCGCCGCGCGGCGCCATCGCATGGAGTTCGCCGACGGCAGCCATCTGGAAACCGACCTCATCGTGTTCTCCGCCGGCATCCGCCCGCGCGACGAGCTGGCCCGGCAGAGCGAGCTGGGCGTAGGCCAGCGCGGCGGCATCATGGTCGACAACTTCTGCCGCACGCGCGACCGCGACGTCTACGCCATCGGCGAGTGCGCACAGTGGGGCGGCAAGGTGTTCGGCCTGGTGGCACCGGGTTACGACATGGCGCGGGTGGTGGCCAAGCACATTTATGCGCTGCAGGCCCGGCGCCCGGCGCCCGACTTGCCGGAATTCGCCGGCGCGGACATGTCCACCAAGCTCAAGCTGATGGGCGTCGACGTGGCCAGCATCGGCGACGCGCACGGTGCCACCCCGGGCAGCTTCAGCTACCAGTTCAGCGACGGGCGCCGGCAGGTCTACAAGAAGCTGGTCGTGTCCGAGGACGGCAAGCGCCTGCTCGGCAGCGTGCTGGTGGGCGACGCGGCCGACTACGGTTCGCTGCTGCAGATGATGCTCAACGGCATGGAATTGCCGGAGTCGCCGGAGACCTTGATCCTGCCGTCAGGCGAGGGCAAGCCCAAGCCGGGCCTGGCGGTCGATGCCTTGCCGGCGTCGGCGCAGGTGTGCTCGTGCAACAACGTCAGCAAGGGGCAGCTGTGCGAGGCAGTGGCGGCCGGCGCCACCTCGCTCGACGCACTCAAGCAGGCGACGCGGGCCGGCACCAGTTGCGGCGGTTGCGTGCCGCTGGTCACGCAGATCATGAAGGCGGAACTGGCGCGCGCCGGCGTCGCGGTGAACAACCACCTGTGCGAGCACTTCGCGTACTCGCGGCAGGAGCTCTACCACCTGGTTCGCGTGGAGCGCATCCGCCGCTTCGACGAGTTGCTGGCGCGCCATGGCCACGGCCTGGGCTGCGACATCTGCAAGCCCGTGGTGGCCAGCATCCTGGCCTCCTGCTGGAACGAGTTCGTGCTGCAGCAGGAACACGCTTCGTTGCAGGACTCCAACGACTACTTCCTCGCCAACATCCAGAAGGATGGCAGCTATTCGGTGGTGCCGCGCATGGCCGGCGGCGAAGTCACGCCCGACGGACTGATCGCGATCGGCCAGATCGCACGCAAGTACGGCCTGTACACCAAGCTCACCGGTGGCCAGCGCGTGGACATGTTCGGCGCCCGGCTGGAGCAGTTGCCGCTGGTCTGGGAAGAGCTGATCGCGGCGGGCTTCGAATCCGGCCATGCCTACGGCAAGTCCGTGCGCACGGTGAAGTCCTGCGTGGGCTCCACCTGGTGCCGCTACGGCGTGCAGGATTCGGTGCGCCAGGCGATCGACCTGGAGCACCGCTACAAGGGGCTGCGCTCGCCGCACAAGCTGAAGTTCGCCGTCTCCGGCTGCACGCGCGAATGCGCCGAGGCGCAGAGCAAGGACGTCGGCGTGATCGCCACCGAAAAGGGCTGGAACCTCTACGTCTGCGGCAACGGCGGCATGAAGCCGCGGCACGCGGAGCTGCTGGCCGGCGACCTCGATACGGCCACCCTGGTCCGCTACGTCGACCGCTTCCTGATGTTCTACATCCGCACCGCCGACCGCCTGCAGCGCACCAGCGTGTGGCGCGACAACCTGGAAGGCGGCATGGATTACCTGCGCGCGGTGGTCATCGACGACACGCTGGGCATTGCCGCCGAGCTGGAGGCGGAAATGAAACGGGTGATCGACAACTACGCATGCGAGTGGAAGAAGGCCGTGAGCGACCCGCAGGTGCGCCGTCGCTTCCGCCACTTCGTCAACAGCGAGGCAGCCGACGACAACGTGGCTTTCGTACCCGAGCGCGGACAGCTCCGACCCGCTACGCGGGAAGAAAAACGCAGTCGGCTGGAGCGCATCCCGGTCGTGGTCGAGACGGAGTGAACCGATGAACAGCAACGCTACAACGGACGGCTGGACCTGCGTGTGCCGGATAGGCGAGATCGTGCCCGATACCGGCGTGTGCGCGCTGGTGGCGGGCGAGCAGGTGGCGGTGTTCCGCCTCGCCGGCGACACGCTGCACGCGGTCGACAACATCGATCCCGAATCGGGTGCGGCAGTGCTGTCGCGTGGCCTGGTGGGCAGTCTCGGCGAGCGCGTGGTGGTGGCCTCGCCGATCCACAAGCAGCACTACGACCTGCGTACCGGCGAGTGCCTGGAGGATGCGGCGCTGCACGTGCATGCGTGGCAGATACGCCGCGATGGCGAACACGTGCTGATCCGTCGCGGGGAACGATGAGCCGCGCACGGCCCGCCATGGCCAAGCATGGAGTCGCCGCATGAGCAAGGCGGTGGCCACCACCTGTCCGTACTGCGGTGTCGGCTGCGGCGTGTTGGCGCGGGCAGATGCCGCGGGCACGGTGAGCGTTGAAGGCGATCCCTCGCATGCGTCCAACTTCGGCCGCCTGTGCGTGAAAGGCGCGGCGCTGGGTGAGACGACGGACCTGCACGGTCGCCTCTTGCATCCGCAGGTACGCGAGGCGGACGGCAGCTTTCACCGCGTCGGTTGGGACGCGGCGCTCGACCGCGTGGCCGATGGTTTCCGCCGCGCGGTCGAGCAGCACGGCCCCGATGCCGTGGCGTTCTACGTGTCAGGGCAATTGCTCACCGAGGACTACTACGTCGTCAACAAGCTGGCCAAGGGCTACCTGGGCACGGCGAACATCGACACCAATTCGCGCCTGTGCATGTCCTCGGCGGTCGCCGCCCACAAGCGGGCCTTTGGCGAAGACCTGGTGCCGGCCTGCTACGAAGATCTGGCGCAGGCCGAACTGGTGGTGCTGGTGGGCTCCAACACCGCGTGGTGCCACCCGGTGGCCTTCCAGCGCATCGCGCAGGCGAAGGAGGCGGGGGCGAAGCTCGTGGTGATCGATCCGCGCTTCACCGCCACCTGCGAGTCGGCCGATCTGCATCTGCCCATCAAGCCGGGCACCGACGTGTGGCTGTTCAACGGCCTGCTCGCCTTCCTGTTCCGGCATGGGGTGATGGACGTGGGCTTCGTCGACGCGCATACGGACGGCATGAACGCCGCGCTGGCGGTGGCCAGCGCCGAGGCCGGCGACCCGGAGGCGGTGGCGCGCATGTGCGGGGTGCAGCCAGCCGACCTGCTGGCGTTCTACCGGCTGTTCGCGCGGCACGAACGCGTGGTCAGCCTGTTCTCGCAGGGCGTGAACCAGTCCACCAGCGGCACCGACAAGGCCAACAGCCTCATCAACTGCCACCTGCTGTCCGGGCGCATCGGCAAGCCGGGCGCGGGACCGTTCTCGATCACCGGGCAGCCGAACGCGATGGGCGGGCGCGAGGTCGGCGGCATGGCCAACATGCTGGCGGCGCACATGGATCTGCACGAGCCGACGCACCGGCAGATCGTGCAGGCGTTCTGGGCGTCGCCGCACATCGCCGCCGAGCCGGGGCTGAAGGCGGTGGCGCTGTTCGATGCCGTATTGGAAGGGCGGGTCAAGGCGCTGTGGATCATGGGCACCAACCCGGTGGTCAGCCTGCCCGACGCCGACCGGGTGCGACAGGCGCTGCAGGCTTGCGAACTGGTGGTGTGCTCCGACATCGTCGAGCGCACCGATACCAGTGTGCATGCGCATGTGCGCCTGCCGGCGCTGGGCTGGGGCGAGAAGAACGGCACGGTGACGAGTTCGGAGCGGCGCATCTCGCGCCAGCGACCTTTCCTGCCGGCACCGGGCGAGGCGCGGGCCGACTGGCGCATCGTCTGCGAGGTGGCAAAACGCCTGGGCTTCGCCGAAGCCTTCGACTACGCCGGGCCGCACGAGATCTTCGTCGAACACGCGCGGCTCACCGCGTTCCGCAACCACGAGTCCGGCGCCGACGGCGGGACGGCGGCGCGACGGCACCTGCATCTGGGCGGACTGGCCGCGCTCGACGCACCGGGCTACGACGCGTTGGCGCCGGTGCAGTGGCCGGTGCGCGAAGACGGCAGCGGTACGGCGCGCCTGTTCGAGGATGGCCGCTACGCGCACGCCGACGGCCGGGCGCGTTTCGTCGCCACGCCCGGACGCGCGCCCGCCCACGCGCCGGACCGAGAGTATCCGCTGCTGCTCAATACCGGCCGCATCCGCGACCAGTGGCACACCATGACGCGCACCGGCAAATCGCCGAGGCTCGCCGGCCATCTCAGCGAGCCGTTTGTCGACATGCACCCGCACGATGCCTTGCGCAGCGGCGTGCGCGAGGGCGAACTGGCGCGTGTGGTCTCGCGTTGGGGAACGATGGTGGCGCGGGTGCGCCATGGCGGCGGCATCCAGGCCGGCCAGGTGTTCGTGCCGATCCACTGGAACGACCAGTTCGCCTCCGATGCACGCGTGGGCGCGCTGGTGAGCCCGGAGATCGATCCGGTCTCCGGCCAGCCGGAGTTCAAGCACACGCCGGTGCAGGTGGAGCCGTTTCCGGTGCGCTGGCATGGCTTCGCGTTCGGACGCCGCCAGTTGCCGACGGCAGGGCTGAGTTACTGGGCGCTGATCCGCGGCGAGCAGTTCTGGCGCTACGAGATCGCGCACCGCGAACGGCCGGGCGACTGCGGCACGTGGGCCAGGGCCTGGCTGGACGCCGCCGCCGCTGCCGAGTGGCTGGAATACGAGGACGCCGATGCCGGGATCTATCGCGCCGCGCTGGTGCGCGAGGATCGACTCGAAGCCTGCGTGTTCCTTTCGCCGCGCCCCGACTTGCCGTCGCGCCAGTGGCTGGCGCAGCTGTTCGGCAAGCCGCGGCTGGAGGATGCCGACCGCGCCGGCCTGCTTGCCGGCGAATCGCCGGATGCGGGCGGCGATCCCGGGCCGGTGGTGTGCGCCTGCTTCGGCGTCGGCCGCAACACGATCTGCACGTCGATCCGCGAGAAGAGCCTGGATACGCCAGCCGGCGTGACGGCCGCGCTGCGCGCGGGCGGCAACTGCGGCTCATGCATCCCGGAAATCCGCCGACTGATCGCCGAAGCGCACGCCTGGAGCGCGGCATGAACGACATCACGGCAAACCGGAGCGCGACGATGAAGCTGTATCCCCTGTTCGCGGATTTGCATGGCTTGCCGGTGCTGGTGGTCGGCGGCGGCGGCGTGGCGCGACGCAAGGCCGAGGCCCTGCTCGGCGCCGGTGCGCAGGTCACGGTGGGCGCGCCGCGACTGGACGCGGAACTCGCCGCCTGGGCCGGGGCAGGGACGATCCGCTGGCAGCGTGGCGAATTCGTGCCCGGCTGGCTCGACGGCATGTGGCTGGTGATTGCCGCCACCGACGAGCGCGGATTGAACGCCGCGGTGGCCGCCGCCGCGAGCGAGCGGCGCCTCTTCGCCAACGTGGTCGACGATGCCGCGCATTCGCGCTTTCACGTGCCCGCGGTGGTGGATCGCTCGCCGCTGGTGGTGGCCGTCTCCACCGCCGGTGCGGCACCGGCGCTGGCGCGGCGCGTGCGCGAGACGCTGGAACGCGTGCTGGACCATGGACTGGGCGCGCTGGTGGCGCTGGCACAGCGCCAGCGTGCGCGCATCGTGCGCCGGCACGAAAACCTTGCCGACCGTCGCGCCTTCTACGATTGGCTGCACGATGGCCCGGTGCTGCCGCTGCTGCGCGCGGCGCGCGGGCAGGAGGCCGAGCAGGTGCTACTCGCCGCCCTGCAAGGCGACGGGCCGCCGCCGCGCAAGGGTTCGGTGACGCTGGTCGGCGCCGGCCCCGGGCATCCGGGCCTGCTCACCTTGCAGGCGCTGCGCGCGCTCAACGAGGCGGACGTGGTGCTGCACGACCAGCTCGTGGGCGACGCGATCCTCGCGATGGTGCGGCGCGATGCCGAACGCATCGACGTGGGCAAACGCTGCGGCGGCCGCCAGGTGGCGCAGGAGCAGATCCATCGGCTGATGCTGGCGCATGCGCGCGAGGGCCGGCGCGTGGTGCGCCTGAAGGGCGGCGATCCGTTCGTGTTCGGCCGCGGTGGCGAGGAGATGGCGTTCCTGCGTCGCCACGGCGTCGCCTGTGCGGTGGTGCCGGGCGTCACCGCGGCTGTGGCCTGCGCCGCCTTTGCCGGCATCCCGCTGACGCAGCGCGGGCAGGCACAGTCGGTCTGCCTGCTGACCGCGCACGGCAAGGCGGGCAGCGACATGCCGGACGTGCAGGCGCTGGGTCGGCCCGGGCAGACCCTGGCCATCTACATGGGCGTCGAGCGGGCCGACGCACTCACGGCGCGGCTGCTTGCGCACGGTCGCGCCACGGACACGCCGGTGGCCATCGTCGAGAACGGCAGCCTGCCGCAGCAGCGCGTGATCGCCGGCGTGCTGGCCGAGTTGCCGCGGCTGGTGCGGGAACACGCGGTGGGCTCGCCGGCGCTGCTGATCGTCGGCGAGGTCGCGGCCTGCGCGACTTCGCAGGCATGGTTCGGCGAACTGGTCGACGCCCGCGCCGGGCAGCCTGTCGCCGAACCGATGGCGGAGCTGGCCTGATGGACGCGTCGCCGGTCAGCCACGGAGCATCGCGATGAGCGTCGGCGGCGAATTCGGGTTGCCGCTGGCGGGCAAGTGCATCGCGGTGCCCGAGTCGCGCGAGCTGGACGTGTTCGCGACCCTGCTCGAACGGCGCGGCGCCAGCGTGCTGCGTTGCCCGCTGGTGGACATCCTCGACGCGCCCGATCCCGCACCGGTGCTGGATTGGTTGCGCCGGTTCAACGCGGGCGATTGCGACGACTTGCTGCTGTTCACCGGTGAGGGGCTGAGCCGCCTGCTCGACGTGCTCGACCGGCATGCGCCCGCCGAGCGGGTCTACTTCATTGCGCGGCTGGCGCAAGTGCGCATCGTGGTGCGCGGCCCGAAGCCGGCACGCGTGCTGCGCGAACTGGGGCTGCGCCCGGAGCGGATCGCCGAACCGGCCACCACGCCGGGCATGATCGCCTGCCTGCGCGGGTTCGACTTGCGTGGCCGCCGCGTCGGCGTGCAGCTGTATGGCAGCGAACCCAATATCCCGTTGATGGACTTCCTTGCCGAGGCGGGAGCGCAGGCCTTGCCGGTCGCCCCCTATCGCTATGCCGACGCCGCCGGCGACGCCGATGTGCTCGCCCTGGTGCGGCGCGTGCAGCAGGGTGGAGTCGACGCGATCGCGTTCACCAGTCTCCAGCAGGTGGAGCGCCTGTTCCGGCTTGCGAACGGCCAGGGGCAGGGCGAGGTGCTGCATGAGGCTTTGCGGCGAACGGTCGTGGCCGCCGTCGGGCCGGTCGTCGCCGAGGCGCTGTCGCGACGCGGCGTGGCGGTCACGGTGGTTCCGGTCGATCGCTATCACCTGAAGCCGCTGGTGCAGGCGTTGATCGATGCCTTGTCGATCTGAGCGAGGGTCAGGTTCCGTGGAAATGTATCCGACACTGCATCCTCGTCCCGTACCGGAAGGGAGCACGGCCGTGCCCCCGCTGGCCGACCGTCATGGTCGCCGCTTTCCCTACCTGCGCTTGTCCATCACGCCAGCCTGCAACTTCCGCTGCCGCTACTGCCTGCCGCATGGCTACCACGCCGAAGCCGGCTCGGCCGGGCCGCTGACGCTGGACGAGATCGCGCGCCTGCTGCGCGGCTTTGCCGAGCTGGGCATGCAGAAACTGCGCATCACCGGCGGCGAACCCGGCGTGCGTCGCGACCTCGTCGAGGTGTTGCGCACCGCCGCCGCCGCGCCCGGCCTGAAAAAACTGGCGATGACGACCAACGGCACGCTGTTGTCCAGACGCCTGCACGCGTGGATGGACGCGGGGCTCAACGCGATCAACGTCAGCGTGGACAGCCTGGACCGCGCGGCCTTCGCGCGCATCACCGGACACGACCGGCTGGACGACATCCTGCACGGCGTGGACATGGCGCTGGACGCGGAGTTGCCGGCGGTGAAGCTCAACGCCGTGCTGCTGCGCGGTGTCAACGACAACGAGCTGCCGCGCTGGCTGGACTACCTGCGCGACCACGCCGTGGGCCTGCGCTTCATCGAGCTGATGCAGACCGGCGACAACCTGGCCTTCTTCCGCGACCATCATGTGCGCGCGGAGGCACTGGCCGGCGAACTTCGCGAACGCGGCTGGCAGGCCTTGCCGCGTGCCCTCGACGACGGTCCCGCGCGCGAGTACACCCACCCCGACTACGCCGGACGCATCGGCATCATCGCGCCGTACGCGAAGGATTTCTGCGCCGGCTGCAACCGCCTGCGCGTCACCGCCACCGGCGATCTGCGCCTGTGCCTGTTCGGCGAATTCGGCATCCCCTTGCGCAAATACCTGGCGCGCGACGACCAGTTGCCGGACCTGGTGCGCGCCATCGGCGGCCAGATCGGCCGCAAGGAGCAGGGCCACTTCCTGCACCAGGGCCGCACCGGCATCACCCCGCATCTCGCATCCACCGGAGGTTGATCCATGAGCGAACGCAGCGCCGCCTTCCACATGGCCGACGTGCGCGCCAAGCGCATCACCGCGCGCCGTGCCGTGGCGGTGGGCGAACTCCTGGCCGGGAGTGCCTTCGACGCCATCGTGGAGCGCCGCCTGCCCAAGGGCGATGCCATGGGCATGGCCGAAGTGGCCGGCCTGCAAGGCGCGAAGAACGCCGCGCAACTGATGCCGCTGTGCCACCCGCTGGCGCTGGAATACGCCGAGCTGCGCTGCGTGCCGGTGCCCGAACGGCGCGCGATCCGGGTCTATTGCGAGGCCGCCGCCATCGCCCGCACCGGCGTGGAGATGGAGGCGCTCGCAGGCGCCAGCGCGGCCCTGCTCACGCTGTACGACCTCAGCAAGCCGGTGGAACCCGCGCTGGCCATCGGCGGCGTGCGGCTGCTGTTCAAGGAGGGCGGCAAGAAGGGGTTGTGGTTCCATCCCGACGGCATGACGGATGCCGAGCGCGAGCACTACCACCCACGCGGCTTGCCGAAGCTGGACGGCGTACCCGCCGCCGTGATCACGCTCAGCGATCGCGCCAGCCGCGGCGATTACGAGGACGCCTCCGGCCCGCTGCTGGTGGAACGCCTGCGCGCGCTGGGCGCCGAGCTTGGGCCGGCCGAAGTGCGCGCCGACGCGGCCGCGCCGCTGGCTGCGCGCCTGCGCGAGCTGGCCGCTGCCGGCATCCGTCTCGCGCTGTGTACCGGTGGCACCGGCCTTTCGCCGCGCGATGTCACGCCCGAGGCGTTGGCTCTGGTGGGCGAGCGCCGTGTGCCCGGCATCGCGGAAATGTTCCGCAGCGAAAGCAGCCAGCACACCCCACTGGCCTGGTTGAGTCGCGCCGATGCGGTGCTGGTGGGTTCCATGCTGGTGATCGCGTTGCCCGGCAGCAGCAAGGCGGCGGCGCAAGGCATGGAGATCCTCGCGCCCATCCTCGCGCATGCGCTGGCGATGGTTGCGGGCGAGGGCCACGCATGAGCCACGATTTGCTCGACCCAACCGAGGCATTGCACCTGATCCTCGACGTTTGCACGCCGTTGCCCGCCGAGGACTGCGAGCTCGATGACGCGCTGGGCCGCGTGCTGGCCGAAGCAGTGATCGCGCCCGAGGCCTTGCCGCCCTTCGACAACTCGGCGATGGACGGCTACGCGCTCGCCGGCGGTAGCGAGCCCTTGCCGGCCGGCAGCGAGTGGCTGATCGAAGGCGAGCAGGCCGCGGGCGACGGCGCCAGCCGTGCGCGGCGTGGCGCCTGGGAAATCATGACCGGTGCGCGCGTGCCCGACGGCCTCGACCGCGTGATCGCGGTGGAGCAGACCGAACGCCTGAACGCGCCGCCGCGCGTGCGCCTGAAAGCCGCCGTGGCGGCGGGCGACAACCTGCGCCGCGCCGGTTCCGACGTGGCGCAGGGCGTGGCCGTGCTCGCCGCCGGCACCTTGCTTGCGCCCAATCACTTGATGCTGCTGGCCGCCTTGGGCGTGGCGGGAGTGCGGGTGGCGACGCGTCCGCGCGTGGCCGTCTTGTGCACCGGCCGCGAGCTGGTGGATGACGCCGAGGCCGTGCTCGCGTCGGGGCAGATCCGCAATTCCAACGGGCCGTATCTCGCCGCGGCTTTGCCGCGCGCGGGCGCCGAGCTGGTGCATCGCGAAACCGTGGGCGACGATGTAGAGGCCTTCCTCGCCGCCTTCGCGCGTGTCCGCGACGCCGGTGCGCGCGTGGTGATCTCCACCGGCGCGGTATCGATGGGCCGCTACGACTTCGTGCCCGAGGCATTGCAGCAGCTCGGCGCCACCGCGATCTTCCACAAAGTGGCGATCCGTCCCGGCAAGCCGGTGCTGTTCGCGCGCTTGCCCGACGGCACGCTGTTCTTTGGCCTGCCGGGCAACCCCGTCGCGGTGGCGGTGGGGTTGCGCTTCTTCGTCGAGCCCGCGCTGCGCGCCATGCTGGGCCTGCCGCGCGAAATGCCGTGGCGTGTGCCGCTGGCCACCGGTTGCACCAAGAAGCCGCGCCTGCGCTTTCACCTGAAGGCGCGCGTGGCGATGGATGCGCAAGGCGGCCTCACGGCACAGGTGCTGGAAGGGCAGGAGTCCTACCGCATCCGCTCGCTGGCGCAGGCCAATGCCTGGGCGGTGATTCCTCTGGAGGCGAGCCTGCTTCCGGCCGGAAGCCTGATCGAGGTCTACGGCCCCAGCCATTTGCACAGTCCTGATTTCGGGGGGAGCCACGCATGAAGACGTCGATTGTCCTGTTCGGCGCGCTGCGCGAGGCCGATGCCAGTGGCGCGGTGGAGCTGGACGTACCCGCTGGCAGCACAATGGCCGAGCTGCGCGAATTGCTGGTCGCGCACCTTGCTGCGCAGGCGCCGCAGGTGTCCGCCGGCCTGGTGCGGCGCTGCGCTTTCGCCACCGACGAGGAAATCCTGCACAACCACCGCAAAGTGCCGGCCGGCGTGGCGCTGGCCGTGCTGCCGCCGGTGAGTGGAGGCTGAAATGGACGGCTTGCATGTCGCCGTGGTGGAACGTCGCGTGGCCACGCTGGACGTGGCCTTGGCGCTGGATTTCGTGGCCGATCCGCGCTTCGGCGGCATCGCCAGCTTCATCGGCCGGGTGCGCGACCACAACGTGGGACGCAGCGTCACCAGCATCAGCTACGACTTGTTCGTGCCGCTGGCGCTGAACCAGTTCCGTGCCATCGCCGAGCGCGCGCTGGCCGAGGTGGGCGCGCCGCTCAAGCTGTGGATCGCGCATGCGAAAGGGGATCTCGCCATCGGCGATCTCGCCGTGGTGGTGGCTGCCGGCACGCCGCACCGCGACGAGGCCTTCCGCGCCTGCCGGTTGGCCATCGAGGCGGTGAAGCACGAGTCGCCGATCTGGAAGCAGGAACACTACATCGACGGCGACAGCGCCTGGAGCGAAGGCTGCTCGCTGTGCGAGGACGATCGCCAGTTCACCCACGCCCATTCGCATGCCGCGCATGGCCACGATCGCTGAGTATCGCCCCTGCCTCGGCGTGCTGTTGGCCGGCGGCCAGTCCAGCCGCATGGGGCGTGACAAGGCGCTGCTGGACTGGCACGGCCAGCCGCTGATCGAGCATCAACTGGCCACGTTGCGCGCGGCGGGCGTCGATGCGCTGCGGGTGAGCGGAGAGCACCCCTCGCATCACGGCGTGGCCGATCTCGCCTCGCAGCTCGGCCCGGTCGGTGGCCTCATGAGCGTGGCCGCCAGCGTGACCGGCGAGGTGGAGCTGCTGGTGATCCCGGTGGACATGCCGCGCTTGTCCGGCGCGCTGCTGCAGCGGTTGCGCGTGGAGCGCTGGCAGGCGCGCAGCCTGGCGTTTGCCGAATACGTGTTGCCGTGGCGCTTTCGCCTGGACGCCGCCAGCCGCGCCTTGCTGCTTGCACTGGCTTCGTCGGCCGCGCCGCGCGCGCGATCGCTGCGCGCGCTGGAGGCGGCGATGGAAACCGAAGCGCTGGCCTTGTCGAAGGACGAGGCGACGCAACTCGTGGATTGCAATACGCCCGAACTTTGGAACGAGATGAGCCGATGAGAGTGCAACAACGGCAACAGTCGCTGCGCCTGCGCATCGACGAAGCGGAACTGGCGCGGCTGCTGTCCGGCGAGGTGGTGGAAAACGCCATGCGCTGGCCCGATGGCCGCGTCGAACGCCAGCAACTGGCGCTGGCCACCGCACCCGGCTGGCAGCGCGTGGATGACGGCTGGCGGGTGGTGCTGGCGAGCGATGCGGTGCGCACGCTGGCCGCGCGCCTGCCCAGCCGCGACGGGCTGGAACTGGCGCTGGAAGGTGTCGACGTCACCTTCGATGTGGACGTGCGCGACAGCGCGCGCCGGATGAAGGAGGGCAGGGCATGAGCGCGCCACCGTCTACCGGCAATCGCGCACCTTGTGCGCGGTTGCTGTTCTTCACGAACGACCTCATCGCGCACAGGGTGCGCTCCTACCGGGCTCGGAAGAGCCGGCGCCTGCTCGTCGGCCTCGCCCTGCTGCTGTTTGCCCATGCCGTGCAGGCCGCCGAAACACCTGTCGTGCGCGTGGCCTATGCCGGCTCGATGGGCGTGGTGATGGATCAGGATCTCGGCCCCACCTTCGCCAAGGCGCATGGTGCGCAGTACCAGGGCATCGGTCAGGGCTCCTACGCGCTGGCGCGGCTGATCGCCGGCAAGCAGCTTGTTGCCGATGCCTTCGTCGGCATCACGTCGGGGCCGATGGAGGTGCTGAAAAAGGCCGGCCTGGTCGCGCACGCGGTGCCGGTGGCCAGCACGCGCATGGTGGTGGTCTACAGCCCCAAGAGCCGTTTCGCGGTGGATTTCAAGGCGGCCGCAGAGGGCAAGAAGGCCTGGTACGACGTGTTGCGCGAACCGGGCCTGCGCCTGGGCCGCACCGATCCGGCGGTCGATCCGCAAGGCGCGAATGCGCTGCTCACCCTGCAGCTCGCCGCGCGCTACTACCACCAGCCCAAGCTGCTGGAAGAGGTGGCGGGCGAATTGCAGAACCCGCAGCAGATATTTGCCGAAACATCGCTGATGTCGCGCCTGGAAGCCGGCCAGATCGACGCCACCCTCGGCTACGCCAGCGCGGCGTTCTCGCACCACCTGCCCACCATCGCCTTGCCTGCCGAGATCGATCTGGCGCAACCGGCCTTGCAGGCAAGCTGGTATGCCAAGGCCAGTTTCACCCTGCCCTGCGGCAAGCACTTGGAGGCACGGCCGCTGGTGTTCTATGCGGCCGTGCCGGCGAACGCGGAACAGCCGGTGCTGGGCCGCGCCTTCGTGGAATTGCTCAGGAGCGCAGCGGGGCAGCAGGCGCTGCGCGAGCGCGGCTACGGCCCGCCGCACGGCGAAGCGCTGTGAGTCGATCGCGATTCGCAGCGGGCTTGGCGGCGCTCGCCCTGCTGCTGCTCGCCACGCCGTTCGCGGGGCTGGTGCTCGCCACCGACTGGCGCCATTTCGGCTTCGCCCACGGCGATGGCGGCGCGGTGGCGGTGTCGTTGGGTCTGAGCCTGGTCGCGCTGCTGCTGATCGTGGCGCTGGGCACGCCGCTGGCCTGGTGGCTGGCGCGCCATCGCGTACGCGGGCAGTGGCTGATCGACGCGTTGCTGCTGCTGGCCCTGCTCACGCCGCCGCTGGCGATGGGCCTCCTGCTCGCCGCCATGTACGGTCCCTACGGCCCGGCCGGCAGCCTGCTGGAGCGCGCCGGGCTGGTGCTCACCAACTCCGCGCCGGCCTTCGTGATGGCGCAGCTCTACGCCGCACTGCCGTACTACGTGCTGGCCGCGCGCGCCGCCTTCGAAGGGGTGCCGCGCGAGCTGGAGCAGATCGCTCTGACGCTTGGCCACTCGCCCGCGCGCTGTTTCTTTCGGGTCAGCCTGCCGCTGGCCAAGCTCGGCCTGGCCGCCGCGGTGGCGCTGGCCTGGGTACGTGCGCTGGGCGAGTTCGGCGTGGTGCTGATCGTGGCCTATTACCCGCAGGGCATCCCGGTGAAGCTGTGGACCAACCTGCAGGACATCGGCCTGTCCGCCGTGTATCCGCTGTTGTGGGTGTTCTTCCTGGTGGCGCTGCCATTGCCGCTCGCGCTGGGCTTGGCGGTGCGCCGGAGGCTGGCCTGATGCGCATCGACTACCGCATCGCGCGGCCCATCGAGCTGTCCGCGAGTTTCGAGGTGGAGGGTTTCACCGTGCTGCTGGGCGCCAGCGGCGAGGGCAAGTCGCTGCTGCTGCGCGCCATCGCCGGGTTGCTTCCTGCGCAGGGCGAGCCCTACGGCGGCCTGCCACCGCAGCGACGCGCTGTGGGTTATCTGCCGCAGGGGCCTGCGCTGTTTCCGCATCTGCGCGCATGGCAGAACGTGGCCTTTGCGCTCAGTGGCCCGCACCGCCGCGATGAGGCGATGGCGTGGCTGCAGCGCGTGGGCTTGGTAGATCTTGCCGAACGCTGGCCCGCACAGCTTTCCGGTGGTCAGCAGCAGCGCGTGGCGTTGGCGCGTGCGCTGGCCCGCCGGCCGCAACTGCTGCTGTTGGATGAGCCCACTTCGGCGTTGGACCCCGCCACCCGCGACGACGTGCTGGCGGAACTCGTCGCCGAAGTGCACGCCGTCGGGATCCCCGCGTTGGCGGTGAGCCATGATCCCGCATTGGCCGCGATGGCAGACCGGCTGGTGCTGATGCACGGCCGGCGCATCGTGCAGACGGGCAGGCCACTGGACGTGCACGCGCACCCGGCCAGTGGCGCTGTTGCACGCCTGCTTGGTCTGCGCAATGTGTTTTGTGGCCGGCTGACGGGTACTGCAGGCTCGCAGCATTTGATATGGCCGGAGGCGGGAGTGTCGCTGCTCGTGAAAACGACGCTCGCGGACGGCACAGCCGTGGATTGGCACGTTGCGCCGGAAGCGATCAGGTTGCAGCACGGGGGCACCGTGCCCGCCGATACCATCGTGGCCGGTGTCGAACTGCCGCAACGGAGTGCATACGGCCAATATGCCGGCCTGCGCTGTGGACAGGCGCGGCTGTGGGCCGACTTGCCATCGTGCCATGCGGCCGAGACCGTGCGACTGAGTCTGCCATGGTCGTCGATTCGCTGCTGGCCAGCCTGACGCGTCACCATGATCTTGATTCCAAGTGAGGTAGACATCGGCGGCCGAGAAAGAAGATGGTCGTGATCGGGCCAAGTCATCAGGGGGTAGAAGGAAGGTGGCCGTGGTGGCCGGTCTCCGACTGACCCCGCACTGACCCCGACACCTCGCGCAAAGCCCGATGCCATGCGGTCGAGCATGAGTTCTGGTGATCGCATCAGGTCTTGATTGCCTTGATCTTTCGCGACCTTGACATGGCAGGGGTCACAAGTTCGGCCCTTGTACCGCCCACCAGATACCATGCAACGGCGCGAACTCCGGTTCGTGCCGTTTCTTTTTCCGGGCGGAGCGTTGCGATGGTCTATCTGTGGGTCAAGAGCTTCCACGTGCTGTTCGTGATCGCCTGGATGGCCACCGTCTTCTACCTGCCGCGCATCCTCGTCAACCTCGCCGAGGCGGGCGACGAGCCGGCAGTGAAGGCGCGGTTGTTGCTGATGGGGCGACGGCTGTACAAGTTCGGCCACAACATGTTCGGCATCGCCTTCCTGTTCGGCCTGGTGCTGTGGCAAGGCTGGCGACTGTTTCCCGCGAAGCTGCCGAACGTGGTAGCCGGCATGCACTGGATCGACGCCAAGCTGACCCTGGTGGCGCTGCTGCTGATCTATTTCGTGTGGGCGGGGCGGATGGTCAAGCGTTGCGAGAAGGGCGGCGCGCTGCCGTCGTCGAAAGCGCTGCGCTGGCTCAACGAACTGCCGGTGCTGTTGCTGCTGGGCGTGATCTTCCTGGTGCTGGCCAAGCCGTTCTGATGGGTCGTGCGTAGGAGCGGCTTCAGCCGCGACCGGCGCGAATCGCGGCTAAAGCCGCTCCTGCGACCGACGGAAATAGTCCCGATACCACGCCACGAAACGCGCCACGCCGTCCTCGATGGAGGTGCTTGGCGCATAGCCCACCTCGCGGCGCAGCGCCGACACATCGGCCCAAGTGTCGGGCACGTCGCCGGGCTGCATGGGCAGCAGGTTCTTTTCCACCGTGCGGCCCAGGTGCTGCTCCAGCAGCTCGATGAAGTGCAGCAGCTGCACCGGCCGGTCGTTGCCGATGTTGTAGACGCGATACGGCGCATTCGAGCTGCCGGGGTTCGGCGACTGTGCGTCGTAGGCCGGATCGGGTGCGGCCGGATGGTCGAGGGTGCGGATCACGCCTTCCACGATGTCGTCGACGTAGGTGAAGTCACGGCTGTGGTTGCCGTGGTTGAACACGTCGATCGCCTCGCCGCGGCTGATGCGATCGGCGAACAGCATGGGCGACATGTCCGGCCGTCCCCATGGCCCGTACACCGTGAAGAAGCGCAGCCCGGTGGTGGGCAGTCCGTACAGGTGGCTGTAGCTGTGCGCCATCAGCTCGTTGGCCTTCTTGGTGGCGGCGTACAGGCTGACCGGATGGTCCACCGCGTCCTCGACCGCGAACGGCAGCTTGCGGTTGGCGCCATAGACCGAGCTGGAGGACGCGTAGACCAGGTGCTCGACGCCGCCGTGACGGCACGCTTCGAGGATGTTGCCGAAGCCGACCAGGTTGCTCTGCACGTAGGCCTGCGGGTTCTGCAGCGAATAGCGTACGCCGGCCTGCGCGGCCAGGTTCGCCACGCGCTGCGGCTTGAAACCCGCGAAGGCGGCGTTTACTGCCGGGGCGTCGGCGAGGTCGGCGCGCACGTGGATGTAGCCGGGGTGCTCGGCGAAACGCGCGAGGCGGGCTTCCTTCAGCGCCGGGTCGTAGTAGTCGTTGTGGTTGTCGATGCCCAGCACTTCGTCGCCGCGCGCCAGCAGGCGTTCGGCCAGGGCGGCGCCGATGAAGCCGGCGGTGCCGGTGACGAGGATGCGCATGGGCAAGGCCTTGGTGGCGATAGGGCATTCTTATTGTCGGTGGCGGGGCGCTGAATTGACAGCACGCGATGGGCTAAACTAGCGTTTCGCCGTCATTCCAGAGACAAGGTGGCCCGCGCCAACGCGCCGGCCGAGCGTGCGACATGGCAACTACACGTAATCACCGCTGACGACTCTTCCGCCTTGTGCTCCACGAAGGCGCTCGAGCGCCTTTGTTTTTGTCCGCCATCCGGGCAGACAGCGGCAAAACCGGCCGTCCATGGCCGGACTTCTCAGAAAAGCGACGTCCACCGCGACGGCGCGGCAGGAATGAACATGATCGAGATCACGCTACCCGACGGCAGCAAGCGCCCGTTCGACCACCCCGTGTCCGTGCAGGAAGTGGCTGCCTCCATCGGCGCCGGGCTGGCCAAGGCCACCCTCGCCGGCAAGGTGGACGGCAAGCTGGTGGATGCAAGCTTTTCCATCGAACACGACGCCCGCCTCGAGATCGTCACCGAGAAAAGCCCCGAGGCGCTGGAGATCCTGCGCCATTCCACCGCGCACTTGCTGGCGCAGGCGGTGCAGCGGCTGTATCCGGGCGCGCAGGTCACGATCGGCCCGGTGATCGACAACGGTTTCTATTACGACTTCGCCTACGAGCGCCCTTTCACGCCCGAGGACCTGCCGAAGATCGAGGCGGAGATGGAGAAGATCGTCAAGGAGGCGTTGCCGCTCGCGCGCAGCGTGAAGTCGCGCGACGAGGCGGTGGCGTTCTTCCGCGGCATCGGCGAGAACTACAAGGCCGAGATCATCCAATCCATCCCGGCCAACGAGGAACTGTCGCTGTACACGCAGGGCGAGTTCACCGACCTGTGCCGTGGCCCGCACGTGCCGAACACCGGCAAGCTCCGCGCGTTCAAGCTGATGAAGGTGGCCGGCGCCTACTGGCGCGGCGACAGCAACAACGCGATGCTGACCCGCATCTACGGCACGGCGTGGTTGAACGACAAGGATCTGAAGGCCTGGCTGCACCAGCTGGAGGAGGCCGAGAAGCGCGACCATCGCAAGATCGGCAAGGCGCTGGACCTGTTCCACCAGCAGGAGGAGAGCCCGGGCATGGTGTTCTGGCACCCGCGCGGCTGGGCGATCTGGCAGGCGGTGGAGCAGTACATGCGCGGCGTGTACAAGCGCAGCGGCTACCAGGAAGTGCGCTGCCCGATGGTGCTGGACGTGTCGCTGTGGAAGAAGTCCGGGCACTGGGACAACTACGCGGAGAACATGTTCTTCACCGAATCGGAGAAGCACACCTTCGCGCTGAAGCCGATGAACTGTCCGGGCCATGTGCAGGTGTTCAACACCGGCCTGCACAGCTACCGCGAGCTGCCGATCCGCTACGGCGAGTTCGGTGGCTGCCACCGCAACGAGCCGTCCGGCGCGCTGCACGGCATCATGCGCGTGCGCGCGTTCACCCAGGACGACGGCCACATCTTCTGCACGCCGGACCAGGTCGAGGCGGAGGTCACGGCATTCCACCTGCAGGCGATGAAGGTCTACGCCGATTTCGGTTTCACCGATCTGGCGATCAAGCTCGCATTGCGGCCGGAGAAGCGCATCGGTTCGGACGAATTCTGGGACCGTACCGAGGAAATGCTGCGTCGTGCCTTGCGTGCCGCCAGCGTCGAATGGGAGGAATTGCCAGGCGAGGGCGCGTTCTACGCGCCCAAGATCGAATATCATCTCAAGGACTCGATCGGTCGCGCCTGGCAGGTCGGCACCATGCAGGTGGACTTCATGATGCCCGAGCGCCTCGACGCCGGGTATGTGGATGAAAACTCGCAGAAAAAACATCCGGTGATGCTGCACCGGGCCATCGTGGGCTCGATGGAGCGCTTCATCGGCATCCTGATCGAGCACCACGCCGGCCTGCTGCCGGCCTGGCTGGCGCCGGTGCAGGCGGTGGTGTTCAGCATTACCGACGCCCAGGCCGGATACGCCAGCGAGGTGGCGCAAGCCCTTGTCGACAAAGGTTTCCGGGTGGAGGCCGATTTGCGCAACGAGAAGGTCGGCTATAAAATCCGCGAACATACGTTGCAGAAAATCCCTTATCTTCTGGTGGTCGGTGACCGCGAGAAGGAAGCGGGGACCGTTTCCGTGCGTACCCGTTCGGGTGAGGATCTGGGCAGCATGCCGCTGGCCGACTTCATCGGGCGACTGCAGGCCGAGACGCAGCGCTGAAGGCGTTGTGCGGCCTAATCGAAACTTCTTCTGGAGGATAGTGGTATCGCTACCACCGACAACAAGGGTAATCGCCGCAACCTGGAAATCCGCGTTCCACGCGTACGCGTGATCGGCGCCGATGCTGAGCAGCTGGGCATCCTCACCCGCGACGAGGCGCTGGCACTGGCGCAGGAAGCGGGGATGGACCTGGTCGAGATCCAGCCGAACGGCGACCCGCCGGTCTGCCGCATCATGGACTACGGCAAGTTCAAGTTCGAAGCCCAGAAGAAGGCCCAGGCGGCCAAGAAGAAGCAGAAGCAGGTCGAGATCAAGGAAGTGAAGTTCCGTCCGGTCACGGACGTGGGCGACTACCAGATCAAGCTGCGCAACATGCTTCGCTTCCTGGAAGAGGGTGACAAGGTCAAGGTCACCATCCGCTTCCGCGGCCGCGAGATGTCGCACCAGGACCTCGGCCAGAACCTGGCCAAGAAGATCCAGGAAGACGTCGGCGAGAACGGCCAGGTCGAGTCCTTCCCGCGCCTGGAGGGGCGCCAGATGGTCATGATGATCGGCCCCAAGAAGAAGCAGTGAAGCGAACGGTGGCCTTCCGGCTGCCGTATCGCTCGTGCGGATCGAACCCGCCCGGCACCGCTCGTTTCCTTCCCCCACCGGGGAGGGGGCAAAAGGGGTGGTCCTGCCACAAGGCCGCGTCGAAGCCCGCTTCCGGGCTGCGTTCGCGCGAGTATCCGCCGCTCACCCCCGACCCTCTCCCCGGCGGGAGAGGAGTGGGCACGGGCTGGCGCCAGCCCCGCATCCCCCGTATAATCGCCCGTTCGACCCGCCAGGAAGGGTCGTGCACCGATGTCGGCAGGATGGAAAGTGCGGCCTCGCGGTCGCCGCCGAATCAGTCAGAAACCGGGCTGCTCTTGCACAGAGCGCAGCCTCATCAAGGAGCATCACCATGCCCAAGATCAAGACCAACCGGGCGGCGGCGAAGCGTTTTCGCAAGACCGCTTCCGGCAAGTTCAAGGCCGGTCACGCCTTCAAGTCGCACATCCTGACCAAGAAGTCGACCAAGCGTAAGCGCAACCTGCGCGCCACCAACCACGTCAAGGCGTGCGACACCAAGGGTGTGGCTCGCATGTTGCCGTATCTCTGAGACGGGAGGACTAGACCATGGCTCGTGTAAAGCGTGGCGTTACCGCCCGTCGTCGTCACAAGAAGATCATCGGCCGCGCGAAGGGCTACTACAACGCCCGCCGCAAGGTTTTCCGCGTAGCGAACCAGGCCGTCATCAAGGCTGGCCAGTACGCGTACATCGGCCGCAAGCAGAAGAAGCGCCAGTTCCGTGCCCTGTGGATCGTGCGTATCAATGCGGCGGCCCGTCAGTTCGGCCTGTCCTACAGCCGCCTGATCAACGGCCTGCTGAAGGCCGGCATCACGGTCGACCGCAAGGTGCTGGCCGACATCGCCGTGCACGACATCAAGGCGTTTGGCGCGATCGCCGAAAAAGCGAAGGCCGCGCTGGCCGCTTGATCGTCGACCACTGACGATATGATGTGAATCAAGCGGGGAGAAGGCCAACGCCTTCTCCCCGCTTTGTTTTGGTAGCGCGCTTTTTGCGTTCGCCTCCTCTCCCCGCGGGGGAGAGGATTGAGGTGAGGGGCCAAGGCTTGCCCCGAACTTCATCGAAGCTCGCTTCGAACTGGCGTTGACACAAGAGCGCCCCTCACCCAGTCCTCTCCCCAAAGGGGGGAGGGGAGAAGCGAGAGTCGCATCGATGGATGATCTGGATAGTCGTGCGGTAGCCGCGCTGGCCGATATCGACAAAGCCGACACGCTGGACGCACTCGAAGCGTTGCGCGTCGGCCTGCTCGGCAAGAGCGGCATCGTCACCGCCGCGCTGAAGACGCTTGGCTCGTTGCCGCCGGAAGAAAAGAAGGCGCGCGGCGCCGAGGTGAACCGCGTCAAGGAGCGCCTCGCCGATGCGCTGGCCGCGCGCAAGGCGGTGCTGGAGCAGGCCGAGCTGGATCGCCGGCTCGCCTCCGAGACCATCGACATCTCGCTGCCTGGCCGCGACGGCGAGCGCGGCGGCATCCACCCGATCACCCGCGCGCTGGAGCGCATCGCCGCGATCTTCGCGCGGCTTGGCTACCAGCGTGCCGACGGCCCGGAGATCGAGGACGACTGGCACAACTTCGAGGCGCTGAACTTCCCGCCGCACCATCCGGCGCGCGCCATGCACGACACCTTCTACTTCGGCGATGGTCGCCTCTTGCGCACGCATACCTCGCCGGTGCAGATCCGTTCGATGAAGGGACGCCAGCCGCCGATCCGCATCATCGCGCCGGGCAAGGTCTACCGTAGCGATTCGGATCAGACGCACTCGCCGATGTTCCACCAGATCGAAGGCCTGCTGGTCGACGAGACCTCCAGCTTTGCCGACCTCAAGGGCACCCTGGCGGAATTCATCCGCGCGTTCTTCGAGCGCGATTTCGAGATGCGCTTCCGCCCCAGCTACTTCCCCTTCACCGAACCCTCGGCCGAGGTGGATATTCGCTGGGAGACTGCCGACGGTCAGTCGCGCTGGCTGGAAGTGCTGGGCTGCGGCATGGTGCACCCGAACGTGCTGGCGAACTGCGGCATCGATCCGGAGCGCTACACCGGCTTCGCCTTCGGCCTGGGCGTGGAGCGCTTCGCGATGCTGCGCTACGGCGTGACCGACTTGCGCGCGTTCTTCGAGAACGACCTGCGCTTCCTCAAGCAGTTCGCGTAAACCGGCAGGGAACACACGATGAAATTCTCCGAAAACTGGCTGCGCGAGCTGGTCGAGATCAAGGCGAATCGCGCCACGCTGGCGCATGCGCTGACCATGGCCGGGCTGGAAGTGGAAGAACTCACGCCGCTGGGCGAAGGCCTGGACGGTGTGGTGGTGGCCGAGATCGTCGGTGCCGAAAAGCATCCCGAAGCGGACCGCCTGCAGGTGTGCAAGGTCGACGCAGGGCAGGGCGCACCGCTGCAGATCGTCTGCGGCGCGCCGAATGCGCGCGTGGGCATCAAGGTGCCGCTGGCCACGGTGGGCGCGAACCTGCCGGGCGGCATCGCGATCAAGGCGGCGAAACTGCGCGGTGTGGAGTCGTTCGGCATGCTGTGCTCGGCGAAAGAGCTTGGCATCGACGCCGATGCCTCGGGTCTGCTGGAGCTGCCGCTGGACGCACCGGTCGGCCAGCCGTTGGCGACCTACCTTGGCTTGCCCGACGCCAGCATCGAGCTGAAGCTCACGCCGAACCGCCCTGACTGCCTCGGGCTCTACGGGCTCGCGCACGACGTGGCCGCACTGTTCGGCAGCCGCGTGAAGACCGGCGAGCAGGCGCCGGCGCCGGTGACGAGTCAGGCCCGCCGCGGCATTCGTCTCGAAGCCGGCAAGGACGCGCCGCGCTACCTCGGCCGCGTCGTCGAAGGCATCGACGCTACGGCGCGCACGCCGCTGTGGCTGGCCGAGCGTCTGCGTCGCGCGGGCCTGCGCCCGATCAGCGCGGTGGTGGACGTCACCAACTACGTGATGCTGGAGCTGGGCCAGCCCATGCATGCCTTCGACAACGACAGGCTCGAAGGCGACGTCGTGGTGCGTCATGCGCGCGCCGGCGAGACGCTGAAGCTGCTCGACGGTAGCGAGGCGAAGCCCGATACCGGCTTCGTACTGGTCGCCGACGACAGCAAGGCGCTGGCGGTGGCCGGCGTGATGGGCGGCTTCGATTCGCGCGTCACCGACGCCACGTGCAACATCTTCTTCGAGGCCGCGCACTTCGTGCCGGCCGCGATCATGGGCCGCGCGCGCAAGCTCGGACTGCACACCGATGCCTCGCACCGCTTCGAGCGCGGCGTCGATCCCGAGTTGCCACGTCGCGCGCTGGAGCGCGCCACCGAGCTGCTGCTGGCGATCGCCGGCGGGCAGGCCGGACCCGTGCTGGTGGCGGAGAACCTCGCCGACTTGCCGAAGCCGGCACCTGTGGCGCTGCGTCGCGCGCGCCTCCGGCGCGTGCTGGGCGTGGAAGTGGCCGATGCCGAAGTGGCACGCATCTTCACCGCGCTGGGCATGAAGGTGGAGCCGCAGGTCGATGGCTGGCAGATCACCGCGCCCAGCAGCCGTTTCGACATCGAGCGCGAAGAGGATCTGGTCGAGGAAGTCGCTCGCATCTTCGGCTACGACAATATCCCTACCGCCACGCCCGCCGGCGCGCTGGCACTGGCGGCCGAGCCGGAGGCGCGTATCGGCGAACTGGCCCTGCGCGAGCAGCTGGCCGCGCGGGGCCACTTCGAGGCGGTGAACCTGTCCTTCGTCGCCAACGAGCTGCTGGTGCAGTGGGGGCTGGCCGGGCAGGGCGTGCCTCTGGCCAATCCGTTGTCGGCCGATCTCGCGGTGATGCGCCCCTCGCTGCTGCCTGGACTGGTCGAGGCGTTGCGCCACAACCGTGCGCGCCAGCAGGAGCGGGTGCGGTTGTTCGAAGTGGCGCGCGTGTTTGCGGAGGGCAATCCACCGATCGAAACCCCCAGCCTGGCCATTGCCGCCTGCGGTACTGCCCGTGCCGAGCAGTGGGGCGAGCCGTCCCGTGCGCTGGATTTCTTCGATCTCAAGGGTGACCTGGATGCCTTGCTGGCCTGGGGCGGTGAGCCGGAGCGTTGGTCGGTGCATACCGACGATCTGCCGGGCTGGCTGCATCCGGGCCGTGGCGCACGCCTCTCGCGCGACGGTGAGACGGCTGGCTGGCTGGGGGCCTTGCACCCGCAGCTGGCCAAGGCACTGGACCTGGGGCCGGACGTGCACGTGCTGGAGCTGGCACTCGAACCGCTGCTGGCGCGCCGCCTGCCCAAGGCACAACCGGTGGCCCGTTTCCCCTCGGTGCGCCGCGACATCGCCGTCGAAGTGCCGGAAGAGGTTACCTGGTCGCGGATCGGCGAGGTCGTCCGCAGCACGCTCGGCGGCGTGCTGAAGGAGCTGCGCCTGTTCGACCGCTACAGTGGCAAGGGGGTCGAAGCGGGCCGAAAAAGTCTCGCTATGGGCTTGATTTTGCAGGATGCTTCCCGCACGCTTGTCGACGACGACGCAGACCGTTGCGTGCGGCAGGCCATCGCCGCACTGGAGCGGGAATGCAAGGCCAAGTTGAGAGGATGAGATGGCGCTGACCAAGGCGGATATGGCCGAGCGGCTTTTCCTTGACGTGGGCCTCAACAAGCGGGAAGCCAAGGAATTCGTGGACGCTTGCTTCGAGGTGGTCCGCGAAGCACTGGAAAGAGGGGAGCAGGTGAAACTGTCGGGTTTCGGCAATTTCGACCTGCGCGAGAAGAACCAGCGACCAGGGCGCAACCCCAAGACCGGCGAGGAGATTCCGATCTCGGCGCGGCGGGTGGTGACGTTCCGGCCAGGGCAGAAACTCAAGGTGCGAGTCGAGGGCTATGCTGGACCAAGGGAATAACACCGAGCTGCCTGCCATTCCGGCCAAGCGCTACTTCACCATCGGTGAAGTGGGCGAGCTGTGCGGGGTGAAGCCGCACGTGCTGCGTTACTGGGAGCAGGAGTTCCCCGCGCTGAACCCGGTGAAGCGCCGCGGCAATCGCCGCTACTACCAGCGCCACGACGTGCTGATGATCCGCCAGATCCGTGCGCTGCTGTACGACGAGGGCTTCACCATCACTGGTGCCCGTGCGCGGCTGGAAGGCCCGCAGGCGCGCGTCGAGGCGAGCATGTCGCACCAGATCGTGCACCAGGTGCGGCTGGAGCTGGAAGAAGTCCTTGCCCTGCTGCGCCGCTGAGCGCATTCCTCTGTTATAGTTCGCGCTTTCCGATCGCATGATCGCGAAGCGCAGAAGGCGGCCACGTTGCCGCCTTTCAAGTCCAAGTCGGGGCGTAGCGCAGCCTGGTAGCGCATTTGCCTGGGGGGCAAAGGGTCGTCGGTTCGAATCCGGCCGCCCCGACCATCAACACCTAAGTGGGACAAGGGGTTACGTAGTACGTAATCCCGGTTTTTCGAAGGTGCTACGTCAAAGTGCTACGTGGAACTGCCACGTCACATGACGAGGGCCCAAGGATCTCCCAACCCTGGAGATCTCGTGGCTCACGAAACCCATCTCGTTCTTCGCGGTCGCATCTTCTACCTGCGACTTGCGCGTCCCTCCCAGCTTCAACGCCTTCGCCGCGCCCGTGGTCTTCCCGTGGGGTGTGAGGTGTGGCGTTCGCTTGGCACGGCCGAGGTTTGGCTGGCGCGTAAGCGTGCCGCCGATGCCAAGGCCGAATGGCTTGATCAGATGGAGCGGGAGTGGAGTGACCTCACTTCCGGGGCAGCTCTCCCTCCAGCCCTTCCTTCACGAGCTGCCCGAGGGCGTGCGCAGGCCTCTCTCCCTGCAGTTGTAACGCTGTCGCCACTGGTCACAACTCAGGGCGATGTCGTTGGGCCCGAGCCGCTCAAAGAGGCTCCGGCTGTGTCTGGAGGCTTGTCGACGAGACCTGCGAAGCCTCCCCGTGGCCAGCGACTGATGGATTACTTCGAGCGCTATTTCGAAGAACAGCACGCGCAGGGCAATCCCCGTGCCGTGACCGATCGCCGCGCCACCATCCGGCGTTTCGTCGAATCCGCGGGCGAGCTGCCGGTGTCGGCTTATACGGCCGAACACGTCGCTGCCTTCAAACGAGCATTGCGTGGTTACCCGAAGAATGCCGAGCATCTCTACCCCGGCATGTCCTTCGCCAAGGTCATCGCGCAGGCCGGGAAGGATGGTGCTGAGCCGATCGCACCCAAGACCATCAACAACAAGCTCTCCCAGCTATCGGCGTTCGGTGTCTGGCTGGAGCTCAACACCACCGGCTTCAAGGCAGAGAGTTTTCGAACGACGCTGGTGAAGGATGCCCGGCCGGACCAGCGCATGCGTCCGTTTACGGATGGAGAGGTCAAGGCGATCCTGCAGGCGAAAGCCTTCACAGGGTGCGAGTCGGAGAAGAACCAGTCCGCAACTGGGACGTATTGCATTCGGGACTGGCGCTACTGGGTTCCCCTGATCTGTGCCTACACAGGGGCGCGGCTTGGCGAAATCGCACAGCTCCGGTGCATGGACATTCGTTCTGTTGACGGGATGTGGGTGTTCGACATCACCGACGACGGGGAGGGTCAGCAGCTCAAGACCCGAACCTCACGGCGCGTCGTACCTATCCATAGTGAGCTGGTGCGGCTAGGGCTGCTTGATGTCCGGCAGCAAGCCATCGACAAGGGGCACGAGTGGTTCTTCGAGGAGGTCTTTCCGGACAGGTACGGACGCCGTGCCACCCCGATCGGGAAATGGTTCCGAAAGTTTCTGGCACGTCTCGACATCGCCCAGGACGCTCGCGGTGCGATGCATCGGTTCCGACACACGGTGGTGACCAAGCTGCGTGCAGCCGGATTTCCCGACCACGAGATAGCGCCACTTATCGGTCACGGCGTGGAGATCGCGCGTATGACAGCCGGCTACGGCGCTGGGCAAAGCGTCACGTTGGAACGGCGCGTAGAGATGGTCTCGCAGCTGTCCTACAGAGTTTGAACTGAAGTGCACAGTTACCCGGCAGGTTGTTCCGGGCGATGAAGAGCAGCGAGGGCTCGTTCCAGGGCGGACCTATGCAAGTCGAAACTGAAATCCGGCTAAACGGCGTGAGCCGCGATAAGTCAGAGCTGACTATAGATAAATATCTACACGGGTTGGCAGGCAGTCCGTGGGATATGGACCCGGAGAACAGATATGACGGAGCAGATCGCTGCGAACCAAGATTGGATCGGCTACTTTGCCGAATTGCAGGGCCACCTTGGTGACAATCCACTACTTTTTGATATCGAGAATGAAATCGATCGCCTTACGAAGGAAGGGTTAGAGGACCTTCGTGGGCTGGGGTTGTTGAGTGACGGTGACGAAGAAGGGCTGGGGGAAAGTGTCCAAACCCATCCGAAGGGAAATTCTTCCAAGGGTGTCCCTGTCGTCGCTTCGAGTGCGGCTGCCGAACCTGACTGGGTCGACGAGCTGCTGTCCATGGAAGTTGACCCGGTCCCCAAATACCTTCCATACCATGCCTACCATGCGAAACGTGGTTTGGTTGAGGCCATGGATCTGCTCCGGGACTTCTCGCGCCGTAACTACTCCATGGTGTGGAGTTCCATCTCAAATCCGGGAATCCAAGGGGGAAATTGTTCCAATTTTCCCTTATATGTTAGTAACTCTTCTTCTATCTGTAATAACAAGAAAGAAGAAGGGAACGGGCGGAACAACATCCCTCGTCCCGGAGTGAGCTTCAGTAAGCCTCCCTCTATGGTGAGCATCCCGGATCCTTGCTTCAGCAAGCTGCCGGCATGGAAGAAGGTCGGCCCCTTGGGGCGCCAGTCCAGGCAAGTCCGGGAGCTGGTGCTCGGTGTTCGATTCGCCAATCTTGCAGCAGACCCTCGTAGCGGTCCTTCTGTCTCGCAGTGGCGTGACGAGACCCCAGAGCCTGATGTCGGGTTCCTTGCTATTGACCTGCCAGCCTTGGCGGCTGAGCGCTTTTTGGCGCGTGACAATGGGGTGACCACCCTGCAGCGTCATTTGCGGCGATCCTTGGAACACCGCCTTGGGCCAGTTGACATGGCGGCAGTCTGGACACGGCGGGATGATGGTGGCGGGATCACGTTGTTTCTCGCGATGCGCGCCAATGATCTGAGCGACGCAGCGGACGCGATTGTGCTGGAGGACGGGCAGCAGGAAATGCTTGCTTACATGCGTTACGGCTTGCCTCTAGATGGACGGCGTGTGCACCAAGAGCGTCTGAGTGACCTTAACAGCCAGTTGGCAGAAGAGTATTCGAAGCTCGTTGATGACGTTGCCCGATGCGAGTGGGCTAACCGTGTCCCATCTGTGCTGCTTTCGTCGGTTTATTGGTCCTCTGACTGTTGCGAAGTCGCTGGTGGGGTCTTGCTTGAACGCGCTCGGGTAGATCGAGAGGCCATTCTCAAGCACTGGTCGGGTATGCGTCAGCGGTTCGGGTTACCGTCTTGGTTCTCAAGGAGGCTGATCAACCAACTCCGTGAGGATCTCGTCTGGGATCCAGATGATCTGTCACTGCGTAAGCAGGTAATCCAGGACATGAAACGTAAAGTCGCTCCGATAGACGAAGGAAAATATCTTCTCTCCATGTTCGATCTTCGCAATCCGGTGACGGGAATGCGCTTCTACCAAGGTAGTCCTGCGCAGTTTGCTGCGCTCGTGGCGCAAAGCGGCCAAGTTGTGGCTGACTGCTACTCCGCAGGGGTTAAGGCTGGCGCTGCCAAAGAGCTGTATGAGGTCATCCGGAATGGAGCGTCGACGCCTACGAGCTGAAGACCAACAACAGCGCGTGTGATTCTGGCGGTGGATCGTCGCTCGTGATCACGCTAGGCAAGACGAAAGCCTTCCCGGAGCGCGCAATACTCGTCGAACGAACCGCACCAGCTGAAGCTCTTCCCGGGAGATCAACATGCTGGGTGCCAGCTCGGACAACAAACGATGAAGCTCCGGGTCATACGCCTCAAGGCAGAGATCCAGGAGCACCTTCGGATCCGTTCCTGTTGCTTTGGCAATGGCCGGGATGCGTGCCAGCGGCACCTTGGTGTCGCCACTCTTCAGCATCGACAGGATATTGGGGGCTTCATAGCCGATTTCTTTGGCGATGTCTTTGTTGGATTTACCGGAGGCGGCGAGGATGTGTTCGATGTAGTTGGCAACGTCAGCTTTACTTTTCATACGGTTCTCTCTATTTAATGAGTTAACTCATTATAGAAATCTGTATGAATGCGCGAAGACGATTTTCAGGAACGGATCGACCCTGCCTCTAGGGATGGTCTGATCAATCACCGCCTCATGCTCTCGGCGCGTATTTGAGCCAGCGGCAGGCAAGATGCTCCCGCCCGCGAGCCCCATTCCATGTTCTTCGTGCCGCCGCCAGCCTTTTCAGGCCACGGCGGACGCAGCAACCCTATCTCGGTTGCAGCAGTATCCCGCGCGCCATCCATAGGTTGACCAGCGCAAACAG
>NZ_MUNP01000030.1 GCF_002001105.1 Rhodanobacter sp. C06 | reverse complement strand
GTCGCCTTGCGGTGCCGTTCGAAACCGGCGTCGTGCTCCATCGACAGGCTCATCTGCTTCGGCGTCATCGCGTAACATCCGTCCTCAGGTCGAGCTTCGACCACGGGGCAAAATCAGAGTTTCCCTAGCGGGCCGGTTCCCTCGTCTGGCATAACATACCGCCACCATGAAAATTCAGAGCAAATCAGGGGTCAGAGTGCAATTTTTGAAGCGCGCTCCAACTTCCCACCTCGCAACATTGGCCCCTCACCCCAACCCTCTCCCCGCAGGGGAGAGGGAGAAAACCGTCAAAGCATCCCCGTTTCCAGCTTCGCCGCATCCGACATCATCGAGTGGTTCCACGGCGGGTCGAACACGAGGTCGATGTCGGCCTCGGCGATGGTGGGGATCATCTCCAGCTTGGTGCGGGCGTCGTCCACCAGGATGTCGCCCATGCCGCAGCCGGGCGCGGTGAGCGTGAGCTTGACGTAGACCTTGCGCTGGCCGTCCTCGCGCTGCTCCAGGCTGAGGTCGTAGACCAGGCCCAGCTCGACCACGTTCACCGGGATCTCCGGGTCGAACACGGTGCGCAGCTGGTCCCAGGCCAGCTTCTCCACGTCGGCGTCGGTGGCGTCCGCCGGCACCTCGATCGGCGCCGGCTTCTCCTTGCCCAGCGCCTCGGCGTCGTCGCCGGCGATGCGGAACAGGTTGCCGTCCACGTACACGGTGAAACTGCCGCCCAGCGCCTGGGTGATGTAGCCGATCTGGCCGGCAGGAAGGCGCACCGTTTCACCTTGCGGCACCATCACCGCATCGCAGTCGCGCAACAGGGTGAAGGGTTCGCTGCTCAGACTGAAACCGCTCATGCCACCGCCAATCCGTCGTCTAGGGTGGGCGCCGCTGGGCACCCGGCTGTCTATTATGCCGCGCTGCAACGCAGACCACCTGCTCCAGATCAGGCCGACGTCGTGAATTGCAAGCCGCGGCATGCCCGCGCATGGCGCCGACCGACCGCGGCGACCGGCTATGATCGGCGCTTTGCCCATCGGACTGACGCATGCCCAGCCCCTCCGCCTTCCGCTCCGTGCCATGAAGCCGCGCGACATTCCGCTGTACGTTTTCGCGCTGTTCTGCGCGGCGATGATGGGCCTGGCCGTGGGCGCGACGTGGATGGTGGCCGCCATGTACCTGCGCCAAGCCGCGCCTTGGCTGGCGCTGGTGGCGGGCGTGGTGCTGGCATGGGCGATCCGCCACTGGATCCGCCGACCCGGCGCCGGCGCGGCAGGGCTGGCAGCGTTCGCCACTTTGCTGGCGGCGCTGTACTTCAACGTGCTGATGGCCGCGATCCAGCTTGCCGGCAATTTCGGCCTCAGCCTCACCGACGCGTTGCGCACGGCCGGTACCGGCATGCTGCTGGCGCTGGCGCGACTGGGCCTGCGCCCGGTCGACGTGGCCTGGTACGTGGCTGGCGCGCTGCTGGCGGCGTGGTTGGCCTGGCGGCGGCCCGCGCCGCGGCGCTGAGCTTTACCTTTGCGATCGTCCCTGATCGCGAGAGTCAAACGGGCGGCCATCCCTGGCCGCACTGCTCAAGCTTTTGCGATCATCCATGATCGCAGGATCAAATGGGCGGCCATCCATGGCCGCACTCTTCAGGTGTCGAGCGCCTTCAGCTCGCTGACCAGCTGACCCGCCGCGGCCTGGCCGTCGCCGTACAGCATGCGGGTGTTGTCGGCGTAGAACAGCGCGTTCTCGATGCCGGCGAAGCCGGTGCCCTTGCCGCGCTTGACCACGATGACATGCTTCGCCGCGGCCACGTCGAGGATCGGCATGCCGTAGATCGGCGAGGCGGGATCGGTCTTCGCCACCGGGTTCACCACGTCGTTCGCGCCGATCACCAGCACCACGTCGATGTTGGGGAACTCGGGGTTGATGTCGTCCATGTCCTCGATCAAGTCGTAGGGCACGCCCGCCTCGGCCAAGAGCACGTTCATGTGGCCGGGCATGCGTCCGGCGACCGGGTGGATCGCGAACTTCACCTTCACGCCGCGCTCGATCAGCAGCTTGGCGAATTCCCACACCTTGTGCTGCGCCTGCGCCACTGCCATGCCGTAGCCCGGCACGATCGCCACGCGCTCGGCATAGGCCATCATCACCGCGGCGTCGGCGGCCTCAATGGGTTTCTGCGCGCCGGAAATTTCCTGCGCCGCGCCGCCCGCCGCCGCGCCGAAGCTGCCGAACAGCACGTTGCCCAGCGAGCGGTTCATCGCCTTGGCCATCAGCTGGGTCAGCAAGGTACCGGCCGCGCCGACCACCATGCCGGCGATGATCATCGCCTCGTTGCCCAGCACGTAGCCCTCGAACGCCACCGCGAGGCCGGTGAAGGCGTTGTACAGCGAGATCACCACCGGCATGTCGGCGCCGCCGATAGGCAGCGTCATCAGCAGGCCGAACAGCAGCGCGAACACGAAGAACGCCACGATCACCGGCAGCGCGAGGTCGCCGCTGGCCAGCATCGCGCCATGCACCAGTGCCAGCAGCAGCACCAGCAGGTTCACGATGCGCTGGCCGGGGAACACGAAACGCCTGTCCATCCAGCCTTGCAGCTTGGCGAACGCGACCAGCGAGCCGGAGAAGCTCACCGCGCCGATCAGCGCGCCCAGCACGCCCAGCACCAGCGCCACCGCCGACAGCGGCGCCACCGCGGGCACCTGATGCAGCGCATCCAGCGCCCAGGCCTCCGGGCGCAGCGGCGACGTGTCGGGCACGGCGATGACGGCACGACGCACATGGGCCACCAGCTCCACCGCGCCGATGCCGGCCGCCGCGCCGCCGCCCATGCCGTTGTACAGCGCCACCATCTGCGGCATCGCGGTCATCGCCACGCGGCGGCCGCTCCACCAGGCCGCGGCCACGCCGATCAGCACCGCGGCGAGGATCAGCCCGCGGTGGTGCAAGTCCGGCAGCGCGAAGGTGGCCAGCACCGCCAGCAGCATGCCCACGCCCGCCCACACGATGCCGCCGCGCGCGGTGCGCGGCGAACTCATGCGTTTCAGGCCCAGGATGAACAGCAGCGCGGCGAGGAAATAGCAGGCCTTGACCAGGGTGGGCAGCCAGCTCATGCCTTGCCTCCCGGCTTGCCGGCGCTGGGTTTGAACATCTCCAGCATGCGCTCGGTGACCACGTAGCCGCCGGCGGCGTTGCCCGCGCCCAGCAGCACGGCCAGGAAGCCCAGGCTGGTCTCGAACGGCGTGGTGGCATGCCCCAGCGCTATCATGGCGCCCACCAGCACGATGCCGTGAACGAAGTTGGAACCGGACATCAGCGGGGTGTGCAGGATCACCGGCACCCGCGCGATGATTTCGTGGCCGGTGAACGCGGCCAGCATGAAGATGTACAGCGCCAGGAACCCGTCGAGCATGTGCTTCCCCCGCCTCGCAGCCATGTCCACCGCATCATACGGTACAAGGCATGCCCTGATTCACCCCCGCGCAGGCGGCGCGGTGCCCGGCCGGTCAACCCGCGCGAGGCTCCGGCGTTGAGCACGGGTGTCGAACCGATGGAGCCCAGGCATGCATCTCCCGACGATGCGGACGAGGCGGCCATGAACAGCCTCGCCGGCACACTCGATGCCGAACTGCTGGCCGCGACCGCGCAGGAGACCCCGGCCACCCTCGACGCCTTCCTGGCGCAGGTGGAGCGGCGCGCGTTCCGCGTGGCCGAACTGAACCTGCGCCAGCGCGAGGACGCGATGGACGCGGTGCAGGACGCCATGCTGCGGCTGGTCAAGCACTACCGCGACAAGCCGGCCGGCGAATGGGCGCCGCTGTTCTGGGGCATCCTGCGCCGGCGCATCGTCGACCTTCAGCGCCGCCGCAAGGTGCGCTCGATCGTGGTGGGCTGGCTGGGCGGCGGCCGCGACGACGAGGGCGACGAGCTGCCCAGCTGGGAACCGGCCGACCACGGCCCGGGTCCACTGGACCGGCTGCAGGACGCGCAGTCCTGGGGCGACCTCAGCGCCGCGCTGCGCGGATTGCCGCAGCGCCAGCGCGAGGCCTTCATGCTGCGCATGCTGGAAGGTCTGGACGTGGCCGAGACCGCGCAGGCCATGGGCTGCTCCGAAGGCAGCGTGAAAACGCATCTGTCGCGCGCCATGCAGAAGCTGCGCGAGCAACTGGAGGACTGGCGATGAACACGTCAGACAGGCAATTCGAACAACGCGCCCGCGAGCTCTACCACGAGGCCGCGCGACGCATCGACCCCGCCACCGCCGGCCGCCTGCGCGCCGCGCGCCGCGAGGCGCTGGCCGCCACGCAGCAGGCGCACCCGCCGCACCATCTCGCGCGCTGGCTGGTGCCGTCCGGCGCCTGCGCGGCGATCGCGCTGGCTGCCCTGCTGGTGTGGCCGTCCGCTCCGCGCCCGGTCGCCACGGCCCCGATCACCGCCGCCGCGACCGCCGGCGAAAACGACAACGCGCTGCCGCCCGACCCCGAGCAGGCCGATCCCAACCTGTACCAGAACCTCGACTTCTACGGCTGGCTGGCCGCCAACGACAGCCAGCCGGCCACCCACTGAACCATGACCTTGTCCATCCGCCCGCTGTTGCCGCTCATCCTCGCCGCCTTGCTCGGTGGCCTCGTCGCGCCCGCCCTGCAGGCGCAGGAGGCACCACCCGTCGCCTGGAACAGCCTCACGCCGGCCCAGCGCGACGTGCTGGCGCCGCTGGCGCAGGAATGGAACCGCATGCCGCCACGCCGGCAGCAGCACATGCTGGAGAAAAGCGACAAGTGGGTGAGCCTGCCGCCGGCCAAGCGCGAGCAGATCCGCGAGCGCATCGCGCACTGGCAGCAGATGACGCCGGCCGAACGCCAGCAGGCACGCGAGAACCAGCGCCTGTTCCGCCAGCTGCCGCCCGGGCAGCGCGAACAGCTGCACGCGGCCTACAAGCGCTTCCAGCAACTGCCGCCCGAGCGACGCGCCCAGCTGATGCGGCAATGGCACGCGATGCCGCCGGCCCAGCGGCTGCAGTGGCTGCACCACGGCCCGGGGCACTGACCGGCGCCAGCGCGGACACCGGCTCGCCGCCGATACGAAGCGCCGTCGCGATCAGGCCTTGAACAGCACCTCGCCGGCGCGCACCAGGCAACTCTTCGCCACCAGTTCGTCGTCGAAATCCGGCGCCAGCGCGCCGTCCTTCAGCAGCAGCTCGGCGAAGTTCAGCACGTTGCGCGCGTACATCTCCGAGGCATGCAGCGGCGCGCCGGCCGGCAGGTTGAGCGGCCCCAGGATCGTGACGCCACCCTGCTCCACGCGCTCGCCGGGCCGGGTCAGCTCGCAGTTGCCGCCGCTCTCGGCGGCCAGGTCCACGATCAACGCACTCGGCTTCATGCCGGCGACCATCGCGGCGGTGAGGATCTTCGGCGCGGGACGGCCCGGCACCGCGGCCGTGCTCACCACCACGTCGAAGGCCGCGAGGCGCTCGGCGAGCGCCTGCTGCTGCGCCGCGCGCTCCTCGACCGACAGTTCGCGCGCGTAGCCGCCGCTGCCGGCGGCACTGACGCCGAGGTCGAGGAACTTCGCGCCCAGCGATTCCACCTGTTCGCGCGTTTCCGGGCGCACGTCGTAGCCCTCGGTCTGCGCGCCCAGCCGGCGCGCGGTGGCGATCGCCTGCAGGCCAGCCACGCCGGCGCCGATCACCAGCACCTTGGACGGGCGGATCGTGCCCGCCGCGGTGGTCAGCATCGGGAAGAACTTGGGGCAGGCCTCGGCGGCGATCAGCATCGCGCGGTAGCCGGCCACCGCTGCCTGCGAGCTCAACACGTCCATCGCCTGCGCACGGGTGGTGCGCGGCAACAGCTCCAGCGCGAACGCGGTCAGCTTGCGCGCGGCCAGCGCCGCGATGCGTGCCGTGGCGCCAAACGGACGCAGCTGGCCCAGCACCACCGCGCCCTCGCGCAACTGCGCGAACACCGCGTCGTCCGGCGGCAGCACGCAGGCGAACAGGTCGGCCTGCGTCAGCACCTCGGCCGCCGCGGCGAAATCCGCCTCCGCATACGCCTCGTCGGGGAAACCCGCCGCCGCGCCCGCGCCGCGTTCCAGCAGCACGCGCAAACCCTTGCCGTGGAGCTTCTTCGCCATCTCGGGCGTGATCGCCACGCGGCGTTCGCCGGCAGCGGTCTCTCGCAGGGCGGCCACAGTGATCGGCATCGCGCGTCCCCTCGTGGAAGATCGCCGCATCTTGCCATGTTTGCGCCGGCTTGGACGCTCCACTCGCGCGCGCTAACCTGACCCACCGGCACACGGAGAACACGATGCCCGTATCCACCCCGCACGACGAACTGCTGACGCTGGCGCGCACGGCGCGCGAACAGGCCCACGCCCCGTACTCCGGCTTTGCCGTGGGCGCCTTGGTGCTGGCCCGCGACGGCCGCCGCTTCGCCGGCTGCAACGTCGAGAACGCCGCCTACGGCTTGTGCAACTGCGCCGAACGCACCGCGCTGTTCGCCGCCATCGCGGCCGGCTGCAAGCCGGGCGACTTCGCCGCCATCGCGGTGATCGCCGACTGCGACGGGCCGGTCAGCCCCTGCGGCGCCTGCCGCCAGGTGATGTACGAGCTGTGCGGCGGCGACATGCCGGTGCTGCTCGCCAACCTGCGCGGAGACACCGCGCAGACCAGTGTGGCGGCGCTGCTGCCCGGTGCTTTCGCCCTGCCGCCGCGCTGATGCCTCGCGGCCTGCGGGTTACCATGCGGCTTTCCGCATGCGATCCCGCCATGGCCGCCCCGCTTGAGCTGCTGCTGCAGCGCCACTCCGTCCCCTCGCGCCAGCTCGGCGCGCCCGCGCCCGACGAGGCCACGCTGCGCGAGCTGTTGACCGCCGCGATCCGCGTGCCCGACCACGGCAAGCTGGTGCCGTTCCGGCTGGTCCGCCTCGCCGGCGAAGCCAAGCTGCGCTTCGGCGAGCAGCTGGCGGAACTCGCGATCCGCAAGCAGCCGGAACTGTCCGAGGCCAAGCGCGAGAAGGAGCGCCTGCGCTACACCTTCGCGCCGCTGGTGATCGCGGTGGTCGCGCGGCTCGAAGCCGCCAGCACCGTGCCCGAAATCGAGCAGCGCCTGTGCGCCGGCAACGTGGCCTACAACCTGCTGCTCGGTGCGTACGCGCTGGGCTACGGCGCGCAGTGGCTCACCGGCTGGGCCGCCTACGACCCCGACGTTGCCGCCATCCTCGGCCTCGCCGCGAACGAGCACGTGGTCGCCTTCGTGCACCTCGGCACGCCGCAAGTCGAGGTGCCCGATCGCGATCGCCCCGCGCTGGACGAACTGCTCAGCACGTGGTCGCCGTGAACGCCGCGCGGCGCGATGCCGCCCACCTGGTCGACGGCAGCCTGTACGTGTTCCGCGCCTGGCACTCGATGCCGGACGAGTTCCACGACGCCGAGGGCCATCCCGCCAACGCCGTGCACGGCTACACCCGCTTCCTGTGCGAGCTGCTGGAAAAGGTGCGCCCGGAACGGCTGGCGGTGGCCTTCGACGCCTCGCTCACCAGCTCATTCCGCAACGCGATCTATCCGCCCTACAAGGCGAACCGCGAGCTGCCGCCGCCCGACCTCGAGCGCCAGTTCGTGCTGTGTCGCGAAGTGACCGCGGCGCTCGGCATACCGGTGATGATCGACCACCAGTACGAAGCCGACGACCTGATCGGCAGCGCGCTGTGGAACCTGCGCGCCCACGGCGTGCCGGGCGTGATCGTCTCCGCCGACAAGGACTTCGGCCAGCTGCTGGGCGAACGCGACGAACAGTGGGACTACGCCCGCAACCTGCGCTGGGGGCCCGCCGGCGTGCACGAGAAGCTGGGCGTGCACCCACACCAGGTCGCCGACTACCTCGCCCTGTGCGGCGACGCGGTGGACAACATCCCCGGCGTGCCCGGCATCGGCGCCAAGACCGCCGCCGCCCTGCTCAGCCATTTCGGCAACCTCGAAGCGCTGCTCGAACGCGTCGACGAAGTCCCCTTCCTGCGCCTGCGCGGCGCCGCCAGCTGCGCCGCGAAACTGCGCGAGCATGGCGAACAGGCGCTGCTCTACCGGCGGCTTACCCGCATTGCGCTGGATGCGCCCGTGCCCGAGGGTGCCGATGCGCTGCAGCGCGCGCGTGGTGATGCAGGCGCGCTGGATGCGCTGTGCGAACGCCTGAGGTTCGGTCCGCTGACGCGGACGCGGCTCAAGACGCTGATCGGGTAAGGCCGCACCGACCACCGACAAGCAAAACCTGCGCTTGGTCGACACACCCGCTGTCAACGCCCGCAGCCATCCGCTTGAAGACAATCGCCCCGCGGCCCGTCATGCTGCGCGCATGTTGACGGGAACCCTCTACGCACTCGCGGCCGGCCTGATGTGGGGCATGGTCTTCGTCGCCCCCTTGCTGCTGCCGAACTACCCGCCGGCACTGCAGTCGGTAGGTCGCTACCTCGCCTTCGGCCTGATCGCGCTGCCGATTGCGTGGCTGCACCGCGACGCATTGCGCCGGCTCGACCGTGCCGACTGGATCGAGGCGCTCAAGCTCGTCGCGGTGGGCAACCTGCTGTACTACCTGTGCCTCGCCAGCGCCGTGCAGCGCGCCGGCGCGCCGCTGCCCACGATGATCGTCGGCACCTTGCCGGTGGTCATCGCCATCACGGCCAACCTGCGCAACGGCCGGCGCGACGGCCGGCTGCCATGGCGGCGGCTGGCCCCGCCACTGCTGCTGATCGTCGCCGGCATCGCCAGCGTGAACCATGCCGAGCTGGCCGCGCTGCGCCATGCACACGGCGGCCTGGCGCGCTACGTCTCCGGCGCCTTGTTCGCCTGCGGTGCCGTAGCCTGCTGGACCTGGTACCCGCTGCGCAATGCCGACTGGCTGCGCCATCACCCCGACCGCAACCCGCGCGCCTGGGCCACTGCACAAGGTGTGGCCACGCTGCCGCTGGCCGCGCTCGGTTATGCCGTGCTGTGGGGTGCGATGAAGATCGGCGGCAGCGCGTTCACTATGCCGTTGGGGCCGCATCCCGCGTTGTTCGTGGGCCTGATGGCGGCGATCGGCCTGTTCGCCTCGTGGCTGGGCACGCTGTGCTGGAACGAGGCCAGCCAGCGCCTGCCCACTGCGCTGGCCGGGCAACTGATCGTGTTCGAGACGCTCGCCGCGCTGGGTTACGCCTTCATCCTGCGCCACACGATGCCGGCACCATCCGCCCTGCTGGGCATCGCGCTGCTGGTGGCCGGCGTGGTGCTGGCCGTGCGCGTGAAACCCGTGCCGCTGCCGGTGACCGCGGCGGATGGCGGCCGCATGGCAGGCTGAAGGCGGTTTCGCGCCACGGCAGGCGCGCGAAACCGCCGGGCGGACTGACCGCCGACTATCAGTCCGTGTCCTCGGTTGATTGCTTGTCTCCGTCCACACCCAGCGTGCGCACCTGCAGCTGCTTGCCGTCCGGGGTCAACGCGGAAACCTGCAGCGTGCCGCCCTTGTCGCCGCCCTTGGCCATCACCACCGGCACAGCCTGGGCATCGAGCAGCATGAACATCGTGTTGCCCTTGCCGTCGACCATCAGGCCGACGCGATCGCGCGCCGTGCCCTTCGGCGTGCTCGGCGCATCCAGGCCTATCACCACGCGACCGTTGTCCATGGTGGCCATGCCGCCGCGTTCGAGGCCGGTAGCGTCGTAGACGACGACACCCGACGCGCGACTCATCCGGTGGCCGCCGGCGGGATCCTCGCCGATCCGTACGCGCACCATGCCGGCATCGTCCACCGCATAGAGGCGGTGCACCCGTATCTCGCGTTGCGTGATGCCGCCCACGCCGTACCAGGCGAGGAACAGCGCCACCACGAGCAGCAGCAGGCCGAGCATGCTCCAGCGGGCGCGCCGCAACGAGCGCTCCAGCCGGGCCAGACGCACTTCCAGGACTTCGGGGCTTGCCGAATTCATGCGTGTTCCTTTGCGTTGGGGGAGGGGACGCAGCGGACGCTAGCAGCCAGCCGAATCCGGCGGCAAGCAACCATCCTTGTCGATAATCCGCCGACCCATTCGTCGCTGCAACGAAAGGCCAGCCGCGTGGCCTCGCCTCAACCGCACAAGGATCTCGCCATGAGCCTGCTGCTCTACATGCACCCACTGTCCTCGTTTTGCCACAAGGTGCTGATCGCGCTGTACGAGAACGACACGCCGTTCGAGCCGCGCCTGGTGCGGCTGGACGACGAGGCCTCGCGCGAGGACTTCCGCAAGGTATGGCCGATCCTGCGCTTCCCGGTACTGCGCGATGAGGCACGCGACCGCACCGTGCCGGAGTCCAGCATCATCATCGAGTACCTGGCGCAGCACTATCCCGGCCGCACGGCGCTGCTGCCTGCCGACCCGCAAGCCGCGCTGGAAGTGCGCGAGCGCGACCGCTTCTTCGACCTGTACCTCCACGTGCCCACGCAGAAGGTCATCACCGACCGCCTGCGGCCCGCGGATGGCCACGACACCATCGGCGTGGCGCAGGCGCGCACGCAGCTGCGCACGGCCTATGCCTTGCTTGAACAGGCGATGGGCGGACGCACCTGGGCGACGGGCGACACATTCAGCATGGCCGACTGCGCGGCCGCGCCGCCGCTGTTCTATGCCGACTGGGCCGAGCCGCTGGACGGCTTCCCGCAGCTCGCCGCCTATCGGCAGCGGCTGATGGCGCGGCCGTCCTTCGCCCGTGCGCTGCGCGAGGCGGAGCCGTATCTGCAATATGTGCCGAAGGCGTAACCGTAGGAGCGCCCCCCGGATCAAGTCCGGGGCGTGCGCTCCTACAAAAGCCTTCAGCCCAACGCCAGCACGTCGCCCAGCAGCGCCTGCGCGGTGACTTCCGGCCCCGCGCCCGGCCCCTGGATCACCAGCGGCTGGGTGTGGTAACGGGTGGTGGTGAGCGCGAACTGGTTGTCGGTGCCGTAGAGGCGCGCGGCGGGGTGGTTCGCGGGCACCTCGGCCAGGCCCACGCGGGCGTGGCCGCGCTGGTTGAGGCGGGCGAGGAAGCGCAGCACATGGCCGCGCGACTTCGCCTCGGCGTGACGGGCGGCGAGCGGCTCGTCGAGTTCTTCAAGGCGGGCGAGGAAGGTTTCGGTGTCCAGCGCGCGCAGCGGCTCGGGCACCAGGCCCTCCACCTGCACCTCGTCGCAGCCCAGCGAGAAGCCGGCGTTGCGGGCGATGATCAGCAGCTTGCGCGCCACGTCGTCGCCGGAGAGATCGGCACGCGGATCGGGCTCGGTGTAGCCCAGCTCGCGCGCCTCGCGCAGCAGCGCGGAGAACGGGCGACTGCCGTCGTAGCTGTTGAAGAGGTAGGACAGCGACCCGGAGAACACGCCTTCCAGCGTGAGCAGCGCGTCGCCGCAATGGCGCAGCCGGCGCAAGGTGGAGAGCACCGGCAGGCCGGCGCCCACGGTGGCGGAGTCGCCGTAGCGCGCGCCCTGCGCCTGCGCGGCCTGCAGCGCACGCCAACCCGACAGTTCGCCGCCGGCCAGCGCCTTGTTCGCGGTGACCACGTGGTAACCACGGGCCAGCCATTCGGCGTGGCGCACGGCCAGCGCGGCACTGGCGGTGGCGTCCACGATCACCTTCGCCGCCGCGCCGCTGGCGTCGAGCGCGGCGAGCAGGGCCGCGTCGTCGCGCGGCGCACCGCTGTCCTTGAGCCGCTCGCGCAGGTTGCGCTCGGCGAGCTTCGCGGGATCGGTCTGCTGGCGGCGCGAATTCGCCGCACCCACCAGCCTCAGCGCGGCGGCGGCCGGAGTATTCAGCAGCTTGAGGAAGGCGCCGCCGACAACGCCGGTGCCCAGCAGCGCGATGGCGACGGAAGGCACCGCCGTTGTCGCAGGAGCGGCTTCAGCCGCGATTCCCCGCGGCGAGGTCGCGGCTGAAGCCGCTCCTACAGCCGCTCCTGCGGCCGCACCTACATCGGCCAGCACCGCACTCATGCGCTCACCCGGCGTTTGGATTCGCCCGCGACCACCGCGCGCGCCAGCGCGGCGTCGAGGTCGCGCAGCAGGTCGTCGCCGTCTTCGATGCCCACCGACACGCGCAGCAAGGTGTCGGCGATGCCGGCCTGGCGACGCGCCTCCGGCGCCATCGCGGCGTGGGTCATGGTGGCGGGATGCGCGATCAGGCTTTCCACGCCACCCAGCGATTCGGCCAGCGAGAAGTACTCCAGGCCATCGACGAAGGCGGCGATCTGCGCCTCGTCGCCGTCCAGCTCGAAGCTGAGCATCGCGCCGAAACCCTGCTGCTGGCGCGCGGCCAGCGCGTGGTGCGGATTGGACGCGAGGCCGGGATACCAGACCTTGCGCACGGCGGCGTGGCCGTCCAGATGCGCGGCGATGCGCTCGGCATTTTCCTGGTGCTGACGCAGGCGCACGTTGAGCGTGCGCAGGCCGCGCAGGGTGAGGAAGCTGTCGAATGGCGCACCGGTGAGGCCGTTGCAGTTGCCCCACCACTTGATCTGCTCGGCCACGGCCGGGTCGCGCGCCACTACGGCGCCGCCCACCACATCGCTGTGGCCGTTGATGTACTTCGTCGTCGAATGCACCACCACGTCGGCACCCAGCGCCAGCGGCTGCTGCAGCGCGGGCGAGAGGAAGGTGTTGTCCACCACCACCAGCGCGCCCACCGCATGCGCGGCCTGCGCCACGTGGCGGATGTCGGTGATGCGCAGCAACGGGTTGGACGGTGTTTCCACCCACACCAGCGCGGGCTTGGCGGCGAGGCCGGCGGCCAGCGCGGCGGGATCGGTGAGGTCGGCGAACTGCACCGCGAAGCGGCCCTTCTTCGCCCACGCGTCAAGGATGCGCCAGGTGCCGCCGTAGCAGTCGTGCGCGGCCAGCACGGTGGCGCCTGCGGGCACCAGTTCCAGCGCCAGCGCCACCGCGGCCATGCCGCTGGCCGTCACCACCGCGCCCACGCCCTGCTCCAGCTCGGCCAGCGCATTCGCAAGCAGGTCGCGCGTGGGGTTGCCGCTGCGCGAGTAGTCGTAGGGGCGCTTCCTGCCGAAACCCTCGAAGCTGTAGTTGGTCGACAGGTGCAGCGGCGGCACCACCGCGCCGTGCTGGGTGTCGCTCTCGATGCCGGCGCGCACCGCGCGGGTGCTGGGGGACGTGGTCTCGCTCATGGGGTACTCCCGAAATCCAATGCGTGGTTGTGCGTCGTTGTCGTGTCTTGTTACCGCAGGGCTTCGCGCAGCAGCGGCGCGAGTTGTTCCGGCTCCTTGAGGAAGGCGTCGTGGCCGTAGGGCGACTCCACCACTTCCAGCGTGGCCGGGCCGCGCAGGCGGCGCTGCAGTTCGCAGAGGTCGGCCAGCGGCACCAGCCGGTCGGACGGAAAGCCGATCAGCGTGGCCGGCAGCGGCACCTGCTCGGGCGCCACGTCGTGCAGGTCGATGGATTCGGACAGCGCGAGGAAACGCTCCGCGTCGAAGCGCTCCACGAAACGCCGACCCTGGTGTTCGAGGTAGTCCTCGACCGGGAAGTGGAAACGGTCGCCGCGCCACTCCGGCTCGCCGGCGAAGCGGCGGCCGAACTCGGCGCTGCCGCGGTAGGTGGTCATCGCCAACTGGCGCGCCAGCGCCAGCGCCTCGTCGAGCTGGCCGCTCTGCTGGCCCAGCCGCACGATGCCGCGCTGCACGCTGCGCTGCGCGGTGGACAGCGGGTGCGCGCGATGCGCGCCGCACAGCAGCACCAGCCGTTCCGCCCGCTGCGGATGCCGCGCGGCGAAGGCCAGCGCCACCATCGCGCCGTAGGACGAACCCACGAAGGCGTGCGCGCGGGCGATGCCCAGCGCGTCGAGCAAGGCGACCAGCGCGTCGGCCTGGTCCTCGCTGGAAATGGTGCTCACGCCGAGTTCGGCCGGGACCAGCCAGTCGATCGCCAGCACGCGGTAGCGCTCGAGGTCGATCGCCGCGCCCGCGGCCACCAGCGCCTGCCACCAGCCCGACGTGGCGCCTGCGGGGGTAGTGACGTCGCGATCGGCGGAGATGCCGCCCTGCACGATCACGGTGGGCGCATCCGGCGCGCCGCTCCAGAGATAGCGCACGTCGAGCTCGCGCGGGCCGCTGCCGTACTTCGGGGAGAGCGCGAGTCGTCGCGTGCTGCGCTGGTCGGCCAGCCCGTTGCGCGCGCGCGGCGCAGCCGGGAGCTCGATCACCTCGGCGGTGCATGCAGTGCGGGTTTCGGGCAGCTGGCTCATGCGTCTCTCCGTTCGGCATCGCCCTGCGGATGCCGGAGAGGAGCCCCGCGCGTACGGCCCGAAGCCGCCTGCGCAAGCCGCCCATCTGCCGGGGCGCCGGGGCGCCGCCGCAGGAGTTGGCACCGTCGCGGAACATTCCGCAGGTTGCCCCGGCTTCAAAGGGCCTGTCCCTCAGCCGGTCTCGATGAGTAGGGGCGATATTGCCGGCACCCCTCAAAGCTGTCAATAGACGTCTAAACGTCTGGACGCTTATATGCATATTCGTGATATGTATTTGCCGGCGAAACCGAGGCCGGCGCAGGCTGGCCGAACCGTTCGCAAAGGAGCACATCCATGAGCCTGCAACTGGGCGACACTGCCCCCGACTTCACCCTCGACTCCACCACCGGCACGGTGCGCTTCCACGACTACGCGGGCGACCACTGGGTGGTGTTCTTCTCGCACCCGAAGGACTTCACCCCGGTGTGCACCACCGAGCTGGGCGCGTTCGCCAGCCGCAAGGCGGAGTTCGACGCGCGCAAGACGAAACTGATCGGCCTGTCGGTGGACACCGTGGCCGACCACCACGGCTGGGCGAAGGACGTGGCCGACGTGGGCGGCGCGGAGATCAACTATCCGCTGCTGGCCGACCCCGAGCTGGAAGTGGCGAAGCTCTACGGCATGTTCCATCCCAAGGCCGACCCCAAGGTCACCGTGCGTTCGGTGTTCGTGATCGACCCGCAGAAGAAGGTGCGGCTGATCCTCACCTACCCGCCGAGCGCGGGGCGCAACGTGGACGAGGTGCTGCGCGTGCTCGACTCGCTGCAACTCACCGACGGCCGCAAGCTCACCACGCCGGTGGACTGGCAGCCGGGCGACGACGTGATCATCGCGCCCTCGGTGTCCGACGAGGACGCGCGCAAGCTGTATCCCGACGGCTGGCGCACGCTGAAGCCCTACCTGCGCCTGGTACCCGCACCGGCGGCGTGAGCGCACACCAGCCCGCCGTAGGTCGGGCTTCAGCCCGACATGCAGGAGCTGTCGGGCTGAAGCCCGACCTACATCGATCCACGCACCGAAACCCCATGAAACCCTCGCCATGAGCATCCGCCCCGACCTCTCCGCCAGCGTGGGCCACACCCCGCTGATCCGCCTGCGCCACGCCAGCGAGCTCACCGGCTGCGAGGTGCTGGCCAAGGCCGAGTTCCTGAATCCCGGCGGCTCGATCAAGGATCGCACCGCGCTGGGCCTGGTGCGTGACGCGGAACGGCGCGGCGAACTCTCCCCCGGCGGCACCATCGTGGAAGGCACCGCGGGCAACACCGGCATCGGCCTCGCGCTGATCGGCGCCAGCCGCGGCTATCGCACGGTGATCTTCATGCCGGACACGCAGAGTGCCGAAAAGATCGCCGCGCTGCGCGTCACCGGCGCCGAGGTGCGGCTGGTACCCGCGGTACCGTACAAGGACCCCAACCACTACGCCCACCATGCGCGCCGCCACGCCGAGGCGCTGAACACCGCGCAGCCCGGCAGCGCCTGGTTCGCCAACCAGTTCGATAACACCGCCAACCGCGACTGGCACGCGGCCACCACCGGCGTGGAGATCTGGGAGCAGACCGGCGGCTACCTGGACGGCTTCGTCTGCGCCGCCGGCACCGGCGGCACCCTGGCCGGCGTGGGCCGCGCGCTGAAGGCGCGCCGGCCGCAGGTGCGCATCGCGCTGGCCGACCCGGCCGGCTCGGCGCTGGCCCATTACGTGCGCACCGGCGAGCTCGCCGCCAGCGGCAGCTCGATCAGCGAGGGCATCGGCTCCAGCCGCGTCACCGCGAACTTCGACGGCGCGCCCATCGACCTCGCCTGGTCGATCCCCGACGAGGAATCCGTGCCGCTGGCGCACCGCCTGCTGCACGAGGAAGGCTGGTGCGTGGGCGGCTCCAGCGGGGTGAACCTCGCCGGTGCGATCCGGCTCGCCCGCGCGCTGGGCCCGGGCCACACCATCGTCACCGTGCTGGCCGACGCCGGCACGCGCTACCAGGCCAAGCTGTTCAATCCCGTCTTCCTGCGCGGCAAGGGTATCCCGGTGCCGGCGTGGCTGGAGCAGGCGTTCCCGGCCGAGGCGGCGGCCCAACCGCCGCGCACGGAAGTCGTGCATCGCGTGTTCGCCAAGGCGCTCTGAACGCGCCGTCCGCGCAGCGCCACCGGCGAGCCAGTGCCGCGTCATGCGCGACCTGCTAGCGTGCGCGCATGAACGCCCCCACGCCCTCCGACCTGCGCGTCGCCCTGCGCCGCGACGGCTACGCCTTCGCCACCGCCGAGGTCATGCGCGGCCTGCTCGAAGCGGCCACGCTGGCCGACTGGCCCGCGTTCGCCGCGAGCTGGAACGATCTGGGCGACGACGACTACCTCGCCGCGCGCGGCCGCCACCGCCGCCGCCGGCACGCGGTGTTCGCCGCCACGGCCGATGGCACGATCCGCCGCGAACCGCACCAGCCGCATTACCAGAGCCTCACCTACAACCCCTTGCAAGGCGACATCGAGCGCTGGTTCGAGCCGGTCGAGCCGGCGATCGCGGACGGCGCCAGCCTGCGGCGCATCCTCGCGTTCTGCCGCGACGGCTTCGGTGCGCTGGCACCGGAGGTGCGGCCATGGCGCATCGAGGTGCACCAGTTCCGCATCGAGGCGCGCGCCGACGAGGCCGGCGAACCCACGCCCGAAGGCGTGCACCGCGACGGCGTGGACTACGTGCTGGTGCTCCTGGTCGATCGCGAGAACATCGAGCGCGGCACCACCACCATCCACGCACCCGACGGCCACGAGCTGGGCCACTTCACCCTCGTCCACGCCTTCGACGCGGCCCTGCTCGACGACCACCGCGTGTTCCACGGCGTCACCCCGGTGGTGCCGAAGGACCCGACGCAGGCCGCGCACCGCGACGTGCTGGTGGTGACGTTCAGGGCCGCCTGAGCTGCACTACGCTGGGACGCCGCAACCGCCCCGGAGCCACGCATGTCCCTCGCCGCCAACCTCGTGATCGGCCTGATCGCGCTGCTGCACGTCTGGTTCCTCATCCTGGAGATGTTCCTGTGGACGCGGCCGCAGGGTCGCCGGACCTTCGGCACCACGGCGGAATTCGCCCAGCAGTCGAGAACGCTGGCCGCGAACCAGGGCCTGTACAACGGCTTCCTCGCCGCCGGCCTGGCCTGGAGCCTGCTGCTGTCCGGCGCCGAGGCCTTGCACGTGAAGTGCTTCTTCCTGGCGTGCGTGCTGCTCGCCGGCATCTACGGCGGCCTCACCGCGGCACGCAGGATCCTCTGGTTCCAGGCGCTGCCCGCCGCCGTCGGCTTGGCACTGGTGCTGCTGGGCTAGGCGTGGCCAACGCGGCAGCCGGTGTCCGCGATCCTGTATGCAGGAAAAACGGCCACGGCGGCACCGGCGCCTTCGGACAGTAAGATGGATCGCCCCCGTCCGCCGCAAGGAACTCCATGCCATCCCGGCCCCTGATACGCGCCTGCGCGTTCGCCGTGCTGTTCGCCATCGCGCAGGCGGCCATTGCGCAGACGCCCGCCACCGTGCAGCTGCAGGACCTCAGCTGGACCGAGCTGCGCGCGCAGATCCACGCCGGCAAGACCACCATCATCATCCCGATCGGCGGCACCGAGCAGAGCGGCCCCTATATCGCGGTAGGCAAGCACAACCGCCGCGCCACCGTGCTGGCCGAACGCATCGCCGAGGATCTGGGCAACGCACTGGTGGCGCCGACCGTGGCCTACGTGCCGGAGGGCAGCTACAACCCGCCCACCTCGCACATGCGCTTTCCCGGCACCATCACCATCCCGGACAGCACGTTCGAGCAATTGTTGGCCTCGGCCGCGAACAGCTTCGCCGTGCACGGCTTCCGCAACATCGTGTTCCTCGGCGACCACGGCGGCTACCAGAAGGACTTGCAGCGCGTGGTGGCCCAGCTCAACCGGCAATGGACCGGCAAGCCGGCGCGTGCGTTCGCGCCGCCGGAGTACTACGCAGCCAGCTCCACCGGCTATGCGCAGATCCTGCGCCAGCATGGCATTCGCGACGACGAGATCGGCACCCACGCGGGCCTGGCCGACACCTCGCTGCAGCTGGCGGTGGCACCGCAGATGGTGCGGCTGGAGCGCCTGCGAAGCGCGCCGAAGCCCGGCGCCGCCGACGGCGTCTACGGCGGCGATCCGCGCCGTTCCAGCGCGGCGCTGGGCCAGCTCGGCGTCGATGCGATCGTGGCGCGTACGGTCGCGGCGATCCGCCGCGACACGACCGGGCGATAATGCCGCACTCGCTTTCCCCATACCCACAGCGAAGCCGATCATGACTCCACGCAACCGCTTCCCCCGCATCGCCCTGCTCGCAGGCCTCTGCATCGTCCCGCTGGCGGCCACCGCGGCATCGGCCATCCAGACCGTTCCCGGCATGCCGCCGGTGGTGAATTCCGCCAACCTGTACAGCGAGGCCGGCGCCGGCCACCTCAGCCCCGCCGTCGCCGGCGACCTGGCGCGCATCTACGTGCCGAACCTGCGCGGTGACAGCGTTTCCGTGATCGATCCGGCGACCTACAAGGTGGTCGAAACGTTCAAGGTCGGGCAGAGCCCGCAGCACGTCGTGCCCTCGTACGACCTGAAGACGCTATGGGTGACCAACAACGCCGAAGGCCATACCGACGGCAGCCTCACACCGATCGACGCGCGGACCGGCAAGCCCGGCGCCGCGATCCCGGTGGACGACCCGTACAACATGTACTTCACCCCCGACGGCAAGCAGGCCATCGTGGTGGCCGAGGCGCACGCGCGGCTGGACTTCCGCAACCCGCACACGATGGCGCTGGAATCCAGCCTGCAGGTGCCCGGCTGCAAGGGCATCAACCACGCCGATTACTCGATCGACGGCCGCTACGCGATCTTCACCTGCGAGTTCGGCGGCCGGCTGGCGAAGATCGACATCGTCCACCGCAAGGTGCTGGGCTATTTGCAGCTGGACAAGCACGGCATGCCGCAGGACATCCGCGTCTCGCCCGACGGCAAGATCTTCTATGTCGCCGACATGATGGCCGACGGCGTGTTCCTGATCGACGGCGACAGCTTCACCAAGGTCGGCTTCATCAAGACCGGCGTCGGCACCCACGGCCTCTACCCGAGCCGCGACGGCAGCAAGCTCTACGTCGCCAACCGCGGCTCGAACAAGATCCACGGGCCGCGCCACGGCAAGGGCAGCGTGTCGGTGATCGACTTCGCCACGCGCAAGGTCGTCGCCAACTGGCCGGTCCCCGGCGGCGGCAGCCCGGACATGGGCAACGTCAGCGCCGACGGCAAGACGCTGTGGCTGTCCGGCCGCTTCGACGACGTGGTCTACGCCATCGACACCAGCACCGGCAAGATGCGCAAGATCAAGGTCGGCATGGAGCCGCACGGCCTGGCGGTATGGCCGCAGCCGGGCCGCTACTCGCTGGGGCATACCGGCATCATGCGCTGAGTGATTCGGCGCCGGTCCGCGACGCGGGTCGGCGCCGGATGCACGCGACAGGCGCGTCGCGCATACTCCTCGGGGCAGCGCCATCGGGCGCATCACGGGGAGATCGCAGGATGAAGGCAACACTACTGCGGCCGCTCGCCGTCCTGCTCGCCCTGGGTTTCACCACCACCGTGGCCCAGGCCGACAACGCACCACCCGCGCGCGAACTGGCCGAGACCATGGCCGTGCTGCGCCACGCGATCGGCGTGCCCACCGTGCAAGGGCAGCACCAAGTGCCCGCGCTGGCGGCATATCTTGCCGACCGGCTCAAGGCCGGCGGTTTCGCCGCCAACGATGTCGAGATCATCCCGGTGGGCGAGACCGCGGCCTTGGTGGCGCGCTACCGCGGCACCGGACACGGCAAGCCGATCTACCTGTCCGGACACATGGACGTGGTGGCGGCCAGGCGCGCGGACTGGACGCGCGACCCGTTCACCTTGGTCGAGGAAAACGGCTACCTCTACGGCCGCGGCAGCGCCGACATGAAGACCGCCGTGGTGGTGATGGTGGAAACCCTGATCCGGCTCAGGCGCGAGGGCTTCAAGCCAGACCGCGACATCGTCCTGCTGCTGTCGGGTGACGAGGAAACCGACATGGCGACCACGCGCGAACTGGCCCGGCGCTACCACGATGCGGAATTCCTGCTCAACGCCGACGCCGGTGGCGGCACGCTCGACGCGGCCACCGGCAAGCCCGTGGTGTACCAGATCCAGGCGGCGGAGAAGACCTACGCCGACTTCCGCATCGCCTTCCGCTCGCCCGGTGGACATTCCAGCGAGCCTACGCCCGACAACGCGATCTACCGGCTCGCCCGCGCCATCGACAAGATGGCGGCCTACCGGTTTCCGCCAATGAGCAACGCGATCACGCTCGCCTCGCTGCGCGCCACCGGCGCCCACACGCCGGGACCGCTGGGCGCGGCGATGACGCGCTTCGCAGAGCACCCCGACGATGCAAAGGCGGCCACCACGATCTCGGCCGACCCCGCCTACGTGGGCCAGATCCGCACCACCTGCGTGGCCACCATGCTGCAAGGCGGCCATGCGCTCAATGCGCTGCCGCAGGGCGCCAGCGTCAACGTGAACTGCCGCATCTTCCCCGGCACCTCGGTGGCCAGCGTGCGCGAGACGCTGGCCAAGGTGGTCGACGACCCCACGGCCACCATCACCACGCTGGACCCGCCGCCGGTGGAAAGCCCTACCTCGCCGCTGCGTCCGGACGTGATCGCCGCGGTGGGCGCGGCCGTGCATGCGCGCTTCCCCGGCGTGGAAATCGTGCCCGGCATGTCCGCCGGCGCCTCCGACAGCATGTATTTCCGCAACGCCGGCGTGCCCTGCTACGGCGTGGATGCCGCCTTCACCAAGCCCGACGACACGTTTGCACACGGCTTGAACGAAAAGCTGCCCGCCACGGAAGTGGCCGCGGGGCTGGAGTTCTGGCATCGGCTACTGACTACGCTGGCGAAATGAGCGGAACGGACACGCGGCTATAATGGCGGGTTCCCGCGCCTCGATCCGTCACCATGCCCACCCATCTCGCCGAAACCCGCCGCCGCCGCACCTTCGCCATCGTCAGCCATCCCGACGCGGGCAAGACCACGCTGACGGAAAAGCTGCTGCTGTTCGGCGGCGCGATCCAGATGGCCGGCTCGGTGAAGGGCCGCAAGGCGGCGCGCCACGCCACCTCGGACTGGATGGCGCTGGAGAAGGAGCGCGGCATCTCGGTGACCTCGTCGGTGATGCAGTTCCCGTACGAGGGCAAGATCGTCAACCTGCTCGACACGCCGGGCCACGCCGATTTTTCCGAGGACACCTACCGCGTGCTCACCGCGGTGGACTCGGCGCTGATGGTGATCGACTGCGCCAAGGGCGTGGAAGAGCGCACGATCAAGCTGATGGAGGTGTGCCGCCTGCGCGACACGCCGATCATGACCTTCATCAACAAGCTCGACCGCGAGGGCCGCTCGCCGATCGAACTGCTGGACGAGGTGGAGTCGGTGCTGGGCATCGCCTGCGCGCCGCTGACCTGGCCAATCGGCATGGGCAAGCGGCTCAAGGGCGTGTACCACTTGCTGCTGGACGAGGTGCACCTGTTCGAACAGGGCAAGAACTTCACCCGGCAGGATTCCACCATCTTCAAGGGCCTGGACGCGCCCGGCCTGGAAGCCGCGATCGGCAACGAGGCGCTGGCCGAGCTGCGCGAGGAACTGGAACTGGTGCAGGGCGCCGCGCCCGCGTTCGACCTCGACGACTATCTCGCCGGCAAGCTCACCCCGGTATTCTTCGGCTCGGCGGTGAACAACTTCGGCGTGCAGTTGCTGCTGGACTTCTTCGTCGAGCACGCGCCCGCGCCGCGCGCCCGCGCCACCACCACGCGCGAGATCGCGCCCGAGGAAGAAAAGCTCACCGGTTTCGTGTTCAAGATCCAGGCAAACATGGATCCGGCGCATCGCGACCGCGTGGCCTTCATGCGCGTGTGCTCGGGCACCTACGCGGCTGGCATGAAGATGATCCAGACGCGCACGAACAAGGAAGTGCGCATCGCGAACGCGCTCACCTTCATGGCCAGCGACCGCGAGATCGTGGAGACGGCGTTTCCGGGCGACGTGATCGGCCTGCACAACCACGGCACGATTTCCATCGGCGACACCTTCACCGAAGGCGAGAATGTCAGCTTCACAGGCATCCCGAACTTCGCGCCCGAGCTGTTCCGCCGCGCGCGCCTGCGCGATCCGCTGAAGATGAAGGCGCTGCAGAAGGGCCTGGCCCAGCTGTCCGAGGAAGGCGCCACCCAGTTCTTTCGACCCTTGATGTCGAACGACCTGATCCTCGGGGCAGTGGGCGTGCTGCAGTTCGACGTGGTGGCTTACCGGCTCAAGGACGAGTACGGCGTGGACGCGGTGTTCGAGCCGGTGACCGTGGCCACCGCGCGCTGGGTGCACTGCGCGGACGAGAAGAAGCTGGAGGAATTCCGCGAGAAGAACGCGATGAACCTCGCGATCGACGGCGCCGGCGAACTGGTCTACCTCGCGCCCTCGCGGGTGAACCTGCAGCTGGCGCAGGAGCGCGCGCCCGCGGTGCGCTTCGCCGCCACGCGCGAGCATGCGACATCCGTGGAAATGTGACGCGACGGCGCGTGGCGGAAGTCACGCAGACGGGACCCCGCACGCCCACTAGGCTTTGCGGCAATCATCCAGGGGATTGCTTACATGAATGGCACGCCGTCGCTCGCTTACGTCCCGCCGGCCACCGCGCCGTCATGGAAACGCTGGCTGGTGTGCTCGCCGCTGGCGCGCATCGTGATCTTCATGGTGCTGTTCATCGCGTTGAACCGGTCGAGTTCGGCGCTCGTCCACGTGCTCATGCACGGCATCGCCAAGACGCCGTTGAGCTCGGCGCTGACCTACCTTGCGGTCGTGCTGCTGCCGGCGATCGTCACCTACGTGTTCCTGGTCCGTGTCGTCGAGCGCCGCAAGCCGGAAGAACTGGCGCCGCGGCGCTGGCCCGGTGCACTTGGCGGCCTGCTGGCGGGCGGCCTGCTGTTCAGCACCGTGGTGGGCGTGCTGTGGCTGCTGGGCAGCTACCACGTCACCGGTTTCAATCCGCACGCCGACTGGCTGCCGGCCCTGCTGGTCACCGGCATCGGCGCCGGCATCGGCGAGGAGATCATGTTCCGCGGCGTGCTGTTCCGCGTTACCGAGGAAGGCCTGGGCACCTGGGCGGCGCTGCTGATCTCGGCGCTGTTCTTTGGCTTCGCGCATGCCGGCAATCCGGGCGCCACCGCATGGAGTTCGGCCGCCATCGCGATCGAGGCCGGCCTGCTGTTCGGCCTGCTCTACCATGTCACCCGCTCGCTGCCGATCTGCATGGGCCTGCACGCGGCCTGGAACTTCTGCCAGGGCACGGTCTACGGCATCCCGGTCTCGGGCCTGAAGGCCGACGGCTGGCTGGTTTCCACCCGCACCGGCCCGGACTGGCTCAGTGGCGGCGTGTTTGGTGCCGAGGCCTCGGTGGTGGCGCTGACGCTGTGCCTGCTGTGCTCGGCCGCGCTGCTGGCGGTGGCCCTGCGGCGACACTCGCTGGTGCCGCCGAGCTGGCGCCGGCGCTGACCGGTCGGTCGCCGACTATGGCTTGACGTCCACAGCGGTTAGGCTGTGCGCCACACCCGCGCACGGCAGGGACGTGCACCGGCCAGCCCTCGAAACGTTCGGCGACACGACCATGCCCGCGACGACCCGCACGACGCCCCGAAAATATTCCTGGCTGGCGAATCAGCCGATCCAACGCAAGATCCAGCTGGCCATCGTGCTGCTGCTCGGCGTCTCGCTGGCCGCCAACCTGCTGATGCTCGATTCGCTGCGCCAGCAGGACGTGGCGCGGCACTGGTACGTGCACACCTATGCGGTGATGCAGGAAATCGACGAAATACACCATGCCGCCAAGACCGCCCAGGTCGGCATCCGTGGCTACCTGCTGGACCAGCGCCCCGAACAGCTCGCCGCCTACACGGCCAGCGTGCAGGAGTTCGGCGGCCTTGCCCGCAAGCTGCGCACGCTGACCACCGACAACCCGGTGGAGCAGCTGCGTATCGACAGGCTCGAAACCCTGGTGGCGCAATGGCTCCAGGAAGTGCACGACGGCGCGATCGCGCCGTTGCAGAAGCTCAGTGCGCTGGATCCGACGCAGCAGGCGACCGAGCGGCAGCGCATCCAGTCCGACTACATGAGCCACCGCTCCGTGCGGTCCGCCAACATCCTAGCCCTGCTCGAACAGATGAGCGCCACCGAGCAGGGCCTGCTGGCCAGCCGCACCGCGCGCCTGGATCAACTGATGGTGCGCGCCCGCGTGATCGACGCGGTATTCGGCGTGCTGATGCTGCTGCTGGGTGTCTGGGTGATTTCGCTGTGCTACCGCCTGATCACCCGGCCGCTGCGGCGCATCACCGACCAGATGAACCGGCTCGCCGACCACGACCACAGCGTCGAGATCCGCCAGGTGGAGCGCCGCGACGAGATCGGCGAGATCGCCCGCGCGCTGCAGGTGTTCAAGGAGATGGCGATAGCGACGCACGACAACGCCCGGCTGAAGAGCGAAATCGCGGCGATCTCGCAGCAGCTGCAGGAGGCCACCACCCACCGCGCATTCGCCGAGCAGCTGACCGGCGAGCTGATGCCCCTGCTCAAGGCCGGCGTCGGTCTGCTCTACCTGCACGACGAAGCCAGCGGTCGACTCGACCTGATCGGCAGCTACGGCCTGCGGCTGGGCGCTCACCCCGCCGTGCGCTACCTGCCGGGCGAGGGGCTGGTCGGCCAGTGCGCGCTGGGCCACCAGCCGATCGAACTGGACCAGTTGCCGGACGACTATCTGCGCATCGACTCCGGCAGCGGCAACGCGCTGCCGCGCCACCTGCTGATTCTGCCCGTGCTGCTGCGCGACCGCCTGATCGCGGTGCTGGAATTCGCCGGCTTCGAGGCGCCGACGACAACGCAGCGGCAGTTGCTGGAGCAGTTGCTGCCGGTGATCGCGCTGTCTCTGGACAACCTCAACCGCGCGGTGCGCACCCAGGACCTGCTCGAACAGACCCAGGAGCAGGCCGACCAGTTGCGTGTCAGCAGCATCACCTTGCGCCAGCAGCAGGAAGCGCTGCGCGACTCGCACGACAACCTGGAGGCGAAGACGCTGGAGCTGGAGGAGCAGTCGCAGCGCCTGCTGGTTTCCGAGGAGGAGCTGCGCGTGCAGGCGGAGGAGCTGCAGGCCTCGAACGAGGAACTGCGCCTGCAGAGCGACACCTTGCACGAGCAGAAGCGCACGCTGGAGACGCTGCAGGCGGAGACCGCCGAGAAGGCGGAGGAACTGGCGCGCGCCAGCCAGTACAAGAGCGAGTTCCTCGCCAACATGTCGCACGAGTTGCGCACGCCGCTGAACAGCCTGCTGATCCTGTCGCGCAGCCTCGCGGAGAATCCGGGTGGCCGGCTGGACGGCGAGGAAGTCGAATCGGCGCAGATCATCCACGACGCCGGCAGCAGCCTGCTGCGTCTCATCAACGACATCCTAGACCTGTCCAAGATCGAGGCCGGCAAGATGGAGCTGGCGCTGGACGACTACGCGCTGGAGGATCTCGCCCGCAGCCTGCGCAGGAACTTCGACCACGTGGCCCGCGACAAACGGCTGGACTTCGCCGTGCAGCTGGCCGAAGACCTGCCCGCACACATCCATACCGACCCCGGCAAGCTCGAGCAGATCGTCAACAACCTGCTGGCGAACGCGTTCAAGTTCACCGCCGCCGGCTCGGTGCAGGTGCGCATCGCGCGCCCGACCGCCGAACTGGTGCTGCCCGCCGCGCTGGCGGACCCGTCGTCGCTGCTGGCGATCAGCGTGCGCGACAGCGGCATCGGCATCCCTGCCGACAAGCTGGAGAAGGTGTTCGCGGCGTTCGAGCAGGTCGACGCCAGCACCAGCCGGCAGTACGGCGGCACCGGCCTCGGCCTCAGCATCTCGCGGCGCATGGCCGCCCTGCTCGGCGGCGACATCGTGCTGCGCAGCGAAAGCGGCCGTGGCAGCGAATTCACCCTGCTGCTGCCCGAGCGCAGCGCGGCCGCCACGTCGGCCTCGACCGCGGCGGCGCCAGCGCCGCCTCCCGCCGCCCGACCGCTGCCCGGCCCCGCACTGCTGCCGGGCAGCCTGCCCGACGACCGCGAACGCATTGTTCCCGGCGAGGCACCGATCCTGATCGTCGAGGACGATCCTGCGTTCGCGCGCATCCTCGCCGACATGGTGCGCCAGAAGGGCTATCCGATGCTGCTCGCCGCCAACGGCGAGAGCGGGCTGGAGCTGGCGCGCCGCTACCGGCCACTGGGCATCCTGCTCGACGTGATGTTGCCGGGCATCGACGGCTGGACGGTGGCCGAGCAGCTCAAGGCCGACCCGGCCACGCGCGCGATCCCGGTGCATTTCCTGTCCGCCGCCGACGGCGCCGAGCACGGCCGCGAGCTCGGCGCGGTGGGCTTCCTCACCAAGCCGGTCAGCCGCGAGCAGATCAACGAGGCGGTCGAGCGCCTGTTGCACGTGGCGCGCGACCGCAGCCGCCGCCTGCTGCTGGTGGACGACGATGCCGCCGAGCGCAGCGCGCTGCGCAACCTGCTGCGCCAGGATGGCGTCGAGATCGACGAGGCGGCTTCCGCCGAGCAGGCGTTGGAGCTGATCGCGCACAACGCCTACGACTGCACCGTGCTGGACCTCGGCCTGCCCGGCCTCGACGGCCTGGAACTGCTGGAACGCCTGGCCGCGGGCGGCAGCGTGCCGCCGGTGGTGATCTATTCCGGACGCGACCTCAGCCGCGAGGAAAGCCTGCGCATCCGCCAGTACACCGACAGCATCGTGATCAAGGGCGAGCGTTCGCCGGACCGGCTGCTGGACGAGGTCAGCCTGTTCCTGCACCGCATCCGCCAGCAGCCGTCCGCCAGCGCGGCCGACGTCGCCGACGGCTTGCAGGGCCACCAGCTGCTGCTGGTCGACGACGACATGCGCAACCTGTTCGCGCTGTCCAAGGTGCTGCGCGGCTGGGGCCTCAAGGTCAGCATGGCGCAGGACGGCCCGCGTGCGCTGCGCATGCTCGAAGAGGATGCCGCGCTGGAGCTGGTGCTGATGGACATCATGATGCCGGGCATGGACGGCTACGAGGCGATCCGCCAGATCCGCGCGCAGCCGCGCCATGCCCAGCTGCCGATCATCGCACTCACCGCCAAGGCCATGCGCGGCGATCGCGAGCAATGTCTCGCGGCCGGCGCGAACGACTACCTCTCCAAGCCGGTGGACCTCGACAAGCTCAACTCGATGATCCGCGTCTGGTTGCGCCGCTGAGGCCATCGTGGATCATCCGCCGGACGACCTCGAACTCGAAGGCATCGAACTGGACCTGTTCGTCGAGGCGATGCGGCGGCGCCACGGCTACGATTTCGGCCAGTACGCGCCGGCCTCGCTGCTGCGCCGCGTGCGCCAGCTCGCCCAGCACCACGGCGACGGCGCGATCAGCGCGCTCACCCATCGCCTGCTGCACGAGCCGGCGCTGCTGCCGCAGCTGCTGGAGGGACTGTCGGTGCCGGCCTCGGACATGTTCCGCGACCCCTCGGTGTTCCGCGCGCTGCGCGAACAGGTACTGCCCCGGCTCGCCTCCTGGCCGCAACTCACCATCTGGCAGGCGGGCTGTGCCCATGGCGAGGAGGTGTACTCGCTGGCGATCCTGCTGGAGGAGGCCGGGCTGTACGAGCGCAGCCAGATCTTCGCCACCGACCTCAGCACGCATGCGCTGGAACGCGCCCGCGAAGGCATCTACCCGCTGCGCTCGGCGCAGCAATGGTCGCGCAACTACCTGGCGGCCGGCGGCCGCCGTTCGCTGGCCGACTACTACAGCGCGCGCTATGGCCTGCTCAAGCTCGACGGACGGCTGCGCCGCCACGTCACCTTCGCCCAACACAACCTGGTGGCCGACGCGGTGTTCTGCGAGGCGCAGCTGGTGCTTGGCCGCAACGTGCTGATCTATTTCGCCAACCCGTTGCAGCAGCGCAGCCTCGCGCTGTTCCGCGACTCGCTGGTACGCGGCGGCTTCCTTTGCCTGGGCCTGCGCGAGCGCCCCGGCCCTGTCGAGGCCGACTTCGCGCCCGTCGACGCCGGCCTGCGGATCTACCGGCGCATCGGTCCGGTCGCGTCGGAACGGCGACCATGACACGCCCGGCCGCGATCGTGCTGGGCTGTTCGGCCGGCGGACCCGAGGCGCTGAAGACGGTGCTGGGCGGGCTCGATCAGCACCTGTCGCAGGCGGTGCTGGTCTGCTGCCACACCGGCTCGGAAACGGTGGAATTGCTGTGCGAACTGCTGGCCCGCGCCTCACGGCTGCCGGTGATCGAGGCGGCGGAGCGCGAAGCCGTGCGCGGCGGCACGGTGCAGGTCGCACCCGCCGGCTACCATCTGCTGGTGGAAGGTGACCTGCACTTCACGCTGTCGACGGATCCGCGCGTCAACCTGGCGCGTCCTTCCATTGACGTGCTGTTCGCCTCCGCTGCCGCAGCATGGCGCCACGCCTTGGTCGGCGTGGTGCTCAGCGGCGCGAATGCCGACGGCGCCGGCGGCTTGCGCGAGTTGCGCCGGCTGGGTGGTTGCGCGATCGTGCAATCGCCGGACAGCGCGCTGGCCAGCGCGATGCCGCAGGCGGCACTCGACCGCGCCGGCGCCGACCACTGCGTACCGCTGGATGCGATCGCTCCCCTGCTCAACCAGCTGTGCCTGCCATGACCGACCCGCGTCCGAAGCTGCTGATCGTCGACGACACCCGTGCGAACCTGGTGGCGATGCGCCACCTGCTCGGCGACTGCGGCGCCGAACTGGTCGAGGCCACCAGCGGCAACGAGGCGCTGGCGCTGTGCCTGGAGCAGGCGTTCGCGCTGATCCTGCTCGACGTCAACATGCCCGACATGGACGGCTTCGAGGTCGCCACCCTGCTCGGCGAGACCGAGCAATTGCGCGACACGCCGGTGATCTTCGTCACCGCCGCCTACGCCGATGACCTCAACCGCCTGAAAGGCTACCGCTCCGGCGCGGTGGACTACATCGCCAAGCCAGTCAACGACGTGATCCTGCGCTCGAAGGTGCGCGTATTCCTCGACCTCTACAACGCGCGCATGGAACTGCAGCGGGCGCTGGGCGAACTGGGCGAGCGCAACCGCCAGTTGCAGGCGGAGATCGCCGAGCGCCAGCGCGTCGAGGCGCAGGTGCGCCACCAGGCCACCCACGACATGCTCACCGGCCTGCCGAACCGTGCGCTGTTCCACGAGCGCCTGCACCAGGCCATCGCGCAGGCGCCCGGGCGCGGCTTCGCGCTGGCGATGCTCGACATCGACGGCTTCAAGGCGGTCAACGACACCCACGGCCATCCGGTCGGCGACGCGCTGCTCCAGGCCATCGCCGTGCGCCTGCGGGCGCACGTGCGCGCGGGCGACACCGTGGCGAGGCTGGGCGGCGACGAGTTCGCGCTGATCCTCGAGGACGCCGCGCAACTGCCGCTGCTGCTCGAACGCTGCCAACAGCTGTGCGACACCCTGGCACTGCCCTATCCCCTGCCCGGCCCCGCCGGGGAGGTGGTGGCGCGGGTCAGCGCCAGCATCGGCATCGCGCTGTGGAACCCCGGCACGCCCTCGGACGAGGCCCTGATCCAGGCCGCCGACCGCGCGCTCTACGAGGCCAAGCGCGCGGGCAAGAACCGCTGCCTGCTCGACGTGGCGCACGCCGCCTGAGCGATCAATCCCGGCGCCGTGGCGACAGCCACATCTCGATGCGCGCGCGGAACACTTCCTCGCCCGCGTCGTCGCACACGCTGATCCGCACCGGCCAGGCATAACCGGCAGACGCCTCCACCGCCGGCGCATCCGGCGTGGCAACGGCGTGCATGGTGCCGCGTGCCTTGGCCAGGTATTCCACCGTCATGCCCTTGGGAATCCAGCGCATCGAGGCAGGGATGCTGGCGTCGGTCAGCATGCCGCCGCTCAGCTCGGCCAGGTTGCACAGCGCGATCGCGTGCACGGTGCCGATGTGGTTGTGCACGCGGCGGCGGTCGCGTATCGCGATCTCGCAGCGCCCCGGCGCCAGCGCAACGAAGCGCGGCGCGATGGTGGCGAAGTACGGCGCCTTGAAGCAGATCAGCCGGCCGTACAGCCAGCGGCCAGCGGGCCACTTGGAAAGTCGGTGCCAAAGTTTCAGCGCCGCGCTCATGCACCTTCTCCCGAGAAGCGAACGGGGCGATGCGCGCCCCGTTCGTCGATGCCCTCGTCGCGACGCGGCTCAGGCCGCGTCGGCCAGCCTCTTGCGGCGCTCGTCCGCACGCGTCACCGCCGCACGCAGCTCGTCCGGATCGAAGTCGTCCACCGAGATGAACTCGAACACCGCCGCGTGCACGCGCTTGAGCAGGTCGTGCTCGGCTTGGGTCACCACGCCGGCGGCGAGCGCCTCGGCCAGCTGGCCGTCGTAGTCGTGCGCCTTGAACTGGCCGGCCTTCAGCCCTTTCAGGAACTTGCGCTCCACCGGCTCGGCGGCAATCACGTCGGGCAGCAACGCGTTCATGCGGCCCACCGTGTTGTTCGCCGTGGGCTTCAGGTACACCCACTCGACCAGGCGGTCGCGTGCCTCGTTCGGCGCGGTGAGCAGTGCAGCCACGCGACGGCCGAGGCGGTCGGACGGCGGCACTTCGCGACGACCGAACGGAAACACCAGCGCACGCAGCAGCCACGCCACCGGGCGCACCGGGAAGTTGCGGATCGCGCCGTCCAGCGCGTTCTGGATCAGCCACATGCATTCGTGGAAGCCCCAGGCAAGGAACGGACGGTCCGCCTCCGGCCGGCCGGTGTCCTCGTAGCGTTTCAGCATGGCGCTGGCGATGTAGAGATAGCTCAGCACGTCGCCGAGGCGCGCGGAGAGCTTCTCCTTGAACTTCAGCTTGCCGCCCAACACGCCCATGAACACGTCGGCGCACAGCGCCAGCGCCGCGGAGTAGCGGTTGAGCTTGCGGTAGTAGCGGCGCGTGTAGGCGTCGCCCGCGGCCTCGCCCATGCGGCCGCCGGACAAGCCCATGGCGAAGCTGCGCACCGCGTTGGAAATGCCGAAGCCGACGTGGCCGAACAGCGCCTTGTCGAAGCGGCGCAGCCGCTGGCCGTAGTCGACGATGGACAACGCCTCCATTTCCTGCAGCACGTAGGGATGGCAGCGGATCGCGCCCTGCCCGAAGATCATCAGGCTGCGCGTCATGATGTTCGCGCCCTCCACCGTGATCGCGATCGGCACGCTGGCCCAGCCGCGCCCGGCGTAGTTCTTCGGGCCGAGCTGCACCGCCTTGCCGCCGTGCACGTCCATGGTGTCGCCGGCCACCACGCGCGCCCATTCGGTGGCGTGGTACTTCGCGATCGCCGACGGCACTGCGGGCTTCTCGCCGCGATCGACCGCCGCCGCGGTGGCGCGCGACAGCGCCGCGGTGGCGTAGGTGAGGCCGCCGATCCGCGCCAATGCCTCCTCGACGCCCTCGAAGCGGGCCACCGCCAGGCCGAACTGCTTGCGCATGCGCGCGTACGCACCGGTGGCCAGCGCCGAGGCGCGCATGCCGCCGGTGGCGTTCGACGGCAGCGAGATCGCGCGCCCCACCGACAGGCATTCCACCAGCATGCGCCAGCCATGGCCGGCCATGTGCGGGCCGCCGATCAGCACCGACAGCGGCGCGAATACGTCCTTGCCGTGGATCGGCCCGTTCTGGAACGGGATGTTGAGCGGGAAATGGCGGCGGCCGATCTCCATGCCTGGTGTGGCGCGCGGCAGCAGCGCCAGCGTGATGCCGAGGTCCTCCTTGTCGCCGAGCAGGTGCTCGGGGTCGTACATGCGGAAGGCCAGCCCGACCACGGTGGCGATCGGCGCCAGCGTGATGTAGCGCTTGTCGAACGTGAGCCGGATGCCCAGCGTCTCGACGCCGTCGACGACCTGCTTGCAGACGATGCCCACGTCGGGGATCGAGGTGGCATCGGAGCCGGCGTACGGGCCGGTCAGCGCGAAGCAGGGAATCTCCTCGCCCATCGCGAGACGCGGCAGGTAGTGGTTCTTCTGCTCGTCCGAGCCGTAGTGCAGCAGCAGCTCGGCCGGCCCCAGCGAGTTCGGCACCGCCACCGTCGAGGCCACCGTGGCCGACATGCTGTTGAGCTTCTGCAGCACCGCCGAATGCGCCAGCGCGGAGAACTGCAGGCCGCCGTACTGCTTCGGGATGATCATGCCGAAGAAGCGGTGCTTCTTGATGAAATCCCAGATCTCCGGCGGCAGGTCGGCCAGCTCGTGGGTGATCTGCCAGTCGTCGATCATCCCGCACAACTCTTCCACCGGGCCGTCGAGGAAGGCCTGCTCCTCCACGCTCAGCTCGGGTTTCGGCTGCTTCAGCAGCTCGCCCCAGTCCGGCTTGCCGGAGAACAGTTCGCCCTCGAAACCCACGGTGCCGGCTTCCAGCGCGGTCTGCTCGGTCTCCGACAGTTTCGGCGTGACCTTGGCGAACATCTTCAAGAGCGGCGCGGTGATATGCCGGCGGCGGAACGAATCCATCAGCAGCGGCACCGCGACGCCCAGTTCGACGATCAACAGGATGATCGTCGTCCACGGCGCGCCGGCCATGAGGCCCACGACCAGGGTGGCCACGGGCGCCGCAACCGCGAACGTGCGCAAGCTGCTGCGGTGGTAGGCGCAGGCGCCGCTCGCGATGAGCGCCGCCAGCAGGGTCAGTATCACGGCCATCTCGACATCCTCGTTACGGTCATGCGATGCGTTCGCCCGGCCGGGCGTCCGCATCGTCCAGGGTACGAATGAAACTTGCGATCTCGCGGGTGAAGGCGTCGTTGGCGTCGCCCGCCAGCATGTGGGTGGCGCCGGCCACCTCGACATGGCGCGCGTGCGGCACCAACTGCAGGAATTCGGCGACCGTGGCGTGCGAGACCACGTCGCTGCGCGCACCCGAGAGCAGCAGCACCGGCACGTCCACTTGGGCTGCCGCGGCGAACAGGCGCGGCTGGTAACGCTCGCTCTCGACGACCAGGCCGCTGGCCAGCAGGGCCGGATCCCAGTGCCAGCGCAGGCGGCCATCGATGCCTTCGCGCAACAAAGGCTTGAGTTGTTCTTCGCTCTTGCGACCTGCGCGATGCGGCAAATAGGTGGCAATCTGCTCGGCGGCCTCGGCGTAATCGGCGAAGCCGTCCGGATGCGCCTGCATGAAGGCAAGGATGCGCTCCACGCCCTTCGTCTCCCAGCGCGGCGTGATGTCCACCAGCACCAGCGCGCGGAACGGCGGCGGCCGCGTCTCGCCCGCCGCCACCAGACCGAGCAGGCCGCCCATCGAGGCGCCCACCAGCACCGGCGGTTCGGGTTGCGCGCAGGCCAGCGCCAGCAGATCGTCGGCGAACTGCTGCATGTGGTAACCGACTTTGGAGTCCGCGCCGTCCGGCAGTCGCCCGCTCTCGCCGTGGCCGCGTGCGTCGTAGCTCACGCAGCGGCATCCCCGTGCCGTCAACGCGGCGACCGTCCCGCCCCAGGCGCCACGGGTCTGGCCGAAACCGTGCGCGAACAGCAGGGTCGGCGCGTCCGCGGCGCCGCAGATTTCCACGGCCAGGCGCAGGCCGTCGGCGGTAGCGACGTACCTGGTGTCGCTGGCTGGCATCGATGGCGCGAACTTTTCCATACGGATGAGTATGGATTGCCCGATCCGGCCTCGTCAACCCGCCCTCATCGGCGTCGCCGTGGATTACAAAGCGGGGCGCAGCGGCTACCATACGGTCATGGATTCCAGCCCCAAACCGGAACGCACCCGCCTCACCGCGGAAGATTGGGAGGTTGCCGCCCTGCAGATGATCGCCGATCAGGGCGTGGGCGCACTGGCGGTCGAGGCCTTGGCCCGCCGGTTGGGCGTCACCAAGGGCAGCTTCTACTGGCACTTCCGCACCCGCGAGGCGCTGCTGCAGGCGGCGCTGGAACGCTGGGAGCAATACGGCGAGCGCGAGGTGCTGGGCCAGATCGAGCAGATCGCCGACCCGCGCCTGCGCCTGCCCGAGCTGTTCCGCCGCGTGGCGCACGAGGTGCAGCCGCACCGCGTCTACGCCGCCCTGCTGAAGGCGCTGGACCATCCGCTGGTGGTGCCGGTGATGGCACGCGTGTCGCAGCGGCGCACCGAGTTCCTCAACACCGCCTATCGCGAGGCCGGGCTGCCGCCGCGCGAGGCGCTGAACCGCGCGCGGCTCACCTACGCTGCCTACGTCGGTTTCCTGCAACTGAACTTCACCCTGGGCCTGCCGCGCATCAACCACGAGGAATTCGACGCCTACGTGGAACACATGATCGCCACCCTGATCCCGGCTTAGCCAACTCCACAAGAGTTTGCGAAACGGCGCTGCGGCGCCGTTTTTGTTGCGCCTGTCCTTGCAATGCCAGTGCGCGCAAACTACGGTTCCTCCACTTTTTTTTCTCAAGACCAGTGAGGACACGATGGCAAGCACGTTGGAAGCGCTCGAACGCTGGGTCAGCGAGGTGGCGGCACAAACCCGCCCCGCGAAGATCCACTGGTGCGACGGCTCGGAGGCCGAATACCAGGCGCTGCTGGGGCAGATGCTGGCCGACGGCACCCTGATCGAGCTGAACCAGGCGACCCACCCGGGCTGCTACCTGCACCGCTCCAACCCGTCCGACGTGGCGCGCGTGGAGCACCTCACCCTGGTCTGCCACCCAAACCAGGAAGATGCCGGCCCGAACAACCACTGGATGGCCCCGGCCGAGGCGCACGCGAAGATCGACGCGCTGTTCGACGGCTGCATGGAAGGCCGCACCCTGTACGTGATCCCGTACTGCATGGGCCCGATCGATTCGCCGCTGTCGCGCTGCGGCGTGGAGATCACCGACAGCCCCTACGTGGTCGCCAACATGCGCATCATGACCCGCATGGGCAAGGCGGCGCAGGAACGCATCGAGCGCGAGGGTGCGTTCGTGAAGGGCCTGCATTCCACCGGCGAACTCGACCCGGAGCGCCGCTGGATCATGCACTTCCCCGGCGAGCGCACGATCAAGTCCTACGGCTCCGGCTACGGTGGCAACGCGCTGCTGGGCAAGAAGTGCCACGCGCTGCGCATCGCCAGCAACCAGGCCCGCGACGAGGGCTGGCTGGCCGAGCACATGCTGATCGTGGGCATCGAGAACCCGCAGGGCGACACGCACTACATCGCCGCCGCCTTCCCCTCCGCCTGCGGCAAGACCAACCTCGCCATGCTGATTCCGCCCGAGGGCTATCGGAAGGGCGGCTGGAAGGTGTGGACGGTGGGCGACGACATCTGCTGGATGCGCCCCGGCGCGGACGGCCGGCTGTACGCGATCAACCCCGAGGCCGGCTTCTTCGGCGTGGCGCCGGGCACCAGCGACAACAGCAACCCGAACGCACTGAAGTCCATCGCGCACGACACCATCTTCACCAACGTCGCCGTCACCGCCGACAACCAGCCGTGGTGGGAAGGCCTGCCCGGCACGCCGGTCACCGATTGGCAGGGCCGCCCCTATGACCCGGCGAATGGCCCGGCGGCACATCCGAATTCGCGCTTCACGGTGAGCGCGCGGCAATGCCCCACCTGGTCGGAGAAGGCGGAGGACGCGCAGGGCGTACCGATCAGCGCGATCGTGTTCGGCGGTCGCCGTCCTTCGCTGCTGCCGCTGGTGATGGAGGCCCGCGACTGGACCCACGGCGTGCTGATGGGCGCCGCGATGGGTTCGGAAACCACTGCCGCCGCCACCGGCGCGGTGGGCGTGCTGCGCCGCGACTCGATGGCGATGAAGCCGTTCTGCGGCTATCACTACGGCGACTACTTCGCACATTGGCTGTCGTTCGACCGGCCCGGCGCGAAGCTGCCGAAGATCTTCCACGTCAACTGGTTCCGCAAGGGCAAGGACGGCAAGTTCCTGTGGCCGGGCTTCGGCGAGAACCTGCGCGTGCTGGAGTGGATGATCGCGCGCGTGGATGGCAAGGCGCGCGGCGCCGAAACGCCGATCGGCACCCTGCCCGCCGCCGGCGAACTCAAGCTCGACGGCTTGAAGCTGGATGCTGCCACGCTGGCCGAGCTACTCGCGGTGGACCGATCCGGCTGGCAAGCCGAGCTCGTGGCCATTGGCGAGTATCTGGACGGCTTCGCCCCACGCCTGCCCGCGGCCTTGCGTGCGGAACAGCAGCGCGTGGCCGGTGCACTGGGTGCCGACGCCATGCCGCGCAAGGCGGCCACGGCCTGACGATGACCGCATCGTCGCGGATCGATGCATCCGCGACGATGCAAACCCTGGCGCCCGCGGCGGCATCCAAGCTGGCAAGATGATCGCCGCCTGTCCCGCCACCGACCGCTCGATGCCGCCAGCCTCCGCTGCCGCAGATCACGACACCGACGACGTGCACGCGGCGGCGGCCGGCGATCGACTGGCGTTCCAGCGACTGTACCGCCGGCACGTCGAGCGCATCCACGGCGCGCTGTGCCGACTCGCCGGCTACGACCACGCCCGCGCGGAGGACCTCACCCAGGAAGCCTTCGTGCGCGCCTGGCAAAAGCTGCCCGGCTTCCGCCACGAGAGCGCGTTCGGCACCTGGCTGTACCGCCTCGCGATCAACGTGGCACTGATGGAACTCCGCGCCCGCCGCGCCGATCCGGTCGGTTACGTGGACGAGGACAAGCTGCCCGAGCACGGCGAGACCCCGTTCTGCGCCGCCGAGCGCGAGGAACTCGAGCGCGCCATCGGCAAGCTGCCGCCACGCGCAAGGGCCGTGCTGGTACTGCACGACATCGAAGGCTGGCGGCACGAGGAAATCGGCAACGAACTCGACATGGCCGTCGGCACGTCCAAAGCGCAACTGCATCGCGCGCGGCAACTGCTGCGCCGGGCCTTGGGAGAAACACCATGAACGAATTCGAATGGCGACAGCAGATGCGCAGCCTGCGCCAGCCGATCGCGCCCGGCCGCGACCTGTGGAGCGCGATCGACACCGCACTGGAAGCGCACGACGGCAATGTGACGGCGCCGCAAGCCACGCGACGCGCCACGCACCAGCCTTGGCTGCTGGCCGCCGCGCTGGCCAGCACCTTCCTGCTGGCCGGCGGCATCGGCCTGCGCCTGCACCGCAACGCCACCACGGCGGCGGATGGAGCAACCGCGCTCGCGAAATCGGCGTGGAACCCGTCCGACCCGCGCCTCGGCGGCGCGGCGATCGAGCTGGACGCAGCCCGCCTCGAGCTCCAGCAGGCCATGCAGCAATCCCCGCACTCGCCCGCGCTGCAGCGCCTGCTGGTGCGCACCGAACGGCAACAGACGCAATTGCGCCATCTCGTCCACGAGGCCGGCTGATCCACGCCAGGAATGACCATGAAGATCACACGCTACGCTCCCCTGCTGCTGTGCCTGTGCATTGGTCAGGCCCTGGCCGACACGCCGATCAACCTGCAGCATGCCGCCACGCCCACCGCGCGCATCAGCATCAGCAACGTCTCCGGCGAGGTTCGCGTCACCGCCTGGGATCGCCCGTCGGTACAAGTGGGCGGCCAGCTCGGCGACGGTGCCAAGCCGCTGGCGATCACCGGCAGCGACGGCAAGCTCGCGATCGAGGTGCAGCCCCAGGGCGGTGGTGGCTGGTTCAACTGGGGCAGCGACAACCGGATGGCGCCGACCGTGCTGGATCTGCATGTGCCGCGCGGCGCCACGCTGGACGTGCGCGTGGTCAGCGCACCGCTGGTGATCGACGGCATGGACGGCGGCGGCATCGCCGTCAACACGGTCAGCGGCCGCGCGCGGATCAACGCGCGCACACCCTCGCTCAGCGTCGACAGCGTCAGCGGCAACATCGAACTGGCCGGCCATGCCGCGCAGGCCAGCCTGCAGACGGTGAGCGGCGACATCCTCGCCCCGGTGCTGGGTGAGCAGGCGAAACTGCAAACCATTTCCGGCCGCATCCAGGCCAGCGGCGGCCCGTGGCGCCAGCTCACGCTGAGCACGGTGTCGGGGGACGTGCAGATCGCCGGCGGCCTCGCGCCGGACGGCAAGCTCGGCATCGACAGCATGAGCGGCAACGTGCAGCTGCAACTGCCCGCCGGCACCTCGGCCACCGTGCATGCCAGCAGCTTCAGCGGCGATCTGCGCAGCGATTTCGGCAGCGCGCAGAAGTCCGAACACGGCCCCGGCAGCAAGCTCGATGCGCGCCTCGGCAACGGCAGCGGCTCGATCAACGTCGAGACCTTCAGCGGCGATCTGCGCATCCGCACCGCAAACTGATACGGGTCTCGGGGGCGCCACCGGAGCGGGCTTCGGGTCAACGCGCCCGATACCTGCATGCGCCGCCCACGGCGCGCGCCACTTTTATTCGTTTCGGCATACGCCGACGAGCCCTTGGTGTATGCAGCCGCACATTTCACGTCACAACTGCCCACAAAAAAGCCACCGGCCATGACGGCCGGTGGCTGCAGAACGTTACTGACCGTCTGCTGTATCAGTAGTCGTAAGTCACCGAGAACCGCACGGTGCGCGGCGGGGTGGTGAACAGCGGTTGCTGATAGTTGGTGTTGACGTAGATCGTGTTGTTCAACCGGTTGAAGGAGTTGGGGAACGACGGATCGGTCTGCAATGCGCGCTGCTGGTTCAACGCATTGAAGACATCCAGGTTGAAGCCCAGTTTGTGGTCGGCGAACGCCGGACGGTAGTGCACGCCAAAGTTGACCAGTTCCGTCCACGGCGTATGGCCGTTCGAACCCGGCGTCACCCGCTGGCCGTTGCACCAGTGGTAGTTGCCGGTGCCCGAGTTGTTGTAGCCGGTCGGATCGTTCGCGCCACCGGGGAGATAGCCGCCCGGACCCTGGGTCAGCGGACCGAAGTAACCCAGGCACTCACGCGGCATGCCGGACTGCACCAGCAAGGTGCCCGAGACCAGCCATTCCGGCGAGATCTCGTAGCTGCCGCGGAAGCGGATCTGGTGTTTGCGCACGTTGGCGAACTCGCCGTACTGCCCGTCCATCAGCTGCCAGCTGTCCCAATCCTCGGTCTTGGAAATGTCTTCCTGGCCGAAGTCCGAGCGCACCTGGCCCTCGGTGTTGCCGAAGCCACGGGTGAAGGTGTAATCGACGCGGCCATACCACTTGCCGTCGAACGGGTGCTCCAGGTACAGGTTCAGGGAACCGTACTTGCGAACGGCACCACGGTCGAAGCCCCAGTCCTTCAGGGTCATCGGCACGAGAACGCTCTTGCTGCCGTCGTCGGACACCACCAGCATGTTGTTGGTGCGGCCCGGGTTGAACAGGCGGCAGTACGAGGCGCCGTACAGCGAGTTGGAGTAGAGGCTCGGGTCGAGGCCCATGCTGGTCATCTTGGTGGCGATCTGGCTCGGCGAGCACTCGTCGTCGATCGCAGCCTTCAGCTCACGCCACATCGCCTTGGCACCGTAGACCCAGTGATCGCCCAGCTTCTTGTCGAAGCCGACGATGAATTCGTCCAGGTATTCCGGCTTCAGGTTGCGCGCGGCAACCTGCAGGGGATCCTTGGGCGCACCCGTCTCGCCGTCCGGCGAAGTCGTCGGCCCGAGCTGGGTCAGGCCCTGCGGGATGCCCGTGACCGGGTCGATGCTGGTGTACGAGTAATTGGTGGTGAGATAGGTCGAACGGTTGGCCGCGCGCTCCGCCGCATTGTTGGGGAGCGCCAGGTAGTAGCGACCGGCGTTGCCGTAGACCTTGAACGAGGAGTCACCGAACACGTCCCAGCTCGCACCGATGCGAGGTTCCCACTGGTTCTTCTCGTCGACGAAGGCCTTGCTCAGGTCGTTGTAGTTGGTGAAGCGGTCGTTGCGCAGGCCGATGCTCAGGTAGACGTTGGAAGCCACCTGCCAGTTGTCCTGCAGGTAGTAGGCCTTCTGCGACATGGTCATGCTGGTCGCCCAGCCGATCTCGCGCTTCTGCACCTCGCCGCCAGCCAGATAGCGCCAGTAGTAGTTGACCGCCGGATTGAACGGGTTCTGCTGGTTCGGGCCCTGATCGATGGCCCGGTAGTACATGTTGTCGATACCGGCCAGCAGGTCGTGGTCACCCAGCTTGTAGTCGAAGTCCACGCGCAGGCCGCGGGTGGAGTTCTTCGCACCAGGCGAAGTCCACGAGGTATTGGTCTGGGCATTGGTGGGATGGCTGCCATCGGGCAACGTGGCATTGGTGCCACGGGAAATGAACGGCAGCGGGCTGGTGTTGCCGTACTCGACCGGATCCTGGAAATGCGCCTTGCCGGCGGTGATGCTCAGCGTGGCCGCATCGGTGATGTAGCTGGTGAAGTGGCCGATGTAGAACTGGGCGTTGTCCTTGGTGACGTCGTTCTTGCTGGAGAACGCGCCTTTCTGCAGGGTGTCGTAGTCGAAGTCGTAGGTTGAACCGGCGCCGAGGCTGGTGTTGTTGCGCAGCGCGGTCAGCTCCAGCACGTTGCTATCGGTAATGTTCCAGTCCAGCTTGCCGTAGAACTTCGTTTCCTTGTCGTGGAAATCCTGCACCTTGCCATTGTCGATGGTCTCGACATTGGTGCCCTGGGTCTTGGTGGTTTCGCCCGCCAGGAACAGGTACAGCTTGTCCTTGATCAGCGGGCCACCCACGTAGGCCGAATAGATCGTCTGCCATTCCTTGTTGTCGTTGCGGTACTGCCGCAGTGAACCCGGTGCATTCGGGGCCGGCGCGTAGTTGACCAGGCTGCTCGACGCCGGAATCGAGGGATTGCCGTAACGATAGTTGGTCGGCGTGCCTTCAAACGAACGCGGCTGCCAGGAGACCTGACCACCGAAGTGCCAGTCATTGGTGCCGCGCTTGCCGACCTGGTTGATCACGCCGCCATCGGAACGACCGTACTTGGCGTCATAGCCGCCGGTCAGGGTTTCCTGCTGCTCGATGGCTCCGTAGGGCAACTGGAAGCCGCCAAGGTTCTTGTACGGCTCGCCGACGTTGTAGCCATTCACATAGTAGGAGTTCTCGGACACGCTGGAACCGCCGAACGACACCAGCGACTGGCCGGACGTGCCGGTGAAGAAGCCGCTGCCCGACGTGGTGTTCGGCGACAGCAACGCGATGGCTTCGGCGCTGTGTGCCACCGGCAGCCGCTTCAGGTCGGCCGCGGTGATGACCGTGCTCGAGTTGACGTTGGTGACGTCGATGGAGGGCAGCGCGTTGGCCGTGACCGTCACCGAGGACAGCTGGGTGGCGTTGGTACTGGCGCTGGCGAAGTCGACACCCGCGGCGCCGCCGCTCGAGACGTAGGCGTTGTCGTGCGTGCTGACGACCGTGCCGTTCTGCTTCAGGGTGACCGTGTAGGTGCCCACGGGCAGGTGGTCGACGCGGTAACGGCCCGTGCTGTCCACCGGCACTTCACGCGAGAAGCCGGAGGTGTTGCTGACCACCACGGTCTCACCCGACGCGGTTGGCGCCTGGCCGAAAATGCTGCCGACGGTGCTCTGCGCAAGCGCGGCCCCGCTGAAGCTCAAGCCCATGGCGATCGCCAGGGCAGTCGGGCGCCAACGCATGGCACCAGCACTGGCTCGGTAGCGAATACTCATCATGTTTCTCCCCAGATGGATGTCCAGACGGACGATTAATGCATTTCAAACACATCGAACCGGCAGATCCATGGAAGCCCCCTGGCTTCGCAAGCATGAAGTGGAACTTCACGAATCCTTGCGACGAACGATCTGCCTCACGCAAAAATAAGGCGCGAGAACGTGCTCGGTCAACAAAAAATTTATGTTTTCGCCCAAATTGATTCGTAATAATTTACAAGCCAATGACATTTCGAGAAAATATTCTCGCATTAATTTGCGATTGCTCGGAAAACCATGCCTTGGCAACCCATACCTGTAGCGATGCGGGTGCCCGGTTCCGCGTCAAAAGGACCGATTGAGCTGACCCAACGGCGGAACTACCATCCCTTGATGAACTCGACGGTACCCACAGCCGCCACACCGCGGCCCCAATCCCGGGATCAAGCATCGGAGGAGGCCCGGCTGGCCCGTGTCCAGGAATCCCTGGAATCACGACTCGTCCAGGCGCCTCACGACACCGCCACCCTGATCGAATTGGCCGAAGTGCTGTTCCAGCGTGGGTGCTTCCGCGCATCCAGTCGACCGCTCTTGCAGGCCGCAAGCCGGCTTCCGCGCAACGCCCCGTTGATCGTCTCGCTCGCGCAACACCTTGTTGCCAATGGCGAAATCATCGTTGCGCGGGCCTGCCTCGACCTGCTGGAACAGGCGCCCGAACCACCCGCCGACTTGCTGACCGCCCAGGCTCACCTACGCTTCACGATCGGCGACATCGCCAAGGCGCGCGAACTGATGGAACGGGCACTGCGCACGGGAGCCGATTCACCCGGCGAACTGCACATGTACGCCCTGCTGCTCCAGTTCAGCGGCAGGATCGACGAGGCGCAGGAACTGCTGGAGCGCAGCCTTGTGCGCTGGCCTCACTTCGGCGACGCCATCACGGTGCTGGTCAACCTGCGCCGGCAACGCCCCGAATCGCGGCGGCTGGAATGGATCGAGGAACAATTGCGACGGATGCCGCACGAACCCACGGAGGCCGATCGCGACTTCGTGCGCGCGGAATTCGAGTACGCACGTTTCAAGACGCTCGACGACCTGGGGCGCCACGAGGAGGCCTGGGATGCCTTGTCCCGTTGCAACGCAATCATGCATGCGCTGAATCCTTACGATGCCGAGGCCGAGGAAGCGGTCGCCACGGCGCTGATCGGCATGCCGGCCGGGGCCGAGCCGCGCCCAGGCGCCGAACGGCCACCGGGCCCCGTACCCATCTTCGTGGTGGGTATGCCCCGTTCGGCCACCACCCTGCTGGACCGGATCCTCTCCAGCCACTCGCAAATCACCTCGGCCGGTGAAATCATCGATTTCTGGCGCCAGTTGCACTGGATCGCCGATGTCGTGCCCGCTCGATCCGAGGGTTTGCTGGAAATCATCCGGCGCAGTGATCGCATCGACTACCGCGAACTTGGCGAGCGCTACCTGAAGCAGACCCAGTGGCGTGCGCAAGGCAAGGCTTATTACATCGACAAGCTGCCCGCGAACATCCAGATGGTCGCCTTCATCCGGCGCGCGCTGCCGCACGCACCCATCCTGCACCTGGTGCGTGACCCCATGGATACCTGCTTCTCCAACTACAAGGCGATGTTCGGCAACATCTCCCCGTACAGCTACGAGCTGGAAGCGCTTGCGCACTACCACGGGCAATACGCACGGCTGGTGCAGCACTGGCACGCCACGCTGCCGGGCGCCCTGCTCGACGTACCGTACGACGCACTCGTGCGGGACACCGAGGCGACGGTGCGCCATGTCCTGGCCCACTGCGGATTGGCTGCCGAGGAAGCCTGTTTCAGGCCCGAGCGCAATGCTGCACCGGTTGCCACGCCCAGCAGCGCGCAGGTGCGCGAATCGATCCATGCGCGGGGACTGGGCCAGTGGCGCAGCTACGCGCGGCAACTGGAGCCGCTGAGAGTGGCGCTGGCGGCGCAATCGGTCCGCTGACGACCATCCGGCACGTCAAACGAGAACGCCGTCGCTGAGCGACGGCGTTCTCGTCACAGTGATTCCGCCGCAAGCCGGGATCAGAGATCCTGGTGGTATTGCACGTAAGGCGTGCGCGACTGGTCCGGCTCGGGACCCATCGGCGTGTTCGCCGGCGTGCCCGATGACCACAGGTTCTGCGCGCCGACGCTCAGCGAGCCCTGCCACGGCAGACGCCAGGTCACGCCGAGGTCGATGCTGTTCCAGCGGCGGTCGGGGGCGTAGCCGTTACCCGGCACGCCAGCCAGCGGCTGCATGGTGCGGCCGACGATGCTGCCGCTGACCGGGCCGTGGTCGACGCCGAAGCTGATCGCCTTCTGGTCCAGCGTGCTGATGCCCAGCAGGTTGCCCGGCAACAGATGGATGCGGCCGACACTGGCGCCCACGTCGATGCCGCTCTTGCTGCCCAGCGCGAGACGACCGTGCGCATTGAGCTGGGAGCTGCTGTCGAAACCGGAAAGCCCGTCGACGCCCGGCGCGACGCCGGGCAGCACGCGCGGCAGGCTGGGGCTGTTCGGCGTGCTGTTGGTGCCCACGCTCAGGCCGAGGCTGTAACGCCCGTCCTGGTAGGTGGCGCCCACTTCGCTGCCGACCACGCGCAGCGGACTGTTGATCCAGGAATGCTGGCTGACATCGGCATGCGCCTGCCAGTTGGGCGTGAGGCCATACTGCAGGCCGGCGCTGGTCACGCTCGCCGCGTCGACCGCATGAAACGAGAGTGGTGTGTTGCGCTGCGCCTGCACGGCGTTGCGGTTGTCCGCCTTGAGCACGAACAGGTGGCCGTCCGTTCCGCGCCACAGCGGCATCACCAGACCCGGCTGCACTTCGGCCATCTGCGCCGGCGGCTGCTTCAACAGTTGCGCGGCCAGCTTGCCGCTGGCGTCGTCCACGCTCTGACCGGCCGCCGCGAACGGCAGCAGGCACAGCAGCAGTGGAACGAGCAGGCGACGCATGGCAGAAGGTCCGATACGGTGGATGTCAGTCGGTTGCGGGGACTGAAGTATATCGCATTTTACATTTAACTAACACCGACACAAGCCTGCGGTACAGTAATCCATACCGTGCTGTGACCGGCTTCTCGATAGACTGGCCTGCGTTCCCCGGGGTTCCTGCTGGCGGTGGTACCGATTCGCAGGATATAAGAGGCGTCACGCCGCCTCCCGACTGTCGGGTCGACCCTTGATGAATGCAGCTTCCACCTCACGCCCCACGCCCGTGCCCGCCCCGGCAGACGATCCGGCGGGCGTGCCTGCGGCGATCGAGCAACTGCTGAAGGCACACGACAGTTCGAGCGTGCTGGAAATCTGCCAACGCATCCTGGCCGACTTCGGGATTGCCGGCCAGTTGCACTGGCGGGCGCCGGAGACCGGGGACGCAAATGTTTCCGGCTGGTGCTTCGACCTGGCGGAGGATACCCAGCGCCAGCACGTGCTCACGCTGAGCCGCGACGAACCGGTGGCCGAGGCCCTGCGCGAAAAGCTGGCCTGGCTGGGCCGGCTCGCCGACACCCGCCTGCGCCAGCTGGCCGAATCCAGCCGCCTGTACGAAGCGATCTCGCGGTTGGCGCTGGCCGAGCGCCTGCAGCGCGCGCTTTACGCGATCGCCGAGCAGGCCAGCGCCGAACACGACATGCCCGCGCTGATGCGCTCGCTGCACACCATCGTCAGCAGCCTGATGTACGCGGAGAACTTCTATATCGCGCTGTACGACCCGGCCAGCGACAGCGTTCGCTTCCCGTACTACGTCGACACCCTCGACACCGATCCGCCGCCGCCCGCGCGCAACGTCCCGCTGCACGAACTGCTGCACGGCATCACCTGGACATTGCTGCGTCAGGGACGGCCGCTGTTCGGCGCCACCGAGGAGCTGGTGCAGGAACTCGGCGGCCAATTCCAGCTGCACGGCCCGCGCTGCGAGCACTGCATCGGCGTGCCGCTGTTCCGCGTCGGCCAGGTCGTCGGCTGCATCGTGGTGCAGAGCTATCGCAGCAGCGTGCGCTACACCCGGCACGACCTCGACCTGCTGAGCTACGTGGCACAGCACGTGCAAACCACGATCGAGCGGCGCAGCGCCCACGTGGAACTGGAGCGCCGGGTCGCCGACCGCACCACCGCGCTGCGCGAGGCGAACCGCGTGCTGCGCCAGCAGGTGCTGCAGCGCCAGCGCGGCGAGCGGCTGCAGGCGGCGCTGTTCCGCATCGCCGAACTGGCCAGCACCACCGACAGCCTGGAGGATTTCTACCCGGCCGTGCATCGCGTGATCGGTGGCCTGCTGTACGCGCGCAACTTCTACATCGCGCTGGGCGACGAGGAGAACCAGCTGATCACCTTCCCCTACTCGGTGGACGAGGTGGACAGCGACCGCCCGGCGCGCAGCCACGGCACCGGCGCCACCGAATACGTGCAGCGTACCGGCCGTCCGCTGCTGGCCGACGCGGCGACGATCGACCGGCTGTGCGCCAGCGGCGAGATCACCCGTTTCGGTTCGCGCTCGGTGTGCTGGCTCGGCGTGCCGCTGATCTGGGGCGACCAGGTGCGCGGCGTGCTCGCGGTGCAGAGCTACTCGCCCGAACACACTTATACCGAGCGCGACCAGGAACTGCTCACCTTCGTCAGCTACCACGTCGCCAACGCGCTGCAGCGCAAGCATGCCGACGCCACCCTCAAGCAGGCCTACGCCAGCCTGGAACGCCGCGTGGTGGAGCGCACCCGCGCGCTGGGTCTGGCCAACCGCGACCTGCGCGAGCAGATCGCCGAGCGCGAACGCATCGAGCGCCGGCTGAAATACGAGACCCTGCACGATTCGCTTACCGGCTTGCCGAACCGCACCCTACTGCTGCAGCGGCTGGAACAGGCGATGCAGCGCTACCAGGCGCATCCGGAAGAACAATTCGCCGTGCTGTTCATCGACCTCGACCGCTTCAAGGTGATCAACGACTCGGTCGGCCACCTGGTCGGCGACGACCTGCTGTTCCAGGTCGGCGGCCGCATCCGCGCCTGCCTGAAGACCCGCGACGTGGTGGCGCGCCTGGGCGGCGACGAGTTCGCCGTGCTGCTGGAGCACGTGTCCGATGCCGACGCCGCGCGGCGCATCGCCGAGCACGTGCTGAACGAGCTGCAGACGCCGTTCCGACTGGGTGCGCGCGAGATCTTCACCTCCGCCTCGATCGGCATCGCGATGGCCGGCGTGCACTACCGCCAGCCCGAGGAACTGCTGCGCGATGCCGATTCGGCGATGTACCACGCCAAGGACGGCGGCCGCCACCGCGCCTCGCTGTTCGACGACCGCCTGCGCCGCGAGGCGCTGTCCCTGCTGCGCATGGAAAGCGATCTGCGCCACGCGCTGACCCGCCGCGAGTTCGTGCCGTTCTACCAGCCGATCGTCGCGCTGGCCGATGGCCGCGTCGCGGGCTACGAAGCGCTGCTGCGCTGGAACCATCCCGAGCGCGGCCTGCTGTTGCCGCAGGATTTCCTGCTGATCGCCGAGGAGACCGGCTGCGCCGAGGCGATCGACTGGCTGATCTTCGAGCAGGCCTGCGCACAGGCCGCGCAACTGGTCGGCACCAAGGGCACCATCAGCATCAACGTCTCCGGCCAGCACTTCCGCTACGCCGACTTCGACGCCCGCCTGCTGGCGCTGCTGGAACGGCATCACGTGCCGCCATCCAGCATCCGCATCGAGGTGATCGAGCGCACCTTGCTGGACAATCCCACCCAGGTGAAGCAGATGCTGCAGAACCTGCGCCACCAGGGCGTGGGCATCGCACTGGACGACTTCGGCACCGGCTACTCCTCGCTGAGCTACCTGCACCAGTACCCGTTCGACACGCTGAAGATCGACCGCTCCTTCGTCACCGAGCTCGGCGACGAACGCAAGGACCAGGGCACGGCGGTGATCCGCGCGATCCAGGTACTGGCCGACTCGCTGGGCATGCAGGTGATCGCCGAGGGCATCGAGGAGGCCTCGCAGCGGCAGGCCCTGCTCGACGTGGGCTGCCGCTACGGCCAGGGCTTCCTGTTCGCGCAGGCGCAGACCGCCGAATACTGGTTGCGCCCGGAGCATCGGTTGCCGTAGGAGCGCACCCTGTGCGCGAATGCTTTTGCTCCGATCGGCACCAGAGCTTCGCGCACAGGGTGCGCTCCTACGGCGCGTTCATGCCGTGCCGGATACCCCCGCCCCGCCGGCATCGCGCAACAGGTGCTCCGCGTCGACGCGGTCGAACCGGTAGCGCTGCGCGCAGAACTCGCAGTTCACCTCGATCTGGCCGTCCTGCGCGTCCAGCGTCGCCTCCACCTCGTCGCGGCCCAGCGAACGCAGCATCGCCGCCACGCGCTCGCGGCTGCAGCTGCAGCCGAACGTCAGCGGGCGCGGCTCGAACAGGCGCACGGATTCCTCGTGGTACAGGCGGTACAGCAGTTGCTCCGGCGCGGTGGTCAGCAGCTCCGCCGCACCCAGCGTGGAGGTGAGGTGCGTGATCCGCGCCCATGCATCCTCGTCTTGCGCCCCGCCGTGGCCGCCATCGTCGGGCAGCTTCTGCAGCATCAGGCCCACCGCATGCTCGCCGTCGGCGGCCAGCACCAGCCGCGCGGGCAGTTGCTCGGACTGGGCGAAGTAGTTCTCCAGCACGCCCGCGAGGTCCGCCGCGCGCAGCTCCACCAGGCCCTGGTAGCGCTGGCCGCGTTCCACGTTGCCGATGGTGATCGCCAGTACCGCCTGCGGCAGCGCGTCGAGCGACAGTGGCTCGGGCAGCGGCGGCTCCCAGCGCGCCAGGCCGCGCAGGCGGCCCTGGTCGGTGCATTCGGCGAACAGCAGGCGCAGGGCGCCCGTGCTCTTCAGCTGCACCGACAGCTCGCCGTCGAGCTTGATGTTCGCGGTCAGCAGCGCGCTGGCCGCCAACGCCTCGCCGAGCAGCTCGCGCACCTCGGCGGGATAGTCGGCACGGCCGGCCACTTCGCGCCATGCCGGCCCCAGCCGCACCAACGCGCCGCGCACGCCGGCGCGTTCGAGCAGGAAGCGGTGCAGCACATCTTCGACCAGTACGGTTTCCACGAATCACCTCTCAAGCCAATCTCCGCAAGATAGGGGCGAATGGCCGGTGCGCAATGGCCGGCAAGACGGCACGCTTATACTGCCGCGAATCTCCGCCTTGGTACGCCATGTTCCGTCGCCCGTCCTTTCGTCGCCTTCTGCGCTGGATCGCGTTCGCCGCGCTGGCCTGGCTGGCACTCACCTGGCTGGCGGTGCTGGTGCTGCGCTTCGTGCCGCCGGTGACCTCGGCGGTGATGCTGGAGCGCCACGTCGGCGCCTGGCTGCACGGCGAACGCGATTTCCGCCTGCGCCAGCACTGGGTGCCGTGGTCGCAGGTGTCGCCGTGGGTACCGCTGGCGATGGTGGCGGGCGAGGACCAGAAATTCCCGTTCCATCACGGCTTCGACTTCGACTCCATCCACGAGGCGATCGACGCGGCCGACGACGGCGCGCGCCTGCGCGGGGCCAGCACGATCAGCCAGCAGACCGCGAAGAACCTGTTCCTGTGGAACGGCCGCAGCTTCGTGCGCAAGGGGCTGGAGGCGTACTTCACCGTGCTGATCGAGCTGACCTGGCCGAAGCGGCGCATCCTCGAGGTGTATATGAACATCGCCGAGCTGGGCGACGGCATCTACGGCGTGGGTGCGGCCAGCGAGATCTATTTCCACGTGCCGCCCGCACGCCTCACGCCGGCGCAGGCGGCGCGGCTGGCCGCGGTGCTGCCCAGCCCGCGGCGTCTGCACGCCGACCGCCCGAGCGCCTACGTGCTGCGCCGTGCGGACTGGATCGAGCGGCAGATGCGCCAGCTCGGCGGGCCGGCCTATATCGATGGGCGGTGACCTTTGCGATCGTCCTTGATCGCGAAAATCAAGCGGGTGGCCGTCCCTGGCCGCACTTCTCAAACGGCACTTCACGATGCGGCTACACCCGCCGCTGGCGCCGGCGCTAGACTGGTTCCGCCCCATCCACGGGTTCAACCGGAGTCCGGACATGCGTCAGGTCAGGCATCTGCTGGAAGGCAAGGGTGGCAGCATCTACACCATCGCGCCGGACGCGCCCGTGCTCGAGGCGATCAAGCTGATGGCCGAACACCGCATCGGCGCCCTGCTGGTGATGCGCGGCGAACAGCTGGCAGGCGTGGTGTCCGAGCGCGACTACGCACGCAAGGTGATCCTGCAGGGCCGCTCCTCGGCGCAGACCGCGGTGGCCGACATCATGCGTGCCGATCCGCTCACCGTGGGACCGCAGACCGACGTGCTCGATTGCATGCGCCTGTGCACCGACAGCCGCGTGCGCCACCTGCCGGTACTCGAAGGCGGCAAGCTGGTGGGTGTCATCTCGATCGGCGACTTGGTGAAGGCAGTGATCGACGCCCAGGCCGAGCAGATCGAGCATCTGGAACGCTACATCACCGGCTGAATCGCGTTTGCTGAACAGGGCGGTGACGGGCGGTCAAGCCGACGTCGCGGCCCCGGTTCGCGTCGCCGGTTCGTCCGGCGCCAGATCCGGCGACCAACCCGCCCGGCGCGACACCCAGGTAGCCAGCATCGCCACGCCGGTGCCCGCCAATGCCAGCCCGGTCACGCCCACGCCCAGCATGCGCAGGCCGCTCACCGCGCTGGTCACCACCAGGTCGCCGAAGCGCCACACCGTCGTCTCGACGAAGTTCTTGCCCTTGTAGCGCGTCTCGCGCTGCACCCGCGTGTACAGCGCATCCACCGCCGGCTTGGTCATGCCATAGGCGAAGCCGCGCGTGACCACCATCATCAAGGCCAGCAGCGACACGCCATAGCCGGAAACCACCACCGTGCCATGGCCGCCGATCGCCACCATCAACAACAGCGCCACGTTAACCACTGCCGGCAACACCAGCCCCCAGCCCGCGCCGCGACGGATCAGCAACCAGCGCGTCAACGTGAGCTGCAGCACCGCGCCGAGCGTGTTGGTGGCCAGATCCAGGTTGTTGTAGAACGCCGTGCGCGCCACCGTGTCGACAAAATGCGCCTTGGCGTAATCCGCCACCAACGCATAGGCCAGCGTACCGATGCCGTCGCCGAACAGCATCAGCAAGGCCATGTAACGCAGGAACGGACGCGACCACAGCTCCTTGACTCCGGCCCACAGTGAGCCGCCGACCGCCTCGTCGCCCCGGCTGCCCGGCTGGCGGTCATGCCGCGCGGAGAGTCGCAGCAGCAATGCCAGCGCCAGCGCCAACGCCAGCGCCGAGACCACCAGCAGCGGCGCCACTCCGATCAGCCGCACCAGCAGCTTGGTCACCAGCGGACCGAAGACCGCGCCCGCCATGCCGCTGAGTGCGATCAGCGAAAACACCCGTCGCGCCTGACCGCTGGAGAAGATGTCGGCCATGAAACTCCAGAACAGCGACACCACGAACAGGTTGAACACGCTGGCCCAGACGAAAAACACCACGCCCAGCTCGCGCGCACCGATGCGATCCTGCGCCACAAATGCGGGCACGAACGCGAGCAGGCACAGGATGAAAAAGCTGTAGCTCCAGCCGAGCAATTGCCTGCGTCGGAAGCGCGCCACCAGCATGCCGAACAGCGGCGTCAGCAGCAGCATCACCACGAACACCGCGCCGTAGAACAGCGGCAACGACTGCGAGCCGACCGCGCCGCTCAGTTGGCCCATGACTGGCCGGATGATGTAGTACGACGTCATCACGAAGAAGAACGCCAGCGCCGACAACGCGGGTTCAGCGCCCTCACGGATCGCGGCGACACGGATCGAACTCACGGGGACATCCAGCACGGGCAAAATCCGGAGGGCTGAAGGCTAGCACGCCCCTCGCCAGTCGTCCGTGGCGATCGCCGGATGAACCCGCGCGCGCGGCCGCGTTGTTCCTCCGTGCAAAGTGCCGGAGAATCGGAGTCTCCGCACCACTGCCGATCGCCCGCCTGCGGCGCATTCCACTCCGACGTCTTCTGCGTCATCCAGCCTTGCCGAAGTACATGCCGTTTCGACACCTGCCCCTCGCTCTCGCCTGCGCCATCGGACTGGCCTGCACCGGCCTCCACGCGGCACCGGCCGACGACGGCGGCAACCTGCCGCCGGCCAGCGCGCACATCGCCACGGCCGAACTGCCGCCCGAACGCGTCAAGGCCACGCTGGCCGACTATCACCGCTGGCTGGACGAACTCGACACGCGCCACGGGGCCGCCGGCCTGGCCACGGCGGTGGTGATCGACGACAAGGTGGTGTTCGAGCACACCCTGGGTTATGCCGACGCCGCCAGCCAGACGCCGGTGACGCCCACCACCGTGTTCCGGCTGGCCTCGCTCTCCAAGGCCTTCGCCACCGCGGTCACCGGCCTGCTGGTGGACAGCGGCAAGCTGCGCTGGGACATGAAGCTGGTCGACGTGTTGCCCTACTTCAAGCTCAAGGACATGCAGTCCGCCGACCAGGCCACCGTGGCCGACATCCTCGGCCAGCGGCTGGGCCTGCCGCACAACACTTACGACAACCTGCTCGAAGGCGACGAGTCCTACCAGGAGCTGGTGCGCAAGCTGGACGAGGTGGACATCACCTGCCCCGCGGGCCAGTGCTACGGCTACCAGAATGTCGCCTTCAGCATGATCGGCGACGTGCTGTTCGCGCGCACCGGCAACTTCTTCGACCGCCTCGTCGACCAGAGGCTGTTCCACCCGCTGGACATGCAGACCGCCAGCTACGGCCGCTCCGCGCTGGAATCCAGCAAGAGCTGGGCGCACCCGCATCGCCCCGGCCGGAACCACGGCTGGATTCCGTTCGAGCCCAACGAGACCTATTACCGCGTGGCGCCGGCCGCCGGCGTCAACGCCAGCATCCGCGACATGGAGCAATGGCTGATCGCGCAGATGGGCGGCCGCCAGGACGTGTTGCCCACCAGCCTGCTCGACGTGCTGCATGCGCCCGCCGTGAACACGCCGACCGAACTGCGCGCCACGCCGTGGCGGCATGCGCGGCTCAGCGCCGCGCATTACGCGCTGGGCTGGCGCGTCTACACCTACGCCGGCGAAACGCTGATCTACCACGCCGGCGCGGTGGCCGGTTACCGCACCATGATCGGTTTCTTCCCGAAGTACCACGCGGGCGTGGTCACCTTGTGGAACTCCGCCGGCGCGATGCCCAGCGGGCTGATGCCGATGGTGTTCGACAGCCTGCTTGGCCTGCCCCACGTGGACTGGGCCGGAGTGGAAAGTCCCGAACCCGCCAAGGCGGCACCGGCCAAGGCCAAACCTGCGCGCAAGGCGCGATCGCGCCGCCACCGCTGAACCGGTCGTCACCGCTACGGCCAACGCGAAGACGGCGCATGCGATGCATGCGCCGTCTTCGTTTGCATCTGCTGCGGGTCGATCAGCGCCCGGTGCTGAACTCGATCTTCTGCTGCTTGGTGCTCGCCACCGCGGTGCCGCCGCGCATCGCCGGCTTGAAGCGGTAGCGGCTCACCGCCTCCATCGCGGAACGATCGAACACGTGTCGCGGCTGCGCATCGACCACGTGCACGTCCGAGGTGCGGCCCTCCGGCGTAACCGTGAAACCGACCACCACCCAGCCGCTCTGGCCCGCGCGCAGGGCCGCGGTGGGATAGTTCGGGTTCGCACCCTTCAGCAGCACCGCGTCGCTGCTCTCGGCCGCGGCGACCGCGGTCGGAGCGGGTTGCGCCGTCGCCTGTGCTGCGGTTTGCTGCTGCTCGGTATGCTGCTGTTTCGCCTTGGCCTGCTCGGCGGCCAGCTGCGCCTGCTGCTGTTCGGCCTGCTTCGCAGCTTCCTGCTTCTCGGTGGCCGCCTTCTGCACGGCGAGTTGCGCCGCCTTCTGCTGGTCCTCCGCCTGCTGTTGCTGCTGGCTGGCCAGCTTGCGTTGGGCATCGAGCTTGGAACGCAGGATGGTCAGCGTGTAGTTCGCCGGATCGGCCTTGGCCAGCAGGTCGATCTCGCGCTGCGCCTCGTTGAAGTCGCGCGAGTTGACTGCCTGCTCGGCGTCCGATGCGGCATACGGGAAGGTCTCGCGCAGGGCACTGGTCGCCACCGGGTTGCCCGGCTGCTTGGCCAGCACGCGCAGGTAGAACTCGAACGCGTTGTTGCCCGCCGGCGCCAGGTAGCGTTGATCCTTCAGGGCCTTGCTGGCCTCGGTCAGCAGCTGGTTGACGTCCATCGCCTGCACGTTGGCGGGCGCGGCTTCGGCCGGCGTCTTCCCGGCCGCCGCCACGGCGGGCACGCCGCCGTTGTCCAGTTGCATCTGCTGCTGGTAGGGGCGGACGATCAACAGCCATGCCGCGGCGGCAAGCGCGGCGACGATGGCAATGATGGCGATGGCAACGGGCCGGACGGCCCCGCGCACGCGACGGCGCGCGATGTGTGTATATCGGGTATCCATGGTCTCTCACCGAGTGTCGACAGATACCCGCGCTTTTTCCCCCTGTGCATCCAGGAGCGGCGAGTCCCCTGACTACGCCGCGGCGCGGATGTGGGAAAGGTAACCGCATTGCGCCGGGCGGGCAAATCGCACGGACTTTCGTCGCAAGCCGTGATGCGTTCCGCGGCGGCGTGGCCGGGGTCGTGCTGGCGGGGCGGCATGGAACGGCCCGGCAGCTTCCGGCGCCTATCCTTGCGATCGTCCCTGGTCGCGGGAGTCAAACGGGCGCCCCCATGACCGCTCTCCTCAATCCTTGCGATCGTCCCTGGTCCCGGGAGTCAAACGGGCGCCCATCCATGGCCGCACTCCTAAAACGAAACGTCCCGGCAGGGCCGGGACGAAGTTTCCGAATCGATCTCCCCGCGCTGGGCACCGCGGGGAGACAAATCGATGATGCCTGTTGTTGTAGTGCTTACTTCTTGGTGGTCTTGCTGGTCTTGCTGGTCTTGACGGCCTTCACCACCTTGGCGGCGGCAGGCTTCTTGGCAGCGGCTTTCTTCGCCGCCGGCTTCTTGGCGACTTTCTTCGCCGTGGTCTTCTTCGCAGCCGCCGGCTTCTTGGCGACCTTCTTCGCCGCCGGCTTGCGGGCGGTCTTCTTCGCAGCAGCCTTCTTGACGGCCGGCTTCTTGGCGGCGGTCTTCTTGGCAGTGGTCTTCTTGGCGGCCTTCTTGGCAGCCGGCTTCTTTGCAGCGGATTTCTTGGCAGTGGCCATGGTTCGTCTCAGCTCCTCATCGGTTGGCAGTGGTTGCCCAGTAAAAGCATGGAGGAACGCCTCGACCAGCAAATCGCTGTTGGTGGCGTGCCTCAAATTCTTCACCTGACGCTCGGTGCGCAGGTCGGACAGCGTACGCAATACATGGAGCGGAATCGAAACGGTGATCTTGCGTACCGCGTTCGCCTTCTCACCGTGCTCTATGTAAGGCGTGATGAATTTCGGTGATGCCATGTTGCCGTTCCCCGTGAACTTGGGCGAAAGCTATTCCGTAAGATTTCAGCTGTCAATGGATTTTGTTCGGCAAATCAATTCGTTTCGCCAAGGGACGGATGCCACCGGCGCGGACGGCACCATAATTCCGGCATCACGGCAATTCACGTTTGGACATCCATACATCCAAACGATATTTCGATTATTTTTTCATGGCATGTCGAAAATCACTTGAAACAAGGGCTTTTCCGTTTGCCGCGTGCTTCGCGCAGGGAATGCGAAACGTCATCGCATCCGCGCACCGATCCGCGCCTCGCGCACCGGATCACGGCGTCCCGGGGAGATGAACGGGACGCGACCGGATTCTTCGCGAAACGGTCGTCGCCGGGACGATTTGCCGCCGTCGCGGGCAACGAACAGCCGACTTCGGCACCTCGCCGCGGCGACGGCAACGGCCGGAACCGTCCACTCCGGCGGCACCGACGAGCACGTCGAACACGACCATCGTCCAGCTTCCGGCGCTTCCGGCGACCCGCATCGCTTCCGCGAACGGACGTCCATTTGCGAACTCGGCGCGACACGTTGCGGATACCGGAAACGACGACGGCCGCGCAAGGCGGCCGTCGTCGATCCACGCGGAACGCGAAGGTTCAGTGGTCCTCGTTCTCGATCAGTTCCTCGTAGGCACCGGCGTCGAGCAGCTGGTCCAGCTCGGCGCGGTCGCTGATGCGCACGGCGAAGATCCAGCCTTCGCCGTAGGCGTCCTCGTTGATCGTCTCGGGCTTGTCGTTGAGCGCCTCGTTGACCTCCACCACCTCGCCGGACACCGGCGAGTAGATGTCCGAGGCGGCCTTCACCGACTCCACCACCGCGGCGGCGTTGCCGGCGGTGACGCTGGCGCCGATTTCCGGCAGCTCGACGTAGACCAGGTCGCCGAGCTGGCCCTGGGCGTGGTCGGAGATGCCCACGCGCACCAGGCCGCCGTCCTCGACGCGGGCCCATTCGTGGGATTTGTTGAACTTCAGGTCGCCGGGGATCTCGCTCATGGTCGGGTCCAGTTTCGGGTCAGGGGACAGGCGGCCATTCTAGCCGCAAGAGATGGGCAGGAAAGGCACCGGCTCAGATACCTTCGCAGGGCTTGCCGTCGCGCACGAAGGGGTACTTCACCAGGCGCACCGGCAGCTCCCGGCCGCGGATGTCGACGCGGATCTCGCCGGGCTCGCCGGCGGGGATGCGCGCGAACGCCACCGCCTTCTCCAGCGTGGGTGCGAAGCTGCCGGAGAGGATTTCGCCCGCGCCGTTCGCGGTGAGCACGGTCTGGCCGTGGCGCAGCACGCCCTTCTCGTCCAGCACCAGGCCCACCATCACGCGCGGCACGCCGGCGGCCTTCTGTTTTTCCAGCGCGGCGCGGCCGATGAAGTCGCGGCCTTCGTCCAGCGCGATGGTCCAGCCGAGGTTGGCCTCCCACGGCGAGACGCCCTCGTCCATGTCCTGGCCATAGAGGTTCATGCCGGCTTCCAGGCGCAGCGTGTCGCGCGCGCCGAGGCCGGCCGGCGCCACGCCGGCGGCGGCCAGCGCCTCCCACAGGGCCACGGCATGTTCCTGGGGCACCAGGATCTCGAAGCCGTCCTCGCCGGTATAGCCGGTGCGCGCCACGAACAGCGGCATGCCGTGCGGGCCCTGCGCGGCGGCGGCGGCGAACTTGCCCAGCTTCTCGATGCGCGCGCGATCCACCTCGTGCAGCAGGCCCAGCACCTTGGCGCGGGCGTTCGGCCCCTGCACCGCGATCATCGCGAACTCGGGGCGCTCCCGCACTTCCACGCCGAAGGCTGCGGCCTGCTTTTCGATCCACTCCAAGTCCTTGGCGCGCGTGGCGGCGTTCACCACCAACCGATAGAACTCGTCGCCGAGGAAGTACACGATCAGGTCGTCGATCACCCCGCCCTGCTCGTTGAGCATGCAGGAGTACAGCGCCTTGCCGTGCACCTTCAGCTTGTCCACGCTGTTGGCGAGCAGGTGGCGCAGGAAATCCTTCGCCTTCGCGCCGTGCAGGTCGACCACGGTCATGTGCGAGACGTCGAACATGCCTGCATCGCGGCGCACCGCGTGGTGCTCCTCGATCTGCGAGCCGTAGTTGATCGGCATGTCCCAGCCGCCGAAGTCGACCATGCGCGCACCCAGCGCGCGATGGGTGGCGTTGAGTACGGTCTTCTCGGTCATCGCGGGAGCGCCTTGCGGGGAAGGGAGACGGGCATTATCCCCTGCCCGCGCGCGCCTTTCCAAGCTGCGGACTCAATGCGCCGACGTATCGATCCGGCGAAACGTGAGGTTGATGCGCGCCGCCGCGAGCCCGCGCACGCGCGGCAAGTCGTGCCGATACAGCCGCTGGGTGGCGCCGGCCATGCGCAACAGGCTGCCGTGCGGCAGCGCCAGCTCGAAGGTGTCGCCGGGCTGCGCCGGCTCGCCCCGGGCACGGCGGCGACGGAAGCGGAAGCGCCGAGCGGCGCCCAGGCTCAGCGAGGCGATCACCGGCCGCGCCCCCAGTTCGGGTTCGTCGTCACTATGCCAGCCCATCGAGTCCTGGCCGTCGCGATACAAGTTCGCCAGCACGCTGTTGAAGCGTGCGCCGCAGACCTGCTCGACGCGCACGCGCACCGCGGCCAGCGCCGGTGGCCATGGCCGCGGTTCGAAACGGCTGCGTGAATAGGTGTAGGTGGCGCCGGGATCGCCGATCCAGCAGCTCAGCCGCGGCGAGGCAAGCTCGCGGCCGAACAGTCGGATGCGATGGGTTTCCCAGGCGATCGCCTGGCGCAGCTCGGCGAACAGCGCGTCCGCTTCGGCCGTGTCCAGCCACTGTGGCCACAGCGCCACATCCGCATCGGGAAGTCGGAGGTCATGCCAGCCTTTCATCGCTCGGATCGGCCATGTGAACCATGCAGAATCCGGAGCGAGGCACTCGATGGTGTCCGTGGGTCGGGATTCATCCCGACTCCCTGGCTGTGTCGGGCTGAAGCCCGACCTACGGCCCGGCCTACGACCCGAGCTGCGGCGAGCGGAAAATGGAGTCCTCCCGCAAGTTCAGATGGCGTAACCATCGCCGTGCGCCGGCAAGCCGATGTGTTCCAGCAACTGGGTGGCGAGCTGCTCGGCGAGCTGCTCGGCGCGCAGGCCGGAGGTCTGCAGGTGCACCTCGGGCGCCTCGGGCCGCTCGTAGGGCGCGTCGATGCCGGTGAAGTTGCGGATCTCGCCGGCGCGCGCCTTGCGGTACAGGCCCTTGGGATCGCGCTGTTCGCACTCGGCCAGCGGCGTGTCCACGAACACCTCGACGAACTCGCCCGCATCGAACAGTTCGCGCACCGAACGGCGCTCGCTGCGGTAGGGCGAGATCGCGCTGACCAGCACGATCAGGCCCGCGTCCACCATCAGGTGCGCCACCTCGCCGATGCGGCGGATGTTCTCCACGCGATCCTCGGGGGTGAAGCCCAGGTCCTTGTTGATGCCGTGGCGCACGTTGTCGCCATCGAGCAGATAGGTATGGTGGCCCAGCGCATGCAGGCGCTTCTCCACCAGGTTCGCGATGGTGGACTTGCCCGCGCCCGACAGGCCGGTGAACCACAGGCACAGTGGGCGCTGGCCCATGCCGGCGCCGCGCACCGTCTTGTCCACGTCCACGTGCTGCCAGTGCACGTTGGCGGAGCGCGTGAGCGCGAAGTCGATCATGCCGCAGGCCACGGTGGCATTGGTCTGGCGGTCGATCAGGATGAAACCGCCCAGGGTACGGTTGACGGCGTAGGACTCGAACGCGATCGCCTCGTCCAGGCCCACCGTGCAATAGCCCACCTCGTTGAGCGACAGATGACGCGCGGCCAGCTTGGCCTGGGTGTTGACGTCCACCTTGTGCTTGATCGCCATCACCCGCGCATTGACCGTGCGCGTGCCGATCTTCAGCCAGTAGGTGCGGTTCGGCAGCAGCGCGTTGTCGCCCAGCCATACGATGTGGCAGGCGAACTGGTCGGCCACCGGCGCGGGGCGCAGCGCGTCGGCGATCACGTCGCCGCGGCTGGCGTCCAGCTCGCGATCCAGGCACAGCGTCACCGCCTGGCCTTCGTTCGCGTTGTCGAGGTCGCCATCGGCGGTGACGATGCGCGCTATGCGTGCGCGCGTCACGCCGGGCTGCACCACCACCTCGTCGCCTTTCGCCACGCGGCCGCCGCAAATCGTGCCGGCGTAGCCGCGGAAGCCCTGGTCGGGTCGATTCACCCACTGCACCGGCATGCGGAAATCCGCCGCCCGCGCCGGCGTGGCGTCGGCCGCCTCCAGCAGACCGAGCAGGGTCGGGCCCGAATACCACGGCATCCGCGCGGAACGCGTGCCCACGTTGTCGCCACCCGGCGCGATCACCGGCAGGCAGTCAACGCGGGCGATGCCCAGCGTCTGCGCCAGCTGGCGGTAGGCTTCGGTGATCTCGCGGTAGACCTGTTCGCTGCAGTCCACCAGGTCCATCTTGTTCACCGCCAGCACCACCTGGCGGATGCCGAGCAGGCTGCAGATATAGGTGTGGCGGCGGGTCTGTGGCAGCAAGCCCTTGCGCGCATCCACCAGCACCACCGCCAGTTCGGCGTTCGAGGCGCCGGTGGCCATGTTGCGCGTGTACTGCTCGTGGCCGGGGCAGTCGGCCACGATGAAGTGGCGCCGCGTGGTGTGGAAGTAGCGGTAGGCCACGTCGATGGTGATGCCCTGCTCGCGCTCGGCATCGAGGCCGTCGGTGAGCAGGGCGAAGTCCAGCGCGTCGCCAGCGTCGGCGTGCAGCTTGCGGCTGTCGCGCGCGAGTGCGGCGAGCTGGTCGTCCGGCAGCATGCCGGCGTCGTACAGCAGGCGGCCGAGCAAGGTGCTCTTGCCGTCGTCCACGCTGCCGCAGGTGATGAAGCGCAGCAGGCCCTGGCCGGTGGTGGGTGCAATCACGGCATCCATCAGAAATAGCCCTCCTGCTTCTTGCGCTCCATCGAGGCCGTGGGATCGTGGTCGATCACCCGCCCCTGCCGCTCGGAACTCCTGGAATCGGCCATCTCCCGGATGATCTCGTCCAGCGTGGCGGCGCTGGACTCCACCGCACCGGTGAGCGGATAGCAGCCCAGGGTGCGGAAACGCACCATGCGCGTCTCGACCTTCTCGCCCTCGCGCAGGGTGAAGCGCTCGTCGTCCACCATGATCAGCGCGCCGTCGCGCGCCACCACCGGGCGCGGCTTGGCGAAGTACAGCGGCACCACCGGGATGTTTTCGCGGCGGATGTACTGCCACACGTCCATCTCGGTCCAGTTGGAGATGGGAAACACGCGCACGCTCTCGCCCTGGCGGATCTGGGTGTTGTACGTGTGCCAGAACTCCGGGCGCTGATGCTTGGGGTCCCAGCGGTGCTGGGCGTTGCGGAACGAGAACACGCGCTCCTTGGCGCGCGACTTCTCCTCGTCGCGGCGGGCGCCGCCGATCGCCGCATCGAACCGGTACTGATCCAGCGCCTGCTTCAGCGCCTGGGTCTTCATCACGTCGGTGTGCACGGTGGCACCGTGGGTGAGCGGCGAGATGCCCTGGCGCACGCCGTCCTGGTTGATGTGCACCAGCACCTCGACGTCACCCGCGGCGGCCACCTGGTCGCGGAACGCGATCATCTCGCGGAACTTCCAGGTGGTGTCCACGTGCAGCAACGGCAGCGGCGACTTCGCCGGATAAAACGCCTTGCGCAGCAGGTGCAGCAGCACCGAGGAATCCTTGCCGATGGAATACAGCATCACCGGCTTGCGGAAGCTGGCCGCCACCTCGCGGAAGATGTGGATGCTCTCGGCTTCGAGCTCGTCGAGGTGGTCGGTGCGGGGGGCGAGGCGTGCGTTCATGGCGTGTCGGTTTCAGTAGCGAGGTACGGCCCGCAGCAGGCCGAGCCGAACGGGCATGCTACGCGAGCGCTGCCAATTGCCCAAACAACCAAGGCGGCAGGGACATGCGCCGGATGGCATATGGTGCCAAAGCGTCACCTGCAGGAGCGCACCCTGTGCGCGATGTGGCTTTTCGTGGAGAGCTATTCGCGCACAGGGTGCGCTCCTACAAAAACGCGGACTCGAGTGTCAAACAATCGCGGGATAAACCGGATCGGCATCCAGCGTGGCCGCACACACCGCGGCCAGTTCCAGCAGGCGCAGGTCCGAACCGCGCCCACCCACCAGTTGCAGTCCCACCGGCAAGCCATTCGACAGCGTGCCCATCGGGATACTCACCGCGGGGCAGCCGGCGAGGCTGGCGAAACTGGTGAGGTCGGCGTGGTTATCCGGTTCCGTGCCGCCCAGCGGGAAGGCGCCGCACGGCGTGGTGGGCAGCACCAGCACGTCGATCTGCGCGAACAGCCGGCGCATCTTCAGCGTGGCCGCGTCCAGCACGCGGTCGGCCTTCGCATAGTCCGCCGCGCTCTTGCGGGTGGCGTAGCCCAGCATCTCGCGGAAGCGCGGCGAGACCGGGTGCGCGGCATCAGCCAGGTCCTCGGCGTAGGTGCCCAGCATCTCCGCCTCCATCAGCAGCAGGCCAGCGCGGCGGGTACGCGCGAAATCCCAGTCGGCGAAATCCACCGTGCGGCGCTCGCCCAGCGCGTGGGCGAGCTTGCCCACCGCCGACTCGAACAGCGCCGCCACCTCGGCCTGCACGCCCACCGCGGCGAGGTCCGGCAACAAGCCGGTGCGCAGCTTGCCCGGCTCCCAGTCCGGCAGCGCCAGCGCCACGCGGCGGCGGCGCGAGCGCGCGTCGTCGGCGTCGTAGCCGGCCAGCACCTGCAGCAGCACGGTGAGGTCGGCCACGCTGCGCGCGATCAGGCCCACCGCGTCCAGCCGCCGCGCCGCCGGCACCAGGCCGCGGGCGGAGATCTCGCCGTGGGTGGGCTTCAGCGCATAGACACCGCAATAACTGGCGGGGATGCGGATCGAGCCCAAGCTGTCCGAACCGACGGACGCCGCCGCAAGGCCCGCGGCCACCGCGGCCGCCGCGCCGCCGGAAGAGCCGCCCGCGCTCCAGCCGTGCTTCCACGGGTTGTGGGTGGGGCCGAAATGCGGATTCTCGGTGGCCGCGCCCAGCGCGCCCTCGTCCATGTTGGTCTTGCCCACCAGTACCGCGCCCGAGGCGCGCAGCCGTGCCACCACATGCGCGTCGTCCGTCGCCGGCCGGTCGCGCCCGGGCAGGCCGGCGCGGGTGGGCCAGCCGGCGATGTCGAGGTTGTCCTTGATCGCCACCGGGATGCCGTCGAGCCGGCCGATCACACCGTCGCGACGCCGGTGCTCGGCGGTGCGCGCCTGCTCCTGCAGCAGGCCGGGGCTCAGGCCCACGTAGGCGTTCAGCTGCGGATTGATGCGCTCGATCGCCTCCTGGGTCGCCTCGGCCAGCGCCTGCGGATTGGTGCGCCCGGTAGCCAGCCAGTGCAGCAGCTGACACACGGTGGCGCGGCGCAGGTCCAGGTCGGTGATCGGCGGCAACGAACTCATCGGCGTTCCTTGGATATGCGCTCATCCATGATCGCGAAGATCGAGAAGCGGCCATCCCTGGCCGCACTCTTCAAATAAGCATGGGCGGATTATCGCCTTCACCCGTGAAGCCCGTGCAAGCCCGGAGTGCGGGGTTTGCCGCGCAGCACGCGAAACCGGACAATACCGCATTGACCGTGTCGCGCCGCCGACACCGCCCACACAACACTTGCCGGGAAAGCCATGAGCGAACGCGAAACCATGGAATACGACGTCGTCGTGGTCGGCGCCGGCCCGGCCGGGCTGTCGTTCGCGATACGGCTGAAGCAGCTCCAGCCCGATACCACGGTGTGCGTGATCGAGAAGGCGTCCACCATCGGCGCGCAGATCCTCTCCGGCGCCGTGATCGAACCCGGTCCGCTCGACGCCCTGCTGCCCGGCTGGCGCGACGCCCCGCCGCCGATCTGCGTACCGGCCGGCGAGGACGAATTCTGGCTGCTCACCAAGACCGGCGGCCGCAAGCTGCCGGTGCCGCCGGGCATGCACAACCATGGCAACTTCATCGTCTCGCTGGGCGCCATGTGCGCGTGGCTGGCGCCGCAGGCCGAGGCGCTGGGCGTGGACGTGTTCCCCGGCTTCGCCGCCGCCGATGTCGTCTACAACGAGGACGGCTCGGTCGCCGGCGTGCGCATCGGCGACATGGGCGTGGCGAAGGACGGTTCGCACAAGCCGGGCTACACCCAGGGCATCGACATCAAGGCCAAGGTCACCGTGCTGGCCGAAGGCGCGCGCGGCAGCCTCACCAAGCAGCTCATCCAGTGCTTCAGGCTGGACGCGGACAGCGATCCGCAGGGTTACTCGATCGGCATCAAGGAGCTGTGGCAGGTGCCCGCCGGCCGCGCCGTGCTCGGCAAGATCGTGCACAGTTTCGGCTGGCCCGCCGACAACCACACCTACGGCGGCAGCTTCCTGTACCACCTGGACCAGGATCGCATCGCGCTGGGCTACGTCAGCGGCCTCGACTACAGCGACCCGAACTACCAGCCCTGGGAAGCCTTCCAGCAATGGAAGAACCACCCGCACGTGAAGCCGTTGCTGGAAGGCGGCAGCATCCTCTCCGCCGGCGCGCGCGCCATCGTCACCGGTGGTTATCAGTCGCTGCCGAAGTGCGAGATGCCCGGCGCGCTGCTGATCGGCGACACCGCCGGCCTGCTCAACGTGCCCAAGATCAAGGGTACCCACCAGGCGATCCGCAGTGGCATGCTCGCCGCCGAACATTTGGCCGCGAACGGGCTCAGGGCCGAAGGTTTCGACGCGAAGCTGCGCGGCTCCGAGGCAATGGCCGAGCTGAAGCAGGTGCGCAACATCAAGCCCGGCTTCAAGAAGGGCCTGTGGTTCGGCATGTTGAATGCCGCCTGGGAAACCGTCACCGGCGGCCGCTCGCCGTGGACGCTGAAGAACAAGCCCGACTGGTCCAGCCTGCACAAGCTCGGCCAGCAGGAGGAACCCAAGCGCGACTACGTGCAGCGCGAACTGCCGCCGCGCGACCGCCTCGCCGGCGTCTACTTCGCCGCCACCGAGCACGACGAGGACCAGCCCATCCACCTGCACGTGGCCGACACCGACATCTGCGCCACCCGCTGCGTGGAGGAGTACGACAACCCCTGCACCCGCTTCTGCCCAGCGAATGTCTACGAGATGGTGGCCGACGAAAGCGCCCCGCACGGCAAGCGCCTGCAGATCAACTCCGCCAACTGCGTGCACTGCAAGACCTGCGACATCAAGGACCCGTACGAGATCATCACCTGGGTGACGCCGGAGGGTGGTTCGGGGCCGAATTACCAGAATCTGTGAGCCGGAAGATCGACCGCACGACCCACGGCACCCGATGACGCACTACCCGATTTTCAACAAGGATGCAGTCCTGACCAGCACGATCTCGTGGCGACTCAAGCGGCTGCGCTACCTGCTTCAGCGCGTCCGCGGCAGCATGGCGCAGCGTGGTCTGCACGGCACCGTGGCGCGCATCACGCAGGAATTCCGCCGTCATCCGACGCAGGATGCGACGTGGCAGCTCGAAGCGCTGGATACGCCATTCACGCCATTCGCCCTGCCCTGCAGCGAGACGCCGCACGTCTCGGTGATCGTGCCGATCCACGGCAAGCTGCCGTACACCCTCGCCTGCCTGCGCTCGATTGCACGCCACGGCGCCGCTGCACCGTTCGAGGTGATCGTGGTGGACGATGCCTCGCCCGACGATAGCGCGGCGACGCTGACACGTATCGACGGCCTGCGGCTGCTGCACAACGAGCGCAACCTCGGCTTCATCGGCAGTTGCAATGCCGGCGCGGCAGCCGCCCGCGGCGGATACCTGCTGTTCCTCAACAACGACACCCAGGTCACGCCTGGCTGGCTGGACCGCCTGCTCGACTGCTTCGCCGAAGAGCCGGACTGCGGCATTGCCGGCAGCCGGCTGGCCTATCCCGATGGCCGCCTGCAGGAAGCCGGCGGCATCGTTTACGCCGACGGCAACGCGTGGAACTACGGCCGTTTCGAGCAACGCGACGATCCGCGCATCCTGTACCGCCGTGATGTCGACTACGTTTCCGGCGCGGCGCTGATGATCGATGCTGCACTGTTCCGTCAGATCGGCGGTTTCGATCCGCGCTACGCCCCGGCCTACTGCGAGGACATGGATCTCGCCTTCGCAGTGCGCGCCGCGGGTCGTCGTGTGGTCTACCAACCGGAAAGCCTGGTGGTGCATTGCGAAGGCATCAGCTCGGGGCTCGATCCCTTCGTGGGGGTCAAGCAATACCAGATCGCCAACCGCACCACTTTCGTCGACAAGTGGCAATCCGTCTTGCAACATCAACCGGCGCCGCGCACGCCCGTGGAAACGGCGTTGCACCACGCTGGCCGACGCCGCATCCTGATCATGGATGCACTGACCCCGGATGCCGCGCGCGACTCCGGCTCGCTGCGCCTCATCAACATCATGCGGCTGCTGCGCGAACTGGGCTGGCGGGTCAGCTTCATGGCGGACAACCGCAATGCCTCGCATGAGGAGGTTCTGCAGCTGGGCCGCGTGGGCGTGCACGTGCTGTGCAAGCCGTGGTCGTCCACGCTCGCCACCTGGCTGCGCCGCGAGGGCGCCACGCTGGACGCCGTGATGCTGTGCCGGCATTACGTCGCTGCTCCGAACCTCGATCTCGTGCGTCGATTGGCACCACGCGCCATAGTGCTGTTCGACACCGTGGACCTGCATTTCCTGCGCGAACGGCGCGCGGCCGGCCACACCAGCAACGTGATATTGGCCCGCCAAGCCGAAACTTCGCGCCAGCGCGAGTTGGCGCTGATCCGCGCCTGCGATGCCAGCCTCGTGGTCAGCCCGGTCGAACTCGACATGCTGCGCGCGGAAATGCCGGAGGCGCGCGTGGAGCTGCTCTCCAATGTGCACGCGGTCCATGGCTGCAAGGCTGGCTTTTCCGATCGCAGCGGACTGGTGTTCGTGGGCGGCTTCGGCCACCCGCCGAACGAAGACGCGGTGCGCTGGCTGACCGGCGAGATCTACCCACGCGTCCGTGCAGCGCGACCCGACATCGCGCTGCATCTGGTCGGCGACATTCCCGAAACCGCGCGTCCGCAGTTCGCCGGGGAAGGCGTGCAGATCCACGGCCGCGTCGCCGACCTCGATCCCTGGATGGCCGGTTGCCGCATCGCGCTGGCGCCGCTTCGCTACGGTGCCGGCGTCAAGGGCAAGGTCAACATGGCGATGAGCCATGGCCTGCCAGTGGTAGCCACTCCCATGGCCGCCGAAGGCATGTACGCCGTCGACAGCGAGACCATCCTGTTGGGCGACGACGCGGAAAGTTTCGCCGCCGCGATACTGCGCTTGTACGATGACGAATCGCTCTGGAACCGGCTCTCGACCGCCGGGCTGCTCAATGTCCAGCAACATTTTTCGTTTGAAGCAGCGCGAAAGGCCCTGCTACGCGTGCTCCCCTGATTGCATATCGATCCCGACATCGTTCGTACGCCCGTCGCGATCAGCAGATCGTCATACGGGGGTCGGACCGCTGCACACGGTGACCGACGCACCAGCAAACCCGGCGACTTGCTGAAGCAGGCAAGTTGCCTCCATGGCCCGCGGTGAGCTTCTGACTTTGGCTTTAGCCGCAGGGGCATCGCAATTTAATACGGAAAAGTGATTTTATTCGAAAGCCGCAATCTATTGCGGACGCAATCGAGCCATCAGCCATTCTCCTCCGAGTTGCATAACACCCGCTCAACAAAAATCGTTTGACAGCGTATTAATTGGTCCCTGACTATGTCCGCCGCCTATTCCGGGTGAATCCATTTTCCCGGAAGGCAGAACTCCATGGAACGAGTGCCCGCTGAATTCCCGGACAACAGGGATGCGCGATCGAGGCCATGGATACTTGGTCATTGCACAGGGGAAATCCATGCACACCCGAAATCGCCTACGGGCGATGCTCTTCAGCGTTGCCTGCGCCGGCGCGATCCCCGTCGCACAAGCGGCTCCCGGCCATTCGATCGCTCCGGCGCCGAACCTGGCCACGGCACCGGCCATCGCACAGATCACCGCCACCGTCGACAACAGCAACCGGGTCGCTCTGCCGGGCACCGTCATCACGGCCGCCTCGCCACGCTTCGACCGCGGGCTGGTCAATACCAACCTGCAGTTGGGCCAGCTCACCCTGATGCTCAAGCGCAGTCCCGAGCGTGAAGCACGCGCCGAGGCCTACGCGCGGCAGCTGGCCAATCCGCGCTCTCCCTATTTCCACAAGTGGCTGACGGCCCAGCAAATCGGCGACCTGTTCGGTCCTTCCAAGCAGGACATCGCGAAAGTCATCGACTGGCTCACCAGCCAGGGCCTGCGGGTGGATGGCGTCGATCCGACCGGCTTGCGCGTGCATTTTTCCGGCAACACCACGGCCGTGCAGAGCGCCTTCCACACCGAGCTGCACAATTACGTCGTCAACGGCGTGGTGCATTTCGCCAACGCCACCCCGCAGCAGATTCCCGCGGCGCTGAGCCCGGTGGTGGTCGGCGTGGCGTCACTGAACGATTTCAAGCCCGCACCGCAAATGCGCGAAGTCGGGCCAGTGCACAAGAGCGCCGCCGGCATCTGGAAAGCCGCCGACGGCAGGGCTGTGCCGTTGTTCACAGACGGCTCCCCTGTCCAGTACGACATGGCACCGGCCGATTTCAACACGGTGTACAGCGTCAATCCGTTGTGGACACAGGCCACCCCGGTACGTGGAGCCGGCCAGACCGTGGCCGTGCTGGAGCGTACGAATATCCAGGCGGCCGACGTCAACACCTTCCGCAGCGCCTTCCTGCCAGCCAACGCCGCCGGCACCGTGACGTATGTGCAGCCTGCCGGTCCTCAGGTCTGCGCCAACCCCGGCACGAACGGCGACGAGGGTGAGGCGGCGCTGGACGCCGAGTGGGCCGGTGCCGCCGCACCGGATGCAAACGTCATGGTGGCCTCGTGCAATGACAGTGCCACGAACTTCGGTCCATTCATCGCGGCGCAGAACATCCTGACGAACAACAACACCCTCCATGTCACCATCATGAGCCTGAGCTACGGCGGCTGCGAAGCACAGCAGGGTACTGCCGGCCTCGCCGAGGTCAACGGACTGTGGCAGCAGGCCGCGCTGCAAGGCGTCACGGTGTTCGTGTCCACCGGCGATTCCGGCGCGGCCGGTTGCGACCAGAACCAACCGTTCACCACGGCCGGCACGGCCGTCAACGGGCTCGGCTCCACGCCGTACAACGTGGCCGTCGGTGGCACCGATTTCTACGATGCGGGCCCGGACGCAAACTTCGCGAACCAGGCCAATTACTGGAGCCAGACCAATGCGCCCAACGGAGCGTCGGCGCTGGGCTACATCCCCGAGCAGACATGGAACGATTCCTGCGCCAGCAGCGTGCTGACGGCGCTGGCAGGCAGCCTAGGCTACCCGGGAACGCAGGACGGCGAGTCGTTCTGCAACACGGCCTTTGGCCAGCAATTCACGGGCACCGGCGGTGGCAGTGGCGGCATCAGCAGCTACATCGCCAAGCCGACCTGGCAATACGGCGTGTACGGCACCCGCAACGATGGCGCGCGCACGCTGCCGGACGTCTCGATGTTTGCCGCCAACGGCCTGTACGGCCACGCGTTGATCTACTGCATGTCCGATGCGAGCCAGGGCGGCACGCCCTGCACCTACACCGTCGCGGGCGACGTGCAGGCCAACAGCGCCGGTGGCACTTCCTTCGCGGCACCGGCCATGGCCGGCGTGCAGGCATTGGTCAACGAGGAAACCAGCGTAGGATTCGGCTTGCCCGCCGGAACCGCCTATCCTCTCGGCAACGTACTGCCCATCTATTACGACATCGCCACGCGCGAGTACGGCAGCGTGCAGTCGCCGAACGCCGCCGGGCTGGCAGCGTGCAACTCGGAGACGTCCGGACTGGCGGGCAACGGTTGCGCGTTCAACAACATCACCGTCGGCGACATCGACGAGCCCTGCCTGCCGTTGAGCCCGAATTGCTACAGCCGGCCGGGTCACCAGTACGGCGTATTGAGCACCTCGAAGTCGCAGCTGCAACCGGCCTACCTGACCGGCGCCGGCTACAACTACGCCACCGGCCTCGGCTCCGTGAATGCAAGCGTTCTCGCAAGTGCAATTTCCAATGAAGAGCACACCTACTCTGCCGGCGCCATCGGCGTAGTCAGCGACTTTCTTGGCGGCGCTTCGGCCGATGCCGCCGATGGGCACAGCGATATCGCCTACATCGATCCCGGCAACAACACGCTGACCGAGTTGGGCATGAGTGGGCCAACCGTCCTGCAGTCGCACACACAGTCGGTTGCCGCAGGCTATTCGATTGGCGCCATGGCCGATCTGGACGCGGAATCCTCGGCTGGATTTCATGCTTCCGGTTCCCTCGCCAGCTTTGCGTTCACCAACCCGGCAACCCGCCAGCTCTATATCTGGGTAAACGATGGCAATGGGGGACGTACCGCCTACAAGGTAGGCGCGCCATACCCTGCGGGCTGGACGCTGGTTGGCAGCGGCACGGTGGATGCATCACTTCACAGCGCCCTGATCTGGCAGAACGAAACCACCGGGCAGGTGGGTTGGTGGGACCTCACCTTCACGCCAGGCAGCAGCACCGTGGGGGTGACAGCCACCGTGCTGCCCAGCACGCCCGGCTACAGGCTTGCGCTCGCCGATCTCAATGGCGACGGCTACATGGATTTCGTGTTTACCGGCCCCAACAACGACCTGTACGCCTGGATCAATGATGGCACCGGCCATTTCAGCCATCATTTTGTCGCCAACTTCCCGGCTGGCTGGATCTTGCAGGGTGCCGGCGACGTCAATGGCGATGGCATGAGCGACTTGCTGTTCACCAACGACACGACGCATCAATTCGGTTGGTGGCTCATGAATGGCAGCACCGTCACGTACAGGGGCGTCCGCTCGATCACGCCGGGCTATCAGATCTCGACGATTGGCGACTTCAATGGCGACGGCCTGGTCGACATCCTGTGGACAGATGCGGCGGGCGATGCCTATGACTGGCAAGGCACCGGCGCAGACTTCCAGAGCTTCCGCTTGAACGACACCACTGGGGCTCCCGTGATCTTGCCTGCCGGAGTGCAGGTTCAGACAAATCGTTACCAGGGACTCCTGTTCTAGTCTTGCTCGCGACCACTGCCGCACGGACAGGCCGGACTTCCGCCGGCCTGTTCCATCGGCTCTTTTGGAGTCGGACCGTCAAGCATTCGCGGCCCTTCTCATCCTGAGCGTCAAGTCAGGGCCGCCGGACCAGTCACACGTTTTATCACACCTGGCATGAGCCCAGCCCAGCCACATCGGCTGGCTCAATGCCTCTTTGAAAGGAGTCAATAAAATGAGTTACCGCACGAATCGCAGAATGCTGATAGCCGTCGCGACTGCATTGCTGGGCATGGTTGCCGGCACTGCCCTCGCCAACGGCGATGACGGCAGCAACAACATGACAAGCAACACCATCGTGCATCCTGTGGGTAATCCGTATGCGCCGGCCTATGGTCACCCGTATCGCCATGGTGCCGTGCCGACCCGCGACGCCTACAGCCAGATGATGCAATACCGGGCGCTGCACATGCCCACGGCCGCCACCACCGGCCCGAACACGCTCAGTTTCGGCGGCGGCTACAACGGCGTCGGCGTCACCAGCGGCATCCCCAGGGTTTACCTGGTTGTCTACGGAAACCAATGGGGTACTGCCAGTACCGATGGCAATGGCAATATGAACCTGTCCGGCGACGCGTTTGGTGCGGTGCCGTACCTGGAGAGCATGTTCAAGGGCATGGGTACCGGGGGCGAACTGTGGTCAGGCACCATGACACAGTACTGCGACGGCCCGGCGGTATCGTCCGGCGCGACATCCTGCCCTGTCGGCGCCGCGTACATCAGCTATCCGACCGGCGGATCGGCATTCGCCGGCATCTGGTACGACAACTCGGCTGCCGCGCCACCGCAGGCGACCCAAGATCAACTCGGGCAGGAAGCGTTGAATGCGGCGCAGCACTTCGGCAATACGACGGCTGACTCCAACCGCTATGCGCAATACGTGATCCTGTCGCCGACGGGCACTCATCCCGATGGCTTCAACACCCCCAGCGGCAATTTTTGCGCTTGGCACAGCGACGCCTGGGCCTCCTCCTATGGCGGTTTCGTCGCATACACGAACATGCCCTACGTCAATGACATGAACTGCGGACAAGGCCTGGTCAATGGCAATTCCGCACAAGGCAACCTGGACGGCTTCTCCATCGTCGAGGGTCACGAGTACGCCGAAACCATCACCGACCAGATCCCGGACTATGGCTGGTTCAACTCGAACAACGCCTCCACCAATGGCGGCGAGTCCGGTGACGAGTGCGCCTGGATATACAGCGGCCAAGGTGCCCTCGCGAACGTGGTCATGGGCAATGGCAGCTACGCCATGCAAAGCATCTGGTCGAATGACACCAACGAGTGCGACATGTCGCATCCGATTGTAGGCACTCCCCCACCCCCAGTCGTGGCCACCATCACCTATATCAATCCAGCGGCCGGCGCACTGACCCAATTGGGCGTGAACGGCGCGACTGTCGTGCAATCGCAAACCCAGGCGATCGCCGCGGGCTACACGATCGGCGCGACGGTCGACCTGAACAACGACGGCATCGCCGACTTCGCGTTTACCAGCCCGACGAGCCGCCAGCTTTACGTCTGGCTGAACGATGGCAATGGCGGTCGCACCGCCTACAAAGTGGGCTCGCCCTACCCCGCCGGCTGGACGCTGGTGGGTGCCGGCAAGGTGGACGCCTCCGGCAAGAATGCGTTGATATGGTGCAATGAATCGACGGGACAGGTGGCTTGGTGGGAACTGACTTTCACGCCAGGCAGCTCCCAAGTGGCGGTGAGCTATTCCGCGCTGCTGCCAACCGCCATCGATTACAAGCTGACGCTCGCCGATCTCAATGGCGATGGCTTCATGGACTTCGTGTTTACCGGCCCCAACAACGACCTGTACACCTGGATCAACGACGGCACCGGGCACTTCGCCCATCACTTTGTGGGCGACTTCCCTGCGGGTTGGGTCCTGCAGGGCGCGGGCGATGTCGACGGCGATGGCAAGAGTGACTTGCTGTTCACCAACGACACCACGCATCAGTTCGGCTGGTGGCTGATGAATGGCAACACCGTCACTGCCCGCGGCACCCGCCCTGTCGCGCCGGGATACTGGATTGCGAAGATCGCCGATTTCAACGGCGACGGCAAAGCGGATGTCTTGTGGATGGACGCAGCGGGGGATGCCTACGATTGGCAAAGCACCGGCTCGGACTTCCAGGGCTACCGTTTGCACAACGTCGCGGGGGCGCCCGTGACGCTGCCTTCCAGCGCAGTGGTCCAGGCAAAGCCCTTCCACGGGAACTAGTCAAAATCGGTGTTGCACGGAAAGTGCCGGACTTTTGTCCGGCACTTTTGCCATGCGATCGATCGCCGCAGGGCCGTGCGCGTCGCATACCCCATCATGGGACAGCGGCGTCCGGTGGCCAGTCGGAACGTCGATGGCGGCATATCATGCCCAGAGTGGGAAGGCATCCCGGGAGACACAGACAGACCGGCATCGCCGCGCCGAAACCTTGGCCCCGCCCTTCTCACCAAGCCGGACGGCCGCGGCATGGCCCACGGTTCTGAACCGGTTGGGGCATGGGCTACAATCGCCGTTTGCGTGGCTAGGCCAAGCGCCGAGCGGGCGCCCGATGGAGGGAAGGCACATGAAAATTCTGGTCGGTTACAAGCGCGTGGTGGACTACAACGTGCGCATCCAGGTCAAGCCCGACAGCAGCGGTGTGGTCACCGATGGCGTGAAGCTGTCCGCCAATCCGTTCGACGACATCGCTCTGGAAGAGGCGCTGCGCCTGCGCGAGAAGGGTGTCGCCACGGAGGTGATCGTGGTCAGCATCGGTCCGTCCGACCTCACCGCGCACCTGCGCAATGGCCTGGCGATGGGCGCCAATCGTGCCATACACGTGACCACTAGCGACGCCGTGCAGCCTCTCACTGCAGCACGCGCGTTCCTGAAGCTGGTGGAGAAGGAACAGCCTGGCTTGGTGATCCTGGGCAAGCAGGCGATCGACGACGACGCCAACCAGGCCGGCCAGATGCTCGCCGCGCTATGGGACCGCCCGCAGGCCACCTTCGCCAGCAAGGTCGAGATCGCCGATGGCAAGGCCACCGTGACGCGCGAAGTGGATGCCGGCCTCGAAACCATCGAGGTGGAACTGCCTGCAGTGATCACCAGCGACTTGCGCCTCAACGAACCGCGCTTCATCAAGCTGCCGGACATCATGAAGGCCAAGAGCAAGCCCATCGACGTGGTCGAGCTGGCCTCGCTGGGCGTTGACAACGGCGACCACCTGAATACCACCCACTACGCCGTGCCGGCCAAGCGCAGCAAGGGCGTGATGGTGAAGGACGCCGCCGAATTGGTCGCGGCGCTGAAGCAGAAGGGTTTGCTGTAACCCCCACATCACCCGTAGGAGCGGCTTCAGCCGCGAACGGCTGAAACGAATCGCGGCTGAAGCCGCTCCTGCAGTGCTCCTACCGAAAAGCAGGACACAAGGAACCATGCCATGAGCAAGATCCTCGTCATCGCCGAACATCTGGACGGCAAGCTGAACTCCTCCACCGCCCGCGCCGTGAGCGCCGCTGCCGCGGTGAAGCCCGCAGCCATCGACGTGCTGGTGCTGGCCGACAATGTCGCCACACTCGCCGCCGAGGCCGCGACGATCAACGGCGTGAACCGCGTGCTCACCGTCGAGCGCGCCGAGAACGCCCACCCGCTGGCCGCCGTGCTGGCGCCGCAGATCGCCAAGGCCGCCGCTGGCTACAGCCACGTGTTCGCACCGTCCACCACCTTCGGCAAGGACGTGACGCCGCGTGTCGCCGCCCTGCTCGGCGTGGCCCAGGTCAGCGACGTGATGAGCGTGGAAGGTACGCACACCTTCAAGCGGCCGATCTATGCCGGCAATGCGATCGTCACCGTCGAGGCCGAACCGTCGCATCCCGTGGTCGCCACCATCCGCACCGCTTCATGGCCCGCTGCCGCGACAGGCACGAACAGCGCACCGGTCGAAGCGCTTGCGCTGGACGTGATCCTGCCCGGCCACACCCGCTACATCGGCCTGCAGTCGGGCAAGAGCGATCGCCCCGACCTGCAAGGCGCGAACAAGGTCGTCTCCGGCGGTCGTGGCGTGGGTTCGAAGGAAAACTTCGAGATCATCTACAAATTCGCGGACAGGATCGGTGCCGCCGTGGGCGCTTCGCGCGCAGCGGTCGACGCCGGCTACGTGCCAAGCGACCTGCAGGTGGGCCAGACCGGCAAGATCATCGCGCCCGAACTGTACATGGCGATCGGCATCTCCGGCGCCATCCAGCACCTCACCGGCATCAAGGACGCCGGCACCATCGTGGCGATCAACAAGGACGCCGAGGCGCCGATCTTCGAGGTAGCCGACTTTGGCCTGGTGGGGGATCTGTTCAAGCTGATACCGGAGCTGGAGCAGGCACTGGGTTAAACCGGCCATGACGTGAGCCTGGGCTGCTCCGTATCATCCGGGGTACCCTGCTTGGCCAGACAGCAACCAGCTGCCGCCGGATCACTGCGCCATTGCCTCTGGTTGTGCTCCAGGCAAGCTACCGCACTTCATTCTTACGACGTCCTCACCCCGCAGGAATCCGGCCCCATGCTGACGCCCGGCACCACACCATCTCGGGAATCGGCGGTGCCAGCCCCGCTGCTGAGCATCGTCACGTCCGTCTACCGCTCCGAGCGGTTCATCACTCGTTTCATCGACGAGATGATCGCCGCCATCGGTGAAGCGGGCATCGATCGTTATGAGCTGGTCTTCGTCAACGATGGCTCTCCCGATGAATCGATGCAGCATCTCATCCATGCACGCAGCACGAATGCCGCCATCAAGATCGTGGATCTGTCACGCAACTTCGGCCATCACAAGGCCGTGATGGCGGGCTTGGCCCATGCCAGCGGCGATCTGCTGTTCATCATCGACTGCGATCTGGAAGTGCGCCCGGGTGTATTGCCGCATTTCCTGGAGACACTCCGCAGAACCGGCGCGGATGTCGTCTACGGCATCCAGGGCAAGCGCAAGGGTGCGTTGACCGAGCGCGTCGGCGGCGCACTGTTCTGGCGTCTGTTCAATCGCCTCAGCGACACCAAGGTTCCCGCCAACGTGCTCAGCGAGCGGCTGATGACGCGTCGCTATGTCGATGCCCTGCTGTCGCTGGGCGATCGCAATGTCTTTCTTGGCGGCATGATGTACTGGTCGGGTTTCCACCAGGTGGCCGTTCTCGTCGAGAAGACGCAACGTGAGAATGCCTCGACCTACTCCTTGCGCAAGCGATTCGCGCTGCTGCTGGAAGCGGTGACCTCCTTCTCCACCGTGCCGCTGAAGCTGGTTCTCGGCGGCGGTATAGGCATCACGCTGTGCGCCGGCGTCGCCGGCATCGCCCTGATCGTCCGCAAACTGCTCCACCCCGAGGCGGTACTGACCGGCTTCACTTCGCTGATGCTGGTCATCATCGGCATGTCCGGCATTATCATCACGGTGCTCGGCGTGATCGGTCTGTATATCTCGCGCATCTACACCCAGACGCAGAACCGCCCCCTGTTTATCGTTCGCGAATTTCACGATTGAGGCTCCCGGATGCAAGAAGATCTCAACGCCTACCAGGGCGCCTATACCGAGCAATTTCCCTACCACCGCGATGAGGAAGCCTTGCTGGCGGCCTACGCGCGGAAGATCGTCGAACGGCTGCAAGGCCAGCGGGCGTTGCGGGTACTCAGCCTGGGTATCGGCGGGCAGCGTGTCAGCCAGGCGATCCGCGATCGACTCGACGTGACGGACTACCACGTTCTCGAGGGGGCCGCTGACATCATCGCCCGCTACCGGGCCGAGACGTCGCCGCCGGCGCATGTCACGATCCACCACACCTATTTCGAGCAGGCGCATTTCGATCAGCCATTCGATGCGATCGAGATGGGATTCGTGCTGGAACACGTCGATGATCCGGGCCTGATCCTGCGCCGCTTCCGGGCCTTCCTGAAACCGACCGGCGTCCTGTTTGCGGCCGTGCCCAACGCCCGCTCGCTGCACCGCCTGCTGGGTCACTCCGCAGGCCTCCTGACCGACCTGTACGCCCTGAGCCAGTACGACCGGGAACTGGGCCACAAGCGCTATTTCGACAACGGCTCGATCAGCCGCCTGGTGGAAGACTCCGGCTACGCCATCCTGGACAAGGTGGGGTTGGTGCTCAAGCCGCTGACCACGTCGCAACTGCAGCAACTGTCGCTCGCCCCGGATATCGAGAACGCGTTCATCGATGTCGGCTACGACCTGCCGGATATCTGCAATGGCATCCTGCTGACCGCGCGGCCTGCATGAAAACCGCGCTCGTCGTCAGCGCGGGCGGCTTCCAAGGGCTGGGCATCGTGCGCGCCCTGCAGCGACTGGATCGCACCAGGGTGCTGGTCTGCGACATCCACGCCGAACACCCCGTGCGTTATGTCTGTGGGGAATGTTTCGTGGCCCCGCCACTGGCGGATGAGCACGCATTCGAGACGTTCCTGATCGACCTGGTACGCCACGAGCGCGTGGACGCCATTTTCCCCGCGACCGCCTATGAGCTGCCCACGCTGGCGCGCCTCAGGAACCGGTTGGCCGACCTGGGCGCCGCCGTGGCCGTGGCCGGCGAAGAACTGACCACGACGCTGCTGGACAAACTGCGCACCCATCAATTTCTCGACGACGCCGGCTTGCCGGTACCGGAGCTGCTGGACCCGCTCACTCACGGCTATGCACAACCCCTGTTCGGCAGGCCGTGCGAAGGCTGGGGCGGCCGCGGCACCGTGCTCCTGCGCAGCCGCGAGGAAGCGCTTGCGTATCAAGGTGACTTCGCCACCCATGTGTGGTCGGCGTGGTTACCTGCCTTCGAAGAGTACTCGGCCGACTTCGCGGTCGATCCGCATGGCCGCATCTCGCCGGTCGTGCTGCGTCAGCGGCTGCGGACATCCGGCGGTTTCGCCGTCATCTCCACATCGGTGCACGATCCACGCATCGCCGCGCTCGCGCAGCAGACGGCGGCAGCCATCGCCGCCGCGGGCGGCTGCGGTATCTACAACACCCAGATAGTCGCGCCGCCGGACGGCATCGCGTTCGTTTCCGACGTCAACCCGCGCACCGGAACCTCCGCCACGCATGCGCTCGCCGAGGGCATCAACTTGCCGGGATTCTTCATGGGAACCGGCGCGGCCGCGGCGGCACCGGACTTGTCGGCACGCAGGGCCGTCAAGACCGTGCGCGTGCTCGAAGACATCGTCGTACCGCTGCTGCAGCCCGCACCCCGGGGCATCGTCTTCGACCTCGACGATACCCTGGTCAGGCACAAGGAGTGGATGCTCGAAAAGCTGCAACTCATCCATGCGGACGTCTTTTCCGCATGGGTGGAACGATCCGCCTTCCTGCTGTGCGCAGCGCAATTGATCGACGAGGGTGAACGCGCGTTCCTGATCGATCGACTGCTTGCGATGCTGGCGCTGCCGGAAAGCCTGCGCACCGTGGCGATGGATGCGTATCGCGCGGCGATCGTTGCCGAGACGCCCCTGTTCGACGATGTCGAGGCGACACTCAAGGCGCTGAAGGCCGCCGGCCTGCCCCTGGCCATCCTCACCGACAACCCTCCCGCGACACAGCGCGCCAAGATACGCCAGGCGCGGGCGCTCGACTGCATCGACGCCGTCGTCTGCAGCCGCGAGCACGGCGGGGAAAAACCCGCTCCCGCCGCGTTCCTGCAGGCGGCGCATGCGCTGGGCATGGACCCGGCCCAACTGGTGATGATCGGCGACAACTACTTCCGCGATGGCGTCGGTGCGATTCGCGCGGGCTACATGCACGCCTTGATCGTCCGCAGGAATGGCATCTTCCTTAGCCCCAATGCAGCCCTTGCGGCGACCGTCCCCAGCGCGATCAGCCGCCGCATCGATGTCCTCGACAGCCTGCTTTCGGCCCGCCATGCCTGCCTGAACCCATGAACGGACACAAGGTCGCGATCATCCAGTCGTCGTATATCCCGTGGAAGGGATATTTCGACATCATCCACGACGTGGACGAGTTCATCTTTCTCGACGATGTGCAGTTCACGTCGCGCGATTGGCGCACGCGCAACAGGATCAAGACGGCACAGGGCTCGCAGTGGCTGAGCGTTCCAGCCGGTTCCAGCAACAGACGATTGATATGCGAAGTATCGCTGGAGAACGCGATGTGGCAGGCCAAGCACTGGCGATCCATTCAGCAGAATTATTCCAGGGCGCCGTATTTCAAAACCTATCGCGAATTCTTTGAAGGTTTCTATCTCGGTACAACTTGGTCGTCATTGTCCGAAATGAACCAGCATTTGATCCGGAGCATCGCCACAGATCTGCTGGGTATCGTCACCACATTCAGTGATTCGCGCGATCGTGCGCCACAAGGACAGAAGCTTGACCGTCTGCTTGACCTGTTACTCAAGGCCGGCGCTTCTTCCTACGTTTCCGGTCCGAATGCGCAAGACTATATCGACCCGGCACGTTTCGATGCTGCGGGCATCGAACTGCTATACAAGGACTACTCGGATTACCCCGAGTATCCGCAGCTTTACCCGCCATTCGAACATGCCGTGAGCGTGCTCGACCTGATTTTCAACGCCGGTCCGCAAGCGCCCGAATACATCTGGGGTCACCGATGCGCCGCCACGAATACCGACCGGGCCCCTCCGGCACAGACATCACCGCATCCGTGATCCCACGGCCGTCCAAGCACGCGTCCATCCGCCGAGCGTCCGCATGACCATTCCATTCAACCGCCCCTATCTGGTCGGCCGCGAGCTCGACAACATCGCCCAGGCGCACGCCATGGGCCAGCTGTCCGGCGATGGCTCGTTCACACGCGCCTGCCACGCGTGGCTGGAACGTCGCACCGGGACACGCAAGGCGCTGCTCACCCATTCCTGCACGGCGGCCCTGGAGATGGCGGCCATCCTGCTCGACCTGCAGCCTGGCGACGAAGTGATCATGCCTTCGTTCACCTTCGTCTCGACGGCCAATGCCTTCGTGCTGCGGGGCGCGGTGCCGGTGTTCGTGGACATCCGTCCCGATACGTTGAATATCGACGAGGCACTGATCGAACAGGCGATCACCCCGCGCACACGCGCCATCTGCGTGGTGCATTACGCCGGCGTCGCCTGCGAGATGGACACCATCATGGCGATCGCGGCGCGCCACAGGCTGCGCGTGGTCGAGGACGCCGCTCAAGCGATGCTGTCGCTGTACAAGGGGCGCCCGCTCGGCAGCATCGGTGACCTGGCGGCGTTGAGTTTCCACGAAACCAAGAACGTGATCTCGGGCGAGGGCGGTGCGCTGCTGATCAACGACCCGGCCCTGGTCGAGCGCGCGGAGGTCATCCGCGAAAAGGGCACCAACCGCACCCGATTTTTCCGCGGCCAGGTCGACAAGTACACCTGGGTCGACCTCGGCTCGTCCTACCTGCCCAGCGAATTGGTCGCAGCCTTCCTGGCCGCCCAGCTGGAGGAAGCCGACCACATCACCAGCCGGCGACTGGCGATCTGGGACCGTTACCATGCATGGGCGGCTCCGCTGGAATCGGCCGGCCGGCTGCGCCGTCCGGTCATCCCCGCGGAATGCGCGCACAACGCGCACATGTATTTTCTGCTGCTGCACGGGCTGGAAGCGCGCACGCATTTCATCGAGGCAATGAAGGCCGCCGGTATCGGCACGGTCTTCCACTACATCCCGCTGCACAGCTCGCCCGCCGGCCAGCGCTACGGGCGCATGTCCGGAACGTTGGCGCATACCGATGCCGCCAGCGACGGCCTGGTACGCCTGCCGCTGTGGATCGGGCTCGAAAGCCAGCAGGAGCACGTCATGCAAGCGGCGCAGTGCGTGCTGGAACAGGCTTGAGACGCATGTACGCCCAGCCCCATCCACAGGCACCTGCCATCGCCGATCATCGACGGGCATGGTCGCGCCTCGCCGGCCGCCGCAATGGCCATCCATGCGTGCGCTGATCCGCCGCCGCTGGCGTCATCTGCTGGTGCTGCTGATCGCCGTCACCTGCGTGGTGGCAACCATCCGGTTGTTCGACTGGCATATGGTGGCGCACGCGCTGGTGCACCTGCATCCAGGCCTGCTGCTGGCAGGCGCACTGCCCCTGCTGCTCGCGACCTTCTCGGTGCGCGGCTTGCGCTGGCTGCTCGTGCTGGGGATCGAACCCGATCGTCACCGCTTCTGGCAGTCGCTGTGCGCCAACGGCGCCGCCTCGGGGCTGGCCTCGCTCACCCCGTTCCAGCTGGGTGAGGTCATCAAGATTCGTTTGATTCCAGACCATCATGCCAGTGCCTGGCGACTGGGCGTCTCCGCCTTCTTCGTCGAACGGGTACTCGACCTCGGCGGTGTGCTTGGCATGGGCCTGTGCGGCGTCGCCTGGCACTTCGGGTTGGCATGGCTGGCTCCGTTGGCACTGCTTTTGCCGCTGCTGGCGGCGCTGCTGCTCAGCGTTCTGGCCATTTATCTGCACCATCTGCCAGTGCGGCTGCAGCCGTACGCGGAAGTGTTGCGGCACCGCAAGCGGATCGTTCGCGCCAGCCTGCTGACGGTGATCATCTGGCTGCTCTATGCCGGCCTATGGTGGCTCGCCATACTGGCCATCAACGTGCGCGTGGATTTCAGCGAGGTCTGCCTGCTGCTGGGCGGCGTCATGCTGGCCGTGGTCGCCAGCATGACGCCCGGCGGCCTGGGCGTGTCGGAGCTCGGCAGCCGCGGCATCATGCTCTGGCTGGGGGCTTCCGTCGCCGATGCAGAAGCCGTCGCAATTGCGCTGCGTCTGCTCACGCCCTTGACCGCACTGGCGGGGCTCGCCTGCCTGCTGCTCCTGCTGCGGCATCCACGCAACGAACAAAAGTAGGCGCAGGAACGACGTGCCCTACTCCGTCGAGAGTTTCGGGATATAGACCCGCAGCTCGGGTAACTCGCGAGGTGATTCGAGCTGCCTGTAGTTCGTTTGCACATAGCTCCAGATGACCGGATGGGTGTGCGCATAACGCAGGTCTTCGCGCCCATCGACCCCGATGTCATAGACGAGTACCAGCGACGGACGGGCCTGTTGCAGCCGACCGATTTCCTGTCTCTGGAAACTGTCGCTGCGCGGAAACAGCGGATAGATTTCCCATACCGGCGACCTGATTCCCAGCAGCGCGTACGCTCCCGGCCAGACCGGCGCCGCGAGCAGCGTGCCACCACTCGGGACGTAGCGATGTGCCAGGCTCTCGACGGCTTCGACCGGGACCGCCGCGGCGTCACTCATGCGCAATGCGTCACCCCGCACATCGACGACGCGCCAACCGGGCTGCGTCCGCGCCTGGTACCAGGGATGCAGTGGCAGTGCGACCAGCAACGAGGCCAACGCCAGCAACGGAAATCCCAGCCAGCGAAGCAACGCCTGGCCCAAGCCACGCGCGGGGAGAATCAGCACGCCGATCAGTAGCGGAAATATCGCCTGGGCGAGATGAGAGGCGTCCGCCCGCGAGAACGCCACGTTGAGATAGGGAATCGCGGTGGCTACACAGGCCACAAACTCCGGGTGCACAATCCTGCCGTGGCGGCGCAAGCGATGCGCGACGACCGCCATGCCAATGACGCAAAAAAGCGGAAGCAGCAGGAACATGCCCCCCGTCACCCATCGCGCGAGCAGTGCCTGCGTCAACGCGCCATCGCCATGCACTGTCCACGGCCATGGCACCGGCAACGGAAGGTTGGTCCCGTGGTACTCGAACAGGAGGAAACGGATGCTCTCCCAGAACATGACCGCGAACTGGTGATCCAGCACCAGCCCCAGCAGGATCGGGGAGAAGCCGACGGTCACCCCCGCCAGCCACGCCGGAATGCAGCGACGCCATGCAGGCGGGGCAACGCGCAGCATCAACGCAGGCGTGGCAAGCAGACATGCAACCACACCGTAGAATCCGTGATTTTTTCCGAACACCGCGGCAACGCCAATCACCACACCATGTACCAGGAAGCGTACGGGCGATGGACTAGTCAGTACCCGCGCCAGGCTGGCGACCAGGATGATCGAGATGGCCGCGTCGTACCCCTTCCACCACGGCACCATCCACAGCAGGCACAACACCACTGCCACGGCGCACAGACCCAGGCGCATCAGTCCGTTGCCATTTGATCCGCGCAGCACGAGCCAGGCGGCCGCAACGACACCCAGCGTGGAGAACAACTCCGTCGCCGCACGCACGGCGACGATACCGTGCACATCGAACAACCACAGCACACCCGCGGCCCAGTAATAGCGACCCAGGTCATAGGACATGAAATCTCGAATCGGCACTTCGCCATGCAGCACGCGCTGCACGCCGTACCAGAGATAACCCTCGTCCCACAGATTGAAGCCGAGATGCGCTTCCAGCAGAAATCTCGCCAGGGAAGCGGCAACGGCCAACAACAGGGCCGCGCAGACGATCCGATGATCGAGCCGCTGCGACATGGCATCGGGAGATTGCATGGACGGCGCCATCATGCCGAAACCCCGAACCGGCCGCGGCGTACCTGCCGCGTCATGGCGCGTGTCCTTCGGCATCGGCAGGCCAGCGTGGCAGGAACCGGTGCCGTGCTTGTACGCGTGACGAAAACACGTTCAGGCGCTGGTCGCGCAGCAGGTCCAGCGCCGCGCGCCGGCGCTCGAGCGGCCACTGGCAAACCACCAGCAGCGGCAGGCAGCCTTGCGTCCGTGTCGGGTCAGCCGACATCTGCTCGATCTGGGTCGCCATCTGGCCATAGTAGGGAAGGCTGTAGCGCCGCTGCTGCCAGGCAGCCTGCGCCAGCGGAATCTGCAGCAGCAGCAACAGCACGCAGGCCGCCGCGGGAACGTGCCCCGTGAGCCAGTGCCGCCACGGTGTACTCGGACAGGCGGGCGGCGACGCACTCGCCCACATCAGCAACAGCGCCATCAGGTTGAACTGGTAGAACTCGACATAGCGATCCTGGGCAAGGTAACCACTGCCGAAATACGACACGCGCATGACGATGATGCCCGCCAGCCAGCCATACGAAAGCAGCATCAGGCACACGGCGACAAACACCGGCTTGTTGTATCCGCCACGCAGGGCGCGCCACCAGAACATCGCATGCGCGGCGAGCAGACCCGCGACCACGATCATCTGCAGCGTGTTCCACGTCGTCGCCGACAAACCGTGAAAGGGGTTGTCGTGCGCCACCGACGATGCCAGTGGAATGCTGAGCCATTGCCACGCCCCGCCGGCTTGCAACTGTCCGTGCAGCACGGCCAGATGGGTGGACAGCGACGGGCTGGGCGTGCTGTCCAGCACGGGAACGAGGGTGTAGCCGATCCGCACCAGCACCGTGCAGGCGAGGATCACCAGCACCGTCTTCCACGGGACGGCGCGCGACGGTGACGGATCACGGAACGCGAGCAGCAACAGGGCCGCCAGCGTGGCAACCACGGTGATCATGGCGCTGTCGTCCGCCACCACGCCGAGCAGCAGGGTCGCCAGCGTCAGCAGCAGATAGCGCTGGTGCTGCCACGCCTGCCACGTCGCCAGCAGAAACAACAGGATCGGCACGACGGCTAGGTAGCCGAGCGCCACCAGCGGCCATGTCCAGATGCCGCTGGCGTTGAGCGAGAACAGCAACGCGCAGATGACGGACCAGGCCAGATAACGACGCGCATCACCCCGCGGGTCGCGCTGCGACGGCAGCAAGACCCGGTGCAGGATCATCGCGCACACGGCAGCGGCCATCACGCCGATCACCGCACCCACGGCAAAATCGAGATCAAACCAGCGCCACTCCAGCAACATCACCAGTTTGTTCAACGGCTGCGCATGGTCGGCGTCGTAGCGTCTGGCGAAGAAGTCGACGAGGCCGAGTTGGCCTGCCACCGCCTTGCGCACGAAGACATCCAAGTAATACCAGTCGTCCGACCGGATGACCGGGTTTGCACTGCGCAAAACGAAATACAGGGCGTCAATCCATGCAGCCAACGCCACCGCCCATGCCAGTGGGCGCACCCAGACCACTCGGTGCGAAATGCTGCTCGCGTGTCCTGCACGAGCGTGCCATCTTTTCCACATCCCGACAGTTCCCCACTGGTCGATCCACGTTGACCCGCAATTCTCGCGAAGCGGGGTTCACTTGTCAGGCGAGAGCCAATCCGCCCATGTCGGCCCATTTGCTACGATAGACCGCATGCAACTCGGTACCGCGACCGCCGCATGCCCAATGCATGGCTTCTTCCACCACGGCGTCCATCAGCAATTCCCGATCGGCGGCCGCAGCCAGATCGAAGTTGGCGGCGTAGGCTACATCCACCAATCGCCACAGGAAAGCGTTACGCAAATAGCGCGCCACGGGCAGAAAGTGACGATCGACCTGGCCGAGAATGTCCTGGCTGCGAATACCCTCGAAGCTGGAGGCCGAACAATCGACGTCCGGCAGCAGCTTGTCCACCATCCCGGTGTTGTGATTCAGCCGTTTGGCCTCGGGCCAAGCTGCAAAGACCCGATTCGCCATGTCAGAAGCCTCGGGCCATAGCCGGTTGCCATTGCGACCAACCTGCTCGCCGATCAACCAGAACTCACCCCCCGGCCGCAGCATCTTCGCGATCGCGCCTAGCACCCGTTCCAATTCGACCAGATGGTGCAGGCCGGAGGTGATGCAGATGACATCGAACCGACCGAGCTGCAGGCCGATGTCATTGGCGTCACCCAGCACGCGATCCACCGTGACACTTGGCGGCATGCGCAAAGCCGCCTGCTCCAGCAAACCGGCATTGACATCGACGATGCACAACTCGACCGGCACGTCGGCTTGCGCCAGTACCTGCCCTTCGACGGCAGCTTCGCCCGCGCACAAGGCCAGCATGCGCAGCGGTTGGCCGTCCCGGCTCGCGAACATTTGTCGCAAGCGTCCGACGAAATCCGGCGCCCGCTCCGGAATCAGCTTGCCGAGCATGCGCGTGGCATAGCCATATGCATTCTCACCGGCTCGCGGCGGGACATCTTGCAGGCGGGCCAGCAACGCCGCACGCACCCGCTCCCCGGCATCGTCGAGCGATGCACTGACAGGGAGGGAGCGCACCGGACCCATGGCCGCACCGCCTTCGCCACGACGATCCACGTGACGGTCGCGGTAGAACGCATTCGAGTAGACGTGACTGAAATGCTCGATTTCATTCGCGAGCCTCCAGGCATGATGCGAGCGTGCGCGCAGCAAGGGCAATTCCTCCCCCGCACAGACCACCAGCCCGATCAGAGCCAGCCAATCCGCGTCGCCTTGGCCCTGCGGCCCCGGCTCGCATCGCAGTTCCAGCTTCCAGACCTCATCGACCGCCAGCGGCAAATCCAGCAACACTTCGCGCATGCCGGCTTGCGGCTGCGCATTCTCCAAACGCAGCGACAACAGCAGCCGTGCCGGCGCATCGCCCGGAGGACTCCCCCAGACTTCCACATCCAATCCGTCGTCGCTGATCCGGGGAAGTCCGCGCATGCAGCGCAACCACAATACCGGCTCAGGCGGACAGCGCAGCGCCGGAAGTTCCAGCCGCTCACCGACCAGCAGTACCAGACCCCGCTCGCGCTGCGGCGCATGAGAAAACTCGGCCCACCGCGCCTCCAGCGTGGTTCGCTCCACCAGTTGCGCCGCGCATCCTTCGTCCAGCACGAATGAGGTAGCGCCTGCCTGCCTCGGCGGCGAATCGCACGCACCGCTGCTTGCCTCGGACTCTTGTTGCCGGAATGACTCGATCAAGCACCCTCCTCGTCGCGACGGCCCAGGTCATCTCGATCTCGAAGCATAGCCTCAACCGCCTGGCGGTGCCGCCAAGGTGCGCGAGGGCCGCATGGCAGCGGCCGGCGGCACGGTCGGGCCGGGCGTGGTGCAAGTCGCCGCGTAGCAGAGCAATTGCGCGATTCGCACGTGCACGCCATCGCAACCGGGACCAACCGCTCCTTCGACACGAAGCGTGAGTCGACGCGTGCCACGCAAATCCAGCGTCGCCAGCCGCAGTGCCGCCGCCGGCAACGTTGTCCGGTAAAGCACCCGGCCATCGCCGGTCACCGTGAAATGCGGCGGATCGTCGGCCACAGGCCGGCACTGCAGAGCCAGGTACGGGCGCAGGCTGATGGAAGCCACGCCGTCATTGACGTCGAAATCGAGCTGTGCCTGATGGTCGGGCACGAGTTGCATCCGCAAGTCCTCGCCATCCGCCACATCCACCGCCTTGCGATCGTTTGGCGCTGCGAGCCGGTGCACGACGCTGGCCAGATGGTCATGGCCGATGAAGATCGTGCCCGCATTGACTCCGCGTGGACGCACCGGCGTCGCCACGTTGGCGGCGGCGATGTTCGCGTACTCGTCCAGTACGCGCTGCCGATCGGCAGCCGGCACGGAGGCATCAGCCGCGATCGTTCCGGCGAGATAGTTGGCCAATGCGTGCCCATCCAGCGGCAGGCCCGCCGCATGCAGCAGCCACCCCTGCAGCAGATACGCCGAGGTAACGGGCGGCGGTTCGGGAATCGGGAAGTTCGCCCAGATCCGGTACGGCGGGTCGTGCTCATCGGCCGGCCGGCCGTCCTTGAAGCCCAGCTGCCGGTAGGCACCCGCCAACGCAGGCAGATGGTCGCCATAGATCAGCACGATGGTGGGGCGGCCACGTCGCCGCAGCGCGTCGAGCAGATGGCCGTAGGCGCGATCTGCCGCAATCGCATGCTCCACGTATTCCGCCAGCTCCTCGCGCGCCTCACCATGCAGGCCGGGCGGCAAACCCAAGTCGCTGTCGTCCTTCGGCGGATACTGTCCCCACGGCCCGTGGTTCTCGATGCTGATCGCGGTAACGAAGGTGGGGCGGTTCGACGCATCGAGCTCGGACAGCACCGCACGCGTCATCGCCATGTCGCTGACGTAGCTGCGGTCCGAGTAGTCGCGAGGATAGAGGAAACTGCCAACGTCCTGGAACGTGGAGAAACCCATCTCGGGCATCACCGTGCCCCGGTTCCAGAAACCGCGATCATTCGGATGCACCAGCACCGTGGCGTAGCCCTGATCCGCCAGCACACGCGGCAGGGCATCGATCGAGTGCCAACCCATCAACTCGAAGTAGGCGAACATCGAACCCGGGTAAAACGCGATCGGTGTGCCGGTCAGCACCTCGAACTCGGTCTGCAAGGTACGGCCGCCGAACACCGGCACGCGCAGATTGCCGGGCACACCCGGTTTCTCTCCGGCGATCCGGCTCAATACCGGCGTATCGGCGAAACCGCGCAACATGGATGGTTCGAACAGCGATTCGCTCTGCACGATCACGATGTCCGGCTGCCGGCCATTGCCGCCGACAACCGTCTTTTGCAGCGCCTGGCGCACCAGCGGCTCGCCCCAGAATGCGCGCTCAGCCGCAGGATCGGCGGCACGCACCGCATTGTGCGAGGCCATCCGGCCCAGCACGATGTTGCCGGCCACGCCCACGCTTTTTGCTCCGATCCGCTGGGTCCAGACGCTCCAGCCCAGGTTCGGAACGCTGTCCGGAATGCGCACGCAAACCATGGCCGCCAGCAGCGCGGCAACCAGCACGAGACAACCGCCACGAAGCCAGGGACTGGCGGGACGTCGCCGCCGGAACCACCACGCGGCGATACCCGCCAGCAGCAGCGCAATGACGATGGCGACCACTTCCTTGGCGGTCGGCCGGATGAAACCGAGAATCAGGCGAGGTTCGCGCAACAAACCTGGAACGGCGGCGAAATCCGCGTAAACCAGCCCGGTATTGAGATAGGTCAGTTTTACCTGGTCCGCATAGCGCAACGCCCCCAGCAACGCCACCTCGCAACCCAGTGCCACCCATGCCCTGCCACTGAGCCCCCATGCCAGCAACAGCATGGCAAAGGGCAAGGATGCATTCACCGCCTGCGCGGCCAGCGGGCTGCGAAAACCGAGGTCGGGATCCAGCAGCGTGGGAAGCAGAATGGCCGCCAGCACCGTCCAGGCCGGGCTCCATTTCAACAAACCGGCACGCAATTTCTTGAGGCGCAATTTGTTGACCCAAAATTGCAATAGCTCCGTCATGTATCATCCGCGTTTGGTTTGACGGGCCCCGGCCCGGGTCGGTTGTGACTGCAGGGAGCGAGGCTACCCATTATGGTGAACAAGTGAGCTCCGGCGCCTCGGATTCTCCGAACGCGCTGAGACTGAAATGGTTGACCTTTTTCGGCCAATGGCTGCGCAATCCGCGCAGCATGGCCTCGGTTACCCCCTCGGGACGCCAATTGGCACGTCTGATGGCAACTGCGATGCCGCCTGGCTCGCAGCGCGTGGTGGAACTGGGGGCGGGCACCGGTGCGATCACGGATGCCCTGCTGCGCCACGGCATCCAGCCGCAGGCCTTGCTGGCCGTCGAGATGAATCCCGTGCTGCATCGCCTGTTGCAGCGGCGCTTTCCCGACACTCACGTGGCCTGCGGCGACGCCCGTCACCTCCACACGCTGGTGCACGCTACCCGTACTTTCGCCCCCGGGCAGGTTGATGTGGTCTGCAGCAGCCTGGGGCTGCTGACCATGCCGCACGACCTGCAGCACGACATCCTGACAGCGGCTTTCCAGGTGCTGCATCCGCAAGGCGTCTTCATCCAATACACCTATGGCCCCAACCATCCGCTGGACGACGGCGTGCGTCAGCAACTGGGCCTGGAGTGCCGTCGTGTTGGCCTGGCCTGGCGCAACCTGCCGCCGGCCCGGGTGTACGTGTACTCCCGTCGTGCCTGAACCCGTCACCCGCTTCGTTTGAGGGACCAACGAGTGAATAGAAACGTGTACCGCCGCTCGCTGCAAGCGCTGATCCTGTTGCTTGCCATCGGCTACTTCTTCTTCTGCGTCTGGAACAGTGCCTGGCTTGAACCGCAGCCGCTCGAGCAGAACTACATCCTGGCACTGACCGTCTGCGTGGTTGGCGTGATCGCCTTCGCCTGCGGCCGCCTCTCGTTCGCGCTGGTGCTTGGTGGAACCCTGTTCTTCGGGCTCAAGTTCATCTCGGTGATGAAGTTGCGGTACCTGGAATCGCCGCTGATGCCCGCCGATTTCATCTATTTTGTCCGTGACAGCCTGCTCGAAACGCTGAAGCAGTATCCGCATCTGCTTGGCCTGCTGGTTGCAGTCTGCCTTGTCGTGCCGCTGCTGCTGTGGCTGATCTGGCGCTTCGATATCCGCTTCCTGTCCCGCGTACGCCATGGCTGGCTGCAAGCCGGGTTGCGCGTTGCCGGCACCGCGGCATGCGCACTGGCCATGTGGTGGTGCCTGCAACCGACCGGGCCGTTCAGCCCGATCTACGACGTCGGACTGTGGAACAAGCTGTCCGACAACGCGCATCTCACCAACTTCTTCGTCAGCATCCATGACATGAGTCCTGAGCTGCCCGCCATGAGCAACGCAATGGCGGCGGAGCACAACTGGGCCGCCACGGCCAAGGACACTTCGGCACCGGCTGATGCGCCAAGTCAGCACCCAGACATTGTCCAAGTACTGGAGGAGAGCACGTTCGATCCCTCCAACTTCACCGGCTGCACCATCCCGCAATGCCATGTGAGGATGTTCCAGCCCGACCAGTACACCCGCGCCCACGGTCCGCTGCGCACGCATACCTTCGGTGGCGGCACCTGGGTGAGTGAATTCTCCGTATTCAGCGGCATGCCACAGGACATCTTCGGCCCAGCCGGCATGTACGCGCCATTCGTGCTGGCGCCGCGCCTGCGCGACAGCCTTCCACTGCTGCTGAAACGGCTGGGTTACCAGACGATCGCCGTCTATCCAGTCGACGGAAACTTCCTCAATGCGCGCAATGCCTACAAGGCCTACGGCTTCGACAAGTTCTATGACGCCCGCGATCTCGGCCTGAAGGTCTGGCACACCAGTGACGCGCAGATGTTCGCGGCAGCAAAAAAGGTTTACGACGAGAACAAGAAGCCCGGCCAACCGATCTTCATGATGATCCTGACGCTGGAGCAGCACGGCCCGCACGACACCAAGCCGTTGAAGGAGCTGCCCGCGCCGTTCAACCAGGGCTTGCTGCCGAACCTGTCCGCCGACCAGGAACTGAACCTGAGCGCCTACCTGTCGCGACTGCAGGATTCGGACAAGGGCATGGATCAACTCGAACAGGACTTCCTGCATCGCCCGCAGCCGACCGTGCTCATGCACTTCGGCGACCACCAGCCGTCCTTCAGCGGCTTGATCCGCGACATGCCGCGCACGTTGCCTCCGGCGCTCGAGCCGTACAAGAACACCCTCACCTACTTCATGCTCAAGAGCAACTTCGACGGCCCCGCGCTGCCCGACTATCCGATGCTCGACATCGCCTACCTGCCAGCCATGGTGCTGCAGGCCGCCGGCCTGCCCGAGGATCCCTATTTCTCGGCGCTGAGCAGCATGGAAACGCGCTGCAAGGGACTGTACGAGGACTGCCCGGACAAACCCCTGCTCAAGTCCTACTACGCATGGACCTTCGAGCAGTTGCACGTCTTCCAGTAACGACCATCAGACAGGGGGTCATCATGCGCCAACTCGTTCTCGCCGCATTCTGCGTCGCTGCGCTAGCCGGCTGCCATCACCGCAGCGCCAGCGTCACCTTCACCCCCGCCGCACTCAAGGACTGCGGCAGCAAAAACGCGCCCAGCGTCGTCGAGGTGCACTGGGACGCGACCCAGGCTGCCCCGAAGGATGGGGTGAAGCTGTGGATCAACAACGACCCGACCCCGAAGCGCACCGGCGTCTTCGGCGGCGACCCGGGCACCTTGTGGACGCACGGCGGCGAAACGGGCTCGGCCACCACCGGCGCCTGGATGTATCCCGGCACGACGATCATCGTTACCGATGCTAAGAACGACGATGTCCTGGCCACGGTGCAGGTACCCAAAGCGCCCTGCAACTAGATCCGTCGAAAGCGACGCACATGGCGACGCGGCCACCACCATCAATGCCCGGCATCGGTGGTGGTGCCCAGCGTCACGAGGCGCCCGCAACGCTCGAACAATTCACCTCCCAGCCGCGACCAGCCGTGGCGTGCAATGGCCTCGGCATTACCCGCAGCGGCATCAACCATTTGCATTGGCGATGCCAGCAGACCGGCGAGCAGAGCCTGCAGGCTGGCGTGCTCGTTGCGGCAGACCCAGCCGCAACCCCATTGCGCCAGCAACATCACCGCTGGGTCCTCGTCCGCGGATTGGCAATGCAGGACCGGCTTGCCGCTGCCCAGGTATTCGAACAGCTTGCCCGGCACCTGCGCCTGCAGCGCGTTGCCGATGTTCACCAGCACATCGCATTCGCGCTGCCATGCCAGCACGCGACCATGCGGCTGCTCGCCCGCAAACACGATGCGTCCTCCGCTGCGCTCGGCATAGGCCAGCAATTCCGGCTTCACCTCGGGCGCGATCACGGTCAGGTGAACGCGATCCAGTGCGACGACCGCCTCCAGCAACGGTACCGGGTCGCGGAATGGATAGAAGCGTCCGCTGTAGAGGAGATGGAGGAATTGCCCCTGCGCCAACGCCTCCGTGGACGGCATGCGCGGCACGCTGTCATCGAAACCCTGGCTGAGCACGAAGATCTTCGCCGCATCCACTCCGTGACGTAACCGAAGAAGCTCGCGCGTGTCGTCCGTGGTTACGCCAATTACACTGGCCGCACGACACACCGCCTCCTCCAGCCGCCAGGCACGCCGACGCCAACGTGGTGGCGTGTACGACGTCAACACGGGATCACCCAGATCGGCCAGCCATGCCGGCACCCGCGCAGCCACACTCAGCCCCAGTTCCAGGGTCACCGCCGGCTCGTGCGAACTGATCAGGATGTCCGGTCGCAAGGTTTCGATCAGGCGATCGAGTGCCGCCCGCGCCGGCCGCCGCCACTGCCCGCGGTTGTCGGGGAAACAGACCAGACCGACCCATCGCTGCAGCCGCTGCAGCCAACGACCCTTCCAATTCAGCGTGACCGTACCGCTCACCTGCTCGGTCTCGGCGGCATCCACGCACGGCTCGGCCACGCCGTTCCGGTGACGGCGTCGTTGCGCACGCGCCAACCACCCAGCCAGCCCACCCGCGTCACACCGATGGACCGTCACGCCGGCCGGTACATCCAGTGCCGCACCCGCCTGCGCCGGAATGTCCGGCGCCAGGACGTGGACCTCCGCGCCGCGCCGCGCCAGTTCGCGACTCAGGTAATACCAGCGGATCGCCTGCGGCGAAGCCTGTGGCGGGTAGTTGTAGGCAATCAGCAAGATGCGCATCGGTGTCCATGGTATCCGGCGCACCCTTCACGTGCCCGAAAAGCCCATGCTTGACCAGGCTCAACGGCCAGCCGCCGCCTCGGTGTTCCCGACCAGCGCATCATGCAGCACCGCGACAATGCGCTGCGCAGCCTTGCCATCGCCGTAGGGCGACACGCCACGCGCCATCTCGCGATAGGCCTGCGGATCATCCAGCAGGCGCGAGGCCTCGTGCACGATGCGCGCCTCGTCGGTACCCACCAGCCGCACCACGCCCTCGTCCACGGCCTCGGGACGCTCGGTCTCGATTCGCATCACCAGCACCGGCTTGCCCAGCGCAGGCGCCTCCTCCTGCACGCCACCGGAGTCGGTGAGGATCAGATGTGCGCGCTTCTGTGCCTCGACGAACGGCGCGTAGTCCAGCGGGGCACACAACCGGATGCGCGGATGGTCGCCCAGCAGCTCGTGCACCACCGCCTGCACGTTGGGATTCGGATGAACGGGATACAGGACTTCGATATCGACATGGCGCTCGACCAGGGTGCGGATGGCCCGGCACACCGCCCGGAACGGCTCGCCGAAGTTTTCGCGCCGGTGCGCCGTCACCAGCACCAAGCGCTTCGAGGCATCGAGCGGGACATCCAGCGGCCAGTCGGTAGCCGCCACTTCCAGCAGGGCGTCGATCACCGTATTGCCGGTCACGTGGATCGCGGCATCATCTATGCCTTCGCGCAGCAGATTCTGTCGCGAACGCCCGGTCGGCACGAAATGCCAACGCGCCAGATGCCCGGCCACCAACCTGTTCATTTCCTCCGGGAACGGGTTGTCCAGATCGTGCGTGCGCAAGCCCGCCTCGACATGGCCAAACGGAATACGCCGGTAGAACGCCACCAGCGCTGCCGTCATGACGGTGGTGGTATCGCCCTGCGCCAGCACCACGTCCGGCGCCAGCTCCGTGAACTTCTCGTCCAGCGCCGTGATCAGTCGCGCGGTCAATTCCGGCAACTGCTGGTTCGCGCGCATGATGTCCAGATCCACGTCCGGCCGGATGTCGAACAGGGCCAGTACCTGATCCAGCAGATCGCGATGCTGCGCCGTGGCCAGCACCGTCACCTTCGCCCACGGCTCGCGCTTCAGCGCCTTGATCAGCGGCGCCATCTTGATGCCTTCGGGGCGCGTACCAACGATGCAGAGGATGTGTTTCATATGCACAATTGTACCCATTCGACCAACCGGATAACCAGCAGCCGCCCATCAAGGGTCATGACTCGCGCGACTGGTCAACAATCAATCCGGCACCCGAATCATAATTGTCCATAAACATCCGGAACCTTTCACCAAGAAAACCATAATCCATTGCGCATCGGCGCTCGTACAAAAGCGCACCCTGATGCGGCCTATGCCGAACTCGACGCAAATCCGTGCACTGTATCGAATAGCCACGGCCAAAGAGCAACCTGCAAAAAACAAAAGGATAAAGACCCAACCATGTCTTCCACTGAGACGGATAGGAAAGACATAATTTCAAATACCTGAATCGGCGCGCGATCGAGAGCCGCTGAACGACGCAATCACCATTACCCGAAAGTGGCTTCATGACATGAAAGAGCGGACCCCGCAATCCAGCGCCATGATAAAGTGAGAACTGCCATACATTTTCAGACAAGTTCAGCCTGTTGCACACGGCCAGTGCAATGACATGTGCAGAGTCGTGATCCTGATGCCCACCTTCCCACGCCGGGACATACAGCCTTTCAATGATACCCATTCGACGAATGGACGATGACAATTCATCAGCCACGCGCTCCATGTTTTCGTGCAGCAGCCCATCCTTGACTTCGAGATCAATACCCAGGAAATGGATATCCCTGGAATTGACCCCAAGCAATGATAGAACCCGGATACTTTCCTCCTTGCGTCGCGCCACCGGCTGTCCTCCATACCCTCCGTCGGTCAAGTAGTAGCAGACAACACGCCGACCGCCATCAATCTCGAGACGAATCGATTCAAAGCACCCGAATTCGTCATCCGGGTGCGCAAAAACGAACAGGCCATGGGCCTCGATCGGTGGTTCAATATGCATCGAAATCCATGAAATTGAAACTTACCGCTCGCGGGTCGATTCGATGATCCTCGCGGAGGGAGCGATAAATAAAATTCAGCGGTGACGGGCGCATCCAGCTTGGTATATCAATGCTTAGCCTTCGAGTGGCGGCCCCATGCGGATAAAGCCCAAGGAACAACTTCGGCGAGAATGCGCTTGGCCGAACTTCGGCAACTCCATCAAGCGCGAGCGGGGCCTCGCCCCAAACCATCACTCCGCGCTTGTCCGTCTTTGCGTAAAAAGCGGAGCTACCTTCATCGAGCCTCGAAAATCGGAGTGGATTGACCGGATTGCGCATCCGCCATTGCAGCTGCTCGGAGTTCCATCGCCTGCAAAACTCGGCCTCTCTTCCGACCCTGTCCCAGTCGATGCTTGCTGGGCGTCCCAGACCAATCCTGGCGTCTAGACACGCGACATGTTGGAAACCAAGCTTGCGAAGAAACCCCGGGGTACTGTTTGCATTCGCCACACCGTAAACGGATGAAAACCCCATGCGGCGACCCAGGTCATAAGTCAGCTCGGCCAGCTTCGTGAACAAGCCTTTGCCTTGGTAGCTGGGATGAGTCGCCGTATTCAGGGATAGAAGCGCCCTTGCCTCAACACCTTGCAAATTGATGACCGCGGGAATACAGACGTAATGCGCGGCAAGCACCCCATCCACCAATGCGTCCATACCCACAACGTGACCACAAGGGTTGTCATGATATAGCCATCGCAGATATGCAGGCGTCAGATGACTTGCGTTCGGGAAGCAAATTCTGAAAAGCGTCGCATAACGCTGCAGCGCTCCGTCATCGCATTGTGATTCCTGAAAGTCAAACATGGACAAACCCCCATCACCGATATCACGCTACGATACTTTCACGCCCTACCCACTTGTCTCGATCCACCCATTCCGTCGAGATGGAGATGGATTACATATTTTGGCTCGGACGCGATATCGAAGTTCAGCCACGACAACAGAAATTGTGTTCCAATAATAAGCGGCAACGCCGCCAGCATGACCGTTCCAGCGGTAGCTGGTGCATGGCCGGCTACGGAAGCCCCCCAATGCCCGACACCGAACAGCAAGCCAAATATAAACATGGGAAATCCCAACGCCAATTCCAGCGATGCCGCCGAAAACCCCCTGAGGAAGTAGCTGTACAGCAGTCTTCGACAAAAGTTCCTGATGTTGCCGCGCATGAAAGGGCCGATCATGTGCATCGGCCGCAAACTTGATGACTCGTCGCCGTAGCTGGCTTGCATGGGCATATCCACCACCACGGCCCGCAACTGATTCAGGTTGTACAACATGTCTGATTCGAAGAAGTAACGCTTGGCGATGCGCTCCATGTCGAGCTCGGCCAGTACGCGCCGGTGGATTGCCGTAAAGCCATTGGTCGGATCGAAAAGCTGCCAATACCCCGAAGAAAGCTTGGTCAGGAACGAAAGCATGGCGTTGCCAAACAGGCGCACCGCCGGCATGCCGGTCACGTCAGCCACTCGGTGAAAGCGATTTCCCTTGACGTAGTCCGCTCGTCCTGCAAGCAATGGCGCCGCGAGTCTGGCAATCAACTCCGGAGCCATCTGACCATCGCCATCCAGCTTCACGACGGCGTCCGCCGGCAAATCGACTGCGGCTGCATAGCCAGTCATGACGGCGCCACCGACGCCTTGATTCTCGGCATGCCGCAATACCTTTACACGCGGATCTCGGCATTGCTGCTCAATTACATCGCCACTGTGTTCGGGGCATGCATCGTCCACAGCGATGATCCAACCCACCTCGGGGCCAACTCTCTCGATCACGTGGAGCACATGTGCAGCCACGCGATAGCATGGGATCACTACGGCAATGCGTGGATTCGAAATAGCGACATCCGCGCTCATCGATACACCCAATGGCGTGAAATGAAGAAAGTCAACATAGCCAACACTCCTTCAACAATGGGCTTGGCCAACCATGCCATCTTCAGGCCAAGATAATCGGCCACGATGGTCACAAAATAAGTGCTCAGCAAAGTTACCACCAACCATGAAGCGGCGAACTTGGCGAAATGTCTGCGCCCAAGCTTGGAGGATCTGTCGGCTCCGAACGTTATTCTTCCATTTGCCCAAAACCCCAGTAAGGCGCCTGCGATGCGCCCCGCAACATTGGCTTCTGGTGGCCCAACGCCCAGCGCCGTCAACATCACGAACACCGCCCAGTCGGCAGCGACCAAGCATGCCCCCACGAGCAGGAAGCTGATCCCTTGGCGCGCGATGCTCATGGTTCGACCCTCACCATCCCGGGCGCGGGCATCAGCCATTGAGCGAACTTGATGCGTTTGCGATTGACGACGCCTCGAAAACCCTTGTTGGTGACATAGCTTGAATCGGCGCCCACCAGTCGCAGATCCATGTCCGCGCCTTGCGCTGGCACGGCGGTCACCGTGAACGAAGTCAGGCGGCGCTTGACCTTGGTGTCGAAGGATGCATGCGCCACGCCATTGCGGCCGCATTGCGCCCATGCGTAGTGCAGCTCCGGCACCCCGCCTTCCTCGACGGTTTTCCAGCCCACCACGATCGGAGTAGGCGCATAACGGCAACCCAGTTCCAGCGTGGCCTGGACGAAACCGGCACGGGATGGCGACTTTTTCGTGTCGAAGCCTACGGCCACGCCGTGTGCAGGCGGCCTCAACGTGAACCCGGCATGCTGAACCGATTTCGCGGTTCTCGGATCGACCCAGCGCGCCAAATTGGACGCTAGATCTTGCCGCATTCGACGCGCCAGATCGCGATGTGCCCCGAAATCCGGACGTGCATCCAGCCCGGCGGAAGCCAGGCTCAGTTTCATCGGAGTCGACGTCGCCGAGCGGGCGGAGATCGCAAGACCATCAATCGCTTGCGGAACGGCGAAATCGGTGGCGACTCGCGCGACGCCATCGGGGAGGCAGTTTGCCCAGCGGTAGTACGACCATGGTTCAGCGCCCTGCCGCGTCATGCTCCACGACAAAGCTATCGGCGCCGCTTGCGGCTGGCAATCCAGCACCAACTCTGTCTTCGCGAGCGTCGGGCCATCAGGTAGCGTGGATACGTCGAACTTCACACTCACCGTATCGGGTGGCCCGGGCTGGAGAAAGCCAGTGACGGCTCGCCCGATCTCCCAGAGTTGAAGATCCCCCTCCTGGAGCACCAAGCGACCATGCGCAGTTGCCAACGCCGAGGCAAGCGCAGTCGACACCTGTCCTGATTTCAGCACCAAGAGATTTACTCCGATCTCGTTCAGCAACCGCGTCCATGTATTCCCTGTAGCATCTTGGTTGGCTCGCGCCGCCTTGCCACCTAGCTCCTGGTCGTACCATCCGACAACGTAAGCCCGTCCAGCGAAACCGGCCGCGAAAGGCATCGTGTCAGAGGTGATCAATACCCGCGCCGTCGCCCCGTAGCGGTTGTCGACGAGCTCGATCACGCGTTCAATGGGTGCATAGTGCTCCATGAATTCGCGCCTTGACTGAGTCAGGAATTGACCAAGCTCGCCATGCCTGAGCTGCCAATCTGCGGTCGGCACGAAAACCAGGTTGGTCAGGATCAATGCGCCAAGAACGCCTGCGACCCAGCGCCGTCGCTGCGCGTCTTGCACCAATACCGACATGCCGCAAAGCATCGCGGGAATCATCAGCACCAGTGCCTGGTGCGCATAGCGCAGGTACTGGATCTGGGAGAGCGGCAACAGAAAAGACCCGAGCGCCACCAGGGCAAGTGGGCGCGAGCGCCGATGGAACAGCGCCACCAGCAGACTGCCGCCCAGTGCAATGAGCACGAAACCGGCCGTGCCGTCGCCACCCTCGACGTAACGCGAGGTGTGGAACACGAGATTCCACACGATGTTCCAGTGGAAGCCCGCATCCCAGTGATCATCATGGAAATTGGTCGGCGTGTAATAAGGCGAGCGGAATATGGCGTTGAATACCGGCAGCACCGGGTTGCCCGTCAGCAGCCAGCCGTAGGTGTAGCTCGAACCCGCGACCAGCAGCAGCAACAACAGCGCGACCGGCAACGTCGACCATGGCAGGCGCGCGCGCCAGCGGCAAAGCAGCCACAGCCCCAACGGACCGGCAATCATGAGATTGCTGACCTTCATCGCCAGCAACAGGCCGAACAGCACGGCAAACGCCAGCAACTGGCGTCGATCAGGCTTCGACGAGCGCTGGATCAGCAACGCGATGCCTGCGACCAACGCGGTGGTCGGCCCCTCGGTCTGCATACCCGTCATCGCACCCACTGTCAGCGGCAGGCTGGCATACAGTGCCACGGCCAGACAGCGCAACCACGGCGGCAAATCGAGCGCCTCACACAGGCGCCACATTAGCGCCAAGCCAAGCAGCAACCAGAACGCGTCCAGCATGCCGCGTGACTCGCGCCCCGCCACCAACCAAGCCACCCCTTGCAGGACATCTGACGCCCAAGCAGTCACGGCCCATACCTGAGAGGCCGCGTCCATTTTGTAGTAGCCGAGACTGACGAGTTGCGAAGGCAGCGCCAGATGTCCGGCCAGGTCGTCGAAGTGCACGGTGGGCATCCACGCGCAGGTCGTGGCGATGCCCGTGCCCATCACCGCCAGCCACATGCCGACGGGAGCCGCGGCAACCGCCGCGCGCCATGCCTGCGGCATCGGTCTCAGCACCTCGCCAATGACGCGCCAGCGCACAAGGATCATGGCCAGCAACACGATGCAGTACGCCGCGCGTCCATGCACCGGAAAAGGCAACAGCCAACCCACCACCCCGCTGATCAGCGCCAGTCCCGCAAGGATCGACAGCGTGCCTCGTGCCGGCCAGTCCGCCGGAATGAACAGGCTGCCCAGCGCCAAGCTCGCCACCGCGAGCAGAGCCACGGCAGCGAAGGAAGCAAACCCGGCGTAGTAGACCAGCGCCAGCAGCCACACCAGTGCGGTCGACGTGGCCAACGCTGCACCCGTCAGGCGCTTCAAGGCCCATGCTATCAAGGCGGCCGCCAAGCCCAGTCCGCCCAGCAAGACGGCTTCGGCCCACGGCACGTTGTTCCACATGCTGTTGGTCACGAAGCCCACTACTACCAAAGCACAACCGAGCCAGAGCAGGGACCACGACATCACGCGCAGGTGAGTTTCCTGCATCTTCGCAAAACCGATCATTCGGCTACCCCATGCGCTTTGCCCGGCAGATCATGCCGGGCACCAGAATCCAACCATTGACTTTCCAATCTGCCCGCGGAGCGTACCGGTCTACGACTGCCGGTACCTGTGCGGCTCCCACGTGCCCCACTTCGCCTCGTAGATCGCCTTGTTCTGCTCGAACATCGCCTGGCGCTTTTCCTGCTTGATCTTGTTGAACGAGGCGGACAGGTGGTGATGGATGAACACGTCGTCGGCGCAGGCAATGCTCCAGCCGGCCTGCTGCACGCGGCGGCAGTAGTCGTCGTCCTCGAACATGCCGATGCCGAAAGCTTCGTCCAGCTCCCCCACCTTTTCGTAGACACCGCGCGGCATCGCCACGCAGAAGAACGCCGCCGTGTGCAGTGTCGTGAGTTGGCCCGCATGGCGCGCCGTGTAGTCGGCGGCGGCCTGCAGCATCTGCTCCATGTCGTTGTAGCGGATGTCTATGCGTGCCTCGTTGCCGATGTTGTTGGTGACCGGACCCAGCATGCCCAGCGTCGGCGTGCGTTGCAGGTGGCCCACCAGGGTGGCCACCCAGCCGGGCGTGACGTGGGTATCGTTGTTGAGCATCACCAGGTACTCGCCCGTGGCAGCGGCCAGGCCCTGGTTGTTGGCGGCGGCAAAGCCGCGATTGTCCGGATTGAGGATGACATGCCGGTTACTGCCGGCTGCCTCCCAGGCACGCAGGTACGCGGGTGTCTCGTCTGCCGAGGCGTTGTCGACCACGATCAACTCGAGGTTGGGGTAATCGCTGTAGCGGTCGAGGCTATCGAGGCAGACCTTGGTAAGGTCGAGATTGTTGTAGGTCACCACGACCACGCTGACCTTGGGCTGCGGCAGCGCATCGACGCCCTGGGCCAAGTCGCGCACGCGGTGCGCCCAGGTCTGTTCGGCGGCGAACTCCCGCCTGCGCGCGACGAGCTGCGGGTCGGCAGGCGCGCGCAGCGTCGTATCCAGCGCTGAAAGGAAGCCGTCATGGTCGGTACCGGTGCGCGCCAGGTCGCCGAACTGCTTGATTTCAGGCAGCTCGATCGAGACCACGTCCTTGCCGGCGCTCAGGTATTCGTAGACCTTCACCGGGTTGGTGGCGAGAGTGAGCGGAATGACCTGGAACGGCAGCAGGCAGACGTCGAAACCGTAGAGGTAATACGGCAGCCTGGCGTAAGCCACCTCGCCGGTGAACTCGACGTTGTCCAGATGCTGCAGCCGCTGCTGCGCGCCGCACGTGTCGGCGCCCACCATGAGCACGAGGCAATCCCGATGGCTGCGTGCCACCTTCTCCAGCAGATCCAGGTCGAACCACTCGGCGATCGCGCCGTAGTAGCCGATCACCCGGCGGCCACGGGAATCGCGAAACACCTCCGCCGGTTGCCGGCAGAAGTGTTCGTATTGGCAGGCGTTGCGCACCATCAGGCTGTGCGGGTTGTGGTGCTCCGCTTCGCGCTGCAACCAGTCGGAGGTCACCACCAGCAGATCGGCGACTCGCATCAGCTCGTTCTCGCGCGCCAGCACGTCCTGCGTGTTGTCGGCGAAGCCGCCGTGATGATCCATGCAATCGTAGACCAGGCGCTGGTTCGGTAGTACCCGGGCCGTTTCCAGCCAGTACGGATGCTGCACCAGCGAGGCGCAGGAGCGGCTGCGCGTCCAGGCCAGCAGCAGGCCGATGCCCGCACGCAGTTGCTCGCGTTGCGTTTCGTCCGGAGCCGCATGGTAGATGACCGGACTGCCAGCGAGGTGCATGTGCACCTGGAAGAGACGGCCATCGGTATCCAGGGCTTCGACACTGAAGCCAGGCTCTGCGCGATCGATGAAATTGTTCGAGACGTAGAACACCCGATGCCCGGCCGCGGCCAGTTCGCGCGCCAGGTGCTGCGGCCGCTGGATGCGGAAATGCCAGTCGATGACCGCCCACAGGAAGAAATCACGCTGGTTCGGCACCTGCGGTGCGAGCTGGATATCCGGCGAGGATACAGAGCCCGCCGCCACGCCGTTCGTCACTGGGTCGAGCTGCGACGATGGGGTCTGCACCGCAGACGCCGAGCCGGTCGCGGGCATGCCGGCCGACACGATGCCATGAGCGGGTTGTCGCCAGCCTAATCGGCGCCGATCCTCCTGGCTGATGCCACGGTGGCGCAACGTGCGCAACACGAAGCGGAGCGGCCGCGTCCAGCGCCAGGAACGACTGGCCTTGATCTGTTCCAGCTCGGCCTTCACCTGCTCAAGTGCGGCAATCCGGGCGTTGCGCTTGACGATCTCACCCTGCGCCTCGACCTGCTTGATGCGGGCAATTTCCAGCGCATGCTCCGTCTCTTGCTGTTTGCGCTCCGCCTCCAGACATCTGTGCTCCGCCTCCATTGTCTGCTGTTGCGCCTCGGCACTCGCGGCGAACAGGCGCGCGGCTTCCGCCTGATAGGCCGCCTTGGCACGATCCGTTTCTGCAAGCCGCTCGCGCAGCCGCTCCCCAACGGAAGCGGGCTGCAGATCGGCGATGAGCGGCCGTGCAAACGCGAACTGATCCAATGCACCTTGCAGCGTCGCTGCAAAAACGCCCCAGTCCCCGCCATCCCGTGCCACGGCCTGAGCCTCGGCATGCACGTTCAGCAGCAACTCGCGCCATGCCGCAGGAAGCAGTTCCCGCGTCGACGCCGCTTCCTGGTGGCGCAGATCGCTTCGCAAATGCCCATCCACCGCAGCCGCACATTCGGACGACGACACCGGCCAGACAATCCCCAGGGTCGAAGCAAGGCGCGCCATGCAGCCACGCCAATCGTCCAGCAATTCGTGATAACCGATCGCACAATGCGGCAAATCGAGCGATGCCTGCACGGGTTCCGCCAGATGCCGCAGCCACAACAGTGCCCCCGTCGCCGCGGACAAGCCGTTGCGCTGCCTGAGTGAGCCGACCACCTCGCCGGGATCGCGAAGGCTGAAAATCAGTTTCGGTGCGATTTGCAGACGATCAAGGGCCATCCGCCACAGCGGCAACACTCGACACAGGCGGGGGTCCTTGACTGCCCAGATGTCTGCGTCGCCAAACTCGCTGTCCAGCAACTCGACCAGTTCGTCGAGGTGGCCGGCGGATACCGCCACGTCAACCCAATCGTGGCGCAGTTCGCGCGGATCGTCCCAGCTCGAGCCCAGCACGCCGAGCAGGCGTTCGTGAAAATCCACCACACGCCGATTTTCCCAGAACCCCGCCTGGTTGTCGGCGGCCGCCTCCAGGAGCTCCGAGCCGAGAGACACCCCGTGCAAATCGAGCACCCTGGTCAATGCGGATGTTCCACTGCGATGCATTCCTGCAACCAGCAGCGCCTGCCTGCCTTCACGCCCTGCTTGCTTCATGCGCTCACCTTGCCAGCGTCCACCACGGCGATATCCGGACTGACACAGAAATCGACATAGCCCGTGGCCAGGCGCTCCGGCTGTGGCATGACACGAAACATCGCCGCATCGATCAGGCGATCGATGTAGGTCTCCTCTTCCGCGATCCGCGCCAACACTCCCGCATTGCAGAAATAGGTGCCTCCATCCAGAAGGCAGCGGAAGCGGAAGCGCGCCTCGACGGTGCGACCGGCCTCGACCAGTGCCAGGGAGTCCTGCGGCAGGCTGCTGGCCGCGCCACCCAGTTCGAGGCCGGTCAGTGTCTTGATCAGCATGCCGAAACGCACGCCACCGACGCTTTCCTGGAAATGCACCTGGAAGACATAAACGTACTCGTCACCCGCGTGCAGCACATTCACCTTGCGCCCGTCGGGTGTTTCGATGTGCGGTGCGGCGATCCGCGCGCCACGGGTGTCGTAGCGCACCGTACTCTTCGGCACCAGGCCATCGTCATACCAGCCGCGCGACGCTGATCCCGATGACGCCGTCGAAGTGCGGCCAGCGTCAGACACCAGCTTCGCATCTTCCCGGTCGGTTGCCGACAGACTCGGCAAGGTCGCGGAAACGGGTCGATCCGACCCCTCCTTCTCCATGCGGATGGCTTCCCGGATCGCCTCGAGCCGATCCAGCGGTGCGTAAAGCATCTTGTGATAACGGGACACCACGAACTTGGGTGACCCGTTCGACAGCAGCTCGCCACGCTCCAGCAGCACCGCGCGATCACACAGTTGCGTGACGATGCCGGCGGAATGCGAAACGAACAGCACCGTAGCGCCGTCGTCGCGGATGCGATTGATGCGCGCGAAGCATTTGCGCTGGAACGCCTCGTCCCCCACTGACAATGCCTCGTCCACGACCAGGATGTCGGGGGTCACGTTGATGGCCACCGCGAACGCAAGTCGCACGTACATGCCGCTGGAGTAGTTCTTGACGGGCTGCTCGATGAATTCGCCGATATCCGCGAACGCGGCGATCTCGTCGAACCGCTCCTGCACCTGCTGCCGGGTCAACCCGAGCACGGTGCCGTACAGGAACACGTTCTCGCGACCCGTGAATTCGGGATTGAAGCCCGCCCCCAGTTCCAGCAAGGCGGCGATGCGCCCGTTGACCTGTACCTCGCCCGCGGAAGGCGTCAGGGTGCCGCAGATGACCTGCAGCAACGTGGATTTTCCCGAACCATTGCGTCCGACAACGCCAAGTGTTTCGCCCTTGCGCACGCTCAGGTCGATGCCGTTCAGCGCCTGGAATTGCCGGTACCAGCGCTGTTTGTGCTTGCGCGGCGACAACATCTGATAGAGCCGGTGCATCGGCTGGTCATAGATGGGGAACGACTTGCTCAGCCCCTCGATGCGGATGGCCAACTCAGATGACATCGGCAAACCCCCGCCGGGTCAGGCGGAACACGCCGTACCCCAGATAAACCATCACGAGCGCACAGCCGGTATAAATGCCCAGCCCGACCCAATCGGGTAATTGCCCCCACAGCGCCACGGCACGCGCCTGGTCGATGATGAAGGTAAGCGGATTGGCGATCAGCAGCCAACGGTATTGCGGCGGCAGCGCATCGATCGGAAACATCGCCGTGGACAGGAACAGCATGGCGGTTGCCAGCACGCCGGTGATCTGGTTTACATCGCGCAGATAGACTCCGATGGCCGCGAGAAACCACGACACTCCCAGCGTCAGCAGCACCAGGGGCAGCAGTACCAGCGGCAGAAAGATCGTGGTCCACGCCAAGGCGTGGTCCAGCACCGCGTGCAGCAACAGGAACACCACGAAGTTCATCAACGTGTGGAACAACGCCGAAGCCACCATCGGCCAAGGCAGGATTTCCAGCGGAAAGATCACTCGCTTGACGAAATTCGCGTTACTGGTGATCAGGACTGGGGATCGGTTGAGGCACTCCGCGAAAAAACCGTGCACGATGAGCCCGACGAACAGGATCACCGAATAGTGCGCATGCCCGTGCTCGCCTTGCGGCCAGCGCGACTTCATCACGAAGCCGAATGCGAACGAATACACCATCAGCATCAGGAACGGGCTGATCAGCGACCACAACAGCCCGAAACTGGCGCCACGATATCGCCCCAGCACATCACGTTTGGCCAACTCGATCGTCAGCGACCGATACGCGCCAAGCGCACTGAACGGCCCCGACGTCGATGTCGACGCAGTAGTGGCAATGCGAGAATCCAAGTGACTGCCCCCGCCCCGACCTTAGCCCAATGCCCCGGCCAACTCGGCACGCAAGTCGGCGATGTCCTCCACACCCACCGACAGTCGCACCAAGGCATCGCTGATGCCCAGCCGCTTGCGGTTCGCCGGCGGCACCGAGGCGTGGGTCATGATGGCCGGGTGCTCGATCAGGCTTTCCACACCACCGAGCGATTCGGCCAGCGCGAACAGTTCGCAACGCTCCAGCATGCGGCGTGCCTTCTTCAAACCGCTCTTGACTTCGATGCTGATGATGCCGCCGAAGCCATGCATCTGGCGCTTCGCCAATGCATGCTGCGGGTGGCTCTTCAGGCCGGGGTAGATCACCCGCTCGACGGCCGGATGCTTGTCCAGCCAGCCCGCCAGTTCCAGCGCACTGGCGCAGTGCTGGCGCATGCGCAGGTGCAGGGTCTTCAGGCCGCGCATGGCGAGGAAGGCATCGAACGGGCCGGCCACGGCGCCCACCGAGTTCTGCAGGAAGCCCATATGCTCGGCCAGTTCCTTGCTGTTGGCGACGACGATGCCGCCCACCATGTCGGAGTGGCCGTTCAAGTACTTGGTGGCCGAGTGCAGCACCAGGTCCGCGCCGAACTCCAGCGGCCGCTGCACCATCGGCGAACAGAACGTGTTGTCCACCACCAGGATCAGGCCGTGCTTCTTCGCGAACGCGGCGACCTTGGCCAGGTCGACCAGCTTCAGCATCGGGTTGGTGGGCGTCTCGGCCCAGATCATCCGCGTGTTCGGCTTCAGCGCGGCCTTCAGCGCCGCCATGTCGTTCAGGTCGATGAAGCTGAAATCCAGCCCCGCCGAGCGCCGGCGCACCCGCTCGAACAGACGGTAGCTGCCGCCGTAGAGGTCGTCCATCGCGATCACGTGGCTGCCGGAATCCAGCAGGTCCAGCGTGGTGGCCGCGGCCGCCAAGCCGGAGGCGAACGCGAAACCGGCCACGCCGCCTTCCAGATCCGCCACGCAGCGCTCGTAGGCCATGCGCGTAGGATTCTGCGTGCGCGAGTACTCGTAGCCCTTGTGCTTGCCCGGGCTCTCCTGCACGTAGGTGGAGGTGGCGTAGATCGGCGTCATGATCGCGCCGGTCGAGGGATCGGGATGCTGGCCGGCGTGGATCGCGCGGGTTCCGAGTCCGTGGCTGGCGGCAGGCGTCTTCTTGGGCATGGACAAGCAACCGTGCTGGGCGACAGCTGCCAATGACCAGCTGCCGCGTGAAAGGATCGTGCATTGTACCCGTGAGACCGGCATTTGCCTTAACCAAGCCTCGAGCGCCGCTTGCCGGCGTATTTGAGTCACGGGAAGAGCATGCAAAAATGGAACTTTGTCGCCACACGGATCGCGCGCCCCATGCAAACCCTCCTCGTCACCGGCGGCGCCGGCTTCATTGGCGCGAACTTCGTGCTGCAGGCGGTAGCCGACGGCCTCACCGTAGTCAACCTCGACAAGCTCACCTATGCGGGCAACCTCAACACCCTGGCTACGCTGGACGACAACAGTCGCCAGGTGTTCGTGCAGGGCGATATCGGCGACCGTGCCTTGGTATCGAAGCTGCTGGCCGAGCATCGGCCCGACGCGATCGTGAATTTCGCTGCCGAATCGCACGTGGACCGTTCCATCGACCGCCCCGCCGAGTTCGTGCAGACCAACGTGGTGGGCACGCTGGGCCTGCTGGAATGCGCCCGCGACTACTGGCGCGGCCTGGAAGGGGCCGCGCGCGATGATTTCCGCTTCCTGCACGTCTCCACCGACGAGGTCTACGGCTCGCTGGGCGAAACCGGCAGCTTCACCGAGACCACGCCGTACGCGCCGAACTCGCCCTACTCAGCGTCGAAGGCTGCCTCCGACCACCTGGTGCGCGCCTTCCACCACACCTATGGTTTGCCGGTGCTGACCACCAACTGCTCGAACAACTACGGGCCGTTCCAGTTCCCCGAAAAGCTCATCCCGCTGGTCACCGCGAAGGCGCTGGCCGGCGAACCGCTGCCGGTCTACGGCGACGGCCTGAACATCCGCGACTGGCTGTTCGTGGGCGACCACTGCTCGGCGATCCGCCGTGTGCTGGAAGCCGGCCGCATGGGCGAGACCTACAACGTGGGCGGCAACGCCGAGCGCACCAACATCACCGTGGTGAAGACGATCTGCGCGCTGCTGGACGCGCGCCGGCCGCTGGCCGATGGCCGCAAGCGCGAGTCGCTGATCACCTACGTGAAGGACCGCCCCGGCCACGACCGCCGCTACGCGATCGACTCCAGCAAGCTGCAGCGCGAGCTGGGCTGGAAGCCCTCGCAGACCTTCGAAACCGGCATCGCCGCCACGGTGGACTGGTACCTCGCCAACCAGCCGTGGGTGCAACGCGTGCTGGATGGCAGCTACCGCATGGAGAGGCTGGGCGCATGAGCACGAAAGGCATCATTCTCGCCGGCGGTTCCGGCACCCGGCTGCACCCGATCACCCGCGCGGTGAGTAAGCAGCTGCTGCCGGTGTACGACAAACCGATGATCTACTACCCGCTGGCCACGCTGATGCTGGCCGGCATCCGCGAGGTGCTGGTGATCAACACCCCGCACGAGCAGGCGATGTTCCAGCGCCTGCTGGGCGACGGCTCGCAGTGGGGCATCGAGATCAGCTATGCCGTGCAGCCCTCGCCGGACGGACTGGCGCAGGCTTTCACCATCGGTCGCGACTTCATCGCCGGCCAGCCCAGCTGCCTGGTGCTGGGTGACAACATCTTCTACGGCCACGGCTTTACCGAGCGACTGAAGCGCGCCGTCGCGCGCGACCACGGCGCCACCGTGTTCGGCTACTGGGTGAAGGATCCGGAGCGCTACGGCGTGGCCGAGTTCGACGCTTCGGGCCGCGTGATCGGGCTGGAGGAAAAACCCGCCCAGCCGAAGTCGCACTACGCCGTCACCGGCCTGTACTTCTACGACGCCCGCGTCTGCGACTACGCCGCGGCGCTGAAGCCTTCGCCGCGCGGCGAACTGGAGATCACCGACCTCAACCGCTGCTACCTCGACGACGGTTCGCTGCACCTGGAACAGCTCGGCCGCGGCTTCGCTTGGCTGGACACCGGCACCCACGAGTCGCTGATGGAGGCGGGCAACTACATCGAGACCATCGAGAACCGCCAGGGTCTCAAGGTCTGCTGCCCCGAGGAGATCGCCTACTTGAATGACTGGATCAACGGCGAACAGCTGCTGGCGCTGGCCGCACCGCTGGCCAAGACCGGCTACGGCCAGTATCTGCAGCAGCTGACCACGCAAGGCCCCGTGCGATGAAAGTGATCCAGACCCGCCTGCCCGGCACGCTCGTGATCGAACCCCAGGTGTTCGGCGACGCCCGCGGTTTCTTCTACGAGAGCTACAACGAGGCGAAGTACCGCGAGGCCGGCATCGACCATGTGTTCGTGCAGTCCAACGTGTCGCGCTCCGCGCGCGGCGTGCTGCGCGGCCTCCACTATCAGTGGCCGAACCCGCAGGGCAAGCTGGTCAGCGTGCTGGAGGGCGAGGTGTACGACGTGGCGGTGGACATCCGCCACGGCTCGCCCACGTTCGGGCAATCGGTCGGCGTGATGCTTACTGCGGAGAATCACCGCCACTTCTGGGTGCCGGAAGGTTTCGCGCACGGCTTCTGCGTGGTCTCCGAGTTCGCTACCTTCAGCTACCAGTGCACCGCGCTGTACGACCCCAAGGCCGATGCCGGCATCCGCTGGAACGATGCGGCACTGGGCATCGACTGGCCGATCAGCGAGCCGCTGCTGTCGGACAAGGATGGCAAGACGCCGCTGCTGGCCGAGGTGCCTGCAGAGCGCTTGCCGGTGTACACGGCCTAGGCTTTCTTGCCCATCATCCCAGCGAAGGCCGGGATCCAGTGCCTGCAATGCTTGGCGACGCCAAGGCACGAGATCCCCGCTTGCGCGGGGATGACGATGATGGTTTGAGGTAAACATGAAAACCCTGTTGCTCGGTGCCAACGGCCAGCTCGGCCGCAGCTTTGTCGAGGATGGCGGACTGGCGATGCGTGGCGAACTCGTCACTGCCAGCCGCGACGGCAACCGCTTTGATGGCGCGACCATCGGGACCGCCGATCTCGCCGTACCGGACAGCTTGCCCACCCTGCTCGACCGTCTGTGCCCCGACGTGATCGTCAACGCTGCCGCCTACACCGCGGTGGATCGCGCCGAACAGGAAGAGTCACTGGCCACCCGCGTCAACGGCGAAGCCGTGGGCGTGCTCAGTCGCTGGGCTGCCGCGCACGGCGCGCTGGTGATCCACTACTCCACCGACTACGTGTTCGACGGCGCGGCCACCGTACCTTACCCCGTCGACGCGCCCACCGCGCCGCTGGGCGCCTACGGCCGCAGCAAGCTCGCCGGCGAGCAGGCGTTGCGCAGCAGCGGGGCTGCGCATTTCATCTTCCGTACCGCCTGGGTATATGCGCCGCACGGCCAGAACTTCCTGCGCACCATGCTGCGCGTGGGCGCCGAGCGCGACGAGCTGCGCGTGGTGGCCGACCAGGTCGGCGCACCCACCAGTACGGCACTGATCGTGGCCGGCACGCTGGCCGCGCTCGATGCCTGGCAAGCTGCCGACGCCACGCAACGTCGTGAGCTGGAGGGCACCCACCATCTGGTCGCCAGCGGCCACACCAGTTGGCACGGCTTCGCCGAGGCGATCTTCGCCGGCGCCGTCGAGCGCGGGTTGATCGCGCGCGCTCCGCGCGTGGCGGCAATCACCACTGCCGACTACCCCACGCCAGCCAAACGACCGGCTTGGTCGGTGCTGGACAACACCGGCTTCCAGCAGCGCTTCGGCTATGCTTTGCCCGATTGGCAAAGCGGCTTGAACGACGTGCTGGATGCGCTCGTGCACCAGCGCGCCTGACATCTCTCTAGGAGCGCACCCTGTGCGCGATGACGCTCTTCGCGAGTTCATTCGCGCACAGGGTGCGCTCCTGCGGCAAGCCGCGAAACGCAGGCAAACAAAGGTCGATCCACCATGCTCATTCCCCTGATCCTCAGCGGCGGCAGCGGCACCCGGTTGTGGCCCGTCTCGCGCCGGAACCTGCCCAAGCAGTTCCTGTCGCTGGCCGGCCACGGCACGCTGTTCCAGCAGACCGTCGCGCGCACGCGCGCCCTGCCCGAGGTGGCGGCGCCGATCGTGGTGGCCAGCGAGGACCACCGCTTTCTTGCCGCCGAGCAGTTGCTGGAAGCCGGCATCGAAGGCGGCACCGTGGTGCTGGAGCCGCTGGCACGCAACACCGCGCCGGCGATCGCGCTGGGCGCGCTGGAGGCGTTGAAGCGCGACCCCGAGTCGCTGCTGCTGGTGCTGCCCGCCGACCATTTGATCACTGAAACCGCCGCTTTCACCGCAGCCGTAACGCAAGCGCTGCCACTGGCCAGGCAGGGCTGGCTGGCCACCTTCGGCATCCGCCCGGACCGCGCCGAGACCGGCTTCGGCTACATCCGCCGCGGCGAGGCGCTGGGCGAAGGCGCGTTCCGCGTCGAACGTTTCGTGGAGAAACCCGACCTCGCCACCGCCGAGGGGTATCTCGCCGATGGCGGCTACGACTGGAACTCCGGCATGTTCCTGTTCCGCGCCGACCGCTATCTCGAAGAGCTGGCGGCGCACGCGCCCGCGATGCTGGCCGCCGTGCGCGCCGCGCATGCCGCCGCCCATGCCGACCTCGACTTCGTGCGCGTGGACAAGGACGCTTTCGCCAAGGTGCCGGAGGATTCCATCGACTACGCGGTGATGGAAAAGACCACGCGCGCCGCAGTGGTGCCGGTGAGCTGCGGCTGGAGCGACATCGGCTCCTGGTCGGCGTTGTGGCTGGCCGGCGAGCGTGATGCCGACGGCAACCTGCGCGAAGGCGACACGCTCGCGGTGAACACGCGCAACTCGCTGCTGCGCTCGCACGACCGCCATCTCGTCGCCACCGTGGGCGTGGACGATCTGGTGGTGGTCACCACACCCGATGCCACCCTCGTTGCGCATCGCGATGCCGCGCAGGACGTGAAAAAGATCGTGGAACAGCTCAAGCGCGCCGGCCGCAGCGAGCACTCCTTCCACCGCGTGGTGCACCGCCCCTGGGGCAGCTACGACTCGCTGGAGGCGGGCGAACGTTTCCAGGTGAAGCGCATCGTGGTGAAGCCCGGCGCCAGCCTCAGCCTGCAGAAGCACCACCATCGCGCCGAGCACTGGATCGTGGTTTCCGGCACCGCCGAGGTCACCTGCGACGACAAGGTGTTCCTGCTCGGCGAGAACCAGAGCACCTACATCCCGCTCGGCAGCAAGCACCGCCTGCGCAACCCCGGCAAGGTGGCGCTGGAGCTGATCGAGGTGCAGTCCGGCAGCTACCTCGGCGAAGACGACATCGTGCGCTACGACGACGTGTACGGTCGCGCCTGACGCGATCCCGCTCCTGGCTCGACCAAGTCCGGCCTTGGCGACTCAGCATACGGACTTTGCAAAAAGTGACGTCGTGACATGTGCAAGTGGGTGGTTGAACACATGAAAGGCAGCATCGATCGTACATCTGGTTTTGGCTCGCATACCGTTGAGTCCACGAAGCAATACAACACGAGCAAGCGCTCCCTTCTTGCCAGGTTGCTCAACGAAAATGGCCAGTGGCAGTCCAGTTGGGTACGTGTGCAGTTCATGGTCGTTGACATGATCACAACCGCACAGCCAGAATCTCGAAGTACGGCCATAAAACCATGCGACCATCATGGTTCAGCACCATAGAGCACCATAGAGGGTAAGGGGTACATTGAACATGACAGCAGCGCATCACCGCCCTGACGAGCCATTCGCTTTCCATTGCAATATTTGCGACATGCAGAACGAGGTGGCTTTAAGCGAACTAACTCGTGAAGCTTCGACGTGCGGCAAATGTGGCTCCACGGTCCGGATGCGCTCCATCATCCAGATTCTCACAACTGAATTGTTCGGGCGCAGCCTGAGCATTTCGCAAATCAACCCTCCACGCCCTGATATTGTCGGCATAGGCATGAGCTGCTGGGATGGCTATGCCATTCCGCTGGCCCATCGGCTAGCCTACAAAAATACTTATTACCACCAGGCGCCACATCTCGACATCACCAATATTGAACCATCCATGGAAGGGACACTGGATTTCGTCGTTTCCACCGACGTATTCGAACATGTCGAGCCACCGGTTTCGCGTGCCTTCGAAAATGCGAAAAAGCTACTGAAGCCCGGCGGCGCCTTCATTTTCTCCGTCCCGTTCAGCCACCCGGGCGAGGAGATGGTTCCAACACAGGAACACTTTCCCGATCTGAACGACTATTCCATAACGAAAACGCCCAAGGGTTATCAGCTGAAGAACACGACGCGCGACGGGAGGGTGCAGTATTTCGATGACCTTATTTTCCACGGCGGCCCCGGGAGCACGCTGGAAATGCGGGTTTTTTCTGAATCGTCGATGCTGGATGAGCTGACAAGAGCCGGTTTCGATGAAATCACCATCTATAGCGGGTCCGATCTGCGCCACGGCATTTACTGGCCCCAAAAATGGTCGGTGCCCCTCTCCGCGCGGGTCAGTCGCAAAACCAAGAGCGACCCCTGATCTTCCATCTTGAGTATGTTGATCCAGGGTTGCGTGCCGATGACTCGGTCATCGCACGCGCTCGGCAGCAACGACGACTCGCAACGCTCGGGGCGCCCAAGTCGCGGAGAGACAGCGATGTCCCCCGCTTCTGCCTGTCGCCACACACAATTGCACGATCGTCGTCGCGACTGCTCCGCCTTGGCCTGCTGAAGCTTGCAACTGCGTGCATGGCGGCATGGTGATTAGATCCATCAGCCCCGCATTCCGCAGCGAGTGTGTTCTTTGCAGAGCCCTGCCGTCATTGGAGTTGGCGTCCTACCACCACTCTTCGTGCATCGGGAGACAATCGCTCCCGGTCAACCGGGGCCTTTGAGCCGTCGCCGATGCCGCAGCCGGTATTCGTCGCGCGCCACGTAGCCTGCTGCCCCGAGCACCATCAGCGCCAGCACGTACCAGGTGATCAGGTAGTTGAGGTGGTGGTTGGGGAAGTGGATCACCGTCATGCCACCACGCGGCCAGGTTGTACCGCTGGATACATCGGCATCCACGAAGTATGGCGCCACGTCCGCCAAGCCACGCGCCTTCGCGATCGCCGCCACGTCGCGGGTGTACCAGGTGTCGCTGGCGGGGGCGTTGTGGCGGAACAGGCCGGACGGTTCGCTGATCCGCAGCAGGCCGGTGACCGTGACTTCACCAGTCGGCGGCGCCGGGCAATGACCCTTGAGGTCACACCACCCCGCCGGCGCAAAGCCGCGGTTCACCAGCACGATGCTGCCGTCGTCGCGGCGCAGCGGGGTGAGGATCCAGTAACCGCTGCCGGCGTCGGTGGCCGTCCACACCCGCGTCTGTCGGCCGCCGAGCCAAGTGCCGCTGAGCCGAACGTGGCGGTATTCGGCGTTGGCCGCCGTGACGCCGGCCCAGTCCGCCGGACCCGGCGCTGGCACGGGCGCCGCATGCACGCGCTCGTCGACATGGGCGATCAGCGCCGTCTTCCACGCCAGCCGGTGCACCTGCCAAGTGCCCAGCGCCACGAAGCTGGCAAACAACACGAGGCCGAGCAGGGCCAGCAGGCCCAGCGCCAGCGGGCCGCGCACGTGGCGATCATCGTTGTCGGAAGGGATTCGGGTGTCAGGCATGGCGCGGCATGATCGCACCATGCACGCCGCGCGTCACCGAAGGTTCTACGCCAGCCACGCGATCAGCGACATCATGCCGCGGCGGGGCCCGAGCAAGCATCAGTCGTTGGGCAAGCCACCCGAGCGACGGCTGATCCACAAGGCGGCCAGCGTGCCCACTGCCCCCGAAAGCAGGTACAGGCCCACGTAAGGCACCCCGGCATAGCGGGCGAGCGCCAGCGCCACCAGCGGGGCGAAGCCCGCGCCGATCAGCCAGCCCAGATCCGAGGTGATCATGGCGCCGGAGTAGCGAAATTCCGGCCGGAAGTTCGAACTCACCGCACCGGCCGCCTGCGCGAGCGTGAAGCCGAGCAAGGCGTAACCGAGGATGATGAACACGTAGCTGTTCGCGGTACCGCCGGCGAGCAACAACGCGGTCCAGCCGCTGTAGACCGCGATCAGCACGCCGCCGACAGCCAGGGTGGTGCGGCGACCGAACCGGTTTGCCACGCGGCCGGACAGGATCATGCAAGGCAGCGCCACGAAGGCGCCAATGATCTGCACCACGAGGAAACTGACCACCGATTGCCGCGTGAACAGCAACGCCCATGACAACGCGAAGATGGTCACCAGGTGGAACATCGCGTAGCTGGCCAGCGGAGCGAAGGCACCCAACACGATGTTGTTGCCCTGCGACCGCACCAGCTCGCGCATCGACGACGGTTCGAGATCGCGCTCCTTGAGCTGCTCGGCATAGCGGGGCGCGACCACCATGCGCAAACGCGCGAACAAGGCCACCACGTTGATGGCGAAGGCCGCGAAGAACGGATAGCGCCAGCCCCAGTCGACGAACTCCTGATGCGACAGGCTGGCCCAGATGTAGGCGAACAGCGCGGCCGCGATGATGAACCCGATCGGCTCGCTCAACTGGGGCAGCATCGCATACCAGCCGCGCCGCTCCTTGGGCGACTTGAGCACCATCAGCGAAGCCAGCCCGCTCCAGCTGCCGCCCAGCGCGAAACCCTGCCCGAAGCGCAACACCGCCAGCGCCAGGATGGCCGCCCAGCCCAGCGTCGCGTAACCGGGCAGGAAGGCCGTGCCGGCCGTCGCCATGCCGAGCAGGAACAGCGCGATGGTCAGCTTGGTGGGGAGGCCGAGCTGGCGCTGCAGCACCACGAAGAACATCGAGCCCAGCGGCCGTGCGATGAAGGCGAGCGCGAAGATCGCGAAGGAGTAGAAGACGCCATCGATCTGGCTGGCGAAGGGAAAGAACACCTCGGGGAACGCCAGCACGCAGCCGATGCCGAACACGAAGAAGTCGAAGGACTGGCTGACGCGACCGACCAGCACGCCGACCGCGAGATCTCCCGGCGTCATCTGATCCGCGTGGGAACTCCCGTCATGCGCAGGCACGACCAAACCTGGGACCGACTGGGTGTGGCTGCTTGGCATGGCAATTCCCTGGCGAGATCGTGCATGAAGTCGCCGGACGGACCGGCTGCGGCATCGCGCAATGCGGCGGTCGATTCACATGGCCACCACAACTTCCCTTTGCAACTCCGACCGATCTCCGGCGTGGCGAATCAGTCGGAAAACAGGTTTTGCGGGGGTAGTATAGGCCCGCCCTTGAAGAGTAGTGTAGGCGCACCTCGTTGCCTGATGCACACGCGCCCATGACCGTGAAACGTCTTCGTGGCTTGCTGTTGTCGCCACTTGCACTGCTCGGCGGTTGCCACTTGGCATTGCTGGATCCGTCCGGCGACGTGGCGCGCCAGCAAAGCGACGTGATGATCGTCACCACGATCATCATGATGCTGATCATCGTGCCGGTGCTGATCGCGATCGGCGTCGTCGCGTGGCGCTACCGGGCCTCCAACAAGCAGGCCCGCTACGATGCCGAGTGGGATCATTCGCCCCAGCTGGAGCTGGTGGTGTGGGCCGGGCCGCTGCTTATCATCATCGCCATCGGCGCGATCAGCTGGATCGGCACCCACCAGCTCGACCCCTATCGTCCGCTCGACCGCGTGGCCAAGGGACAACCCGTTGCCGCCGGCACCAAGCCGCTGGAAGTGGACGTGGTGTCGCTGCGCTGGAAGTGGCTGTTCTTCTATCCGCAGTACGGCATCGCCACGGTGAACCAGCTGGCGGCGCCGGTGGACGTGCCGATCCGCTTCAAGATGACCTCGGACGCGATGATGGATGCGTTCTCCGTGCCGGAGCTGGCCGGCATGGTCTACACCATGCCCGGCATGCAGACGGTGTTGCACGCCGTCATCAACAAGCCGGGCCAATACCGGGGATTCTCGGCCAACTACAGCGGCGCGGGCTTCACCGACATGCGCTTCGACTTCGAGGGCATGAACACGCATGACTTCGACGCCTGGGTGGCGAGGGTCCGCGCCGAAGGCAGCGAACTCGACACCAAGGCATACGACCGGCTGCGCCAGCCCGAGCGCGATGCACCGGTGCACTACTACGCACGCTTCGAGCCCGACCTGTACACGCGCATCCTCGATCGCTGCATCGACCCCGGCGAGTTGTGCATGAGCCAGATGATGTCGACCGACGCCGGGCCACCCATGCAGGGCATGCACGAACCCCCTGTGCACGCCGGCGCCGCCTCGCTGGTGGATACCGGGAAAACAGTCCCCGCCCAGGCTGCGGCGGCGCACTGACCTGCTTGCGGAGATTCAAGCCATGCCCGAAGCCATGCCCCATCGTGCGCCCGTGTGGGATTTCCTGTTCGGTCGGCTCACGCTCGACTCGCTGCCGTTCCTGAAACCCGACCTCGAAGGCCGCATCGTCCTCGTCACCCTGGTCGTGGTGGCGCTCGGCGGCGTGGCCATTCTCGGGTACATCACGAAGAAGCGCCTGTGGGGTTACCTGTGGCACGACTGGTTCACCAGCGTGGATCACAAGAAGCTCGGCATCATGTACATGATCCTCGGCACGGTGATGCTGCTGCGCGGCTTCTCCGACGCCATCATGATGCGCGCGCAGCAGGCCTACGCCTTCGGCCCGCAGATGGGTTACCTGCCGCCGGAACACTACGACCAGATCTTCTCGGCGCACGGCGCGATCATGATCTTCTTCGTGGCGATGGCCTACATCGTTGGCCTGATGAACTACGTGATGCCGCTGCAGATCGGCGCGCGCGACGTGGCGTTCCCCTTCCTCAACAACCTGAGCTTCTGGTTCACGTTCTGGGGCGCGATCCTGTTCATGGTGTCGCTGTTCGTCGGCGACTTCTCGACCGCCGGCTGGCTGGGCTACCCGCCCGTCTCGGAACTGCAGCAGGGTCCCGGCGTCGACTACTACATCTGGGGCCTGCAGCTGTCCGGCGTGGGCACGTTGCTGACCGGCGTCAACTTCGTGACCACGATCCTGAAGATGCGCGCGCCCGGCATGACGATGATGAAGATGCCGGTATTCAGCTGGACCGCGCTGTGCACCAGCGGACTGATCATCGCGACGTTCCCGGTGCTCACCGCCACGCTGCTGCTGCTCTCGCTGGACCGCTACCTCGGCACCCACTTCTTCACCAGCGGCTTCGGTGGCAACGTGATGATGTACATCAACCTGATCTGGGTGTGGGGGCATCCGGAGGTGTACATCCTGATCCTGCCGATCTTCGGCGTGTATTCGGAAGTCGTGCCCACGTTCTCGGGCAAGCCGCTGTTCGGCTATTCGTCGATGGTCTACGCCACCGTCGCGATCATGATCCTGTCGTACCTGGTGTGGCTGCACCACTTTTTCACGATGGGCTCGGGTGCCGACGTCAACTCGTTCTTCTCGCTGACCACCATGATGATTTCCATCCCCACGGGAGTGAAGATCTTCAACTGGCTGTTCACCATGTACCGCGGCCGCGTGCACTTCACCGTACCGATGCTGTGGACGATGGGCTTCCTGTTCACCTTCACCATCGGCGGCATGACCGGCGTGATGCTGTCGGTGGCGCCGGCGGACTTCCTGCTGCACAACAGCCTGTTCCTGATCGCGCACTTCCACAACGTGATCATCGGCGGCGTGGTGTTCGGCGTGTTCGCGGCGGTCAACTACTGGTTCCCCAAGGCGTTCGGCTTCAAGCTCGACGAGTCCTGGGGCAAGGCCAGCTTCTGGTTCTGGCTGGTGGGCTTCTGGGTGGCGTTCACGCCGCTGTACATCATGGGCTTCATGGGCGTGACCCGCCGCCTCAGCCATTTCGACAACCCGGCCCTGCAGCCGTATTTCATCGTCGCCGCGTTCGGCGCCTTGCTGATCGCGCTCGGCATCCTGGCCTTCATCATCCAGATCTACGTCAGCATCGTGCGGCGCAAGGCCTACGCCGTGGGCGGCGACCCGTGGAACGGCCGCACGCTGGAGTGGTCCACCTCGTCGCCGCCGCCGGACTACAACTTCGCGTTCATTCCCAACATCCACGCGCGCGACGCCTGGACCGACATGAAGAAGCACGGCTACCGGCGCCCGCTGGAAGGCTTCCACCCGATCCACATGCCGAAGAACACGGCAGCGGGCGCAGTCATCGGCGTGCTGTCCTTCCTCTGCTGCTTCGGCCTGGTCTGGTACATCTGGTGGCTGGCGGCGGCGTCCTTCGTGGGCATCATCGTCGCGGCCATCGCCCACACCTTCAACTACCACCGCGACTTCCACATCCATGCAGAAGAGGTACGGGAGTTCGAACACACCGGCAATTGGCAAGCTGAAACCCAAGGGGCACGCGCATGAACAGTACGGCTGTCGATACTGCCGGTAGCGCACCCTCGACGTTCCTCTGCCACGAGGAGCCGCCCGCTCACAACGGAACCCTGCTCGGGTTCTGGATCTACCTGATGAGCGACTGCTTCATCTTCGCCTCGCTGTTCGCCTGCTATGCCGTGCTGGGCACCAACGACGCCGGTGGGCCGTCGGCCGCCCAGATACTCGACCTGCCCGGCCTGGCGGTGAACACGGCGCTGCTGCTGCTGTCGTCGGTGACCTTCGGTTTCGCGATGCTGGAAATGGCGCGGCAGCGCAAGCGCGCCATGCTGGCGTGGCTGGCGGTGGCCGGCCTGCTGGCGGCGGGCTTCGTGGGGCTGGAGCTGCACGAGTTCCACGACATGATCGAGGCCGGCGCCGGCCCCGACCGCAGCGCCTTCCTGTCTTCGTTCTTCACCCTGGTCGGCACGCACGGCCTGCATGTCTCCGTCGGCATCCTGTGGCTGATCGTGCTGATGGTGCAGCTGGGCAAGTTCGGCCTCACCGAAGCGAACATCCGGCGCCTCCAGTGTCTGAGCATGTTCTGGCACTTCCTGGACCTGGTGTGGGTTGGCGTCTTCAGCTTCGTCTATCTGGCAGGAGTGCTGCGATGAGCCATCCATCCTCTCCCGGCCACGCGGACGACACCCTGCATGTGCACCAGGGCAGCCTGCGCGGCTACCTGACCGGCTTCGTGCTGGCGGCGATCCTCACCATCATCCCGTTCTGGCTGGTGATGGGGCATGTGTTCGACAGCCACTGGCTGACCATCACCCTGGTGCTGCTGCTCGCGATCGTGCAGATCTTCGTGCACATCGTCTATTTCCTGCACCTCGACACGCACTCGGAAGGCGGCTGGAACATGATGGCCTTCATCTTCACCATCGTGCTGGTGGTGATCGTGCTGGGCGCCTCCATCTGGGTCATGTACAACGAGAACGCGAACATGATGCCGATGTCGCCGCAGTATCAGCGCAGCGGGGATAGCTGAGCGTCGAGTCAGCAGCCTGAATCGAAAAGAGCCGGCAGATGCCGGCTCGTTTCGTTTGATTCCCGCGATCAGAGACAAAGTGGTCGTTGGTAAAAGGTAGTCCAATCCTACATCGCAATCCCAGAGGACTCCGGATCACCGCTCGGACTCCGCATCTGGATGCGCCAGGGAGCTAACCAGCCCGACCCACCGTCGATGATCCAACTCACCGATATCCAAGGGGGAGGCCACGGGTCCTACCAGTGACGCTCGTGGCCTCTGATGATAGGAAAACACGCCCCCGAGACAGACTTGCCAAGGCACGGCGAAGGCATTCAGTCGGACGGGGGTGCGCTGGCCAATCGGGTGGAGAACGAGCGCCGCTCAAGCGCCTGGAGTGCTTCGTTTAACAGTGTCGAGAGCGGAAAGCTCAGTTCCGCGTCGATGGAAGCGGCAGCTCTGGCTGTCGCACGCCAGCAGCGTTCCAGGTCCGGCAAGAGCGCCCTCGCTTGCGGCGAAAGGCTTACGAGGCGTTCGCGTCCATCCGTGGCCGAACAAACATCAACCAATTGCCGGCTCGCCATTTGGGACACGGTCTGGCTGACTGCCGAATGGCTGATGCCGATGCTTTGGGAAATCTCCCGAAGCGTGCAAGACCCCTGCTCAATCAACATGCGCACGATTGGGGTATAGCGTGCGCGATAGTCCAGCCCTGCCCGCCGGTATGCTTCCTCGACGGCGCTGTCCAGGTGGTTGACCAGGCGGCGCAGCTGCGTGCCCAGGCCCGGCTGAGCCGGGCCGGGACCGGAGAGGTCGTTGTGGTGAGCTCTGGTTGCCGCGCGACGCTTTGTTGCCATGATCGACTGCCTAAATGCCTTTCAATGGGACGTTTGCTGGGTTGCCCGTTCCGCGGCCGGGATGAACTGCGTACGGACTGCTTCGGCGACGAGGTCGGGCGGCAACATCCCCAGGCTTACCAGGAAGTCGTTGAATGCTTTTCGGTTGAATTTGTTTCCCAATGCCAGTTCGGTGGCCTCGCGCAATTGGACGATACGCGAATATCCATAGAAGTAGGCGGTCGCCTGCCCGGGAGATTCGGCCGTATAGCGATCCAGCTCCTCACGCGCCAGTCCCTCGGACAGACCCACGTCCTGCACCAGGACATCGTGTGCGCGCTGGCGGGTGATCATGCCAAGGTTGAGCATGGGGTCGAGGAAGGCCCGGGCTGCGCGCAACAGACGGAGCTGATAGGCGACGAACTGGCCCGCCGGCGGTTCGTAGGGGAGCATCTCCATTTCCGAATAGAGCGCCCACCCTTCCGCGTTTACGCTGTTGAAGGCGAACAAGGCGCGTGCCAGCGAAACGCCGTGTTCTATCATCCCGTCGAACTGCAATTCGTGTCCGGGCCGCCCCTCGTGGGCGGTCATGGTCCAGGCTGCCGCTTCGTACGTGAAGTCGTCGTAGGTCTGCTTGGAGCCGCCTCCCTGGTGCCCGCTGGTCAGCACGAACGTGCCGTGCTCGCCCTTGTTTCCGATGAATGGCGGAGGATCCATGTGAGGTGCGGGGATCGCCGCGTCCTCCGCGTCCGACGCCATGCGAACGTCCATTTCGCGCTTGGGCAACGTTACGATGCCCTGCTTTCGGATCGTGGCCTCTACCTGGGCGATCACGCGCCGATAGGTAGGTAGAACCGAGGACTTGTCCAATTGTTTGGCCTTCAGCGCCTTGAGCACCTCCCGGTAGTCGGTTCCCTGGATACCCTCCGCCTTGGCCACCACGGGGGCAAGCACCTGCATGGCTGATCGTGTTTCGGCGAATTCGACCATCGCTTGATGGATCAAGTCGCGTGTATCGATGTTCAAACCTACGACTTTGAGGTTATGGGCGTATTCGGCCTCCGGCAGGCGGAAGTCCGCCCTGGCGCGTGGCAACACTGTCTGCCGCGCCCAGCGGTCGTAGTCCCGCAGTTGCTGGTCGAGGGCATTCAGCGCTGGACCAGCACCTTCCAGATGATTCTTTTTAAAGAGCTGGCGAAGTCCGGCCATGTACCGTTCGCGTTTATCAAGCTGGTCCGTCAGGGCATCACGGAAGGGCCCGAGCAGGGTCCGGTTTCCGAGGCGGCTCTCAGTCTGGGCTTCAGCGAGCTTGGTGATGGGAGTGCAACCTGGCGCCATTCCTGCATAGCATTCGAGCCGCTTGAGCGCTGCGGGGTGCCGTTCCTTGGCAACTCCGTCCTTCAGCAGGACGAACTCGCCGTTGAATACGAGTTGGCCCAGGTCGACAAACGGCAGCATGTATTTGTCGTCGAGGTCGATCCCTTCGACCTGCAGGTCGATCTGTCCAATCAGGATGTTCAGATCCTGGCGGACATTTTCGTCCTGCTCACCATGCAGACGGCGCTCCAATTCCTTGCGCGCCTCCAGCAAAGCCGCCTTTTGGCGCTCGCTGGCGCGTGGCCGGAGATCTGCCACACGCGTGTCGAACCGCGCGTCGCCATAGTCCGACGCGTCCTCGGGACTGAACGGTCCGGTTGCGTCAAGCAAGACACGGGATGCATCGTTGCTGCGAGTGATCCAAGCGGGTGGTGCCGTGGGAGTAGCGTGACAGGGTGCGGGCACGGCATGAAGCGCGAGCAGGAGAGCCGCGCCGAGCGAGAGTGACTTGTACATAAGGAGCTCCTGGTAGAGGGGCGCACGGGCCTTTCTATGTGACAGGGCAACTGGAATGGGCCATCGCTCGGCAGGTCAGGTCAGGTCATGGCGCGGCCGGCGAAGCAAAATGTATAAGCACTTATACAATCAGACAAGACTGACCTCTGGCACAGTGTGAGATCGACACCAGTTTGCCGTCTCTGCGGGTGATCCGGGCGTTGGACGAGTTGGTGGAGCTACGCGGTGCGCCCCAACGCCTGCGCCTGGACAACGGCCCTGACAAGGTCGATGCAGCGCGATGCCGGATTCGAGCGGCGCCGCAAAGCGACGCGGCGCGACATGTTCTTGGCGGAGATGGACCAGGTGGTGCCGTGGTCAGCACCGTGCGCGGCGATCGAGCGGCACTATCCGAAAGAACCGGTCGGCGGCGGTCGCGTGCGGTGGGTCTAGAACGGATGCTGCGCATTCACTTCCTGCAGCAGTTGTACGCACTGCCCGATCCGGCGGTAGAAGAGGCGCTGTACGACTCGACGGCGAGCGGCGGTTCGTGGGCATCGACCTGCGGAGTGAGGGTGCGCCGGAGGAGACGACAGTATGCAAGTTCCGCCACTTGCTAGAGAAGCATGGCCTGGTCAAGCCGCTACGCGAAGCAGTTAAGGATGGTCTGATCAATCACCGCCTCATGCTCTCGGCGCGTATTTGAGCCAGCGGCAGGCAAGATGCTCCCGCCCGCGAGCCCCATTCCATGTTCTTCGTGCCGCCGCCAGCCTTTTCAGGCCACGGCGGACGCAGCAACCCTATCTCGGTTGCAGCAGTATCCCGCGCGCCATCCATAGGTTGCCCAGCGCAAACAG